>NZ_JBFTMN010000013.1:0-154424 GCF_056397005.1 Pseudomonas sp. 05N431
TTTGGCCTGTTCTCAGGACTGGGGTGGTGTACCGCGCAGATTGTTTCGTTGCTGCCCAACGAACTTGGTTCGCTGGGAGGGGCTTTGGCGTTGCCGCTGTGGTTCGTCCACTGGCGGTTGGTGAGGCGGGTAAACAGGGTGATGGCGCTATCAGCCTCGACGCGATGAAAAATAAATCTGTCCCCTCTTCATTACTAATCCGCTCAAGTACTTGCTGGCTTGCGATGCGGTATCCTAGCCAACTCGTTAAACAAGGAAGAATAATGCGCTCGTCGTCATTTCTGTCGTATCTCAAACTCCCGGCCGTTCTGCTGATTGCCGGTCTCACAACTGCTTGTTCCAACTACCACTACAAGGATTACCAAGGCGATTGGGCGCCGGACTTGATGACGCCATATGACCTGTCCAATAACGAGGCCGATGCACCGGTGGTGTATTTCGCCACCACCCGCTTTCGTGGGTTGGGAGTGCAATTCCATCGACTGTTGCTGGCCACGCATGTGGACGACCAACTGCTAGAGGGTGCCGGGCGGCACTCGATCCTCGACGTTTCCGGCAAGCAGGCACTGCGCTTGACACCGGGCAAGCACTCGCTGAGCTGGTGCTGGGCATCGATGAATGCCTTGGGTACCGGTGGCGCCAAGTGCGGCTTCGGTGCTCGCGATGTGGAGTTCCGCACAGGCCAGCGCTATGTCGTGGATTTCTCCACTCGCGACGACATCAGTGGACCTCCGGGGCGTGAAGTCTCGACCATTACTATCGAGTCCGAGATTCGAAATCTGGATACCCATGAAGTGATCTATCCGCTGAGAGATGTTGCGAAGGTGGAGAAGGAATAACGATTGCGACGATCACCGTCACGAACTGAGTTGGGCGGTGATCGAAAGCTGCGTGACGAAGGACAGCTTCCGATTGCTGCCTTCCACAAATGCCCGCAATTGACCGAGGCTGTGTAAAAACATTTTTGAGAGCGGCCATTCAGGCGAGCACTGGCGCCGCCGCTGCACTCGGGGCCTTACCTAGAGGCGCATGATGCATCGCCTTCATCGGCCCTTGCGCCGGAAGGAGAACACGGTACCGCTGCAGCCGTTGTCGTCCCGCAGGTGGACGTCGAAGGTCTTGCCGACGACGGCGTAGCTGACCGTCACGACGCCCACGTCGTTGGACAGATAATTGCCCGACATCGCCGGCGCGAAATCGATCGCGTCGCGGGCGAGCAGGTAGAGATGCTCGTTATAGACGGTGGTGGCGGGCGACAGCGTCTTCAGGTGATCCTCCATTACACTGTTGAGGGGCTGGCTGATCTCGTACTCTATGCCAGCGTTGTGGGGCTGGCTGATCTCGTACTGCATGCCAGCGTCGCGGTACGGGATCGACAGCAGCACCTTGCCATCGACGCTCAGGCGCGTGGCGAGCGAGGTGTCCAAAGTGACCGTCATGCTGTTGAGCCGGTGCAGGTCCCCGCGTGTCAGGCTCACGTCTGAGACCTCGCCGTGCCCATCCTCGACGACCGAGAAGTTCGATTTCCATCGGCCTTTGTCTCGCCACGACTCCCACACGCCGCTGGGGCAGCCAACGCCGCTGACGCTATCGAGCGCATAAGTGCCGATCGCCTGCGTGAGAATCTCGCGCTTCGAGCCAATGATGATTTCCGAGATCTGATGCGCGTCAACGGGCAAGCGCCGGTCGCCACGGGCCGATGCCCAGTTGCCGTCGAGCGTGTCGCTGGCCACCTTGCCGGTGAAGGTGCCGGTGCGTTGGCCCGCACTCCCGAACTCGTTCATCGTAAAGGTCCCTGATGGGTCGATCTCGCCGCTCAGGTAGATATCATTGCGCTTGCCGGCATGGCGATAGCTTCCCGTCAGCCTGCCGTCGACATTCTTGAGATTCATCGTAAACGCATAGCGATCGCCGATGCGGCCCGCGAAGGTCTTGTGGAAGTACTGAGGGGCGGCCAGCGCCGTGGTGGCGGTCATCCAGGACAGAAGCACGGCGACGATCTGCAGGGCTGGGCGAAACATGGAGAGCGCTCGGGATTGAAGGTGGCGCAATTGTGACATTCCGTGCCGATCGGTGACACGCGACCACGCGCGGAAATCGCTTGGCTGGAAGAGTTCTCAGCCTAGTGATCGTCAGCAATTTCGAACCAGGCTTCGACGGACCGCTCCTGGCGGTTAACTGCCTGCCAGGAACTGCCATAAGCGCCCCATTCATGGCTTGAAGGTCGCCTATTGCTCACGTCCCCAGGGCCTGATCCGCGCTTTTTCGCCCCACCTGCCACTTTCGCCACAATCGGCGTGGATCTAAAGTCAGGGGCGCACCTTCAGGGGACTTCCAGTCATGTACAGCTCGCTTGCCATACCGAGCACCGCTCGCCAATTGCATGACCGGATCTATGCGGGCGAGATCATTCGCTTCACTGACCTGCAGCCCATGACGGCGCTGGTGGAATATACGCGTGCGTTCCTCGAAGACGCGCTGCATCCCTGGTCGCCGCAACAGATCCATCGCCATTTGAGCCACCCTGAGCAGACTGAGCGTTTTGCGAAAATTCAGAACGACTTCGCAGGCTCGGCTGAGGTCCAGCAGCGCTGGCAGGACGTCGTGCAAAGCCTTGGCATCGCCCCCGAGACTTTGGCGTGCGATCGCCTGCATTTGCGTTTTCAGCCGCATCGCGAGCCAGGGCAGTCGACGCCGCGTGCCCGCACGACGGCCACCATCGCGTTTCACCGCGATACCTGGGGGTCGAATATCTATGCACAAACCAACTGGTGGGCGCCCATCTATCCCATCGCGGCAGGGCGTACCGTCGCCTTGTATCCAGGCCTCTGGCAGCGACCGCTGGGTAATTCGAGCGCAGATTTCGATATGCGCGACATTTTGCAGCGATCCCATCGAGACGGCCGCAATGCTGTGGATGCCGACGAAGCCATTCCGCATCTGCTGGAAGCGATCGACCCGCAGGAGGGGATTGCCGTCGATATCGCTCCGGGGAGCCTGATCGCCTTTTCCGGGGCTCATGCCCATGCCGGCGTCGGCAATAGCACTGGGCTGACACGCATCTCTTTCGAGACCCGATCAATACTGATCGCCGACCTGCTGGCCGGATTGGGAGCGCCCAATGTCGATGGTCACGCGCCGTGGAAGACGATTGGACTGTTTCGCCGAATGAACGATGCGCAACGCCTGAACGAGATCCTTGGCTGCGGCTTTATCGAGCCCTATCTGCGGCCAGCAGAGCGCTGACGCTGGCGTCGGTGTCTCTTCGAAAAGGGGACACCCATTTTTCCTTTAAATGTCCCGTCCTGAATAAGGTTTACACCTGTTTCAGGACTAGACAAAAACTGATCCTGGCTTGGTCACTTTGTGGGCGATGCGTTTCAACGTAGGGGCTGGCGAAGCTTGCGATCTTTTGGTCCTAACCATGAGCAATCGGCAATGTTTTCAAACCAGTGGGGGTTTGAATGTGCGCCACCAAATAGGGCTTTGAATTTGCTCCCAACCCATGAAGACGAACCGGCCCGGAAAAGTTGATTGCGCTGAGCAGCGCCTGGACTTTCTCAGGGTCAGGATCAAACACATCCAGCGCCACCAGCGAACACCCCTGATCCAGCATCGCGCTGGCGGGATGTTGCGCTTGTTCCCATTGAATCAATGTCGGCGCTGATCCATTCAGCGGCAGGTGGCCATCGGCAGGAATGGTGATCTGCCAGGACAACGTACCTCGGGTCATGGGTTCGGGCTCCCCGATAATGGCGCGGCAGGCTTCGTTCATTGCGTGGATGTCGTCGGTGCGTGCGACCCAGGTTGCCAGGCATTGCGGCGTATCAGCGGCCAATTGGTCCATGCCGAACCAGCGTGGCCGGTCCGGGCGATTGGCGGACGGGTCCACGGCAATCACTTCCAGATACGTCTCCGGGCCAAGGCGCAGCAACCGATTATGAGTGCCCATGCGCGGATGCACCCCGCCCGGTTGAAGCTCCACGCCGAGTGCGTTGGTGACGAAGGCACAGCCGGTGTCGAGGTCGGGGGCGACGATGGCGAGGTGGTCAAGGGTGGTTTGCATGCGCCGAACCTCCGGATACCTTTTATTAACGAGGTGGAAATAGTAACAACAGATTCACCATGACGTTACGTTGACTGGTTGAGCGCGCCGTCCCCTTTTTCTCAAAATCATCGAGTTTTTGAAATCACACCACTCATGTATTGATTCAAATCGCGAAAATCCTTAACGCTCCAAGCGTGTGGCGGAATCTTTACACCATTCTCTTGCAACGTTTTTGGAATCAAGTCTCCATTTGGACGAAGTATTATCGATGACACAATAACGCCTGGATAATCGTTTAGTCGTTTTTTGAAAGCGGATGTTGTAAGGTCAGGTGTAGGAGGATTGCTTTTATTAGCCAATGGTCCTGTTGCTTTGATATCTACTCCGTGACACATGACGCATCTCTGTAAATAGAGATTTTCCCCATTGATATTGTCCGCGAAGGATAGTGGTGTTTGAATCAGCGATAAAATTACTAGCGAAGCGATGAATGATACTTTCATTAACATGTGGGTTTTGTCTCGTCCGTGAATGCTAGAGCGCGTCTCTACTGAGCTAGCTTTAGTTTATCCGAAACTGCTTTGCCATAGGCAAGTAGTTCTGGGCTCGGTAGCTCCTGGCCGATTCTTGCCCGTCACAACTGACCGAAATCCACCCCTCCAAAGCAGCCTCAGTGAAAAGGGGATGGGTTTATTTTTCATTGCAACAAGGCAGGTGACAGAGAAACAAGTCTGTCCCATTTTCATTGCTACGATGCGTGAATGCTCACGTTCAACCCTTTGCCGCCTCCTCTTGTGGGCCGCCTTTGTTTGAAGCATAGGCGCTAAGCCGTGTATTTAACGCCCGCACGAGCAGTGGTCCTCCAATTCCGCCCTGGCGAATTGGGACTTCCCAAACGTTCATGTTTTTCTTATAAAGAAAGAGTCCGTACCGGTCCCACTCAAATTTTTCTATTTGATCCCAAGAAACTCTCCAGCTTGAATTAAGGACTCCTCCACGGCCAGATATTCCGTCGGTGTCGACTATAAGGATTGGTCCTGCATAAATAGGCGACCACTTGACATTGCGCAAAATGGAAAACAAAACCGCAAAAGCCCAGCCTGCCGACAGCCATGGCCAGTGGAAAATTATTATTCAATTACTTGGGTAAAAGATAAAATAAAATGGCACGAAAAGAAAAGCGATACTGAGCAAAAGACCTCGACCATGAACGTAGAATTCAATATTTTCATGAGGGTCGGCTACTCGATCTAGAAATTTCATTGACTAATGTTCACTTGGTTTCCGGCAGGCGACACAGTGAGCGTTTGCGGTGTGGGATGCGATGCTCCGCAAGGGTAAGCCTGTTTAAATGCCATTGTTGCGCTCGGATCATTGATCTGGTCTTGTAGTTCCGGGTGCGCGTGGCTGTATTGTACAAGTAAGTTTGCCGCTTCCTGGACCGTCATTGTTGGGGGCAAGCAAAATGCTCGTCCATTGTTTATCTTCAAGAAATTGGCGAACCAAACAGCTTGATCGCTTGCTGGCGAAGCCATCGCGTTGGAGGATAAAAACAGAGCCGAAAGAAACAAAGAAAACATCGTGGCGCGAGTAAATCTGCTCCCAACCATCCGGGTGAGTCCCTGTTTCTGCAAATGCATTCTAGATCCTTTTTTCGGGGTAAAAGCATTCATGGCGGTGCAGACGTTCATAGGTGTCTACAAAGCGGTGTAAATTCATACTGGAAATTACACCTGGATCGGTATCAAACAGAGTTTTTTCTTTCAGCCTCGACGATTTTTCGACCGACTCTTGAATCCCATAGAAGCACTAAGGCTATAGGTAACGTAATTATTTCGAACAAGATTACCAATGACAGGTTATGCACGAAGGGTCGCGATGAAATGATAAAAGTGACAAGTGGACCGAACATCAGCGCATAGGCCAACCGCTTCTCAATTTTTGATTTTTTGAGCAGTTTGTCTGCACCTCCCGACCGCCTCAGTATTATTTCAGATCGTGACTCGCCTTTTTTTCTGGCTGATCGATATTGGGTATAGGACCTCGCGGCTCCAAGCAATCCAGTAAGAGCGAAAGCTACCTTAATGTAATCTTGTCCCTGCATTGATCGAGCTCCTGAGCCCTAGGCTTAAGCATAGGCCGATTTGACTAGGCTGCCACAGGCGATGGTAGCTAAGAGCCATTAAGTGGTCCAGCGAGTATTGCTCATTTGACGCAACCGGTGATTGAGTCGGACTTAGGTTTGTAAGCAAACCCGACCGACTGCATTTGGCCTATTCTTGCCCGTCACAACAGACGAAAATCCACACCCCAAAGCAGCCTCCCATGCATCCGCAAATCAAAGTGCACTAAACCAAGGAGGCGGGGCACCCTCAAGCCCTGACCCAAACCCCTTACATCCCCTGTCTCCCCACTGCCAGCTCGCTCAGCAACCACCCACTAAAACTCCGCGCCATCGGATTATTCTCACTATCACGATGAGTCAACAAGGCCCAGTTAGGGCCGCGAATCGTCTCCTCAACCAACGGTTGCAACAGCCCATTGGCGCGCGCTGGCTGACTCAATAACTGGCTGACCAAGGCGATGCCGAGCCCTGCGCACGCGGCGTCCAGTAGCAGGCCGGGGTCGGAGAAGTTCAGGCCTTGATCCTTCTGGCCAACATCGATGCCGGCCTCCACTGCCCAGTGACTCCAGTCCATTTCCCGTTCGCCATGGAGGGTGGTGCGCTGTGCGCTGGGCACTGCCAACAGGCTTGGGTGGCACGCCGGGTAAAGGCGGTCGGCGTGCAGCACCTTGAAGCTGCATTCGGCCTGGGAGCTGATGTCGTCTCGCACCGCGAGGTCGATGGTCTGGGTCGTCATGTCTGGGACTTCGTCGGTACTGAAGATCCACAGATCAACTTCCGGGTGCTGGCGGCGGAAATCTTCCAGGCGTGGCAGTAGCCAGTGACGGGCGAACGCCGGGGTGGTGTTGAGTACCAGTTGGTTGGGTTTTTGGTACTGCCCAAGGCGCCGAATTCCGACGGCCAGTTGCTGCAGCAGCGCCTGGGTGGTGCTGAGCAAGTCGTGGCCGGCATCGGTCAGGCTGACGCTGCGTCCACTGCGAAAGAACAAGGGTTGTTCAAGGTACGCCTCGAGGCTGCGAATCTGCTGGCTGATC
The DNA here is from genome assembly GCF_056397005.1 of Pseudomonas sp. 05N431. Taxonomy (NCBI): domain Bacteria; kingdom Pseudomonadati; phylum Pseudomonadota; class Gammaproteobacteria; order Pseudomonadales; family Pseudomonadaceae; genus Pseudomonas; species Pseudomonas sp. 05N431. Next base: position 7,208 of record NZ_JBFTMN010000013.1, read on the forward strand.
GCCGATTGGGTGAGGTGCAGCTCTTCGGCGGCCTTGTGGAAACTGCCCAGCCGGGCAGCGGCTTCAAAGCCGCGAAGGGTGCCGAGCGGCGGCCAGTGTTTGAGCATGCTGATAAGTTCCTCTAATCATTTATCTACAAAATCCATCGTTTGTTTGCCCGTTTTTGCAGCCGTAGCATGCATGCCAAGACCGCATAGGCAGTTTTCATTGAACACAATGACTTAACTTAAAGGTGCTTGTCATGCAGCAGAATGAAATTCAAAACAGTGGTTGGTGGATGCCGGCGGAGTGGGTCAGGCATGCAGCGACGTGGATGGTTTGGCCGCATAACCAGGCGCTGTGGGAGTCGGGTTGGGGTGTCACGTTGGCGCGGGTGCAAGAGGATTTCGCTCGCGTGGCCAACGCCATTGCCCGTTTTGAACCGGTGAAGATGGTCGTCGACCCTTCTGCTGTCGCGAGTGCCAAAGCGTTGTGTGGGCCAAACATCGAACTGATAGAGCTGGCAGTGAACGACAGCTGGTGCCGGGACTCCGGCCCGAGCTTCGTCTGCCACCCGCAACAGGGTCTGGCCGGTGTGAGCTGGCGCTTCAACGCGTGGGGAGGGAAGTCGGCCCATGACCTGGACGAAAGCCTGGCTCGCCGCGCACTCAATCATCTCGGCGTGCAGTGCTTCGGTACTCCGTTGAGTAACGAAGGCGGGGCCATTCATGTGGACGGCGAGGGCACGCTGATCACCACTGAGTCGGTATTGCTCAACCCCAATCGTAATCCCGGCATGAGCAAGGCCGAGATGGAGGAGATCTTCACGCGTCTGCTCGGCGTGAAGAAGACCGTCTGGCTGCCGGGCGATCCAGACTACGTGACCGGCGACATGACCGACGGCCATGTCGATGGCGTGTGCGCTTTCGCCCGGCCTGGCGTGTTGTTGGTGGATGCCACTCACGACAAGCACTCGGTGTATGCCGAGGTGGTACGAGAAAACCGTCGCGCGTTGGAGCTGGCAACCGATGTCCACGGTCGACCGTTTGAGCTGATCGAACTGTATGAAGCCACCGATACCGTGGACACCGAGGCCGAAGTGTTTTGTGCCTCCTACACCAACTTCTACATCGCCAACAACGCCATCATCATGCCGGCCTATGGCATCGATGCCGACAACGCGGCTGCCGAAGTGTTGGCTCAGGCGTTCCCCGGGCGCGAGGTGGTGCCGGTGCGGATCAATCATCTGGCGCATGGCGGCGGCGGTGTGCATTGCATCACCCAGCAACAGCCAGCCTGGCCAGTGGAGGGTTAATGCCATGACCATTTTGACTGTTGCTACCACCCAAATGCCCTGCACCTGGGATCTGAAACACAACCTCGATCAGGCCGAGCAATTGGTGCGTGATGCGGCCGCGAAGGGCGCCCAGGTCATCCTGTTGCAGGAGCTGTTTGCCACACCGTATTTCTGCATCGAGCAACATCACAAACACCTGGCGCTGGCTGAGGAATATCAGCACAGCGCCGTGCTAAAACGCTTTGCCGCGCTGGCCAAGGAGTTGGGTGTGGTGCTGCCGCTGAGCTGGTTCGAGAAGGCCGGCAATGCCTACTTCAACTCGTTGAGCGTGGCCGATGCCGATGGGCAGTTGCTGGGGGTGTATCGCAAGACGCACATACCCAACGCCATCGGTTATCAGGAGAAGGAATACTTCAGCCCCGGCGATACCGGTTTCCGTGTCTGGGACACTGCGTTCGGGCGCATCGGTGTGGGAATCTGTTGGGATCAGTGGTTTCCCGAGACCGCTCGCTGCCTGGCGTTGATGGGCGCCGAAGTCTTGCTGTTTCCCACCGCCATTGGTTCTGAGCCCGGCTGCGCAGCACTGGATTCACGTGACCACTGGCAGATGACCATGCGCGGCCATGCCGCCGCCAACCTGCTGCCGGTGGTGGCCGCCAACCGCATCGGCCGAGAAGTGGCGACCACCGATCCGATTCTGCAGATGAACTTCTACGGCTCGTCCTTTATCTGCAACCACAAGGGCAAGCTCCTCGCCGAAGCGGACCGCGACAGCACTGGCGTGTTGGTACACAGCCTGGACTTGTCGGCCATGCGCGAAGAGCGCCTGACCTGGGGCATCTACCGCGACCGCCGTCCCGACATGTACGGGGCGCTGTTAAGTCTGGATGGTCGTCACATCAATGCTCGCTGGAACACTCAAGGGGTTTGACATGAACGTGACCAAAAAGCTGTTGCTCTGCTCCTTGGGATTGGCGCTCAGCGGCGCCTTGTCGTCGGTGCAGGCGGAGGAAAAGACCCTGAAGTTGTACAACTGGGCCGATTACTTCGCCGAGGACACCCTGTCCAAATTCACCGCCGAAACCGGGATCAAGGTGATCTACGACGTGATGGATGGCAGTGAGACGCTGGAAGCCAAGCTGATGGCCGGCGGCAGTGGTTATGACCTGATCTTTCCGGGCGACACCGTTGGCGAACGTCTGATGCGCGCCGGCACCCTGCAGCCGCTGGACAAGTCAAAGCTCACCGCCCTGGATGACATCGAGCCGGGTTTGCAGAAACTACGGACGCATTATCTCTACTCGAGCAAGGCCACCGTACCCTACACCTGGGGCACCATCGGCCTGACCTACAACGCCGAGCAAATCAAAAAGCGCATGCCGGATGCGCCGGTGAATAGCCTCGACATGCTGTTCAAGCCGGAGCTGGCTGCCAGGTTCGCGGACTGCGGCATCTCCCTGATCGATTCGCCGGACGAAGTGCTGGCGGTCGCACTCAATTACCTCGGCCGTGAGCCGCGCAGCGCCAAGCCGGAGGACTTGGCAGCGGCCAGTGAACTCTTACTGAAACTGCGGCCGTACATCCGCAAGTTCCAGTCGCAACCGGTGACCGATCTGGTGAACGGCAACTTGTGCCTGTCGCTCGGTTACAGCGGCGATATGACCCAGGCGCAACGGGCTGCAGATGCCGCCGGCAAGAAAACCACGTTCCAGTATCACATCCCGCGTGAAGGAACCACGATATGGATGGACACCATGGCGATCCCCGTCGACGCAAAACATCCAGAGTACGCCTATGCGTTCATCAACTTCGTCATGCGCCCGGAGAACATGGCCGCCATCAGCAACTTCACCGGTTACCCCACCTCCAATGCCAAGGCACGGCCGAGCGTCGATGCGATGATGCGTAACAACCCGGATATCTACCTCGATGACGCCACTTACCAACGACTGATCCCGGGCAAGGATATTCCCCAGGCGGATATGCGTGCACGCATGCGGGCGTGGACCAAGTTCAAGACAGCCTCCGTTAAATGAACAGAGAGATACGCATGTCGACACGTCGAGAGTTCATCAAGCAGGTATCGGTGGTTGCCGGTCTGGGCGCAGCCGCGTCCTTGGGGCTGGGCCTGAATGCTGCCCAGGTGCAAGCAGCCATCAAGGGCAGTTGGCATATGCCGGACGAGGGTGACAAACATCGGCGGGCCTTTATCGCCTTTGGTGCACAGGAGGCCATCCACGAGGACTTCACGCCTGACGTGCAAGATGCCTTGGGGCGGATCGCCCGCACCATCGCCAACCATGAGCCGGTGACCGTGTTCTGCCGTGAGAGCGAGCGCGATCTGGCTGAAGAAAAGTGTGGTACGAGCAACATCACCTTTGTTGTCACGGAGCTGGACGATATCTGGATGCGCGATATCGCGGCCAACTTCGTCATCGACGGCGAAGGTGGGCTCGGTGCGGTGGATTTCAACTTCAACGGCTGGGGCAACAAACAGCAGCATGCTGAGGATGCGCAGCTGGCCGCTTCGGTCGCCCGAACCGCTGACGCCAGCTACATCCGCAGCCGGCTGGTGGGCGAGGGCGGCGCCATCGAAGTGGATGGCCACGGCACGGGGATCATGACCGAAAGTAGCTGGATCAATACCAACCGCAATCCCGGCTGGAGCAAGGCCGACGTAGAGGAAGAGCTGAAAGCCAGACTGGGCTTGCGCAAAATCATCTGGCTGCCGGGAATCAAAGGCAAGGACATCACCGACGCCCATGTCGATTTCTACGCCCGCTTCGTCAAGCCGGGAGTGGTGATCGCCAACCTCGACAACGACCCTGAGTCCTATGACCACGCAGTGACGCTTGCCCATCTGGACATTCTCAGGAAGGCCACCGATGCCGATGGCCGCAAACTGCAAGTGCACACCGTGTCGCCTCCGCTCAATCCGCGAAAGAGTCGGTTCAGCAAAAACAATCCGGACTTCGCGCCAGGCTATATCAACTACTTCGTGATCAACGGTGCGGTCATTGCACCCGAGTTCGGTGACAAGGCGGCAGATACCAAAGCCTTTGACCTGTTGTCCACGCTCTACCCGGACCGAAAGGTGGTGCAGCTCAATATCGACGCCATCGCCGCCGGTGGTGGGGGTATTCACTGTGTGACCAGTCACCAGCCTTATGGATAGTTGCTGATATTTCTAAGCAGACCCCGTCTAAGTTGTCTGCTTTCTTTCTTAAGGTGTCTGCCCTGTTCAGGCTGCCCAGCGTAGCCCCGCGACACTCAGCAGGATCAAGCCGATCCAGACGAGCCGCCAGAAGGAAACCCCGTCACCTAACCAATACATGCCGACGATGGCTGTGCCGGCAGCGCCGATGCCGGTCCAGATCGCATAGGCGGTTCCTACGGGCAGGACACGCAACGCCATCGTCAACAAACACAAACTGCCGGCCAATACGACGACGGTGCCGGCCAGTAGCCAGGGCCGTTCAAGACCGTTTGCAGATTTCAACCCCACCGCAAAGGCGATCTCCAGAAGACCGGCAACGATCAGCAGTAACCACGAAGTGTTGTAAGTCATTCGATGAAACCTGTATGGGAAAAAAAGCGAGCCGATGAAGGCTCGCCAAAGGGAGGTAAACGGTCAGTTGGCCAACAGTTTGCCGCTGAACAGGCTAATCAGGGTTTTCACCATCAGCACGCTCAGTGCCACAGTAAGGAACAGCAGAATCACAGCAGCAATGAGCATCAGCAGGGTGTTGTCCTGAACATGTGCATATTTCAGCGCCGCATTGCTCAAGGCCGCGATGGGAAAGCTGATTGCCCACCACGAAGGCGCAAAGGGCACATCGCGACGGAACACTTTGAAGCTCAACACCACGAACAGGAACAGGCCGAAGTAGAACAACACACTGGCAAACCGGTCGATCTCGCCGAACACATTGGTGTATGCCAGGAAACCTACTTCAAACGGTGCAATCAGGACCATCAGCGAAGGCACCATACCTTTGGCCATAGCTGCCTGATGCACCAGCCGCGAAAAGATCCGGGTGAAGAAAACCAGCGCCAGCACCGCACCCACGGCGAGGGCAAAAAGGTTGAATTCCGCGGCCCAAGCCATGGGCATGTGCGCACCGGTTACCGCTACATCGAGGGTGGCGACACCTGGTATCAGCCAGGCAGGTACGGCATTCAATGAATCCTGATTGCCCGACAACAGACGGGAAACCACGAGGCCAGCAAGCAACACGGTCAATACGCTGCCCAGTATCCAGAGAGCCAGTCCAAGCAACTGGCTGTGTGGCGCCGCGACTGCCGAAAGCAGCAACAGTGCGATGGTGACGGTGCCAAAAAAGTTGCTGGCGATTGGATGGTTGAACTCGGCCCTTACCGCTTCAGGGTGTTTCACCCATTTGGTCAAGTAACTCAGGGTCAGCAACACGAATACCAGGCCGGCCAGCGCGCCAATCGCTTCACCCAACACGCCGCCGATGCCGTAATACTGACCGCTCAAGCGCCATGCCAGTCCCAGGCCGGCCAAGCCCATGACTGAACCGAACAGATTGATGGGCAGGTTTTTGATGGACGTCGTGCCGCTTGGTATCGATTGCTCAACTGCGATGGAGGGGGTGTATGCAGTGTTCATGGCAGTCTCCCGTTTGACTGAATTTGCCGTTGGAGATATTTTCAGCCAAACGACCTTTGGCTGAAATGCTCTTGAAGCGACGTATTCAGCCAATGATTCGACGAGGACAGACATCATGCGCATAACCCTTCTGGCATTCCCCCGCGTGCAACTGCTGGACGTCATCGGCCCGGCAGACGTCTTTGCCGAAGCGGCCAGGCAGCTCGGCAATCCGCGCGCCTACCGGGTCGAAGTCATCGGTACTGACAAGGGGATGATCAAAGGCTCAAGCGGTTTGAAACTCGGTATCGACGAAACCTTCGAAACCTACAAAGGCAAGATTGACACGTTGCTTGTGGCCGGCAGTCCACACATCGACGAAATTGCCCTTGACCCCGCGCTGCAAGATTGGCTGCGCAGGCAGGCGAAATCCGTGCGCCGTATCGGTTCGGTCTGTAGCGGCGCTTTCTTGCTCGCCGCCGCTGGCCTGCTCGATGGGCGCCGTGTCACCACTCACTGGAATTCCAGCGCAAAACTCGCCAGGGAACATCCGCAAACTCACGTCGAGCCCGATAGCATCTTTATCAAGGACGGAAATATCTACACCTCGGCAGGGGTCACGGCGGGTATGGACCTGGCTTTGGCGCTGGTCGAAGAGGATCACGGCAGGGAACTGGCGCTCAGTGTCGCTCGCGAAATGGTGATGTTCTTCAAGCGACCTGGCGGGCAATCGCAGTTCAGCGCCCAATTGGCAGCGCAAACGGCCGAACGCAGCGTGATCAGAGACGTGCAGGACTATGTGGTGGAACATTTGAAGGCAGACTTGAGTGTACCCACTCTGGCCGCCCGGGCCGGCATGAGCGAGCGCAACTTCGCTCGTACCTTCAAGGCGGAGGCCGGCTCTACCCCGGCAGAGTTTGTCGAACTTGCCCGCATAGATGCAGCAAGGCGGCTAATCGAAGACTCGGACGTATCACTCAAGCGCTTGGCCGATACAGTCGGTTATGCCAATACGGACGGATTCAGAAGGGCGTTCATGCGGCGTCTCGGGGTTGCTCCGAGTGATTATCGAAAGCGGTTTTCATCCGTGTGAGGTCGTAGGGGCCCTGAATCGCCAAGGGCAGCAATCGACCCAATACAGTGTCTAGTCCTGAAATAGGTTTACACCTGTTTCACTTCAACGCCCGATGCACCGCATCAGCCCTTTGGCCAACGGGATAACCAAACCGCTGACGTTAGTCGTCTTCGTATCATCACATGCACAGACGACGGGTCAGATCATTCAGAAGCCATCGGCCTGCTTTCCCTAAAGAGCGATTTTGCATGTGCGCTGCGTAGATCGTAAGTGTGTCTGGTGTGCGCTGAAGTTCGGCGGTTAACTCAAGCGGCAGGAGGCGTCCTGAAGCCAGATGATCGGCAATCAGATGCTCTGGCATTCGGCACCAACCGAACCCGGCGAGCAAAAAATCCAGCCGCCGTGCCAAATCTACAAACCGCCACTGGTGACTGCCCGTCACCCCATAGCTAGGGCCGTCGGGAGAAACCGGATCGGAAAGTACCAGTTGCACGTAAGGCTTGAGGTCTGCACTTGTTGCCCGACGGCCTAACATAGCCAGGGGATGCCCGCTGGCTACTACTGGCCTCAAGTCGACGCTGAGTAGCGGCAGTGCGACGACATCGTCGGGCACTGTCGGAATCAATGTGCAAAGCGCCAGTGCCGCATCGCCGTTGCGCAATCGGCGCTCTGCGCCGCCTAAGCCTTCTGTAGAAAAACTCACTGCCAGATGCGGAAAAGCCTCACGGATAGCGCGCAGGCTTTCGATGAGCGGTGCGCTAGGGACTAAAGGGTCTATGGCGAGAGTCAACTCCGGCTCAACCCCTGCTGCCGTACTTGAGGCCATGGCTTCAAACTGGGCAGCGCTTGCCAGCACTGCGCGGGCTTGAACCACCAGCACTCTACCGACCTCAGTGAGCGTTGGACGATGGCCGCTCCGATCAAACAGCGTCACGCCTTGAACTGACTCAAGTGTGGCAATCGACTGGCTAATGGCAGATTGAGCACGCCGCAGGTGACGTCCCGTTGCCGAGAAACTGCCTGTATCAGCAATGGTTACAAGGATTCGCAACTGATCCAGGCTAAGACTTCCGATCATGACCCATCACTTAAGCAGATGGACTCAATCATATTTACATCACTCCTGCGTATAGATCGCATTCGGTAGAGTGTGTCGCACATCGCCTAAAGCGACAACGCAAAACATACCGCCGCGTCACCGCGCAGGAGTTACTTACATGTCCAGGCTTCTCAGCATTGAAACCAGCCCACGTGGGGATGCTTCAATCTCCCGGCAGCTCACTCGCCGATTTGTGGCCGCGTGGGAAGCTGCACACCCAAGGGGCGCCATCAAAATACGGGATCTAACGGACACTTCGCTTACGTTCGTGACGGCCCCCTGGTTACAGGCTTACTTCACCCCGCAAACCCAACATTCGCCTGAAATGAAAGCCGTGCTGCAGCTATCCGATGAGCTTGCGGCCGAGTTGCTGGAAACCGATCATCTGGTTATTTCAACGCCGGTCTACAACTACAACGTCCCTGCGGCGCTCAAGGCGTGGGTGGATCACGTAGTACGTAAAGGCCTGACCTTGGGCTTTGATGGTAAAGGACTGGTGACCGGTAAAAAGGCAACCGTGCTGCTCGCCTCGGGAGGTGTATACACCAGCGATTCCCCGATTAGAGACCGTGACATTGCGACCCAATATTTGAAACTGATCCTGAACGTCCTGGGTATCACCGATATCACCTTTATTGCGGCTGGCGGCGCTAAAGCTGTAGATCTCGGAGGCATCAGCATGCGCGATTTTCTGGATACATTTGACCATCAAATTCAAAAGTCGCTGGTTTAGACAGCATCTTTCCTAGCCTATACGATTCTGCTCTATCGACTTCGCGTGGTTAAACGGGCATCCAGTTATGCGGTGTCTAATGTCTAGGTTTACACCTGTTTCAGGACTAGACATGCGTCGAGGCTGGTGACAGAGAAATAAATCTGTTCCCTTTTCATTCATCAATCAACCAAAGCAGTCATTTGACAAGGTGACGGCCATTTACTAGCGTTACTTTGGCTGGTGCTGAACTGGTTTGAGCATGCCGAGGTTTGCTGTCCATAGCTTGAGCAGACGAGTAGCTCTCTATGAAGGCTTGGTATAAAAATCACCAGCACCTGGTTCAGTCGCTTGCTCCTCAGGAGCCGAGAATGATTTTTGTAGTGCTCACTCTATGAACTGTCCAATAAGTGAAAATGTGAACTCTCGTTTTACGTGGGCGATAAATTAATGGACGGGGAAAGCGAGTTTAAATTTCGTGGGCAGGTATGGGTGGTTATTTGGCTTTTATTTATGTTGGGCTTGCATGTTGTCGTGGGCGGAATATGGATAGCTAGATCACCTCATACTGGAGGGGTGATTTATTTGCTGATATCAATACCTTTGACGATATTCTGCGCGGGATTGGTGTTGCGCGGACGCTCAGATATTGTGATTAATGAGCATTTTATCTCTCGACGTATTTTTGGCAGGGTCTGGCAAAGATTCGAATGGAGTAATATAGAGCTTGTTACAGCATTTCCGATACCCAATCAGTACGGCAAGGCTGCTATAAGAGGGGTTAATATATTCCCTAAGGTGAAGCCAAAATGCCGAATGACCCCGTCAGGGAAAATGGACTTTACGGATCAGCTTGAAAATAATTCGGAGCTAATAAGGCTGATTAATATGTACGCTCATAAAAATAATATACTAATCAAGACGCGCAATTCCATGTTCGATAAGTTGATGTCTGCGAGCAATATATAAAATACTATCTTGTGTAGTGAAGTTTCTTTTGTAAGCGCCAGAACGAATTTAATCTGACATTTTCCCCAATGCAGCCCTTGAGGTACGGAGCTTTCCCGGTTGGAATAGTGTGTGGTTTTTATCCAGGTACTTAATCTATCCACCGACTGCTTACGGCTGTCGATAAATACCTGGCAGATAGCGACCAGAAAGTACCAGTGGGTGGCCTTTCTAACCTGCCAAGATCCCAAGATAAAATCGATAGGCACCATCACGTTGAGTACTTCTGCGCGCTTTCTCGTGCGTCACTGGTTTAGATCACCGAAGCCAACCTGGACGAACAAACTATGCTCGCTTTTTTCCAGCAAAATCGAAAACAACGCTGAGCAGAAATAGCACCACGCCAGCGAGCATCAAACCGTACAAAAAGCAGTGCTCATGGTATGTTAGATATACAATCGATCCGTGTGTATCCAGCGGGTATACTTTTCCACTTTGAGGATCCGGTGTTCTCAGTCCGTGAGCATCAAAGTACTTCCAGACAAAAAATGAAGAAAACCAAAAGCCTAAGGCCAGTACTCCCGCGATGATTTTAAGTGAATTCATTTTTTAGACTCTCTGATTTTTGGTCGTCCATTGTGAGCAATGGTTTTATCAAAGTGCATGTTGCGCCGGCAGTTTCTGCGGATCTGTATTGCTTACTGGATTTTCAGTGGCATAACATTCGTGAGTGCCTCTCTACTGGCTTTGGTTTTTAATTGTAATATAGAAGATAAGAAAGATAGATATAATATGTTCGATGGAGAATACAATAAAGAAAAAGTTGTCAGCCACTGGGTGTGGTATGGAAGTGATTGTTGTGTAAATTTCCATTTGTCCAAATATCACTACGAAAACGGTCGCGATAGATACTGCACCTCCTATAAGTCTTTTCGGAAAATTGTCACGAAATCGCCGTAATGAACTCAGGTACCAAAGCACAACGCCCCACTCAACAAAGGTAAGTGGTAGGATTGCCAGCCTTCCGATAAATAAGTGTTCGCTTCCATTGGTCATTTTTAACACCCATCACTTTGATGACTCACCTTCGCCAGCTAGCACTGCACCAATTGCAGGCAAACCCAAACAATTACCTAGTGACCACGACTCAGAAACGCCTCCCCGCAAGACCAATCGTACCTCCCTCCGTTCTGCACCACCTGTACGACCAGGCTTGTGGTTGCTTCGACTATTGCACCGATTTCAGTTCCTACAAGACCAGCCAGAAACGTACCCTGCGGATCTGTATTACGTACTGGAGTTCCAGTGATGTACGAATATACTTTTATAGGCCACAATAAATTTGGTCGGATGCTTTGGCAAACACCTTTAATGTTTCTACCAAACTGGCGAACCCTTCGGTTTTTGCATTTATTCGCAGCATTCTGCCATTGTGAAGCTCAATATTGATACCGGGCTTGTTTCGGTCAAATAGGTTGACTTGTCGAATTTTCCACGTCATCGGATAATAAGATATTGACTTAATGTCAGGCGCCTTAATCTCTACGTATCTACCGAAATACAACCTCCCTAAAATACGATCGTCATCCAGCGAGATTTCTTGCAGTGCTGTTCGGACTTGGTAAGTGTAGAATATTCCCCAAGCAGCAGGCAGGCCTAATAAAACCCCACCTCCTATAAGATCCTGTAGGTAAAAGTATGGAGAAGCAAGAAAAATAAAAACTCCCAAAAGAACAATAGGGCTTATTCCAGGAAGCCAAATCCATATGCCGGTCCTGCCAAACGTTTTATCATGCCAAGTATTCATGGTGAAATTATTTTCCAAGCTGATTACCGAGCCGGCACCTGCAGCGCCACCCATAAAGCCTAGTTGAAAAAGGGAAAAGGGGACTGTGAATTCAACCGGTCGATGCAACACAACTAAATTCTGTGTAAGCAGAAGGAGTGTTGCAGATGAAGCAGAGACCTCGGATCTATTACACCGAAAGCCAGAAAAAACTGATGTGGGATCACTGGGACTGTGGCCAATGATCCTGAATTTCATACCATGGCGCCTTGGATGCCACCTCTATATGTTTCTGCTTGTCGGAAGTGAACGTGGAGTCCAGAGTGCCCATCGCTATCGAGATCCACTCGGCGTACTCACCTTGGCTTCTTGACCAGAACAGCGACGAACCGCACTCGGCGCAGAACTGGCGAAGTACTGATTCAGAGGATTGATACGACTTGATGCCGTTGGTGCCTTGTACGAGATGCAGGTCGCTACGCAACACGCTGCCATAGCTGGCAAACGCTGCGCCATGGCTTTTGCGGCATTGGCTGCAATGGCAGTGAGAAAGGGCTTTTGGTCGTGACCGAATTTCGTATTTTACGGCGCCGCAAAGGCAGCGGCCCTGAAAGATCTCGGTCATATTGGACGTCGTTTGATAATGAAGACGGCAATTTAACCTGTGAGCAGTTTCGGTGTCGACCGACTGCTCTTGGCCCGATTGCTACCTATCGAGAAAGGCCGCAATCAGCCTGGAGGCTAATCACGACCTCGCCATCAGCGCTTGCTAAAGGCCAGCCCAGCTGCAAACAGAACAAAGACCATGCCTGTGGTGTGATCCATCCACTTGATCACTTTCTCACGTCGCAGAACGCCGGCAAGGGATTGAGTCGCGCCAATCAACGTCGAAGACCACATCAAACCCAGCACCACGTGAATGCTGACCAAACCAAATGTCCAGGCAACCAGGCTGTGCCCTTGGGGGATAAATTGGGGGAGAAAAGAGACGTAGAAAATGCCGATCTTGGGATTGAGGACGTTCCCCATCATGCCCTTCAGGAACCAGTTTGCATTTGGCTTGCCGTCATCTTCGACGGGCGACAGTGAGCTACGCGGGCGCAGCAACATGTTCAGTCCGAGCCATGCCAGATAAACGGCGCCGCAGTATTTCAACAGGCTGTACGCCAGCTCCGATACCGCAATTAGAGCACCCAGGCCAAAGGCGACAGCGGCGCCCCACAGTAAGCAGCCAGCATTGATACCCAGCGCAGCGCGAAACGCCTGTTGCTTGCCTTCCACCGTTGCGGTTCTCAAAACCAGAGCGGTATCGAGGCCGGGCGTCAGCGTTAGCAGAGTGGCCGCGAAGGTAAAGGCGAGGAGATTATCTGCAATAGACATCGACGTATGACTTCAAAGTGATGACGCGCGAACGTTAGCACATGGCGGGTTGGCTTCTGCGACTACACGATCTTCCAGTCTTTTTACGAACGCTTCGTCTTCTGCCAGACAGCTTGGTCTGGTGCCTGTTCATTGAAAATAGAAAGTGGGTGTCATCTTGGCGTCATCGAACCGATGGCAAAATCCTCGCAAACCGTCTTGAGCGCTCAGCAGTGCTCCGCCTGATGGCTGATGAATGTGCGAGGAATACCCGTATGAAAGGAGACGCCTCCCTGTTTGCGGCCATTGACCTGGGTTCCAATGCGTTTCGCATGATGATTGGTCAGTCGGTCAAACGGAACCAGCAGTTCGTTATCCAGGAAGTGAAGACCCTGCGTGAGCCTGTCCGCCTGGCGGAGGGATTTCAGGGCGGGTCGCTGAACGAATTGGCGCTGGATCGGGGATGGCAGGCACTTGCGCGATTTGGCAAAAAGTTACGCGGCTTTGAGGCCGGTCGTGTACGTGCGGTGGCAACCAGTGCCGTGCGCGAAGCTGATAATGCTCAATTGTTTCTGGGCAGTGCGGAGCGGCATTTAGGTTTTCGTATTGATGTCATCTCCGGGCATGAAGAGGCCCAACTGGTGTACGCCGGTGTTGCCCACACGATACCGGGTGCAGAGAGTATGCGACTGGTCGTGGACATCGGCGGTGGCTCCACTGAATTGATTCTGGGGCAGGGTGCTCACCCCCTGTTGACCGAGAGCATTGCCATCGGCAGCGGCACCTTTGGTGCACGTTACTTTCAGGGCGGCGGTATCACGGCTCAGGCGCTCCTCGAGGCTGAGCGGGTGGCCACTCTACAGTTTGAGAAAGTTGCACGTCGTTATCGCGCACTCGGTTGGCAGCAGACTATCGGCTCTTCAGGTACCGCAAGGATGCTGGCCAAAGTGCTCAAGGCCAACGGATTGAACGACTATGGCCAAAGCGGTATCACCTACGGCGGTCTGTTGCGTCTGTCATTGCGTCTGCTGGAAGTGGGGCATGTGAAACGACTCAAATTAGCGGGCTTGCCAACCCATCGCCTGAGCGCCTTGCCCGGCGGCCTGGTGCTGATGCTGGCGGCGTTCAAGGTATTTGGTATCCCGCATATGACTCCGTCCGAGCCAGGTTTAAGGTTCGGCGTTCTTCATGGCCTGATGTGTAAGTACTAATCCCCCCGAAGCGATTACACACCTATGAATAGCCAATGCCTTACACCCTGCATGGTTAAACGCGGACATACTTTCCACTTAGGTTTGATAGCTTAAAGCCATCCAGCGGTATGCCCAATAAGCAAAGCCGCGCAGACAAGACTCGGAGGTCTGGCAGTTGTCATTCATTGATGACCGTTTCTGTCAGGGACAAGGATCTGAAGCTGGCGACCACTATCCATGCCCTCCATGACCATACGTTCGAGCCCGCCTGCCACTTGACGGCCCRCATTGCTCGACGCGTGCGGCGCCTACCGGTGTTTTTCCAGATGCCCAGTTTCACGACACACAGGGCGGCGCGGAAAACCACTCAGCACAATGGATTCCGGAAACCATTAAATAAACGGGGCGAACTCCGAAAAGCCAGACGAGTAGGAACTTATATATGGAGATATATCGTATGTCGGCTCAAGAAAATCTCGTTGGCGGATGGACTCCTTATCACGAACTGACTCCAAAGGATCAGGAAGTATTCGATGTAGCTCTGGCCGGGCTCGTGGGTGTGCACTACACCGCTGAGCTGGTTTCGACCCAGGTCGTTAACGGTACCAACTATCGTTATCAGGCGAAAGCAACGCAGCCTGGTTCACCAAACAGCTGGCAAGCGGTCGTGGAAATTTACGCGCCTATCAACGGCAAGCCGTATGTCACCCAGATCATCCGGATCTAAGTAAGTATCAACCCCGTCGGGTCGCGCACGGATTGCGCGACCCGACGTCTACCGGGAGGATTACGGCCTCCTCAGCAAAAGTCCAAGTTTGCATCTTGAAATTTGCGCCACCACAGCAATCCGTCAGGAAGTCGAATGCTCTGCGAAGTCGGCCGGACATCAGGATCAGGTTTCGGATGGGTGAGCTGCCCAGTGTTTCATCTCTTCGGCAATGAAGTGGTTCACCAAGTCGCTGTACATCTTCTCGATTGCATCCGGGCTCAGGCCCTCGGCCTCAGCCCACTCACGACGTGTCGCCAGCATGGCATTGAATCGCTCCGGCGCACGCACCGAGGTCGCCGAGGTTTTGAACTTTGAGGCCGCCAGCACGTAGTGAAAACGCTTGCCCAACAGCTTGATAACGGCCTGATCAAGGAGATCAATCTCGCGCCGGATGTCCTCCATGCCGGCACATTCTACGGGTTGCAACTGATTGATGACTTCCATGCAGGTAACTCTCCGTTTGCTGAAAAAGATCGTGAGCCTGCGGATGAGGTCTCGACGCCCTACCTTCCGTGAGAGGGAGGCAGGGGTACAGTCTGATTACCATACCAAGCGCACCTTGAGCAAACACGGCTAGGCGCGTCCGCGCCGGTATAGTCGATCCTATGCCTACCGTACTTCCCGGAGCCTTTACCCAGTGTCCGACATGCCGACCAACGCCGCCTACGCGAAACGCTTCAACGTCGTACTCGCCTATATCGACGCCAACCTCGAAGGCGTCCTTTCGGTGAAGGCGTTGAGCCGTGTGGCGAACTTTTCGGAGTTTCACTTCCATCGACAATTCACCGCGTTCGTCGGCGTGCCGGTCTCACGTTATGTGCAACTGATGCGGCTACGACGTGCGGCGCATCGCCTGGCGTCCCTTGCGGATCATTCGGTGCTGGAGGCCGCACTCGGTGCCGGCTTCGAAAGTCCCGAAGCATTTTCCAGGGCGTTCAGGCGGGCGTTCGGTATGACGCCGAGTGCGTTCAGGAAGCAACCGAATTGGCAGGTTTGGGGTGCGGTGTTCTCAATCCCTCATTTTTCCAGGAGCATCATCATGCAGGTACGAATCGTGGAGTTTCCCGAAGTCAGGGTTGCAGCGCTTGAGCACTGCGGGTCACCCGGGCTCATCGATGGGAGTGTGCGCAAGTTCATCGAGTGGCGTACGCAGAGCGGACAGTCGCCGGTGGCATCGAGTCGCACCTTTGGCATTCCCTACAGCAACCCCGATACGACACCGCCGGAAGAATTCCGCTTCGCCATCTGCGGCGAGATTCACGAGGCAGTAGCGCCGAATGAGTTCGGCGTGCGCGAGCTCGTCATTCCTGGCGGCCGCTGCGTGGTGGTGCGGCACGTGGGCTCGACGGATCATATCGGCGAAACGATCTATCCGATCTACCGCGACTGGCTTCCTGCCAGCGGTGAGGAGCTTCGTGACCATCCGCTGTACTTCGATTACCTGAGTGTCTATCCCGAGACACCGCACGATCAATGGCAGACGGATATTTATATTCCGTTGCAATAGCGGTCCTGTTCTCGGGCGAGGGGATGATTTACCGCCACTGCTACTCGACGCCGGACATCGAGAAGGCCTATGACGAATTGATAGCCGCCGGTGTTCAGCCAGAAGACGAAAACGCAAATCCCTTACTGTTCCCGTATCGGGAAAAACAGATCGAAACAGGTCACGCCATTCTCGCTGGTGACGCTGTAGCGGCCACTGTGCAGCTGCATGATCGTGGCGACGATCGAAAGCCCAAGGCCATTGGACTGGGCCGAGCGCTCGCGTGATGGATCAACACGGTAGAAACGCTCGAATAATCTTGGAAGGTGTTCCGCCGGGATGGTGGTTCCGTAGTTGCGCACGCGCAGATTGATGCCGTCCTGGGACGGTGTTGCCTGGATCAACAGTTCGGAATGCGGGGCGCCATATTTGATCGCATTGGCGCACAGGTTTGCCAAGGCGCGGCGTAGCAGCATGGGCTCGGCCCAGATAAGGCCGTCGCCCTCCGCGCGGATGGTCATATCGACGTCTGCGGCCAGGCCTTCAAAGTAATCGGCTACGCGTTCCAGCTCGTCGGCGGCGCCCAGCTCCTGGCGCTGATCACGAGCGCTTCCGGGATCCGTACGCGCGAGGAACAGGATGTTGTCGAGCATGCGTGCCAGGCGTTCGAGTTCTTCGACGTTGGAGGCGAGCAACTGCTGGTAATGTTCCACGCTGCGGTTCTGCTGCATGGCGACCTGGGTTTCACCCAGCAAGTTGTTGATGGGCGTGCGCAGTTCGTGGGCCATGTCGGTCGAGACCTGGCTCAGTTGCGCAAAACCCTTGGAGAGTCGCTCAAGCATGGTGTTGAACGAGTCGATCATCGGCAGCAACTCTTTCGGGGCGCCTTCGCTGTCGAGTCGCTCTGTCAGGTTGCCAATGCCGATACCGTGGGCTTGCTGCGCCAGGCGTCTGACGGGCAACAACCCGCGGTGAACCAGGGCATATCCCGCCAGCGCCAGGACAATCGCCGCGAGGCTGGCGAGGATGTAAACGCTGAGACGATAGCTGGCGAGTACGGCGGTTCGTTCGGTCATCAGGCAGCCAACGGTCAGTTTCAGCGTGCCCGAGTCGATACTCGCGGAGATGGCTGCGAAGGGGGTTCCGTTCACTGCGGGCAGATGCTGTACATCGGTCAGTGACAGGGATTGCTCCATGGCCACGGGCGTGAGGTCGGGAATATCGATATGACGGGGATTGACCTGCAGTAACGGGGCTTCCCCCGGAACACCAATCGTGAGGATGTACTCGCGATTGCCCAGCATGTTCTGAAACAGCACAGGTTTGGTCTTGATCAGATCCAGCGTATTGCTGCCATTGAGAAAATTACGCAGTTGATCGATGCGGTAGACCAGCGTGGACTCGTCGCGCCGGATCAGTTCGCGCTCAAGATCGCGGTACAGGGCGACGCCGGTGGTGGCCAGCAGGGCGAAAGCCAGCAAGGCGAACACCACGGCCAGGCGCAGGGTGAGGGAGTAATGGCGACGGTTCATGGTTGCGTATCGAAGCGGTAGCCAATGCCCCGCACACTGTGGATCAGCTTCAGCTGGAAAGGGTCGTCGATTTTCAGGCGCAGGCGTCGCACGGCCACGTCGACCACGTTGGTGTCGCTGTCGAAGTTCATGTCCCAGACCCGGGAGGCGATCAGTGAACGCGACAGCACCTGATCCTGATGCGTGGCGAACAGGTGCAACAAGGCAAACTCTTTGTTTGTCAGCGTCACTCGCACGCCGGCGCGGGTGACGCGGCGTTTGATGACATCAATTTGCAGGTCGGCGATCTGCAGTTGCTCTTCTTCCCGGGTCGGACCCCGACGGGTCAGGGTGCGCAGGCGTGCGACCAGCTCGGCGAAAGAAAAGGGTTTGATCAGGTAGTCGTCGGCCCCCAGCTCCAGGCCTTTGATTCGGTCGGCGATGTCATCGCGCGCGGTCAGGAACAGTACCGGCGTGTCGGCTTCCTTGCGTAGGCGGCGCAGAACTTCCCAGCCGTCCATTTTCGGCATCATCACATCCAGCACGATGACGTCGAAAGGCGTTTCCAGGGCCAGGTATAAACCCTCGACGCCATCGCGGGCCAGGCTGACGGAGTATCCCTGCTCCTGCAGACCATTGAGTAAGTAATTGCCCGCCTTGGGCTCGTCTTCCACGACAAGGATGTTCATGAGAATGACCTTGGTTCGGTGTCGGCCTTCAACCCAAAAAAACGGACCTGAACGCCGAGAGCAGGTCGCGCAATTTTAGCCCAATCATCAGGTTTTGTTGCGTATTGCCTGCTCCCGGACAGTCATGTGTATACCGCATTCCATCAGTTTCCGTTGGTGCAACGTCCTTGAACCGAATAGTCCAGCACATGTTCCTGACCCTGATGATCCAGGTAATCGAGACGGGCTGGAGTGACGTCACATTGGTCCGGAATTTCAGTCATGGACAGGACTTTCGCAACGTCCAGGTGGACGAAGAAACCGGTCCTGTCGTGGATCACCGCCGAGGTGTCGCTGGTACCGGCGAAGGCTGAGCCGGTGGCGAGGAGGGTGGCGAGTCCGAGCGTTAACAGTTTCATGGCAGTATCTCCTTGTCTGAAGTGGGCTGCCTGTTGTTTGGCAGTGAGTTCACGGTAACAAGGCAACTCCAACAGCCGACGAACAGGGCCATTACAAAGTTGTAATGCAAGGGTGGGTTACTTGAGGCGATTGAAGCGAGAAGTTGCATCGAGAACTATCCTTACCTCTCCAGAGGAGGATGGCGATGAAGTACATGATCAGTTGGTTCGAACGGCCACAAGGTTCGCCTGCAGAGTACGAGAGTGCGCAGAAGCGGATCCTGGAGGTGTTCGGTCAATGGAAAGCCCCGGACAATTTCAAGATCGAGGTGTTTGTCGTGCGCGTGGGCGAGTGGGGTGGACACATGTTGGTGGACTGCGACGATCCGCTGGCGGTTCACAAGGTGTGCTCGACGTTTCCTGCGTTTGAATTCCAGGCGCGCCCTGTGGTTGCCGTCGAGGACGCGGTCCGGGTCGAACTTGAAGCAATCGCCTGGCGCGATGGCCTGAAACCCCAGTGATGCAGATTATCCCGGTGCTATCAAAGAGCGGGCGCATCGTCCGCTGAGCTTTGTTGAACGAACCGATCAATCAACCATCTTGCGGCGGGTCCTGGCGGCAGGTCCGTGCGATAGATGGCGTCGAAGGTATACATCCCGCTTTTGTATTCCGGCATTTTCAGCTGGACGAGTCGGCCCGCATCCRGATCTTCCCGGACCATCGTGATCGGCATGTTCCCCCAGCCAATGCCTTCACGCAGCAACATGTGTTTAGCCCCCAGATCGGCCAGCCTCCACGTGCGGGTACTGAGGACTGCGAAGTCCTTGTCTTTTGTCAGGAGTGAACGGTCGGACAGCACAAGCTGGATGAACTCACGTCCAGCACCTGGAATATTCAACTCGCTTGAAGCCAGTGGATGATTGGGCGCTGCCACCGGAATCAGCTCAACACTGCCGACCGCAATTCTTTCGATACCATCAATCCCCTCATTCATCGGGCCACTGACGCCGACGGACGCGCCGCCGTTGATCACCAGTTGAGTGACTGCGCCGAGCGCCTCCATATGCAAGTGGAGTGCAACCGTAGGAAATTCCTCTCGAAATGATTTGAGTGCGTCCACCACGCGCTCAGCGGGAAGCATCACATCCAGTACCACATGAACTTCAGCTTCGAGCCCCTGAAGCAGGCCTTTTACTTTGGCGCGTAACCCATGAATGCCATTGGCGATGGTTCTGGCTTCGGCCAGCACGGTGCGGCCGGCGTCGGTGAGCTGGGGTTTACGTGTCGTATGGCGGTCAAACAGCTCCACGCCGAGTTGCATCTCAAGATTGGCGATCGAATAGCTGATGACTGAAGTGGCACGGTGCAGCTTTCGTGCGGCGGCCGCAAAACTGCCGACCTCGACAACCGTCAGGAACACACGCAGTTGATCGAGGGTAGGAGTGCCTGGGTCTGAGATCATTTCTATTTACTCGAACGTAATCGTCGAAATTAGTCGGCTATTACGATTGTAGAGTGGGTGGCAGACTTTCTTCAACGCGGTGCTCCAATGGTGGATGCGCCCAACTTGATGGAAGAACGACCATGTCCCAATCTGCTGCTACTACCTCCAAAGATACCCATGAACTGTCCAGCGCTGTCGCTACCAGCGCCACGGCGGCGTTAGTCGGCCGTGTGTTTCTCAGCGCCATCTTCATCCTCTCGGGCATCTCCAAACTGAGCGCCCCGGCGATGATGATCGGCTACATCGGTTCGGTTGGCTTGCCATTCCCGCAACTCGCTCTGGCGTTGGCCATCATCATCGAGATCGGTGGCGGTATTGCGCTGATCGCCGGCTACCGCACCCGTACAGTGGCACTGGTGCTTGCGCTGTTCAGCGTGATCACCGCGCTGGCATTCCATAACAGCCTGGGCGACCAGAACCAGTTCATCCACTTCTTCAAGAACATCGCCATGGCGGGCGGCCTGTTGCAGGTCGTCGCGTTTGGCGCCGGTCGCTTCAGCCTTGACGCCCGTCGTCGCTGAGCCAATAGCGCCGCAGTGGATGAACGCGTGCGGCGCCTCTCTGGTTTCATCTTTCGAAATACTCCGAGGATTCACCATGAAAGCCATACGTGTGAATGAATACGGCAACCCGGATGTGTTGCGCCTGGAAGACCTTGCCGACCCGCTTGCGGGCGAGGGTGAGGTGCTGATCGATGTGGAGGGTGCAGCGGTCAACCCGATCGATTGGAAGCTTCTTTCGGGCGCCATGAAGGCCTTCATCCCGTTGCCGTTGCCCTACACGCCGGGCGCCGAAGTGGCAGGAACGATTTCCGCAATCGGCAAGGGCGTGAGCGGTTTTACAGTCGGCGACAAGGTGTTTGGTTTTATCGGCCTTGTCGGTGGCTATGCCACAAAGGCCGTCGTCCCGGCAGATCGCCTGGCGCTGAAGCCGCGCAGTCTTTCCGCCCTGCAGGCCAGTGGTGTGGCAGTGGCAGCACTGACAGCCTGGCAAGCGTTGCATGAGCACGCGGGCATCAAGGCGGGTCAGCGAGTGCTGATTCAGGGTGCCGCCGGCGGAGTCGGCAGCATGGCCGTGCAAATGGCCAGGCATGCCGGCGCCACGGTGATTGCCACCGCGTCGATCGGCAACCATGACTATCTGAAAACAATCGGTGCGAATCAGGTGATCGACTACCGTAGCCAGGCCTTCGAGGAGGTGGTGACGGATGTGGACATCGTGCTTGACCTGATTGGTGGCGAAACCCAGCGACGTTCCTGGAAGGTATTGAAGCAGGGCGGGGTCCTGGTGTCGCCGGTCAGCGCGCCGGACGCGGAGTTGGCGAAGGCGCACGGCGTTTCTGCAAAAAACTTCGCCACTCGGGCAGATGGCAGGCAACTCACGACCATCGCCGAAATGTTCGATGCAGGCCAACTCTCCGTAGAGGTCGAAGTGTTTCCGATCTCGCAGGTGAAGCAGGCCGTCGAAAAAAGTATGGCCGGGCATACGCGTGGCAAGATCGTGCTTGATCTTGGCCAGTAAGAGTCAGGCAATAAAACACCGCAGCTAAGGCAACACATTCTGTAAAACGAAGCAAAACCAGTGTGGGAGCGAGCTTGCTCGCGATAGCGGTATTACATTAGGCATCAGCGTTTACTGTCACACCGCTATCGCGAGCAAGCTCGCTCCCACATTTTTCAGCCAATGAGATCGGCGCCTGTCGTCAGGACGATTTTTCCAAAGTGTGTGCCGGAATCGATCAGCTCGTGAGCGCTGCGAGCGTCGGTAAGCGCAAAGGTCTTGTAGATAACCGGCTTGATCTTGCCGCTTTCGATGTGCGGCCAGACCTGCTGCATGAGTTAAGCCAGTACGCAATTCGCAGCTGGCGAAGCCTGCGTTCGGCTGCGAAGCAGTCTTAAAATCACGTCATGCGGTCCTCCAGATCGACCGAGGCGGCAGGATTCACGACTGCTTCGCAGCCGAACGCAGGCTACGCCAGCTGCTACGGGTCATGTGTTGCCCCCGCGGTCTCTTGGCTGACTTGCATTAGCCCAGAAGGCGCCCGTTTTTACAGGTGTTGGCCAATCATTCACTGATCTAAATCGACAGGCCAAACCGATACTCGTGCTCTGTCACTTCTTGCCGAGCCCCTTCTTGTCGAGAGGCATGTTCGATCAGGAAACCACACCGCTTGAGTACTTTCGCCGAGCCAATATTGCCAGCGTATACGTTGGCAACCAGTTGTTTAAGGCTCCAATGCAGCTGCGCCTCCTGGATCAGATGCCTTACCGCCAGCGTTGCCAGTCCCTGCCCGCAAGCGCTTTGAGCAATCCGATAGCCGACCTCTGCCGATCGCTCGGCTATGTCGATGTCTTTCAGGTTCGCTCGACCCACTATTTTTCCGTCAGGATCTTCGATGACAAATGGGTGCCAGGTTCCGGTGGCAAAACCGGATAAATAAGCCGCGATGTGGTCGGTGACGCCCTGCACCGAGTAAAAAGCCGAATCGCGCGCGTCAATGTGGCGCTCAAACCATTCGCGATTGTCCAGTTCAAATGCCAGCAATGCTTCAGCATCAGTACTTTGCAGGGTACGAATAACAACGTGGCTTATGGCTGCGGCGTCCTCGCTTGTTGCGTTTCGAATCGGGCAATCCATTTGGGCAGCTCCTTGCGTGTGGTCGTCTGATCGTAAAGGGATGCGGTTTTACTGGCTACGTTGGAAGCAGGCTCTGGCATGGAAGAAAGATGGCCAATAGCTTTCATTTCAGGCGTTAGTACCGTTCGAAGGCGTTTATACTGCGCGGGTTTTTGATCAATGTGCGCTCTACCGCCCGGGTACTCACTTGAAACGCGACCTTCGACTTGCCACTTTGCTGACCTCCCTGGTGTGTGTATCCGTGGTGGTGCTGACTGCCTGGCAAATCTGGACCTCCCGTGAGAACACCCTGATTGATATTGAAACCGACACGTTGAACTTGACCAATGCGCTCAACACGTACACCGAGGGCACGTTCAAGCAAAGCGAAGTGGTACTGCTGGGGTTGACAGAAAGGATCGAAAAAGACGGGACCGGCCCGCAGCAGCTCGAACGCCTGAAAGTGCTGGTCGCTCAGGAGATGGGTGCACTGAAGCAATTGAACAGCGTGGCGCTGTATGACGCTCAGGGATACTGGATATTCTCGACCAACAAGCCTGTCTCACCCAACAGCAACCACGCTGATCGAGCGTTCTTCAAGCATCACCGTGACAATCCGGACCGCGGCATCTTCATCGGTCCGGCGATTCTCAGTCGTGCCACCGGCGTCTGGGTGATTTCGATCAGTCGACGAATTGATCATCCGGATGGAAGTTTCGCCGGGGTGATTGCCGCTACCTTGAGTCTCGAACACTTCCTCAAGCTCTATCGGACCATTCAAGTGGGGCAGTTCGGCGCGATCAGCCTGACCTCATCCGACGGGCGTCTTCTGGTGAGGTATCCCTTTCAGGAGCAGGACATCGGGCGTGATCTGTCTCGTGCGCCGATATTTTCCGAGTACCTGAGCAAGATGTCGTCAGGCACTGTGGATTTTGCTTCAAAAGTCGATGGCATCCATCGAATCTATGCGTTCACCAGAAGTGATCAATATCCCTTCGTAACGACGGTAGCGGTAGGCCAGGACGAGGCCATGCAAGCGTGGTGGAGCCAGACCCGGCAATCGGTTGCCGTGGTTATGGTGTTGTTGGGACTCCTGGTTGCGCTGGGGCGCAGATTGATTGCCCACATCAGTCATCGTATTCGGGCTGAGACAGCACTGCTGACGACTCAGGCCACACTGATCGAGCTTAACCAGACGCTGGAGATTCTTGCCAGCGAGGACAAGTTGACCGGTCTTGCCAACCGTCGGCATTTCGATCAGTTTCTGGACATCGAATTCAAGCGCGCCAAGCGCCTGCGAAGTCCTCTGTCGCTGATCCTGATCGATGTGGATTTTTTCAAACGTTACAACGATCACTATGGGCATCTTGCCGGAGACGAATGCCTGCGGATCATCAGTCAGTCGATCAAGCAGTGTGTACGCCGTCCAGGTGACATGGCCGCCCGCTACGGCGGTGAAGAGATCGCTGTGGTGATGCCCAATACGGACGAGGCGGGCGCCCACACGGTTGCCGAAGCGATTCTCCTCGGCATTGCTCAGGCGCGAATTGAACACCTGTCGAGCCCTTTCGGTAGCGTGACCGCCAGCCTGGGGCTGGCGACTTTTAGCACCTACGATAGCGAGCATGATGAAAAGGCCCTGATCGATCTGGCCGACCGCGCACTGTATTTGGCAAAGTCGCAGGGCAGAAATCGCCTGAGTGTCGCCGCCGTTGGCGTGCAAGGTGAATCTGCGTAATCCGCGATGGCGCGGGTGCAGTGCTAGCGCTTTTCAAACCAGCCATGATCGCGGTACCAGGCCAGCGTATCGGTAAGGGTCTGTTCGACGGGGCGAAACCGCAGCCCCAATTCTTGTTCGCTCTTGTGCGGGTTGAAGTGCGTGCGCCCGGCTTCGCGCACCATCAGGCGCACGGTCGCCATGCTCAGCAGAATCGGCTTGCCGGTCAGGCGTGCGTAGAGCTCTTGCGCGAAAGCCAAGGCGTAAAGCAGCGACAGCGGCATTTGCCGTCGCGGTGTCTTGACACCCGCGATCCGGCCCAGCAAGGGCACCAACTCTCCCATCGTCATATGCCGGCCCGCCGCCAGATAACGTTCGCCACGTCGCCCGCACGTTGCAGCGGTGATCTGCGCCAATGCAACATCGCGGGCATCGACGACAGAGAAGCTGCCGGGAACCAGGCCGGGCAGCTTATTGCGCACGACGTCGTTGAGTAACTGTCCCGAGGAAGTCGGCCCACTATCGGCAGGACCCCACATCCAGCCAGGCAGCACCATGCAGGCATGCAGGTCGGGGTGGTCTTCCAGGAACGACAACACGACACGGTCCGCGAGGATCTTGCTGCGATAGTAGTCATCCGCATCGGCTTCGTCGCGCAGGTACGTCTCATCGATTGATGTGCCAGGAGCGCCGTCGAGCACGGCAATCGAAGAGGTATGGATGAAACGGCGGACACCGGCGTCGTAGGCGTGCTCAAGCAGGCGCTGCGTGCCCGTCACGTTGATCTTTTCGAGTTCCTCCCAGTGGCTGCCGCCCTTGTAGTTGTCGCGAAAGAACGCCGCGGTGTGAAACACCGTATCGCAGCCTTGCATTGACGCGGCGAAGGCATCGACATCGGCCATGTCACCCACGACCAGTCTCACGCCTGGCAGGTTTTTGAACTGTTGTTCACCTTTGGCTCTGGAACGGACCAGGGCTTTGACCTCATAGCCATCGGCGACCAGTTCACGCACAAGGTTGTTGCCCAGCAAACCGGTTGCGCCGGTGACGAATGTACTGCGCATGTGTCATCCCTTACATTGACTAAAGCGGGTAGATATACCCTTGCCGCCATTCCCGAAAAACAGCGACTGCTGCATAATGGTTTTGCACATTTGCAAAGCAACGGGCATGTACATGAGTTCAGAAGCGAATTGGGACGATCTGCGTCTGTTGTTGGCAGTCTCGCGACGTGGCAGCTTTCTTCAGGCCGGCCAATTGCTGGGCATCGCGGCGTCTACGGTGTCCCGAAGGATCACTCAGCTTGAGGGTTCACTCGGCGAGCCACTCGTCGAGCGTGGCGTTGAAGGCTGCTGGCTGACCTCGCGGGGCCAATCCCTTGTTGAAGTTGCCCTGGCCGCGGAGGAGGGCTTGAGGCGTCAGGCCGCTGTCGGCGCATCACAATTGCCGACGGAGCTTTGCGGCAGTGTCCTGGTCAGCGTCGGTGAAGGATTTTCGTCCTGTGTGCTGGAGGCCTCGCATCGCTTTACGTCTGTGCATCCGCGCTGCTCGGTGGAATTGCTGGTCACCGCCGACTTTCACAAGATCGTCCGCGGCGTGGCGGATATCGCTATCCGCACGGCCCATTTGGGCGAGCCGTCGCTGGTTTATCGATCCATGGGCAAGCTCGCTTATGGAGTCTTCGCCGATGCGGCCTATCTGAAACGGTTTCCAGCGGCGGCTCCGGCCACTGCGGCGAATATTGCCTTGCTCCCTCCATT
This sequence comes from Pseudomonas sp. 05N431, assembly GCF_056397005.1. Lineage (NCBI taxonomy): Bacteria > Pseudomonadati > Pseudomonadota > Gammaproteobacteria > Pseudomonadales > Pseudomonadaceae > Pseudomonas > Pseudomonas sp. 05N431. The sequence continues at coordinate 33,697 of NZ_JBFTMN010000013.1, forward strand.
GGACATGTTGCCGCAAATGCGTGCGGCAAAGGCTGCGGGCCTGGAGCGTGCGCAGATCCGAGTGAATTCGTTCGCGGCACAGATCGAAGCGGTAAGGCGAGGGATGGGTGTTGCAGTACTGCCGCGTATTTTGGCAAAGGACCTGATCGCGGTGTTTCCGGATATTCAGCTGCCGGATATGGAGGTCTATCTGGTGACTCGGCCTCAAGCGTTGAAACAGGCCCACATCAAAGGCTTTTTTGTCATTTTGGAACAGGTGCTGCGCGAGGCCCTTTGTGCCGCAGCCGTTGAAGAATGAGAAATTTTTGCGTCTTCGTCGATTCGGCACACTGAGGTAGAATGTCGCGCTCTGGACGCATGTCTGTTCATTTCTGCGTCCGATATTTTAAAAACAGAATTAGTGTCACCCAAGTAGCTGAAGCCAATGACTAATAAAAAGTCAGCGCGGGAGGGGCCTAAACGTGAGACCGATAGTGTCTGTCGGTCTTATATGTCCACCCATCAGTCTTTCTGAGAGCGGGGTTCGACGGCATGCGGCATTGCATGCGGTGAGCCCGGGCAGCTCATGATCAAGAGTGGTGAGTGGATGGCGTTCTATCCTAGGTATTACTGAATGTTAAAAAAAGTGAACACGGGGCTACTCGGCCTGGCCATGTCGATGGTCCTCATGCCTTTGCACGCAGCTGAAACAAAGAAAGTCGATGTGCTCCTCATTGGCGGCGGCATCATGAGTTCGACCTTGGGCGTTTATCTCAATGAACTCGAGCCTGGCATGTCGATGGAGATGGTTGAACGTCTCGATGGCGTCGCCGAGGAAAGTTCGAACGGCTGGAACAACGCCGGGACCGGTCACTCTGCCTTGGCTGAGTTGAACTACACGCCAGAAGACAAGAATGGCAAGGTCGAGATCCCCAAGGCCGTTGAAATCAATGAAGGCTTCCAGATCACGCGTCAATTCTGGGCCTGGCAGGTCAAGAATGGCGTATTGAAGAATCCCCATTCGTTCATCAACTCCACTCCGCACATGAGCTTTGTGTGGGGCGATGACAACATCCAGTTCTTGAAGAAGCGCTACGAAGCCCTGCAAGCGAGCCCGCTGTTTGCCGGCATGCAGTACTCGGAAGACCCGGAGCAGATCAAGAAATGGGTTCCGCTGATGATGGAAGGCCGTGACCCGAATCAAAAGGTCGCAGCAACCTGGACTCCGATTGGTACCGACGTGAACTTCGGCGAGATTACCCGCCAGTTCGTCGGCTATCTGCAAACCAAGCCGAACTTCTCGCTGAAGCTTTCGAGCGAAGTGGAAGACATCAAGCGCAATGAAGATGGCAGCTGGCGCGTTTCCTACAAGAACCTGAAAGACGGTTCCGAAACCCAGACTGACGCCAAATTTGTGTTCATCGGCGCGGGCGGCGGTGCACTGCATCTGCTGCAGAAGTCGGGCATCCCTGAAGCACAAGAGTATGCAGGCTTCCCGGTCGGCGGCTCGTTCCTGGTGACCGATAACCCGGCTATCGCTGAACAGCACATGGCGAAGGCCTACGGCAAGGCGTCGGTTGGCGCACCGCCGATGTCGGTTCCGCACCTGGATACCCGCGTGCTCGATGGCAAGCGCGTGATCCTGTTTGGCCCATTCGCGACCTTCTCCACGAAGTTCCTGAAAGAAGGCTCTTACTTCGACCTGCTGACCAGCACGACCACGCACAACTTCTGGCCAATGACCAAGGTGGGCATCGAGCAGTACCCACTGGTTGAATACCTGGCCGGCCAACTGATGCTGTCGGACGACGACCGCATGAATGCCCTGAAGGAATACTTCCCGAACGCCAAGAAGGAAGACTGGCGCCTGTGGCAAGCCGGTCAGCGCGTTCAGATCATCAAGCGTGATGAAGAGAAGGGCGGCATCCTGAAACTGGGCACCGAGATCGTCAGCTCCCAGGACGGCAGCATTGCCGGTCTGCTGGGCGCATCGCCAGGCGCGTCCACCGCGGCTCCGATCATGCTGGGCGTGCTTGAGAAGGTCTTCAAGGACAAGGTCGCGACCCCGGCCTGGCAGGAAAAGCTGCACCAGATCATTCCGAGTTACGGCACCAAGCTGAACGACAGTCCTGAGCGTGTTTACCAGGAATGGACGTACACCAGTCAAATTCTGCAACTTGCCACACCGCCTGTGATTGGCACGGCAGCGGCTGCTCAAACAACCGCTCCAGCTCCAGCGCAACCACAGAAAGAAAGCAATCCAGCGACTGATATGGCCCTGTAAGACGAGGCCCCGCCACGCACTGTGTGGCGGGGCTTGCGCGCTGGACCGATCAGAAACGATAAAGCCCGGACTTGTGCCGGGCTTTATCGTTTCTGGCGTTTGTTCGCGCCATCAGTACTTGAGGAGGACTTGCCCCGATGCCGGCAAATGAATGGATTTCACACTCGGCACATTCCTTGTAGCAGCTGGCGAAGCCTGCGTTCGGCTGCGTAGCGGCCGTAAAATCAGACACCATGTTTTTTCAGGTTAACCGCGAACGCTGGATTTACGACTGCTGCGCAGCCGAACGCAGGCTTCGCCAGCTGCTACAAATCGCGTAATGGCTTCTGGGTTTTTTCAGACAAAAAAAGAGCCTCAAAGCTCTTTGATGGGGAGGAAGTAGAGCCCAGAGGCTCAAGATGCACGTGAAGCAAGTGGTGAGCTTGGTAGGGGTTCAGATCACTCACCACCTACGCAACTGCTGGAGCATTTAACAGTTGCGTAAAATTATCCTAGGAAGGTGGGGACGTGTGCTCAAGTACCGTTAGTCGTGTGTCGTCGGGGCTTGTACCGGGTCGTCAAGTGATGTCCGGCGCCTGGCGAAACCGCTTGGGAATGGCGTCCGCAAACGGGTAGAGCGAAAAGTACGGCCGGGCTTCGTCGATGACTCGCTGGATGGACGGTCTGCGCGTCAACCGGTCGAAATAAGCACTCAAGTGCTTGAATTCGCTCGGGAACGGCACGAGCGTGCTGGCATAGAAAAGCGCCGGGGTTGCGGCGCAATCGGCCAGGCTGAAGTCCTGGCCGGCCACCCAGATTCGCGACGCCATCCGATGGTCGAGCATGGCGTAGGCCGTTTCCAGCGTGGACCGTTGTTTGCTCAAATCAGCGTTGGCGTTGTGCAGGCGGTCACCGACAATCTGTTGCATCGGCTCATGCACATAATTGTCGAAAAAGCGGTCCCACAGACGCACCTCCAGCGCGGCCTCCCAATCGTTCGGAATCAACGGTAGCTCACCCGGATAGTAGTGATCCAGGTACTCGATGATGATCGTGGTCTCCGGCAGAGCGCGCTGGCGCAGGTGGTCGCTGATAACCGGGAACTTGATCAGTGGCCAGAGGGATTGAAGCTCCGCGCGGTCTGCATCGTCTGTCAGGTCGATGATCCGCTTTTCGAATTCGGTAGCGTTTTCGTAAAGCGCGATCAGCACTTTGTGGCAGTACGACGACAGCGGATGGTAGTAAAGAGTCAGCGACATCGTTCAACTCCTCAGTGGTGTTGCCCCTCATCATAGACGCTGAAATGACGGCTCGAAGGGGATCGCCAGCCGCCACGACAGATGGCCTCCGATACCCCTTTCTACCCCTCTCGGGTTACCCCATCGACGTCATTACGCTGCTGTCATGCGCACTTCATACTCCGTTCCAGCCTGTGTATGGGCTGTTGAGTCTGGCGGCGTAGCGTCCGCTATTACCTCGAAGGAAAACGCATGAAGATTGAACTGGTACAGCTGGCCGGTCGCGATGGCGACACGGCGTATAACCTCAAGCGAACCCTGGAGGCCATCGAGACGTGCGCGCCCGATACCGATTTACTGGTATTCCCTGAAACTCAGCTGATGGGGTTTGCCAGCGCCGAGCAACTGCACCGCGTGGCCGAGCCCGTTGACGGGCCTGCCGTGCAGGCGGTTCTGCGTGCGGTGCGCGAGCGCGATGTAGCGGTGGTGGTGGGGTTGGCCGAGCGCGATGGCGAGCACTTCTTCAACACCTCGCTGCTGCTGACACCGCACGGCGTGGCATTGAGTTATCGCAAGACGCACTTGTGGCCATCGGAACGCGGCCTGTTCCAGCCTGGGGATCGCTTTGCCACGGCGCTGTGGAAAGGCGTGCGGGTGGGGCTGTTGATCTGCTACGACATCGAACTGCCGGAAACGGCGCGAGCCTTGGGTCAGTTGGGCGTGGAGCTGATCTTGGTCACCAACGGCAACATGGACCCCTACGGTCCCGTACATCGCACTGCGATCATGGCCCGGGCCCAGGAAAACCAGGCCTTTGCGGTCATGGTCAACCGCTGCGGTCCAGGGGATGAAGGGTTGACGTTTGCCGGTGCGAGCGCGGTGGTCGACCCGATGGGGCGTCTGTTGTTCGAAGCCGGACGCGAAGAATGCCGGCAGGTGATCGAGCTGGATCTCGAACTGCTGCAAGTGGCTCGCAAGGAGTATGACTACCTCAAGGATCGTCGCTTGCAACTCGTTGGTGAGCAGAGTGCGCATGCCGATGGCCGGCGTCAGTTGCTGATTCCCTGACAACGGCAATGCTTGAACCTTAAGTCGATTTTGGTGCTGCCATAACAATCAAATAACAGCAGACGCCGCGCTCATCGACCGATGATCGCGCGATCGCTTTGGAGTCTCCCGATGAAACCTCTGTGTAGCTTGCAACTGGTTGTAGCCTCTTTGCTCAGCCTGGGTATGACCTGCGCTGAAGCCGCTGAACCGAACGTCTCGATCTATAACTGGTATGACTACATTGCGCCGGATGCGACCAAGCATTTCCAGCAGGAAACCGGCGTCGCAACGGTCTACGACGTGTTCGATAACAGCGATGTGATGCAGAGCAAACTCATGGCCGGGCGCAGCGGCTATGACGTTGTGGTCGCCAGCAGCGATCTGCTGCCCAACCTGATCAAGTCGGGTGTGCTCAAGGAACTGGACCGCAGCCAGTTGCCGAACCTGCCGCACCTGGACCCGGAGATCCTTGCCAAGGTGCAACGCAATGATCCCGGCAACCGCTACGCAGCGCCCTATTTGTGGGGCACCACGGGCGTGGGGTATGACGTGGACAAGGTCAAGTCGCTATTGGGAACGGATGCCCCCGTCAATTCCTGGGACCTGATCTTCAAGGAAGAAAACGTCGCCAAGTTGAGTCAATGTGGTGTGGCGATGCTGGATGCGCCCAACGAAATCATTCCGATTGCGCTGCACTACCTCGGGCTGCCCTACAACAGCCAGAACCCCGAGGATTACCGCAAGGCCGAAGCACTGTTGCTGAAGGTCCGTCCGTATATCCGTTACTTCGACTCCTCCAAATTCATTTCCGACCTGGCCAACGGCAATGTCTGTGTCGTGCTCGGCTGGTCGGGAGGCGTATACGACGCTCAGTTGGCATCGGCGAAGGCCGGTAACGTGCGTAATCTGGTCTACAGCATTCCGCGTGAGGGCGCGCCGGTATGGGTGGAAAACATGGTGTTGCTCAACGACGCGCCACACCCGCAACAGGGCCTGAGCTTCATCAACTACATGCTGCGCCCTGACGTCATTGCAGAAACCTCCAACTACCTGGGCTACCCCAACGCCAACAAGGACGCCACCACACTGGTCGAGCAGAAAGTTCGCGACAACCCCGGGGTGTACCCCTCCAAGGAAACCATGGCCACCCTGTTCCCGCTTGAGCCGTTGCCGCTGAAGATGGAGCGCGTACGCACCCGGGTCTGGAGCAAAGTCAAAACCGGCAGTTGAGTGGATTGATCGGGGCGGGCGACAGGCTTCGATAGACACGTTAAAACTGCGGGGCTCATCAATATGAGCCCCGCAGACGATTCTGAATCCCCCGCCAAACCTTCTGCATCAAGCGCGTCGGGCTTCTAGCGGCGGTGTGCCATCGTGAAACATGGTCTTCAGTTGTGCGCGCAGCTCTGGCGAATCGACGTGCTTGTGAACACTGACCGCATGCTGTGCGGCGGCTTCCAGCAACTCTTTTTCAGAATCGGCGGACAATGCGACAGAACACTTGGTTTCGCTTGGGAATTCACGGCAATCGATGTATTTACGCGACATGATGTTCTCCTTCATACGAAGGCAGGCCTGCGCCTGCGTGAACGGACCGCTCGACACGTCACGCAGCCCATCGAACACGATTGCGTGTCGCATCGAGTGTGGTAATCCACACAGTATAGGTCCATCGCAGGGCCGCCAAAGACCCTTACGGCGTACCGAACATCGCCGTCCAGTAAATCCCCGCATCACTCTTCGGATCAACCGCATACGCCGCGCCCAACTCGCGGAACTGCGGGTTCATCAGGTTGGCGCAGTGACCAGGGCTGGCTAGCCAGCCATCGACCACCTTGCGCACCGTGTCTTGCCCGGCGGCAATGTTTTCACCGATCTGCTGGCCGGCGTAGCCTGCCAGTTCAGCCCGATCACCGGGTGTGCGGCCATCGCGGTCCTTGTGGTCGAAGAAGTTGTGATTGGCCATGGCCTGGGTGTGCGTCTGGGCGGCCGTCGCCAGCGTGGCGTTCCAGGCCAGCGGCTGGGTGGCGGCAAAGGACTGGGCGCCGCACTGGCGTGTTTGCTTGCGGGCGCTGTTGATCATCTCGAGCAGCTTCTGTCCCTCGGCCTGCCAGTCGCCCAGGCGACCGACCAACAGCGGGCGCGCGAGCACGATGCGCCACATGGTTCCTTCGTGGCTCACGCCGATATCGACGAATTGCGGGTCCAGCACGACCTGGCAGAAGCTCTCCCGTACGGCCTTCATGGCCGATGGCGCATCTCGCGGGCCGGACAAGGTGATCGCCTGTACGCTGACCATCGGATAAGCCGTACGCGCCAGCGCCTGCTGCAGGTCGCCGATATTGCTGCCGGGCAGGATCAGGCGCGGATCGGCCGCCAGTGGTGGCAACTCCTGAGACACCAGGCTGGCGCAGCGCTGCACCTGGCTGCGGTAGGTGTTGATCGACTCGACCAGCTGCGACTCTTCGGTTGCCACGGCAGTGGCGGCGAACACCAGCCCCAGCGACAACGTGGCCAGACGCATAACGGATGACAGGACGCGCATGAAACTCTCCTTGAGCTGACTGCGCTCATGATGCGCGAATTAGCCCCACCCAGCGCAATGCCTTTTTCGGCTGAAGCCGATTTTGTTTTCCGCGTCATGACCACGGACTACCTCATGACCACCGACTACCTCCTGACCACCGACTACCTCCTGACCATCGACTAACTCCGTAGCAGCTGCCGAGCCCGCGAGGCTGCGTTCGAGGACGAAGTCCTCGCCAATCCTGTGTACGTGGCTTGCTTGAAGGAACGCGTTGTCGGATTTTACGACCGCTGCGCGGCCGAACGCAGCCTCGCGGGCTCGGCAGCTGCTACGGGGGGAGCGTAAAGATGTGCAGTTTTTTGTCACGTCACGAGACGTCGGCGGGGAGAGAAGAGCGCGTTGCCAGAACGTGGCTTCCCTGCGTAATGACGAGCGCAGCGGCGATCAGCGCCAGGGCGACGGCGAACGTGATCCGCATAGCGCTGGCAACGGCCTCGGGACGCGCCGTGGTGATGTCGTTTGTTGCCGATGCGAGCACGAACACCGCACCCAATGCAGATGCACCAGTGATCAGCCCGAGGTTGCGCGACAGGTTGAGCATGCCGGAGATAACCCCGCGCTGGTCCGGGAGAATATCGCTCATGACTGCGGTGTTGTTGGCCGTCTGGAACAGCGCGTAGCCAATGGTGATGACGACCATCGGGGCGATGTAGCCGAAGATACCGAGTGTCTCCGGTATCAGCGAGAGCATGAGGCAACCGCTCGCCACTGCGATGAGCCCGAAGACGGTCATGCGCTGGGCGCCAAAACGGTCCGTAAGGCGACCGGCGGGCACCCCGGTCAGCGCCGCGAAAACCGGCCCGACCGACAAGGCAAGCCCGACAAACGCGGCGTCAAGCCCGAGGGCATGCGAGAGATAAAACGGCCCGACCACCAGCGTCGCCATCATCACCGTAGAGACGAGCGCGCTCATGGCGAGGCTCCCGCTCAGCACCGGATCGCGGAACATCGCCAATCGGATCAACGGCGAGGCAACTCGCGCTTCGACGAGCACGAAGAGGCCGACGCCGAAGGCTGCCGCCAGCAGCAGGGCCACATTGAGTGGACCGAAACTGCCGCGCCCAATCGTCATGGCCAGCGCATACGCCGCAAGCGTCAGGGCCAGCAGCAACGTACCCAAAGGGTCGAAGCCGGCGCGCTCAGGCTTCGGCGCTTGGCGATCGGCGGGCAGGTAACGATGGGCGAGCAGAAACGTCAGGACTCCCAACGGTACGCTAATCAGAAAGATCGCCTGCCAGCCGAGGCCGGCGATCAGCACGCCGCCGAGCGACGGCCCCAGCGCGGTGCCGATCGCGGACATCGTCCCGAGCAAGCCCATGGCCCTACCGGTTTTTTCCTTCGAAACCGTCTCGCCGACAAAGGCCATGGTCAGGGCCATCATGATGGCCGCGCCGAGGCCTTGCAGCGCCCGGGCGGCAATCAGCAGCCAGAGCGTGGGCGCGACGCTGCACAGGGCCGAGGCCAGCGTGAACAGGAAAATGCCGGCCAGTAGCAGCCGTCGACGCCCGGTGATGTCACCGAAACGTCCGACGCTGACGATCAGGGTGGTGATGGCGAGGAGGTAAGCGAGAACGATCCACTGGACTTCCTGGAAGGAGGCGTTGAACACCTGTGCCAACGTCGGCAAGCCGACATTGGCGATGCTGGTGCCGAGCGAGGACAGCAACATGGATAACGAAAGGCTGGCGAGCGCCCAGCGAACCGAGGGTACTCGTGGCGCGCTGCCGGCGACGGCTTCATCTCGTTCTGCACTGATTGGCTTCATCATGTTCCCTTTGTTTGGCGACTTCCGAAACGGAGCTGTCAGAAATCTACGCCGGCGCATAACATGGCGGAAGACGCACCGTTTGCACTTAATTCGTGCGTCTAGCGCCTTATCATCCTCACGCCGTTCCAAGGGGCGATCCATGTCGACACCTGATCTCAACTTGCTGGTCACCCTTGATGTGCTGCTCGCTGAAGGCAGCGTGGCACGCGCCGCGAAGCGCTTGCGGCTGAGCCCGTCGGCGATGAGCCGGGCACTGGCGCGACTGCGTGAAACAACCGGCGATCCGCTGTTGGTCAGGGCCGGGCGCGGTCTTGTACCCACCCCGAGAGCGCTCGAACTGCGCGAGCAGGTCAGTCAGCTGGTGCAGGACGCCGAGGCGGTTCTGCGCCCGGCCGAAATGCTCAATCTCCAACAGCTGGTCCGCACCTTCACGCTGCGCACCAGTGAAGGTTTTGTGGAGAGTTTCGGCGCGCAGCTGATTGCACGCGTCGGCGAGCAAGCCCCCGGCGTGCGGCTGCGGTTCGTACAGAAGCCCGATAAAGACAGCACGCCACTTCGCGACGGGAGCGTCGATCTGGAAACGGGTGTGGTGGGAAAAAGTGAAGGCCCCGAGGTGCGTACGCAGGCACTGTTCAGGGACCGTTTCATTGGCGTTGTACGAAAGGGGCATCCGCTGAGCCAGGGCGAGATCACGCCCGCCCGTTACGTGGCGGGCAGGCACATTTACGTTTCCCGGCGGGGGCTCGACAAGGGGCCTATCGATGAAGCCCTGAAGTCGCTGGAGCTTGCACGGGAAGTGGTGACCATCGTCGGCGGATTTTCAACCGCACTGGCGCTCGCCCGGGCCAGCGACCTGATCGCCAGCGTTCCGCAGCGGCACACCGAAAGCCTGCGCGCCGGCATGCACAGCTTTGCGCTTCCACTCAGCCTGCCGACGTTCACCGTCTCAATGCTCTGGCATCCACGGCTGGATGCCGACCTGGCGCATCGCTGGTTGCGCGGGTGCCTTCGGGAGGTGTGCGCGCAGCCGAGCAATGAGCGGGCTTTGGACGTGAGCGCGGTTGAAGAGGGGGCGTGTCTTACACCAGCAGATACGAAAAAGCCCGCACAAGGCGGGCTTTGAAAATCGAGTAGGTGGCCGGCGCTGGTCCCCGGCTTACAAGGTTTATCAGGCCTCTCACAGAATCGCATTGAAACACTCTGATTTGCTCATCTGCTTCACACGGCATAAGGGCTGGATCTCAGCGCGGAGATCTTTCTAACCGTGTACCCTTCGGAACGCGCCCCACGTTTCCTTGCTATCCTCTTGCGCATCAGTCTGCGTCTTCACCTACAGTTTCAGGATAGCAAAAAGTCCAAAGCGCTGGCCGGGCTTTTTTAGACCGATTGCCTTCAAGGAAGAGAGCGGCAGGATGGAAAAATGCTATCGCCAGCCGGAGATTTTTGGCGCCTTCGGCCCATGTGCATCGCTGATGGCTGGGCGGATGGAACGGTCAGCCCTTGGAGTTTTGCAGGCAACCTCCCGGACGAAACGTTACGAAGGTTGGTACCGGCAAATAATCTATCCGGGATATTGGAACCGTTCCACGGTCACTCGGGCAACCCGGCCAACCGAAGTCCATCGACGAGGCGCGCGAAATCCTCGCGCCGTTGGATGGGCAGCCAGTCTTTCAGGGTGGAGAGGCGCAAAGAGGAATCCAGCTCGCGAAGACGCTGCATCGCCACCTGTGCTTTATCCATTCGTCCGCTGAGGGCATGACTGGCCGCCACCAAGGCCACCGGGGGCAGGAAACTGGGCAGGTTGCCCAGCGCCTTTTCCGCCCAGTCCGTCGTGAGATCGAAGCGCCCGGCAAAGAAATGCGCGAGCGCCATTCCGACCTGCATCCTGAACATTTCCGGATCCAGCGGACTCAAGCGAACGGCATGGGTAAGCTGTTCGATGGCGGCGTCTGTTTCACCGCGCAGCGTGCGCAGGATACCGCCCAGGTACCAGGCAGGGGCGAGGTTGGGGTTGAGCAGACGTGCCCTGTCGAGCAATGCAATGCCGCCGTCAACATCGCCGGTGAGGTGGCTTAATGCATGTCCGCCTCGCGTCAACGCGACTGCATCATCCCGGCCAAGCGTCACCGCCAAACGCGCGAGCCGTACACCCTCAGCGATCTCTTGCGTACGATCGGTCATCCAGCCATTCAGCTTGCGCCAGAAGTGACACCAGGCTGCCATGCCATAGGCCGATGCAAATTCCGGATCGAGCTCGATGGCCTTGTAGAACAACGGCAGCGCCTGGTCGAGGGCTTCCCGGGTGCCGTTGTGCAGTTTTGCCATTCCGCGCAGGTAGTAGTCGTAGGCGTCCAGGCTTTCCGTCGGTTTGCGTTTGGCCCGTTCGATTTCTGCCCGTTCGAGCTGCGGTGCGATGGCTCCGACGACGCTTTCGGCAATTTGATCCTGCAGCTCGAAGATGTCGTTGAGCGTGCCTTCGAAGCGCTCCGCCCAGATATGCGTCCCGCTCGTCGCGTCGATGAGCTGCCCGGTGATGCGTACCTTGTTCCCGCACTTGCGCACGCTGCCTTCCAGCACGTAGCGAACGCCTAGCTCCTGGCTGATGCCCGTGGCGTCTATCGTCCGGCCCTTGTAGGTGAAGCTCGAATTGCGCGCGATGACGAACAGCCAGCGGATACGCGACAGGGCAGCGATGATGTCTTCGACGACGCCGTCAGCGAAATATTCCTGCTCCGGATCGCCGCTCAAGTTCTGGAAGGGCAAGACGGTAATCGAGGGTTTGTCCGGGAGGACGAGCGAGGAGGAGGGCGTTTCCTTCGGGTCTGTGTGCGCGTGTTCGTCGATGGCAGGCTGGTCCGGCTGTTGCGCTCCGCCGATCCCGCCGACCTTGACCTGGCCGACAAAGCGGTAGCCCTTGCGGGCGACGGTGCGCACCAGGCGCTGTTCCTCACCCGTATCACCGATGGCCTTGCGCACCGCATTGATGTGACTGGTGATCGTCGATTCCGAGACGATCCGGCCGCTCCACACTGCCTTGAGCAGGTCGTCTTTGCTGACGACACGATCGGGGTTGTTGACGAACAGCAGCAACAGATCGAAAACCTGCGGTCCGACGGCCACGGTTTGCCCGCGCAAGGTGAGTTCCCGGCGCTCCTCATCGAGCACGTAGTCTTCAAACACGAATGGCAAAGTGTGGTTCCCCTGGCGAAGCGCCCTCAACTCCGTGTCCCGGGCGACTGGCGATTAGTATTTGATTTGATGATACGGCAGCGCTAAACCCGCTGCACCGTCCGTGGCAGAGACGGCGGCGGACAGCGGCGTCTTTGGACGTAAAACCAAGCATTCGTGGAGGGAAAACCATAGTAGGCACAAGGACTAAGTTCACGCGCGCAGGCAATCTCCCCTTACACCGACGCAATGGTTGCAGTCGATACGTGGAGAAAGCCCATGAAGATCGTCGTCATCGGAGGCACCGGCCTCATCGGATCGAAACTTGTGAAGAACCTCCGCGAGCGCGGCCATGACGTGCTCGCTGCAAGCCCCAGCACGGGCGTAAACAGCATCACCCGCGAGGGCCTGGCCCAAGCGATGGATGGTACCGACATCGTCGTCGACGTGGCGAACGCGCCGTCGTGGGAGGACCAGGCCGTCCTCGAGTTTTTCGAAACGTCGAGCCGTAACCTGCTGGCCGCCGAAGCGGCTGCCGGGGTTCGCCATCACGTTGCCCTGTCGATTGTCGGGAGCGAACGGCTTCCCGATAACGGCTATTTCCGGGCCAAGGTCGCGCAGGAAAACCTCATCAAGGCATCCGGTATTCCTTACTCAATTTTGCGTGCCACGCAGTTCTTCGAATTTGTCGGCGGCATTGCCCAATCGTTTACCGTCGGCGAAGAACTTTGCGTTTCGCCGGCGCTGATCCAGCCGATGGCGTCCGACGACGTGGTGGCGGCACTGACCGACGTCGTGCTTGCAGCGCCGGTCAATGGCACGGTCGAAGTCGCGGGGCCCGAGGCCATGCCACTCGACGAGTTGATCAGGCGTTTTCTGCGGGCCACTCAGGATACTCGCCAGGTCGTACCGGACGTACACGCACGCTACTACGGCGCCGTGCTTGACGATCGATCGCTGACCCCCGGCAAGAACCCGCGCCTGGGCGCGATCCGTTTCGAAGACTGGCTCAGCCAGTCAACGGCCGAAGCGGGCCGCTGAGGCCTCCAGGGATAACTCAGGAAGGCGCCGCCCCGGTAGTGGGGCGCGCCGTCATAACCCCTGCACACGAAGGAGTATTGCCATGGTTGCCCGATTTCTCTTAGCCGCGGCTTTCGCAGCACTGTCGATCAGCGCAGCGTCGGCCGCTGAGCCGCCCGCCGCCAAGGTGACAGTCGTGTTTGACCGCCCCATTCCCAACATCCCTGGCAAGAGCATGAAGGGTGTGGTTGTCGAGTATGGGCCGGGCGCCGCGTCGCCGTCCCACACCCATCCGAAAACGGCCTTCATCTATGCAACGGTCCTGGAGGGCGCGTTTCGTATCAAAGTCAAAGGCCAGCCGGAAAAGATCTACCACGTCGGCGAAAACTTCGTAGAGGAGCCGGGGTCCGTGCACGAAGTCAGCGCCAACGCCAGCGACACCGAACCTGCACGCCTGTTGGCCGTGTTCGTCCTCGACACCAACGAAAAGACACTCGTCACACCTATCAAAAAGTGAGCCGATCAACGCGCTCATAAATGCTCGACAGCCGGGCGGCCAGCCGCTGCCGCCCTGGGCTGCTGTAGTGCATGGCATTGAACAGGAAATGAAAAAATGAACTCGCTCCAGGACAAGGCCGCCATTGCCACCGAGGCAATCGCCGGGCCCCCCGTCGTAGTGGCGCGGCGAAGCACGCGCAAGACAATCGGCATACTGCTGTGCGTCGGCGCGGTGGTGGTCGTGGCTGCCTGGGGGACCATGGCTGTTTCGAGCGGCACAACCTCGACCGATAACGCCTATGTTCGCGGTGACGTGACCTCACTCGCCGCCAAGGTGGCCGGCTATGTCACTGCGGTAGAGGTCGTGGACAACCAGACTGTCCGGGCGGGTGACGTCCTGTTTCGTATCGATGACCGGGATTATCGCGCAAAGCTTGCGCAAGCAGAGGCTAATGTCAGCGCGGCAAAGGCTCGCCTGACCCATGTCGATGCGCAGACCCAGCTTCAGCGTGCGTTGATTCGGCAGGCCGAAGCTCAAAGACGTTCAGCCAGTGCCGACATGGATCTGGCAACCAAGACCCACGATCGCAGTCGCAAACTGATCGGCAGCAACGCGGTGAGCCAGGCCTTGTTCGATGAAACCGGCACGGCGCGTTCCAGAGCCGAGGCATCGGTATCGGCCGCTTCGGCAACGGTGGAGGCACAACAGCAACACATCGCCGTCTATGTGGCCGAGCGAGAGGCTGCCGTGGCGGCCGTGTCGCAAGCACAGGCTGCGCGCGATCTCGCCCAGATCGATCTTGACTACACCGTGGTACGCGCCCCAGTGGATGGCGTCGTCGGTAACCGCCAGGTTCGTGTCGGCCGGCTCGTGACGCCGGGCGTTTCCTTGCTCGATATCGTTCCGGTCAATGATGTGTGGGTCGTGGCCAATTTCAAGGAAACCCAGCTCGAACATATCCGCTCTGGACAGCGCGTGCGCATCACGGTCGATGGCTACCCCAACACGGCACTTGAAGGCGTGGTCGACAGCTTTGCGCCGGGGAGTGGGGCGGCGTTCAGCTTGCTGCCGCCTGACAACGCAACCGGGAACTTTGTCCGTGTCGTGCAGCGGGTTCCGGTCAAGATCCGGCTGGCCGACAATCCGCTGCCGGGGCGCATCGTGCCAGGTCTGTCCGCGCGGGTGGAGGTGACGCAAGGGGGCGGCTCATGAACACCTTTGCCAGCGTACCGCCGAGCGGCGCCAAGGCTACGACGGGCGTCCTGCTCATCATGGGCATCGTGCTGGCCACACTGACGGAGGCGATCGCCGGCACCGTTCTATCGATCGGGCGCGGCGATATCATCGGCGACATCTATGCAACACCTGATGAATTCGCCTGGCTGGATGTCGGCTACACCACGCTCAAGCTGATCGGGTTCATCATGGCCTCATGGCTGATGCAGCGTTTTTCTGCGCGTAACCTGATCATCGGTTCAACCCTGGCCATGGGCCTGGCGTGCTGCATGGCCGCCATCATCGCTCGACTGGACCTGCTGATCGCGCTTCGGATCATTCAAGGCTTCGCCGGTGGCACCCTGCTGGTGACGGGTCAGGCGATGATTTTTCGTGCCTCGCCGCGAGCCTTTCAGCCGATTCTTCAAGCTCTGTTTGCCATGGGGTCGGTGGTTGCGCCAGCGACTATTGCCCCGGCTCTTCAGGGGTGGTTGATCGACAGTCAGTCCTGGACCTGGATTTTCTTCAGCGTGTTACCGCTGGCCCTGGCGGCGACGGGTCTTTTGCTCATTGCAGACGGTCCATCGCCTGCCAAGGTCCGGCAGCGTCGCTTTGACTGGCTCGGCTTCTCCCTGATCTCGGCCACCTTGTTCTGTTTCACCTACGTGCTCAGCCAAGGCAGCCGATGGGACTGGTTCGAGGAACCTCGGATCCTGATGCTGACAATGATCGGCACCGCCGCGCTGCTGGCATTTTTCGGCCAACAAGCGTTGGCCAAAGGCCCGGGGCTATTCGATTTCACGGTGTTCAAATCGGGTGATTTTACCTTTGCCTTTATCGTCAGCTTTGTCGCTGGCGCCGCTTTGTTCGGCAGCGCATTTCTGATTCCGGCATTCGCCCTGTCGGTGCTGGCGTTCACCCCGACCGACGCCGGCTTGCTCCTGCTGCCCAGTGGCGGTTTGTTTGTCGGCTCGCTGCTCATCGCTGCCTTTTTTATCAAAGTGCGCCGCGTTCCACCGGTTGCGACAGTGCCCTTTGGCATCCTGCTGATCATGGGGGCGATGTGGATGCTGTCCGGCTCCACCAGCGACAGCGGCGCCGGTGACATGATGGCGGCTATCCTGTTGCGCGGCCTGGGCCTTGGCTTCCTGTTTCTGTCAATTACGCTGATCGCCTTCAGCGACCTCAACAGCCGCAACCTCGCCTTCGGCATCGGGCTGTTCAATACCGGGCGTCAATTGGGTGGCTTAATGGGGGTCGCCGGGCTCCAGACCCTGATCGACCATCACATCGTCATCAATGTCGCGGCTCTCGGCGCCAACGTCACCCCAGGGGGAAACACGCTCATCGAACGGCTGACGACCACCACGGCGATGTTGGCGGGGAAGGGGATGGATCAAGCGGCCGCTGGCAGGGCAGCGACGAGCCTCTTGGGCAAGGTCGTATCAGGTCAGGCCACGGTGATTGCCTTCGACACCGCGTTCTACGCCGTGGCCCTGCTGTTTGTCGTTGCCGCGCCCCTACTGATCGGCATCAAGATCGGTTTGGTGCGATACGCGAAAGCGCGAGCTGTCGCGTGAGACAGCCCACACCAACCGAGCCCCTGAAACGTCAGCGACAAATACTGTCTGCCAATCTCCTGGCCTGCTGAGTCGCGGCCTCACGCGCGCTGCGATCAACGTCTTCGCCCAGGATGGTTTTCTCCACGATCACCGAATGCACATCCGTCACGCCGACAAATTTCAGCCAGGCTTCAACATAGGGCTTCTGAAAATCGAAGCGCGTTGCCGGCGTGCTCGACTGCGCCGAAAAATCCAGGCCACGGGCGTACATCACCACAGCGGTTTTGTTGAGCAGCATGCCCTCCAGGCCGCGCTCCGCATCAACGCTAAACAGGATGTCTTTCTGCGACACCAGGTCGATGAAGTGCTTGAGCTTGTACGGGATGCTGAAGTTCCACAGCGGTACGGACATCACCAGCACATCCGAGCGGTGCAGGTGACTTGCCAGCTCTTTCAAGGTGTTCCAGGCGTCTTGTTGTGCCGGGGTTAAAGGCGTGCCATTGAGCCCGGCGTACTTGGCCTCCATGGCCAGATCATCGAATTCCGGTAACGCCATGTTCCAAAGGTCGAGCGTGATGATTTCGGTGTCTGGGGCGTGTTCTTGGTAACGCGCAATGAAGCTGCGGGCGACTTCAAGGGAGGCCGAGCGCTGCTTGCGCGGAGAACATTCAATGTGCAGAAGAGTCGTCATGGTGCGCCTCGATTGGTGGGGGGGTAGGGCAGTGGGCGCATTGCAACATAGTTGGATTTGAAATATAAATCGTAAATTAATAAGCCATTGATCACGAATAAAACTATGTTCGATACACTGCTGCTCAAGACATTTGTCACTGTCGTCGATGAAGAAGGCTTCAGCCGTGCCGCCCAGAAGCTGCACCTCACTCAGTCTGCGGTCAGTGGCCACGTGCGGCGATTGGAAGAACAGGTTGGCAAACCGCTGTTGACGCGGACCACGCGCTCCCAGCAATTGACTCCCGATGGCGAACGCCTGGTCTCTTATGCGCGCACGATCCTTGTGCTGAACCGTGATGCCTGGGCAGAACTGACGCGCACGCCGTTTCACGGGCGGCTGCGGATCGGGGGGTCCGAGGATTTTGTCGAGTCGCGGTTACTGCGCACTTTTCAGGATTTCGCGGCGCAGTACCCGGGCATGGAAATCGACGTGCAGGTGGGCATTCCTGGCACGCTGCTGAACCTGATGAAGCAAGGCCATCTGGAGCTGGTCATCGGTTCTCTATGCGAAACCAGCGAAGCGGGGCTGCTGTTGTGGCAAGAGCCGCTGGTGTGGGCTTGGCCAGCGCAACCCGTCACCCAATTACCGACGCCGTTGCCGCTGGCCCTGTTCCCCGAGCCGTGCCCTTATCGAGAGGCAGCACTGACGCGGCTGGCCCAGGCGGGCATCGCCCAACGCACGGCGATGTTATGCAGCAGCGCTGCCGGGTTGCGGGCGGCAGCGCTTGCAGGCTTCGCAGTCGCACCCATGCCTCTCAGCCAGGTGGGGCAAGGGCTGGCGGTACTCGGGAGCGAACAAGGGTTACCGGATTTGCCGGATGTGCAGTTTCGGTTGTTCACCTCTCCTGAAGCGGATCAGGCGATTGTGGCAGCGGTCACTCAGTTGATTGTGGAGTATTGCTCTACGCGCAGGGCTTGAGCGTCTTTGCCTCTGCGGTCGACTCATCGATAGGTGGCGTAGTCATTTGATCGTAACAACGACCTTGCCCTTGGCTCGTCCCTGCTCGACGTACTCCAATGCCTCTGCCGTAGATTCAAAGGGGAAGGAGCGGTCAACCACAGGTTTGATGATTCCGGCCTCAATGAGCGTGGTGATTTGTTGCAGTTGGGCGCCATTTGCGCGCATGAACACGAACGCGTAGCTGACGTCCTGCTTGCGTGCCTTGCGCCGAATACCGAGGCTCAGCAGGCGCATGACTTGCTGCAATGGCCAGGACAACCCTTGCTCCTGCGCGAACTGCGCAGTGGGTGGCCCTGAGATGGAAATGAGTTGGCCACCGGGTTTGAGGACCTTGAGTGACTTCTCCAGTACGTCTGCGCCGAGGCTGTTCAACACCACGTCGTAGTCGTGCAAGACACTGTCGAAGTTCTGCTGTGTGTAGTCGATCACCAGGTCGGCCCCCAGCGCCTTCACCCATTCGACATTCGCGGTGCTGGTGGTGGTCGCAACAAAGCCGCCGAGGTGTTTGGCAAGTTGGATGGCGAGGGTTCCGACACCGCCGGAGCCGGCGTGGATCAGCACTTTCTGGCCCTTTTTCAGTTGGGCGGTTTCGACCAGCACTTGCCAGGCGGTCAGTGCGACCAAGGGGATGGAAGCGGCTTGTGCCATGTTGGTATTGGCAGGTTTCAGGGCGATCGCGTTTTCGTTCACGGCGATCAATTGAGCGAACGTCCCGATCCGCGCTTCGGGCGGGCGAGTGTAGACTTCATCTCCCGGTTTGAAGCGCTTCACGTGCGAGCCAACTTCAACCACGACGCCCGCCAGGTCATTGCCCAGTACCAGCGGAAATGAATAGGGCAGGATCAGTTTGAATTCGCCTTTGCGGATCTTCGAATCCAGCTGGTTGACGCTACTGGCGTGTATCTCAATCAAGACGTCGTGGGCGCCCACCGCGGGGGCGGGCGCTTCGCCAATGCGCCCGGTGTTCTTGCCATAGCGATCAATTAAAAATGCCTTCATCGTGGTGCGGCTCTTGTCGGTTGGAATGAGGGTGGGCGGAGCGTTTGCGGCGTTGCTGCGCCGCGTTATCAGGCATCAAGGAACGCCAGTACCTTGGTCACAAAGTCAGCGTAGTGCTGGAAAATGCCGCCGTGCCCGGCATCTTCATAAATGATCAGTTGTGCGTTGGGAATGCAGTTGGCAAGCGCAATCGAGTTAACGCTGGGCACCATGATGTCGTTGGCGCCGTTGACAATCAGCGTCGGCATCCACAAGCGCCCGAGGTTTTGGGGCGCCTGTTTGCCCCACGCGGTGATGGCTTTCAACTGCCGTAGGAAAGCGCTGGGCGTCGGGCCTTTGTCGCGATTTTTTTTGCGCTCTTTCAAGCGTTGCAAATACTGCGATGCAGTTCGACGGCCATTGGGCGTCGAAGTAAAGAACAGGTAGAACTTGGGATCTCGCAAGGTCAGCAAGCCCTTGATCATCAATGGCCACGTCACCGAACCGACCTTGTCGATACCGGTGCCGCCGGCCGGCCCGGTGCCGGTGAGAATCAATCGGCGTACCAACTCGGGCGCCTTCAGGGCAATGTCCTGAGCGACGAAGCCGCCGAGTGAAAAACCGAGCACGTCGACGGTCTCGAAACCCAGTGCACGTATCAGCTGGATGGCATCGTCAGCCATTTCGCCGACCGTCAGTGGCGCGGTTCCACCAGAGCCGCCGATGCCGCGATAGTCGGTGGCAATGACGCGCCGTGTTTGTGCCAGGCCATCGATTATCGCGGGGTCGAAGTTGTCCAGCACCGCGCCCCAATGGTTAAACAGTACGAGTGGCACACCGGTTGTGGGGCCGGTGTCGCGATAGGCAAAGGGAATGCCGTTGACCGTGATCGACTGGTTCGCCGCGTTGATGAACGACGTCTGCGAACCCGAGGGGGTATTTGTCTTCGTTGGATTCATTTCTACTCCGAACAGCGGGCCGGATTCGATGCAGCGTCTGGCGCGCCTGCATCGAATCCGGCGCGAATGTTCGCTACCGAAAGATCACTGTTGAGTGTGGTAGCGCTGGGCAACCGCAGACTGGCGGATTTGCCCCAGCAGGCCCTGACGTGCGATTTGCAGGTCATCCCAGCGTTCAGCTTCTTGCAGCGGTGGGATCGTTACCGGTTCGCGACGATCGAAGCCGACCAGTGCGGCATCCACCAGATCGTCCACTTCCATGATTTCGTTCAAGGTGTTGATGTCGACGCCGGAGCGATCCCAGATTTCCGTGCGGGTGGCCGCCGGCAGCACGGCCTGCACGTACACGCCCTGAGGTGAAAGTTCCAAACTCAGGCCTTGGGAAAGGAATAGCACAAACGCCTTGGTCGCACCGTAGACCGACATGCCGAACTCCGGCGCAAGGCCCACCACCGAACCGATATTGATGATCGCGCCGTCGCCTGCTTTGGCCAGGCGTGGGGCGATGGCGCTGGCCAGGCGCACCAGCGCTGTGGTGTTGAGGGCGACCAGTTGCGCAACGCTGTCGGTGCTTTGGTCGATGAAGTTGCCGGACAGCGCGGCGCCGGCGTTATTGACGAGGATACCGATACGGGCGTCGTCGCGCAGGCGGGACTCAACGGTTGTCAGATCGCTGAGTTGGGTCAGATCCGCCGGAATCACATCGACGGCGACGCCGTGTTCGCTGCGCAATCGGGCTGCAAGTGCGTCCAGGCGTGCCTGGTCGCGGGCGACTATTACCAGGTCGTGACCGCGTTGAGCGAAGCGTTCGGCGTAGACGGCGCCAATGCCGGTGGAAGCGCCAGTGATGAGAACAGTAGGGCGAGTGCTCATGGGGTCATCTCTCTTTCAGTGTGTGTGAAAACAGAAAACGCGGTCATTGATTGCTCAGCTTGCGGTGGCGCTCGATTCAGCCAACGTCGGGTAGTCGATGTAGCCTGCCGAGCCGCCGCCATAGAGGGTGGCGGGATTGAAAGCGGACAACGGCGCGCCGCGCTTGAGGCGTTCCACCAGATCCGGGTTGCCAATGAACGGGCGACCGAACGCGATCAGATCGGCCTGGTCTTCGGCGAGCCGCGAAGTCGCCAGGTCCAGGTCATAGCCGTTGTTGGCGATGTAGGTGTTTTTGAAGCGCTGGCGCAGGGCGCCGAAATCGAATGGCGCCACGTCACGCGGGCCACCGGTCGCGCCTTCGACCACGTGCAGATAAACGACGCCGAGGGCGTCGAGTTGATCAACGACGTAATCGAATTGCGCCTGCGGATCGCTGCTGGAAACGCCATTGGCCGGCGACACCGGCGACAAGCGCACACCGGTGCGATCCACGCCGATTTCATTGACGACGGCTGCCGTCACTTCGAGCAACAGACGCGCACGATTTTCAATCGAGCCGCCGTAAACATCGGTGCGCACGTTGGCGCTGTCCTTGAGGAATTGATCCAGCAAATAGCCGTTCGCGCCGTGAATCTCCACGCCATCGAACCCGGCGGCGACAGCGTTTGCCGCGGCCCGGCGGAAATCGGAGACGATCCCCGGTAGTTCGCTGATGTCCAGTGCGCGCGGCTCGGAGACGTCTTCAAAGCGGTTGTTGACGAATACTTTTGTGGCGGCTCGCAGCGCAGAAGGGGCCACGGGTTCGGCGCCGTTTTCTTGCAGATCAACGTGCGATACACGGCCGACATGCCACAGTTGCAGGAAGATTTTTCCGCCCTTGGCGTGGACGGCATCGGTCACTTTGCGCCAGCCATCTATCTGCGCCTGCGTGTAGATCCCGGGGGTGTCCTGATAGCCCTGACCCTGTTGGGAAATCTGCGTGGCTTCGCTGATCAGCAAGCCTGCGCTTGCGCGCTGGCTGTAATAGGTGGCCGCGAACTCGCTTGGCACAAAGCCTTCGCCTGCGCGGTTGCGTGTCAGTGGCGCGAGGACGACACGGTTCGACAGCGTGAGGGCGCCAAGCGTGTAAGGGGTAAACAGATTCTGGTCGGTCATTTGGTATTTCTTCCGTGCCCGTTGATGAAGATCGTTGTGCGTGCAATTAGGATGATGATCGAAATCTAAACTGTCAACGATTTTGATTATGACCAACATCTATGTATCATTGGGCGCATGATTTCCCAGTGGACATGAGGTATTGCACGTGAGAGTGACCAAGGCCCAGGCGCAGGCCAATCGGGAGCACATCGTTGAAACGGCCTCTGAGCTGTTCCGTGAGCGTGGCTTCGACGGCGTCGGTGTATCGGATCTCATGGCGGCTGCCGGTTTCACCCACGGAGGTTTCTACAAGCATTTCGGTTCGAAGGCCGACCTGATGGCCGAAGCCTCTGCCTGCAGTCTTTCCAAATCGCTGGTGGGCGCGGAAGCGCTCGATGTTCCGGGCTTCATCGACGTCTATGTGACGAGGGAGCATCGGGACGGACGTGGCAGCGGTTGCACCATGGCCGCGTTGTGTGGCGATGCGGCGCGTCAATCGGACGATGTGAAAGCGACGTTTGCCGAAGGGATCGAGCACATCCTGCAAACACTGGGGGACAAATATCCGACCAGGCCGGATGCCGCTCCGGGTGAGGACAGAAAGAAAATGATCGACCTGCTTTCTCGTGCTGTCGGTGCGATTATTTTGTCGCGTGCCTGCCCGGATGATTCCGCGCTGGCGGATGAGATCCTTGAGGTGTGCCGCGCTGAAATGTTTGCTTCGTTGCCGGTCAATGAAGCGGAAGCGGGGTAGAGGGGCGGCTCATTCAAAGCATGATTTTCGGTAGAACTTCGATTTTGATGCGCGGACCTGAAAGTCAACTTTTGGGTGTGGATTCAACCGTCTATGCTTTGGCGGGCCCCTTTGTGTGGGGCGGCACTGGACGAAGCAATCGGTTCATCGTGATCAGTTCAGCACTTGGAGTACCGATGACGGTGCGAGTGAGATAAGTCCGCCTGGGGGGAGGGGAGACTCACCCCGCATCAGCGTTCCACAACAAAGCCGTATATGTCTGGACATATTTTGCGGGTGCCAGACCGACCATCCGGGTGAAGTCCCTGATGAAGTGTGCCTGATCAAAATAACCCAGCTTGAGCGCGAGATCCGTCCCCGGCCTGGCTTCGCCGCTCTGCAGCAGGGTCAGTGCTTCATGTAGCCGGTATCGGGCAATCACCCACTTCGGACTTACGCCGACGTAATGGGCAAAGAGGCGTTGTAATTGCCGCTCGCTAACCCTGGACAACTCACTGAGTTGTGCAACTGTTGTCAGTTTGTTGTCTGACGCGATTTGGGCGATGAGGTCATTGAGCAGCTGTACACGCTCGTCGGGTTGCGGCAAGCAGGGACACAGCAACGCTTCTGATTGCTCGCACAGGCTCGTCATCCCCGGACATTCAGTATGCTCGGCCAACCTGTCGACTACCGTGCCAAAAACTTCAGCGGCCGGGATCGATCGGTTGGCCAGCCGGCTGACAGGTCCGCCCAGAAATGGCTGGAATGCAGCGGGACGAAACTTGATTCCAAACGCCCAGCTGTTGCCAGACAGCGTCTTGCTGAAGCGGGAGCGACGGGGTCCCCACACATGGACCTGACCCCTTTCCACAACGAGATGCACATTGGGGTGAGGCAGGGTTTCCTGTTGCTGTGCAGGCTGATCGCTGAGATTCCAGCTGACATGCCAATAATGTTCAACCCATGGCGCCAACTGGGTTGAGGGTGCCTCGCGAATGTGAGTGAACTGCGGGCTGGTCAAACGCTGATTAAGGACGCCTCGTGCGGGCTGCAGGATAACAGTAGAGGCTGGTCGTGTTTTTCCAATCATCTTCGGTCGCCATCTGCTCCAATACAAATCAGGGACAGGTCCGACTGTGTGGACCGGTCAAATAAGCCGCTGATCTCGGCATAGGCGGACTGTAAACAGTCGAGGGATTAGCGTCGACAACAACTGCGTCTGGTTTAGACCGTACGGCATTACCCGGACTTTTAATGGAGATAACAGCATGCAAGCCAAGGGAACATTCGACGTCCAACTCCCCGTCCATCCTGTTGCGACCGGTACCGAGGCCGCTCAACTGAGCAGAAAGGCCATACACAAGACGTTTCAGGGAGACTTGGTGGCGAATAGTCTGGGAGAGATGCTTGCCTCCCTCTCGACGGTCCCGGGATCTGCCGGCTATGTGGCGATGGAGCGGGTTGAGGGTAATCTGGCGGGAAGACCAGGCAGCTTTGTGTTGATGCATTTTGGAACGATGGACAGAGGCCAGCGAACACTGACCATTCAGGTCGTGCCCGACTCGGGTACCGGCGAGTTGGAGGGACTCAGCGGCACGATGGAAATAGATATCCGTGATGGGCAGCATTTCTATCTGTTCAACTATCAACTCATGCCAACGCGCTGAACAGTGATGAAGCTCAAACGCATCATCCTGATATCGGCCATCACCGTATTGACGTTACCAGCCGCCGTGCTGGCTTTTGTGAAGCCGCTCCGAGTCGTTGCCCCCTTAATGGCTGATCGAAGGTATGGCGTACTCACTGAGTGGTGACCCTCGTCATCCTCTGGGGGCCCCCTTTGAACAATGGCGGTCCCAATTCGAAGCATGGCATTCCGGCCTGGGTGCACGAGACATCTGGGATGCAGTGCGCAGTGTGAATTGAAAAACTGGGGGAGTCTGTGAGTGGACGTCTGCGTTTTCACACAGCCTGGACCCAAAGCAGTCATCGAGAAGAGACCGATAGGGATACGCTAAAGTTATGCGGGTCGTCGATCAATGGTGATCCACTGTTCGCGCTGTGTCCGTCTCTGGAGCGCCCAATGCCACCCATCACCACGCGCCTGGTGGCGCTGTTTGTTCTTTGCCTGACTCTTGAAGTGCCAGCCCAGGCCAACGGCTGCCCAGCTGGGGAGAAGCAAGTGTGTCTGGACGGCTGCATCTGCCTGCCGGATCTGGGACAGATGACTGATGGCATCTACCAGATCGCGGCACCTGCCCTGGCGCTTTGGCTGACCCAAGCCCGTGCTGAAGCAGCCAGCGCCGACATCCAGCCCATTCCGCCGCACATCCGGCAGCAGTTGCTACGCTGGTACGACCCCAGTGTCCTCGATGCCGCGCGCTACAAAATTAGCGACAACGGTCAACTCAGTGCCGCCACTGCCATGCTGCAAAACCCCGACGTCGGTGCCGTGACGCTGATCGACATCATCCTCTTCCGGGACGCTCAAACCGCAGAACAGGACGTCGCGCTCTGGGCTCACGAACTCAAGCATGTGCAGCAGTATCAGGAATGGGGGGTAGAAGGATTTGCCCAGCGCTATACACAAGACTTCAATGCTGTGGAGGCGCCGGCTTATGCCATACAGGCTGAGGTCAGACGGTCGGTGCGGGCAGGGACTCACTGACGATTGCCACGTTGAAGAGGGCCAAATCCCGTGTCTTATCCGCAAGCTGGAGCCTTACACGGATGGCCCGGATTTCTCTGGCCCGGAGCGGTGTTTTTTGCCCGACTGGCTTTCCCTTGTTCCAAAGCTGATGCAGCGGGAACTTCAGGGTACTCGCCAGGTCAGTTGGGAGCTGTTTTACGGCAGTGCCGTCCGAGATCAGTCGAGTCCGCCCCCTGATGCCAACCAAGAGTTTTCTGCCGGGTCTCATCCTGGTGTTCTGCGCCGTCGCGTCGCTTTGTTCGGTTGCTGCCGAGCGAAGAGCGCCCTCGCAAAGTAACAGCGCATCAACCACCCTGATCGAAACGGCCTCGCGGCAGTATGGAGATGGCCAGTTGGACCAAGCCGCTGCCACGCTGGAGCGTGCCCTGCATATCCAGCCGAACAACCCCGCGACCCTGCATTACCTCGGTGTATTGCGTCTTCAGCAGGGTCAGTACCAGCAGGCTGAAACGTTGGCGGTGCGCTCGAACATGCGGGTTGGTAGCAACGTCGCGTTACGCAACCGCAACTTCCAATTGATCCAGGCGGCGCAGCAGGCCCAGGCGTCGAATACCCCACCCAACGCCAAAGCGGACCAGGTCGCCGTACAGAAGGGGCTGGAGGAGGAGACCCAAAGGCGCCGCGAAGCAGAAATGGCCGTTGCTGAACAATCCACTCGGGATGCTGGGCGCGACGCTGGTAACTTCGCTTACGCAAAGGCAGATGGGGTAGCGGATTCACCGACGGCTGGCAGACCTCGGCCCGAAGGACAAATGCAAATGACTTCCGTCGAGCCAGAGCCCGAGTACGAGTACGACGAGGTCGAGATTCCCCGCGGCCATTTGCCGCCTCCGGGTAAATGCCGAATTTGGTTTCCTGATCGCCCGCCGGGGCATCAGCCCGCACCCGGCAGCTGCGAGAAGCTGCGATATCGGGTTCCGTTAGGCGCCTACTTGGTGCGCGGTTGAGTTTCTGCGTGTCCACCTCTGGCTGATTGCTGCCTGTCAGGAAGTGCGTCGCACCCCTCTTTTGTTTGAGGGGCCCGTCAGCTATTTATCCAGCGACTTGCTAGAACTTTTCCCTATTTACCGGTCTATGTGAATACGCACATAAAGCTCGGTAAGCGCGACCCGAAGGTTTCCCGCAGCCAAATGGCGCCACGTCCAATTGTCAATCAGAGGTTGTCTTCGCCCATGAAATTTTATGTCCCACGGATGGTGCTCCTCAGCCTGTTCGCGTTTGCGGCAGTGGGCTCGGCATCAGCAACACAGATGAAGACCTCAAACCCCGTTTTTGCAACTGAAGTCGCAGCCGTTCAGGCTCCGGTCCAGGCTGCCGGCAACCCTTGGCCGAGCTTGGCCAGCATGGCCGGCAAGCAGCCAGGGCCGTTGCTTGCCCATGACGACCGATACTGGCGTGACGGCCGTTGGCACGATCGTAGAGAAGACTGGCGCCGAGACGAATGGCGTAGAAACGAGTGGCGTAGAGAACAGGAGCGCCGGGAAGCCGAACGTCGTCGTGATTGGGAGCGCCATCATGAGCACCGCTACGATGACGATCACCGCTACTATCGTCGCTAATACGTAGCCACGGGATAAGTCCGCCGAAAGCACTGCCTGCTGATGTGTAAATCCAGGTGGTGCTTAAGCGACACAGATCAGCTCTCGGAAGAAGTGATTGAGTCGAGAGTGGATTCAGCCGCCAGCTTCAATCGGTCGGCTTTGCAAATGTATTTAGACTTGCTTTTCGGTGCCAATTTGGCGCTGGCCTTTTTGGCGTTAGCCTTTAATAACTGATTTATTTTTTTACGACGATTCATCTTTTCTACTCGGCTTGTACGTTTTCGAATGATATCAGCTTAAAAATCGGGTCAGAGCCTTGTGGTGCACACTTGAGCGCTTTTGTCCGTTATCTGCCCGATGCGCTCGGCTATCGGTCCAGCAGAGGTGCCAGCAGTGCACACATGCCGCGCCAGTGCGAACCCTCCCAGTAAATCCGTTGGCAGGCGTCGCAGCGCAGGAAGTGCGAATAGAGCGCGCCAACGCGTGGCGGCACCAGTGGCCGGGCCAGTTCCGGGCTGATCTCGTGCAGCGGCAGGTTGCAATGCAGGCACAGGCTGAAGGGGCGCGCGCTACGCGCCAGGTCGAGGCGCTCGTACACTTCGCGCAGTTGCAGCGACGGTTTCAGGGCATGCACGTAACAGCCGTGGCTGATGATTCGCCGCTTGAGCAGTTCGCGGTCGCGAGTTAGCACGATGCGCCCTTGCTGCGCCGCGATCTCGGCGATCTCGCTATCTTCGAAGCAATTGTCGTAGAGCGTGTCGAAGCCGCTCATGCGCAGCAGGTTGGCCAGCCCGCCAAGGTGCGCATCAGCGACGAAGCGCAGCACCCGTAAAGGTTGCGCACGTACCTTTAGCAGCGGGCTGATATCCAGCGCTTCGAACTTGGGATACACCGCCAGCCGGTCACCGTCGAAGATCACCCGCTCGAGGCCCACAGACTCGCCGTTGAGCAACACCAGCTCGACCTCGGTGTGCGGTATTCCGAGCGCCTCGATCATGTGTTTGACCGTCGCCCCGCGCGCGCACTCGCAGGTAAAGGACTGCCGCCGCCGTTCGGCCGGCAGGAAATCGTTGAGCTCCTCGTAGAAGCGGAAGGTTGCACGGGTCATGCTGAACAGTATGGCAGGGCTACGGGATGGACGAGTCCAGTCTGGAGATCTTCTCCGGCAGGTCCCACCCACCGTTCGTCCGCCAGGTCCGGTAACCCTTATTGACAGAAAAATGCATCAGGAGAATACTTGGCCAATATTCATATATATGACTAGATAACAAGGTGAATAAAGTCGATGAATTCCCTGTCCAGTGATGTCCGCCTACCGCTTTATCAACGCCTGCGTGATCAGTTGGCTGAACAGATTGCCAACAATCGCTGGCGTCCGGGGGAGGCTATTCCCACTGAAGCTGCACTTTCAGCGGAGTACAAACTGTCCACTGGCACCGTGCGCAAAGCGGTCGACGCGCTGGTCAGTGAGGGCGTTCTGGAGCGTCAGCAAGGTCGAGGCACCTTCGTGCGTCGACCTCAGTTTCAATCTTCGCTTTTCCGATTCTTCCGATTCCAGACCGCGGCGGGTGAACGTCAGGTCCCGGAGAGTCGCATCCTGTCTATTGAACCGGTGGCCGCACCCTCGGCGGTAGCCCAGGCGTTAGGGCTGCCAATCGACTCTCCGGTTATTCGCATTGTCCGCGTTCGTCTTCTGGATGTTCAGCCGGTACTGGCCGAAGAAATCTGGCTGCCGCGCAGCCGGTTTCAGCCGCTACTGGAGATCGACCTGAATCGAAAAGGGCCATTGCTTTACCCGATTTACGAAGAAGTCTGCGGTCAGGTCGTCGCCTCTGCCGAAGAAGCACTCACCGCCGAGTCTGTAAATGACGTGCATGCGCGGTTATTGAAAATACCGGTCAACAGTCCCGTGGTGGTGATCGAGCGTCTGGCGCGTGACTACGCCGGTACGCCTCTGGAGTGGCGGCGCTCCCGTGGGCATGCCGAGCATTTCCGTTACAGCGTGGACATTCGCTAGCGCATTGCCTGAATAGCGGATCGCTCACCGGCGAATCGATCGCTGGCGGATTCATCGTTTTGTTTGCCATGACTGGCCTCGTAGCGGCGCGGTTCGCTCTCGGCTGCCTCATGTTCCACCTATAAGGATAAGAAATCATGTTCAGCTGGTATCGCCAAGTCACTCCTCGAGAGCGCAAAACGTTTTGGGCCTGCTTCGGTGGATGGTCGCTGGACGCGCTGGAAGTACAAATGTTCGGCCTGGCCATTCCGGCGTTAATTGCCGCTTTCGCCCTGACCAAGGGCGATGCCGGGCTGATCAGCGGCGTCACGCTAGTCACTTCGGCCATCGGCGGTTGGGTAGGGGGGACGTTGTCCGACCGCTACGGCCGGGTGCGTACATTGCAGTGGATGATTTTGTGGTTTTCCTTCTTCACCTTTCTGTCCGCCTTCGTCACCGGGTTCCAGCAGTTGCTGGTCGTCAAGGCGATGCAAGGCTTCGGCATTGGCGGTGAGTGGGCTGCCGGCGCGGTACTGATGGCCGAAACCATCAATCCGAAATACCGCGGCAAAGTGATGGGCACCGTACAAAGTGCCTGGGCCGTAGGTTGGGGCGTGGCGGTCGGGGTTTTCGCGTTGATTTATTCGTTCGTACCGCAAGACATGGCCTGGCGCGTGATGTTCATCGTTGGCTTGTTGCCGGCGCTCCTGATCATCTGGGTACGGCGCAATGTTGAGGAGCCCGACAGCTTCCAGCGTCTGCAAAAAGAACACGCCATCGCGCAAAGTTTTTTCAAATCCCTGGCCGGTATTTTCCGTCCTGAACTGATCCGCGTGACACTGTTCGGCGGGCTGTTGGGCCTGGGCGCACACGGCGGGTATCACGCCGTGATGACGTGGCTGCCGACATTCCTCAAGACCGAACGCAACCTGTCGGTGCTGAACTCTGGCGGCTACCTTGCCGTGATCATCTTTGCCTTCTGGTGCGGCTGCGTCGTCAGCGGATTCTTGATCGACCGTATTGGCCGCCGCAAAAATATCGTGCTGTTCGCCCTGTGCTGCGTCGTAACCGTGCAGTGCTACGTGTTCCTGCCCCTGACCAATACCCAAATGCTGTTCCTCGGTTTTCCGCTCGGCTTCTTCGCCGCGGGCATTCCGGCCAGTCTCGGCGCACTGTTCAACGAGCTGTACCCGGCGGACGTGCGCGGCGCTGGCGTGGGGTTTTGCTACAACTTCGGCCGAGTGCTCTCGGCGGTATTCCCGTTTCTGGTCGGCCATATGAGTGACTCCATGTCACTGGGCTCGGCCATTGGCATCGACGCCGGAATCGCCTACGGCGTGGCCGTTATCGCGGCTCTTTGCCTGCCGGAAACCCGTGGTCGCAGTCTCGACGCTGCGATCCCATCCGTCTCGGTGAACGGCCGCGAGAGCGCCCGAGCGTGATGATCATTACTTGCGATAGATGAAACCCATGCCTGATACCTGTTCAACATCGATCACTGGCATCGACTCCCATGCTCATGTCTTTAGCCGGGGGCTGAAGCTGGCCGCTACACGGCGCTACGCCCCTGACTACGATGCCACGCTTGCGCAGTATCTGAATCACCTGGGTGCCCATGGCTTGAGTCACGGCGTATTGGTGCAGCCGAGCTTTCTGGGCGTCGACAATAGCTACCTGCTGGCGGCACTGAGGCAAGTGCCGGAGCGGTTGCGAGGAGTGGTCGTGCTGGAGCCAGGCGTTAGTCGCGCGATGTTGAATGACATGGCTCATATAGGCGTGGTCGGTGTTCGCTTGAACCTGATGGACAAGGCGTTACCTGATTTTCGCAGTCGCGCCTGGAAAGAATTTTTCAGCCACATCGCTGACCTTGACTGGCATGTCGAATTGCATCGGGAGGTAAAGGATCTGCCGGCACTGATCCATCAATTGACGCCGTTCGGTTTGAAGCTGGTTATCGACCACTTCGGACGGCCGGATGCCAGTTCGGGCGTCGATCAGCCAGGGTTTTCCGAGTTGCTGGAGTTGGGATCGAGAGGGTCGATCTGGATGAAGGTATCGGGAATTTACCGGTTGGGAGGTACGCCGCAACAAAACCTCAATTTCGCCCGATCGGCATTACCGCTGTTGGAGCAAAGTTTCGGCCTCCACCAACTGGTATGGGGCAGCGACTGGCCACACACGCAGCATGAGAAAAGCATCGGTTTCGACACAGTAATCGATCAGCGGCAAGCCCTGGAGTGTTCGATGCAACTGAGCCATTCGTTGCTCGTGCAAGCACCTCGACGGTTATTCGGTTTTGCAGAGCGAGAAGGCTGAAGCTCACCCAAGAGCAGCCTATTACAACTACAAGAGAGCGGTTTCCATGAACAAGCCATCCAATACTGAAATTGAAAAATCGACCATGCGCAAGTTGGGGATTCGCCTGATCCCCTTTCTCGTACTCTGCTATTTCATCGCCTACGTTGACCGAGTCAATATCGGCTTCGCAGCACTGACCATGAACCAGGACATCGGCCTGACGGCCAGTGCCTTCGGATTCGGCGCCACGCTGTTTTTCGTCGCTTATGTACTTTGCGAAATGCCCAGCAACATGGCCATGGAGCGTTTCGGTGCCCGCCGGTGGATCGCGCGCATCATGATCTCCTGGGGCATCGTCGGTTTCTGTTCGGCATTTGCGGTCGGGCCAATATCTTATTCAATTTCCCGATTCCTCTTGGGTGCAGCCGAAGCCGGCTTCTTTCCCGGCGTCATTCTTTACCTCACGCAATGCATCCCCAAAGCCTACATGGCTCGAATCGTTGCGCTATTCATGGTGGCGATACCACTCTCCAACTTTCTCGGCTCACCTGTGTCGGCTTTGCTGTTGCAATTAGACGGTCTGGCAGGTTTCAAGGGATGGCAGTGGTTGCTGATGCTTGAAGCCATTCCCGCCATCACCCTGGGATTGCTCGCGCTGAAAGTGTTGCCAAATCGGCCAAGCGAAGCGAAATGGTTGACTCAGCAGGAGCAGGATTGGCTAGGCGAGCAACTGACTAACGATAAGGCCGCGCGCGCGAGTGGCATTCCTCCGCACGCTCACAGCATAAGCGGCACCCTCAAGGCCGTATTTACCAACAAATATGTCTGGGTGCTTTCGATTATCTACATGGGCAGTTCGGCAACCAGCAACACGCTTTCGTTGTGGATGCCGCAGATCCTGAAATCTTTCCACCTGAGCAACATGCAAACGGGTCTGCTGAACATGATTCCATTCGGCATGGCCGCAGCGTTCATGATTTTCTGGGGACTGCGTGCAGACAAGAGCGGGGAGCGGATCAAGAGCACTGCTATTCCGCTGGCCATCACTGCGGTGAGCTTCGCTGCCACGCTGTTCACGGACTCCCTGACCATTACGCTGGTATTGCTGACGCTGGTATTGATGGGTAACTATGCGATCAAGGGGCCGTTCTGGGCACTTTGCTCCGAATCCCTGCCTCCAGCGACTTTGGCCACCGGGATTGCAGCGATCAATACCTTTGCCCACCTGGGTACGGGCGCCATGAGTTCGGTGATCGGTGTACTGCGTGATCAGACCGGGAGCTTTCCAATTGCACTGATGCCGCTCTGCATAGTGACCGCTATCGGTTCGCTATTGGTGTTTCTGATTGGCAAACAGAACGGTCGTGCGAAGCAAATCGCTACGGTCGGCAACTGACCCAATGCTTCTGAGGAGGCTCGAAATGGGTGAGCCTCCTCGTTGTGTATGATCCAGTTTAAGGCCAGTACCATAACGGCCACCCCTTTTCCGGTACCAACGCTCGAACCGGCAGAATACCGATGAATCGTTCTTCAAGGAGATATCCATGGCATCAGGGCAATGTCTATGCGGGGCTGTACGCTTTTCCCTAGGGGTAGAACCACGGTTTTTTTATCGATGCCATTGCACCCTGTGCCGCAAGCAAACCGGGGTCGGCCATAATCTCGCCACAGTGGTCAAAGCTCGCGACTTTCGATGGGAAGAAGGGCAAGGTGCGATCACCAGTTGGCGCAAATCCAGCGGGTACAGAAATGACTTTTGCTCACGATGTGGCTCGACCGTGCCTAATGCTCTTCGCGAGACGCCTTACTTCTGGATTCCGCTTGGACTTCTCGATGACGAACTGAGCATGGAGTGTGTTGGAGATTTCTGCACCGATGACGCTATGCCATGGGATGAACAACGCTCGGAAAAAAGTCATTGCTCAACCCCGGATTCACTTGGGTTTCTTCTGCAGGAACTCCAGGTCGACAATGATTGATTCAGGAGCTTGGTCGGCATAGGGATGAATTGGTAGCCTGGCCCAACCTTGGTTCACCACCGTCCGCTATTGGTTGTCAGCAATGGCGGCTTCCGACCGATTTCTGTCTGTTACGGCTGACCGAAATCGACACAATACACCCCTCTGAGCCTGGGTCATGGCGTCCCGTTTCTTCCGTACAGAAGGTAGCCTGGTCGACGACTCCGATCAGAGGTGACAATACCTGGTCTAGCGCTAGGCTTTCCTACTTTGTGCAGGGCCCGGAGGGAATGAGGGCGACCAGATCCGTATCACCTATGTCGACACCCGCTTGTGAAAGCAAGGTAGTCACTTGTCCGCGGTGATGCGTCTGATGGTTGAAGAAATGCATGACCAAACCATAAAAGTTCTTGTCAGCGGGTATTCCCTTCATGCTTGTGTAATTGAGGATGTGATCCAGATCCGACTCTGCAATGGAGCGAGACCACTCGACAATTTTCTGATCGAGCCACACTCGATGTGCCGAAAGTTCTCGGATATTTGAGAACAGCAACTGGTCGAGGCTTTTGAGGGCAGGTAGCTGCTGAATCGGTTCCAGAGCCAAGTAGTTCGCTGGGTGCTTGGCGAATCGCTTTAGCCAGACAGTGTCGCCGGCCACCAGGTGGTTCAACGTCCCGAGAATTGAACCAAAGAATGCTTTCCTGTCCACTGAGAGCTCTTCATCTGACAGGCTTCTGGCTGCCTCATAAATCTTTGCGTTCATCCACTCGTTATAGGTCGCCATCAGGCGGATATGACTGGTTCGGCTCATCGTGCTCATCCTTTCAATGAATACTTGCCAAGCGATCCCTTCAGCAACGCAAGCGACCGGACTCAGCTTTCGTATGCAATCCCCTTCAAATAATCCTCCAGCCTGAGATCGGTTGAAGATTCAAGATAACCGGCACTGACAAGCCAACCATCTTCTATTCTTTTGAATCTATTTCGCACAGTTACGAACGTATCAAGAATTTCCTCAGCCGAAACCACCCCCGGCTCTTCCCATTTCAAAATCACTGTAAAGTGCAACGGCCTACCTGACACTAAATCAACCGACGAAAAGCGAGGTTCCACTGTCCAGCACTTGGTGGACAACCACATCGTCACATGGAGATATTCATCCGAGACCGACCACTCAAAGCATAAATCTTTAAACTCTCTCTGGAACCAAATATGCGTATGAAATATAGAGAATACTACGTTCATCATTCTCTCCACATTCAGCCAGCTCGTTCAGCAGCGCAAAGACTGTTCATCAAGTCTGCCTGCCCGACTCTGCCGCCCGACACAGTCTGATGGCCGGTAGCCATCAGTTGAGAGAACTTTATTTCAGCGCTGAAGGCCTGTCCTCAAGTCAATTCTGAACAATTATTTTCACCCTGACGTCAGTTGCTATAGCGCCAGGTTTTGTACGTAACCCCTTGAAATCTCACTGTGGTTCTTGGGAGCGGAGCTTCGGTAGCGATCACAATCAGCGAAGGAAAGGGATCCATTGATGGCATAGCGGTATGAACTCTCCAATGCAGCCCGGGATTTGATCGCTGATCTCTTTATGGAAAGTCGTCGAAACGGCCGGCCTCGCGCAGACGATCGTCTGATGCTCAAGCGACTTCACATCAGGTTGAACGAGCAAGGGTTAATCGATCTGGATGCGTGGATGATTGACTCTACAGCGGTACGCGCACCCCGGGCCTCCCGAAATCGACACAATACCCCCCCGCTGAGCCTGGGTCATGGCGTCCCGTTTCTTCCATACAGACGGTAGCCAGGTCGACGACTCAAGCGTTCGTAATAGTCTTTCACGGCAGGAAAGTCCGGATGAGCAAGCGGTGTTTGAAACCACCGATTAACTGACAGGCCGATCGGTATATCTGCGAGAGAAAACTCATCGCCGCTGACATAGCCCCCCGTTGAGTCGAGCTGTCGATTGAGGATCTCCATGTGCCTCGACCAGTTGCTGCATGCGGCCGCCAACGCGTGGCTGTCCTGATGTTCAGGCGAATGCCGCACCAGCGACATGAAGGCATAACTCCACGACTTGTTGAGATCTGACGCTTGCCAATCGATCCATTGATCCACCCGCGCTTTGGCTCTCGCTTCACTCGGGTAAAGGTGATCGCCGTTGTAGCGAGACGCCAGGTAGCGAATGATCGAGTTTGACTCCCAAAGAATGAAGTCATCGTCCTGAATGACCGGCACCATTGCATTGGGATTCAGCGCCAGGAATTCAGATGTGTGTGTCGACCGGAAGCCAGAACCCCAATCTTCCCGCTCGAAGGGGATGCCAATCTCGGCGCAGGTCCAGAGAACCTTTCGTACGTTGATCGACGATGCCTTACCCAATATGCGCAACATTCCATGTCCTTGTCGTTCAGTGTGGTTGGTCTGATCTACTTACGCTATCGCCCTGTAGAGCGGGTTGTCCAGAGTCTGCAGTTGGCTGATGTCTGCCTGTCACGAATCGCTACTTGAGCCGCATCGCGCCGACTGGATCAAATTCATGATCGCAGCTGCACGTTTTCCGCTGCGCAGAGAACCGGCGAATAGCCAGTTCGAGCGTCCAAGCGTCCGGCGAAGTCACTTACCCGATTCCAGTACGCGCTGAGGACGGTCGCGTTCCTGCTTCGGTTTGCTCTTGCTGAGAACGAACCACACCGCTAAGCAAATAAGCCCGCCGCCGTACAAATGTGCGACCGAAAGATGTTCACCCAGGAATATCACACCCCACAGCACGCCGAAGGGAGGGATAAGGAAAGTCACGGTCAGCGAACGCACCGGCCCGATATCGGTGATCAAGCGGAAATACAGAATGTACGCACACGCGGTACAGATGAAACCCACCGCAACCAGTGCGATCCAAACCGTCGAGTTACCCCAAGTCGCCGGTGGATTCACTGCGGCTGAGATTCCGAAGAACGGCGCGAGAAACAGCGTCGCGCCAATCTGGCTGCCAAAAGCTACGAGTTTCGCGTCCAGCCCCCCCTTGTCAGCGACCCATCGCTTGGTCAGAAATCCTGCTGCGCCGTAGCAACTGGTGGCGACTAAACACGCCAACGCGCCCGTGACCACTGTGATTGAAAGTGTGACGGGGCCGGTGGTAGTCAGCAACGTAATGCCCATCAAGCCGGTCAACACGCCAGCGGCCTTTTTCGGTGTCAACGAATCGCTGAAACACATCCAACCGATCATCACCCCCATCAGCGGCGTGGTCGCATTAAAAATTGCCGAATAACCGGCAGGTAACAACACTGCAGCCACGCTATACATCAAAAATGGGATGCCGGAATTGATAACGCCCAACACCATGGTCTTCTTCAGCTTGCCTTTGAAGTCGACCCTGGTTTTTAAAATGGCGAGAATGACGGCCAAGCCAATTGCGCCCAACAATACGCGAAAAAATGCAGTCGGCAATGCGCCCAAAACAGGAGCCGCGATGCGCATGAAGAGAAAGCTGGCGCCCCAGATCGCCGCCAGAACAAGTAGTCGAACATAGTCGGATAATTTCATGGGTTACCTTCGCTGCTGTTTGTTAACTTGAAAAATGACTCACGAATTGCACAGCTAATGCCGGGTAATCTAATAAGTGATCGGAATGGTTATGGGGGAACGGCCAGATATACGGAAGTCATAGTGGCACCCTCTAAGCGTGGTGCCTCACGGTAAAGGTATTCGCACTGTGCTCGCACCCCGATTCTTGCTGCCGAATATTGGTGTGCGTTCGGGCGGCATCACGACTTGCGCGATTAGACCGGCTGCCACCTATGCGGCAGCAACTGATCGATTTCACTCGCCCGCTGCGTCCGCAGCCGCATCAGCATTGAGCACCAGGCACTGGGCAAACGCTAAATGCGCGGATCGACTGTCGGGATGGCGAAAGTCATCCTCTACTCAAGGCAGATCTCAGGCGTTACGGGAAAGTCATTGAGAAATGCGGCAATCTGTCGGTTACCGCGCAAGTGCACCGTAGGAATGTCCGGTCCTATGGACAGGCGTACCTTCTCGATACCTGCGCGGTAACCGCGATCGAAATTCCACACGAAATTCAGGAAGGTCAGAAACGCTCGGTCGAGCTTCTCTTTACAGCCCGCTGGGAGGTCAGGGCGAGGGCGGTTCATGAGGCTGCGCAAGATCACTCGGGTGAAACAGGTGAGCCGTGAAGTATCGAGCCAGATGATCAGGTCGGTACGGGGCAGGCGAAGGTCGAAGGTTCGCCGCGCGTAGTTGCCTTCACAAACCCAAGTATTTGGTGCGATCGCTTCGCGAACCCGTGCGCGGAACTGTTCGGCGTCGGGTTCGACCCAGCCAGGTTCCCAGAACAGCGTGTCCAGGTGGACCACGGGCAGGTTCAGGCGCTTGCCGAGGGCGCGGGCGAGGGTAGATTTGCCGCTACCGGCATTGCCCAGAATTACAATCCGTTGCATGGGGACTTCCTGTCGCGAAAAAGCCGGCGATTGTGCAGGTTTTGAACGTCCAGTTAAAGGCTGAGGGGAGGGGGCGACCGCACCGCGGGAACGAGTGTTGTGTTGCTAATGCGCTTCCTCGAGATGAGAGCGAGATGCCGTCCAATCCTTGTCCGAATTGAATTTTCGCTATTGGCCCAGAGTGTGTAAAACCCTCCCGAGAGTTATTTTTAAAGACCAATGCTGTCCGCGCAGATGAGTCAGGCGGGGTGTCAAAGCAAACACGGAGCGATCTAATGGTTACGTCAACGGGCGAACTGGCTATACATCAGCTCTCAGCGCTTCCTCCGGAAATTCTGGTACTGGAAGCGGAGGCAGTTACAGAAGGTTTTAGATTTCTCACGCGCTTGGTTGCAGATTGGAAAAACGGGTCAAACCGATTCGATCAGCCAGGGGAATGCCTTTTTGGAGCATTCCGCAACGGGCAACTGATTGCCATCGGTGGTATTTCAAATGATCCTTATGTTGGGCCGGACATTGGGAGGCTACGAAGGGTATACGTCGCGCGTGCATCAAGGGGGCAGAATGTGGGCCAAGCCT
The DNA here is from genome assembly GCF_056397005.1 of Pseudomonas sp. 05N431. Taxonomy (NCBI): domain Bacteria; kingdom Pseudomonadati; phylum Pseudomonadota; class Gammaproteobacteria; order Pseudomonadales; family Pseudomonadaceae; genus Pseudomonas; species Pseudomonas sp. 05N431. The sequence goes on from NZ_JBFTMN010000013.1 coordinate 71,961, forward strand.
TGGTGCAGCAGCTTTTGGAATATGCAGCTCGGCGATTCCAGGTCGTACGACTATCCACGGATACACCAGAGGGAGCCGCATTTTACCTTCGCTGCGGGTTTCAACAGATACAAGAAGATTTTGCTACTCATGTGAAGTCATTAGTAGATGCCACGCAACCAGGGCGAAATCATTTATGAAGCGCTTCATTGGCGATCCTTGCGATGAAATCTTCAGAAATCATGGCAAGGGTATTCGGGCCGGATAGATACTCAATCGTGGACTTATTGAACCAGCTGCCGGATCCCTAGAGACAAAATCAAACCGCCGCATAATCGATCAATAGCTTTTTTCCTCCTTCGATACGCTGAAGCGACCCTGGGTTGCGAAAGAGCGATTGCGACCACTCCATACCAAGTCGTCGAAACTACCACTACGACTGCCAGCATCGACAAAAACGTGCCTGGTGAAACGTGGGCGGGGGCTGCCGCTGAAAAAATAGCGGCATAGAAGGCCATGGATTTAGGGTTGCCAATGTTCGTAACGACCCCCTGAATGAATGACTGCCGAAAGCTTCCGACGACAAGATTGTTACAAGGGATAAGCGCGCTCTTCCCGGCCTTGATCAGCAGTCGGAATCCAAACCACATCAGATAGGCCGCCCCCAGAACTTTTACGATCAGCGCCGCCCAAGGGAACGCAGCAAATACAACGCCGATACCTGCGATTGCACAGGTGGCCCAGAATAAATTGACCAAGACGATGCCTGCTACCAAGGCCAAAGCTTCCGACCGCGTAGCAGCCACCGCTTTGTGGACTACTGCAACGAAATTTGGCCCTGGAATAAGGACGCCGGCCAGGTAAATCAAAAAGACTGTTAAAACGGCGGGACCATCGATCATGTGCATTCCTTGCGAGTGTTGTGGTCAGGGACGGTCATCATGCAGTTCAAGGCCGCCCCGGCAGGGTAGGCCCGCTGCCATAAGTCGCACGTTGCCGCACAGGCAACCGCCGGTCAATCGGTCCACGGCGTCGCGTCTGAAATCAAGTGGCTGGAATGTCGACCGACTAACCCGCAAGTGCCGCTTCAATTGCCGCGATGTCTATCTTGGTCATTGTCATCATGGCGTCGAAAGCGCGCTTGGCTGCCGCTGGATCGGGGTTGGTTATCGCGGCGCTCAGGACACGGGGCGTGATCTGCCACGACAGGCCCCACTTGTCCTTGCACCAGCCACATACGCTTTCCTGGCCGCCGTTTGTGACAATCGCGTTCCACAAGCGGTCAGTTTCGGCCTGGTCGTCGGTCGCTACCTGAAATGAAAAAGCCTCGTTGTGCTTGATCCCCGGCCCCCCGTTCAGCCCGAGGCAAGGGATGCCCATCACCGTGAACTCGACCGTTATTACATCGCCTTGCTTGCCCGCCGGATAGTCGCCAGGCGCGTGATGGACGGCGACGACCGCGCTGTCCGGGAATGTTCGGGCGTAGAACTCTGCAGCATCCTGCGCAGTGCCGTCGTACCAGAGGCAAATCGTGTTTTTGCTGACCATTTTGCTTCTCCAGAATCAGGTCTGATACGTTCATACCAGCCGCGTAGTCAGCCGGGCTGAACGTTGGCAAATCAACAGGCAAACCTCAAGTATTGTTTAAATTGCTGATTTTTCAAAAGTCGGCCAAAGGAGATCTTGATGGCCACTGCACATGTTTTCATCGCCACCAGTCTGGATGGTTTTATCGCCCGACCTGATGGTGACATCGACTGGCTGTTGCAGCGCGATGATCCGACTGAGGATCATGGCTACTCAGCCTTCATCGCCGATAAGGATGTGATCGTGATGGGACGGGGAAGCTATGTGAAGGCGTTGACCTTCGACACATGGTTCTACGACCGGCCCGTCGTGGTGTTGTCTGAACAGCTGGCCGATTCGGCGGTGCCCGAGGCACTGGCGGGCAAGTTGCGTTTCTCCAACCTCAAACCCAGGGACTTGATGGAAGAAATGGCGAGGCAAGGCGTGCGTCGGGTCTATGTCGATGGCGGGCAGTTGGTGCAATCATTCCTGCGCGAAGGGTTAATCGCCGATATGGTGATCACCACTGTTCCTGTGCTGATCGGGGCGGGAAGGCCTTTATTCGGGGTTCTTGAGCAGGACATTGATTTGAAACTGGTATCAAGCCGCTGCTTTACTTCGGGGTTGGTGCAGTCCACGTATCGGTTGAACCTATGATCGATCCAAAGCTAGGACAGAGAAACAAGTCTGTCCTCGTTTCATTGTCCTGCCCGTCACGACGGACTGGAATCGACCCTAAGTCGCCATCTGATATGTGGATTTATCAGAGACCTGGCATCGGTATACTTCAGCTAGTTTCCGCCATACACCTCACCCCTGTGCTGAAGGGCGACGAAAGCAGCTGCTGTCATCTGCTGTTCTGTCCAATTTCTAGTTAACCATATGGTCAGAGCCGCGCCGGAGAGGTGCCACCACAGCATGCGCTGTCCTGAGTCTTGATTGATCAAGTAATCAGACGCTACCCACCAAGCGACCCGCGTATTCCTATCGGTTTGGCCTTTGGAGATGAAAACATCGTACAGGTAGGAGTACGGACTCAATGGCACTGTCACGGATTCGCCTGAGCCTTTGGCAAGACTCCATACCCACTCTCGCTGCGCGGCTGATACAGTTTCAGCCGGAGGCACAGGGTACTTCGACAGTCTGTGCAGGCCGACCCAATAGGCGCACCAAGGTAGAATTAATACCAGTCCCAGGGTGCCGATTAGCAAGAAGCCGAAACGACGCACCATGTGGCAAACTCCCTTTCAGAAAGTAACAATCGTAGGCTGTATTTCAATTATATCCAGCGCTTACACCTCGCGTTTGTATATTTGTTCCAGGTCGATAAAGTAGGGCTGACTTTAAGAATCTGATGGAGCTGCCCTCGCTACTCGTTTATTTGAGAGATAACAGTCGCCATTCAATCAGGCTGATCATCAGTATAGGGATGATGAGGATTAGCCTGTGTCGGGTAAGGCCATAATATATGCCAGCGCCCAATGCGGTATAAAGTGCCACGTTTGTCAATGCGGACAGGGGGTACAATGCGTCACCCGTTGTCGCTAACATGAAAAAAGAACTGGGCCACAGTATTAAGGTTGTTTTTTGTAATGTGATACTTGCGCTTATATCAAAAAAATTAATGCTGTTCTCCATCTGCCAAATAGAATGGAGCACAACTGGAATCACTGCTCCGGTAATTGCAGACCAAATAAGAGCGCGTGAGAGATTCATTTCTCCTCCGTAGGTGGTTTTTTGGGGGGGGAAGGGACGGATTTATTTTTTGTAGACTAGAACTGTGCAGGCAGATTGTATCCATGGTGAATCATGCTCCACGGATGTTTAGAATTATAAATAATGAGGCTAACAATACAAGAAAGATTGTTGTTGTGGCATAGCAAAAGCTGAAGCCGATCTTTATGGGTAATATATCATCCGCTGCGACGTGGTAGCCGATATACCCATTTATCAATCCTGAGGTAAGGACTCCCATTACCAAAATGGAAGGCGTCTTGTAGTCTGGAGCAAACATTGGGATGAGGATTACATACGCTCCACTTGTTAAGGTGGTGAATGTGATAGCAACTTTTATGGCGGAACGGATATTGTCTTTCGTTGCGCTCATGTTTATTTCCCTCGAATAATGCTCCCTAAGCAAGGTTGTTAAGTGCGCTCTCGCATTTCGCATGTTGGTTTTTTTGAGTCTAGCACTGTGGTTGGTATAAGCAGCCTCGACATCAATGTTATTTTTCTTTTCATCGATGGCTGCTATCAACCCTTGATTCATTACAGGTAATTCACGATGAACGTCACTTCGGTATTCGCGGTGCCTGCTTCCAGTTTGCTGTCGGCCAGACGGGAGTAAGCGGCGGACAGCGGGATGCTGAACTCAGTGCCTGTGGTGTTGAAAGCGCTGAAGGGATACGTGGTATCCAGGGCGATGGGCTTTCCGGCCTCATTCATCAGTTGCAGGCCTATGCCTTTGGCCGTCGAGCCGGCGTTCAGTGCGACGATGCCCTTTTGCGCATCGATGACTGGGGTGGTGGACTTGAGTGAATAAGTCACTTTCTGGATGCCGTGCTGGCATTGGTTGAGGGCGATGTTGAATTTGATCGTCCGAGGGGTATCGCCGCTTTTGCTGAACTCCTCCAGGCGATAGTCGTCGCCCATTTGAACCGACACTGCCGGGGTCTGGCAGGAGGCCGTATTCAGGGTGATGGGGTTGAGCAAGTTGAACTTGGCAAGCACCACTTCACTTGTACCCAATTGGCCTAGGTAGCCCGAATTAATCATGCTTTGCGATGACAACTCACTCGACTTGAAGATTTCAAGTCGGTAGTTTCCCGGTGATGTCTTATAAATAACCGGTTCTAGACTCTCTTTCAACGCAGTTACAGGAACGTTGTCGGGTGGCTCAATTATACGGAATGAGAGCCCTGTTTTCCCCAAGGGGAAGGTCTCGCCGCTGGCGACGCTACCAAGAGCCGGGTTCAGGGTAAATCCATAAAGTTCCGCCGTCTTGCATTGAAAATATTGCTCTGAAGCACTTATGCTGTCCTGGTAAACAACAGTTCCGATCGGTGCATCTTGAGGAACTGTCAAGCCTTCAGTCAGGTTGGCTCCAAAGTCTATGGTGTGAGTTTTATAATGACCATTGAAGATACATTGCCACGCAACTGCTTTCGACGAAAATACAAATGCCATTGCAGCAGCGACGCTCAGCAGCGGGCGCAGTCTGCTCTGCCTTCTTGAAAGTTTCATATTGATGTCGATACAGGATGGCGGAGGGGCGGCCATCCTGGGGGTTGCTAAAGGCCGCGAACATAAGGCACTTCTTAAAACGTTGGTGACCTCTTGATAAACAATGCGCCGACTCGAGCTGTTTGGAGGGAGAGGCCGTCGGTTCAGTCCTAGGAAACGCCTACAAACATCAGGCGCTCAAGAGAATTTTCCGACAACTTTCCAAGGTTGCCGGGTGGGAAGGTGTATGGATAACCTCCGGGTGTCGCTACCAATTCAGCGACCGGGCGTCGCGGCCTGGACCAATCAAGGCTCCCACTTACTTCAAGGAGCTTCACCATGCACAAGATCACTCCTGATCTCGCAGAAACCCCAAGCACTTCCCCTTACGCTTCCACCGACTCCAAAAAACTCCACGACGCTGCCGAGCGGGCGCTGGATCATTACCTCAAGCCGCCGTTCGACAAGGGCAACCTGCCCGATAAACGTCCCTCCAACATCTTCGCAGTCATCCCTGATCTGGATAACGAAACCCTGCTGGCCCACGCCTCGGAAACCCTGGCGTCGCTGAATGTGCTGGCCAGCGATCTGGCGTTCGAGCTGGAAGGCACGCGCCGGCATGTGGCGTTGGCGATTCAGCAGATGATTTCATTGGGGGAGTTGTTGGTGAATCGGGCGCTCGATAACTACGATCAACCGGAGGTGCCGTAGTACCGCGTTGTAGCGAGGCGGCTTTCTCCTTCGACCGGTCTGCGTTGAGTCGCGACCGGTCGGTGGGTTCAGTGCCGGCGTTGCACTGCGGTGCTTATTTCACGGCGTAAAACTTGCGGACATACCGGGTGCTTTGCCAGGCGCAGGGTGCGCCTTGCGGTACGAACACGGTGTCGCCGGTGTTGACCGTCAGGCTCGTACCATCGGCTGCTTGCAGGGTGACGCTGCCTTCGATCAGGTGCATCAGCTCATTGAGTTTATGCGGCCGGCCATGGCGTTCGTAGGGGGTCGAATCCCAGACGCCGACGCGCAGGTCGGTGGCGCTGTCTTCGAAGGCATTGCGTGAGCGGCACTGCGGTGTGGGCCCGATCAGTATTTGCGGTTCCGGCGCGGCCGAGGGGGAGAGCATCGCCAACCGGTCCAGCGCTGTCAGCCCGGGTGTCGGTTCAGTGTTGGGGCTGATGACGGCACAGAATGCCCAGCACGTATCGGCTTGCGCCTCGATTCGCAGCGAGGTCCCACGACCGATCACCGCGCTTGCGCCGATCCCCAGTTCCAGCGTCTGGCCTTTGGATTTCAACACGACGTGGCCGGCGTGGACCACGATCACTTCGGTGTGCGGGAAGTCATCGATATCGAGTGATTCGCTTGCGTTCACGGTCCCGGCGCAGATGCCATCGGGCCCAGTGTAGGCGATCTGACGATGTTCCCTGAAGGGGTCGGCAGCGCTCAAGGACGTTGCCTTGAACGACGTGGCGACACGGCTGCCGTCGGCGCGAGCCAACAGCAGAACAGTAGGTTGAGACATGCGGGTGACGCTCCAAGCAAATGGGGGGGTGGAGGGTGTTGGAGAACGGCGGCTGCTTTGCGCGCGGCTGTCAGCCAATGGCTTGGGTGACGAGCGCGAACTGTCGGACGCCATTGACCGCTTGCGGTGGTGTGCCCCGTGCCATTTGCGCCACGGTATCGACCTGCTTGAGGCCGACCGAGTCCAGCCATTCGCTCAAGCCACTGTCCGCCGGAATGTCGATGCGCACGAAGGCATCCGGTATGTGGGCCAGCAACACGGCGATCAGGTGTTTGGCTTGCTCGATGTTCTCGGCGACCACCGGGCCAAGGCCGCGACCACGGCCATAGGGACGCAGCAGGGCGAAGGCGCGCACCAGGCCATCACGCTCGATGACCACCGAATGCTCGACCACATCGAACAGATCGTTGAGTACCGTTTGCCGGTCCAGCCCGGTGCCCGCGTTGGCCAGTTCCAGAACGCGGGCCTTATCGGCCTCACGCAGCGGACGACAGTGTTCACCGTTGGCCAGCGGCACAGGTGCAACGGTTTGCGCCGGGCCCTGGTGTTGCTGAATTCGTCCGAACTCGACAAAGCCCTGACTCGCGTAAAGCGGCGCACCGGCAAGGGTCGCGTTGAGTACCGGGGTGCGTGACTGGCAAGCATCAAGTGCCTGTTCCATTAGCTTGCGGCCGATGCCCTTGCCTTGATAGTCGTCGCTGACGATCACCAGGCCGATGGTGGCGAAGTCGCCTTGGGGGCAGGTGAACGCCGTGCCGATCAGACGCTCGCCATCGAGTGCCACAAAGCCGTCGCTGATGCGCAACACCATGGCCCAATCGTCCAGGCGATGGGGCCACTTCAATTGCACGGACAAGGCATGGGCCGAGGGCAGGTCGGCGGTCGTCATCGGGCGATAGACATAAGCAGAAGGGAGCGGGGCGGACATGGCGAGTCTCCGTTGGACAATGTGCGCAATCAACCGGCTGTGCGGCGCGATGGTGCCTGTATCCCATCTGCGTGAAGGCCTGACAAGAGGGGCTGGAACATTCGGCAGATTCCGCACGCCATGGGCCACAAGACCACACTTACTACTTAATTGCACGGCAAGGTCGGCAGCAAATGCTTGGGCTTTTTTTCTACGATGGAGGCCTGAGTTCACGACTCGCCGTTCTCTTTTTGGAGTGCTCCATGGATAGCTTCGATCCTCGCCTTATCGCTGTGCGCAGTGCTCATTTCATTGCCGGAAAATACCGCGATGCCCAACCGGGGCTCGAGGTGGTGCGACCGTCGGATGGCCAGGTCTATGCCCAGTTGCCGGTTGCCGATGCCGACCTGGTGGATGAGGCGGTCAACGATGCCTGGCAGGCTTTTAATCGCAGCGACTGGGCGACTCGTCCACCCCGGGAGCGGGCGCGGGTCATGCGTCGTTGGGCCGATCTGATCGAAGCTGACGCCGCCGTCCTGGCGCCGTTGGAAGCGGTGGGCTCGACCCGTCCCCATAAAGATGTGATCGCCTGGGATATTCCCTATGTCGCCGAGGGTATTCGTTTCTTTGCCGAGCTGGCGGACAAGCACGGCGGTCATGTGGCCGCGACCCAGACCGATCGACTGGGTATGCAGATCGCCGAACCTTACGGTGTGATTGCCGCCATCGCGCCGTGGAATTTCCCTTTGAGCATGGCTTCGTGGAAAGTCGCGCCGGCGCTGGCCGCAGGTAATGCCGTGGTGCTCAAGCCTTCAGAACTGACACCGTTTTCCAGCCTGCGCTTTGCCGAGCTGGCGTTGCAGGCAGGCATGCCGGCGGGGATTTTCAACGTGATTCAGGGCGATGGCCGCGTCACGGGCGATGCCTTGTGCCGTCATCCGCGGGTGGGCAAGGTGACCTTTACCGGTTCCACCGCGACCGGCTCGAGCATCATGTCCACCTGCGCGCTGATCGGTCCGAAACCGGTCACCCTGGAACTCGGCGGCAAGAGCCCGCAGCTGGTCTTCGCCGATGTGCCGGATATCGCAAAAACCGCTCGCACGGTGGCCATGGCCATTACCGGTAATGCCGGGCAGGTGTGTGTGTCCGGGTCTCGGCTGTTGATCCAGCGTTCGATCATGGAACCGTTTATCGCGCACTTGCAGGCGTATTTCGAGGAGCTGCGCCCCGGCCCGACCTGGTCGTCCAAGAGCACGCTGTCGCCGATCATTTCCCGGCTGCAGGCCAGCCGCATCGATGGCATCGTCCAGCGCTCGCGTCAGGCCGGCGCCGAAGTGCTGACCGGTGGCGGGCTGTTCGAGGGGCTCGGTGGCGCCTATTACCAGCCGACCTTGCTGACCGGTCTGGACCACCAGAACCCGGCGATCTGCGAAGAAATCTTCGGCCCGGTGCTGACGGTGCAGGCGTTCGATGATGAAGAACAGGCGCTGAGCCTGGCGGCGCATGCGACTTACGGTCTGGCGGCGGGTGTGCATACGGCAGACATCAACCGCGCCTTGCGTCTGGTTCGGCGCCTGGAGGCAGGGACCGTGTGGGTCAATCGTTACGGACGCAGTAACGACTACATCCTGCCGACCGGTGGCTACAAGCGCTCCGGTATTGGCAAGGACCTGGGGCGCGAAGCGTTCGAAGCCAATTTGCGCTTCAAGAGTGTGCTGATCGATATCGTGCAGTAAAGCGCGACCCCCTGTGGGAGCGAGCTTGCTCGCGATGAGGCCAGTCCGCTCAATATCAACGTCGCCTGTCAGACCGCTATCGCGAGCAAGCTCGCTCCCACAGGTTCTCGGCAACCTTCGGATCTTCAACAAGCTTTAATCAGCACCCAAACGGGCGCTTCCTCAGGGAAGCGCCCGTTTTCGTTCTGCCCGGCGCAGGTTCTGCGGTGAATGGGTGTGCGCTTGCGCCTTGCGGCGTTATAAAGGTCCATAAGAGCGCATGAATACGGGGTTTGCCCAAGGCTGGAGCGACCCGCAAAGTCTGCTGAGGGGGGGCGCTAAAACGGTGGTTTGTATCGAGCAGAGGTCGCTTTTAACGCCATCTGCTGATTTCACGGTGGTGTAATGACGGTGTGCTGCAGCGTTGCATCACGGCTCCCGGAACGGAGCGAATGCTTGTCACGCCATGACCTCAACGAACTTCAGGACCGCACTCAATGAGCTTTCTTCGCCCCAAATTCATTACGTTCGACTGCTACGGTACGCTGACCAATTTCCACATGGGTACGATGACTCGCGAACTATTCGCCGATCGCGTGGTGCCCGAGCAGATGGAGCAGTTCGTCAGGGACTTCTCGGCCTATCGCCTGGACCAGGTCATGGGTGACTGGAGGCCGTATGACGAAATCCTCAAGACCGCGCTGGCGCGGACCTGCAAGCGTTGGGGTATTGAATACCGTGACGAAGGTCAGCTGTATTACGACGCCGTGCCGACCTGGGGCCCGCACCCGGACGTACCGGCCGGTCTGTCGAAAATCGCCGACAAAATCCCGCTGGTGATTTTCTCCAACGCCAGCAACAGCCAGATCATGTCCAACGTCGATAAGCTCGGCGCACCGTTTCACAAGGTTTTTACCGCGGAACAGGCACAAGCCTACAAACCGCGCCTGGCCGCGTTCGAGTTCATGCTCGACAACCTCAATTGCGGCCCGGAAGACATCTTGCATGTGTCGTCGAGCTTCCGTTACGACCTGATGCCGGCCCACGACATGAAGATCAAGAACAAGGCCTTCGTCGCCCGTGGTCACGAAGTCCCGGCCAACGCTTTCTACGAGTACCGGCAGATCACCGACATCGGCGGGCTGGCCGCGCTGGTCGGTCTCTGAGTCGTCACGGCAACGGCATTCTCACGGCAGTCTTTTTGGTAGAGGCGGGTTAGACATGGGCAGTGAATCCTACTGGCTCGACACTGCACCGGCGTTCACCGGTGCTCAGACCGGCGCGTTGCCCGGGCAGGTCGACGTGGCCATCGTCGGGGGTGGTTTCACCGGCCTGGCGGCGGCTCGGGCGCTCGCCTTGAAGGGCGCCAGCGTGGCAGTGCTGGAAGCCGGCAGGGTGATCGGCGAAGCCTCGGGTCGCAACGGCGGTCAGTGCAATACCGGCGTGGCCCAGGATTACGCCGGTCTGAGCGCCAGCCTCGGTGCGGACAAGGCGCGGGCTTATTACAAAGCCTACGAGAGTGCCGTGCACAGCGTGGTTTCGCTGGTGGAACAGGAGCAGATCGCCTGCGACCTCAAGCGTAACGGCAAGCTCAAGCTGGCCGCCAAGCCGATGCACTACGAGGGCCTGGCGCGGACTTGCGAGTTGATTCGCCGGGAGGTCGATGCCGATGTCGAGTTGCTGACCGCCGAACAGATCCGCGCTGAAGTCGACTCGGCCCAGTTCCACGGAGGATTGCTGCAACGCAACGGCGTGCAGATGCATGTCGGGCGCTTCGGCGTCGGTCTGGCCGAAGCGGCGGCACGGCACGGTGCGTTGATCTATCAAGACACGCCGGTGACGGACTGGAAAGCCCAGGCCGGCGGCTATCAGGTCAACACCGCCAAGGGTCCGCTGCACGCGGGGCAAGTACTGCTGGCAACCGGAGCCTGTCAGCACGGCGGGTTGGGCTGGTATCGGCGGCGGATCGTGCCGGTGGGCAGTTTCGTGATCGCCACCGAGGTCCTTCCCCAGAGCCTGATCGACCAGTTGTTGCCCGGTCGGCGAGCCTATGTCACCAGCCGGATGATCGGTAACTACTTCCGCCTGACCCCGGACAACCGCCTGCTGTTTGGCGGCCGTGCGCGGTTTGCCATGTCTGACAGCGTCTCCGACGCCAAGAGCGGCAAGGTGTTGCGGGCGGCGATGGTGCAGATGTTTCCGGCGTTGGCCAAGGTGAAGATCGATTACTGCTGGGGCGGGCTGGTGGACATGACCTCCGATCGGTTGCCCCGTGCCGGCCAGCACGGCGGGGTTTATCACTCCATGGGCTACAGCGGCCATGGGGTGCAGATGTCGGTGCACATGGGCCAGGTGATGGCCGAAGTGATGGCCGGCAAAGTCGAGGCCAATCCCTGGCGCGAACTCGACTGGCCAGCGATTCCCGGGCATTTCGGCAAGCCGTGGTTCTTGCCGCTGGTGGGCGCTTATTACCGGTTCCAGGACTATTTGCATTGAGTTGATGTTGTGGCTTTACCGTCGTTTGCGTTTCCAGGACGTTCCGGTCAACCGGAACACTCGAGCCTTCTCTTTATCGACAGGTACAACTGATATGACTGATAACAAGATCGACTCCAAACTGATCTCCGGCCAGGAAAGCCTGAGAGTCTTTGAAGGCCTCAATCGCGGCATGTCGCGCCGCAACGCGTTGCAATTGCTCGGGGTCGCCGGGGTGGCGGCAGCGGGCGCCGGCAGCCTGTTCGGTGCCGCCGGAAAACTGTTTGCCGACGAAGCCGCAAGCCCCGGCAAAGGCAAGCCGGGCGGGCGGATTCGCGTCGCCGGCATGTCCAGCTCCACCGCCGATACCCTGGACCCGGCCAAGGGTGCGCTGTCCACCGACTACGTGCGTCACTATATGTTCTACAACGGCCTGACCCGTTTCGACAGCCATCTGGTGCCTCAACTGGAGCTGGCCGAGCGCATCGACAACACCGATGCCACGTTGTGGACCATCACCCTGCGCAAGGACGTGACCTTCCACAACGGCAAAACCCTGAGCGCCGCCGACGTGGTGTTCTCGCTGTCGCGACACAAGGACCCGCTGACCGGTTCCAAGGTCATGCCGCTGATGGAGCAGTTCGCCGAAATCAAGGCCACTGGCCCCAACGAAGTGCAGATCCGCCTGAGCGCGCCGAACGCCGAACTGCCGTCGATCCTGGCCGTGTCGCACCTGCTGATCGTTCCCGAAGGCACCACCGACTTCAATCAGGGCATCGGTACCGGGCCGTTCAAGGTCAAGGAGTTCAAACCGGGCGTGCGTTCGATTGCTGCGCGCAATACCGGTTACTGGAAACCGGGCCTGCCTTATCTGGACGAGATCGAGTTCATCGCCATTGCCGACGAGCCATCGCGGGTCAACGCGCTGTTGTCGGGCGACGTGCACATGATCAACGAGGTCAACCCGCGTTCCACCACGCGAATCAAGGCCAGCGCCGGTCACCGCGTCGTGGATGCGCCGTCGGGCAACTATACTGACTTGATCATCCGTCAGGATCAGATGCCCGGCAAAAGCCCGGAATTCACCCAGGCCATGAAGTACCTGATGGACCGCGAGCAGATCAAATCCGCGGTGTTCCGTGGCTTCGCGGTGGTCGGTAACGACCATCCGATTGCCCCCGGTTCGCGCTACTACAACGCTGACCTGCCGCAGACCGTCTATGACCCGGAAAAAGCCAAATTCCTGTTGAAGAAGGCCGGCATGGACAGCATCAGCATGCCGCTGGTGGCATCACCTGCCGCGACCGGTTCGGTGGACATCGCCGTGCTGTTGCAGCAATCGGCGAAACAGGCCGGGCTCAAGCTCGACGTCAACCGCCTGCCCAGCGACGGCTACTGGTCCAACCACTGGATGAAGCATCCGTTGAGCTTCGGCAACATCAACCCGCGGCCGAACGCCGACGTGATGTTTTCGCAGTTCTTCCAGTCGAGCGCACCATGGAACGAGTCCGGCTGGAAGAACGATCAGTTCGACCAGTTGCTGATGCTCGCTCGCGCTGAAACCGACGACGCCAAGCGCAGCAAGATGTACGCGGACATGCAGACCCTGGCGCATGACCACTGCGGTATCGGCATCCCGGTGTTCATCAGCAACATCGACGGCGTCGACCAGCGCGTCAAAGGCTATGGCAGCAACCCGTTGGGCGGCTTCATGGGCTACATGTTCGCCGAGCAGGTCTGGCTGGATGCTTGATGAGCCGATGATGTTTGTGCCGTAGCAACATTGCAGGAGAGCAGGGCGATGAATAGCAACACACTGTGGTTGATCGGCCGGCGTATGGGCGCCGCGATCGTGACCTTGTTGATCGTGTCCATGGTGGTTTTCGCCATCACGGCAGTATTGCCGGGGGACGCGGCACAACAGGCCCTCGGGCAGTTCGCCACGCCGGAACAGGTGGCGGCACTGCGGCTGAAACTGGGACTCGACCAGCCCGGTGTGTTGCGTTACCTGCATTGGTTGATGAGCCTGCTCAGCGGCGACATGGGCCTGTCGGTCTCCAACGCCATGCCGGTCAGCGACTTGATGGCCGGTCGGGTGCCCAACACGCTGATGCTGGCGGCCGCCACGGCGCTGGTGTCAGTGCCGGTGGCGCTGATTCTCGGCATCGGTTCGGCGATGGGCCGGGGCGGGCGCATCGACAGCTTCCTCAGTTTTGTCACCCTGGCGATGGTTGCCGTACCGGAGTTTCTGGTGGCGACGCTGGCGGTACTGATTTTCGCGGTGAACCTGGGCTGGTTGTCGGCGCTGTCCTATGCCAGCGACATCACCTCTCCGCTGCAATTTCTGCGCACCTACGCCTTGCCGGTGATGACGCTCTGCTGCGTGATCGTTGCGCAAATGGCGCGCATGACCCGGGCGGCGGTGATCGATCAACTCGATAGCCCGTATGTGGAAATGGCCCGGCTCAAAGGCGTGAGCCCGATGCGGATCGTTCTGCGCCATGCCTTGCCCAATGCCATCGGGCCGATTGCCAATGCCATCGCCTTGAGCCTGTCCTACCTGCTGGGCGGGGTGGTGATCGTCGAGACGATCTTCAACTATCCCGGCATCGCCAGCCTGATGGTCGATGCGGTGACCAACCGTGACATGGCGCTGGTCCAGGCCTGCACCATGCTGTTTTGTACGGCGTACCTGGGGTTGGTGCTGATTGCCGACCTGTGCGCGATTCTTTCCAATCCAAGGCTGAGAAACCAATGAACAAGCTCATTGTGAAATCGATGCCTGTGACCCCCGACCTGTCGGTTGGCAAGGTGTCAAACGGGCCATCCTGGCTGGGTCTGGTCGGGGCTGCGATGTGTTTTATCTGGTTGCTGGTGGCGGTCTTCGGCCCGTGGCTGGCGCCGCACCCGGTCGGTGAAGTGGTCTCCGACAATGTCTTCGACAGCCTGAGTGCTGCGTACCCCTTCGGCACGGATTACCTGGGCCGCGACATGCTCAGCCGAATCCTCGTCGGTGCCCGTTTCACGGTCGGCCTGGCGCTGGTTGCCGCCGTGCTGGCCAGCGGTCTGGGCACCAGTTGTGCACTGTTGTCGGTGGTTTCGCCGAAATGGCTGGATGAAATCATCAGCCGCTTGATGGACGCGTTCATTTCGATTCCGAGCAAGATGCTGGCGCTGATCATGGTCTCGGCCTTCGGTTCTTCGGTGACGTTGCTGATCTGCACCGCAGTGCTGAGTTTCACCCCCGGCGCGTTCCGCATTGCCCGCAGCATGGCGGTCAACATCGAAGCACTGGAGTACGTGCAAGTGGCCCGAACCCGTGGCGAACGCCGGCTTTATATCGCCTGTGTGGAAATCCTGCCAAACATGCTCAACCCGGTGCTGACCGACCTGGGGCTGCGTTTCGGTTTCATTGTGTTGTTGCTCAGCGGCATGAGCTTTCTCGGCCTGGGCGTGCAACCGCCGGATGCCGACCTCGGGTCGCTGGTGCGGGAAAACATTGGCGGCCTCAATCAGGGCGCGCCGGCCATCGTGATTCCGGCACTGGCCATCGGCACCCTGACCATTGGCGTGAATCTGTTCATCGACAGGCTGTCGTCCCGACGTAGTCGACGTACGGGGGGGCATTGAGATGAGTGAATTGATTCGGGTCCAGGACCTGCGCGTGGTCGCCTGTGGCGAACGCGGCGAAGTAGAAATCGTCAAGGGCGTGAGCTTCTCCCTGGAAAAAGGCGAAGTGCTGGCGCTGATCGGTGAGTCGGGATCCGGCAAGACCACCATCGCCCTGGCGTTGCTCGGTTACGCCCGGCGCGGTTGCCGGTTGGCCGGCGGCGTGGTGCAGGTCGGCGAACACGACATGCTGGCGTTGAGCGAACGCGAACTGCAAGGCCTGCGCGGGAACCGTGTGTCGTATATCGCGCAAAGCGCTGCGGCGGCATTCAACCCGGCGAAAAAACTGATCGACCAAGTGGTGGAGGGCGCGTTGATTCATGGCCTGGGCAACCGGACCGTGCTCGAAGCCAAAGCCATCGAGCTGTTCCGCGACCTGGCCCTGCCGGACCCTGAACACATCGGCCAGCGCTACCCGCACCAAGTGTCCGGCGGGCAATTGCAACGGGTGATGGCGGCGATGGCGCTGATCAGCGATCCGCTGCTGGTAGTGCTCGATGAGCCGACCACCGCCCTCGACGTGACCACTCAGATCGACGTGCTGCGCGCTTTCAAACGGGTGGTGCGTGAGCGTGGGGCGACAGCAGTCTACGTGTCCCACGACCTGGCGGTGGTGGCGCAGATGGCCGATCAGATTGTGGTGCTCAACGGTGGCCAGATCTTCGAACAGAGCGCCACCGCGCCTTTGCTCAAAGGTCCGGCCCATGAGTACACGCGCAGCCTGCTGGCGGCGGCGCGCCCGGATACGACGATCCGTCCGCCCTGCGGTGTGGCCGAAGATCAGCCACTGCTGACCATCAAAGGTTTGACCGCTGGCTACGGCAACAAAAACACCCAAGGCATGCCGTCGATCCGCGTGCTGGAAGACATCGACCTCACGGTGCGCAGGGGCCAGGCCATCGGCGTGATCGGTGAATCGGGTTCCGGCAAGTCGACCCTGGCGCGGGTGGTGGCCGGGTTGCTGACGCCGGCGTTGGGTGGCCTGACCTTTGATGGTCAGCCACTGGGCGGCAGCCTGTCCGAGCGTACCGATGAACAGTTCCGGCGCATTCAAATGGTCTTCCAGAACGCCGACACCGCGCTTAATCCGATGCACAGCATCAGCACCATTCTGAGCCGGCCGCTGAAGATGTATTTCGGCCTCAAGGGTGCCGCCTTGCGCGAGCGTATCGGCGAGCTCCTGGACCTGGTGCGCTTGCCGCGGAGCCTGGCCGAGCGTCGGCCGAATGAACTCTCCGGCGGGCAAAAGCAACGGGTCAACCTGGCTCGCGCACTGGCGGCCAAGCCGGACCTGATTCTCTGCGATGAAGTGACCTCGGCGCTGGATACGGTAGTCGGTGCGGCGATTCTTGAACTGCTGCGCGACCTGCGTCAGGAGCTGGGGGTGTCGTATCTGTTCATCAGCCACGACATCTCCACCGTGCGCGCGCTGTGCGACGACATCGTGGTGATGTACAGCGGCCACAAGGTGCAGGAGGGTAGTCGACAGTCGTTTGCCCAGGCGCCTTTCCATCCTTACACCGACCTGTTGATTCATTCGGTGCCGGAATTGCGTCAGGGCTGGCTGGAAAACTGCGGCACCACCTGCGGCACGCTGCCGCCGATTGGTGCAAAGGCCAACGTGCCGGAGTTGTGCACGTTCCTCAATCGTTGCCCGGTGCGGGTCGACGGTTTGTGCAATCGCACCGCGCCAAACCGCCGGACGCTTGTCGGCGGCAGTGAAATCCTTTGTCACCACGACAGTGCCGAGCTGCTGAAAACCCAGCAGGATTTGAACAGCATGATTCAGGGAGCCTATGCATGAAGGGGCGTTTTGTGAGGCTGGCCGAGCAGGGCCGGCCGACCGTCAAATTGACGGTGGACGGCACACCCATCGAGGCGTTGCAGGGCGACACACTGATGGTCGCGTTGCTGACCCAGGGTTCGGCGCTGCGTCAGTCGGAGTTCGACTCGGGCCGGCGGGCCGGTTTTTGCCTGATGGGCGCCTGTCAGGATTGCTGGGTCTGGACCCGCAGCGGCGAACGGCTGCGTGCCTGTTCCAACGAAGTCCGTGAAGGGCTGGATATCGTCACTACACAACCGGAGGCGATATGGCCACTGCACGGCTGAGCACTCATCGAGTGGTGATCGTCGGCGCCGGGCCGGCCGGCATTCGCTGCGCCGAAACCTTGCTGGCTGCGGGCTGCAAGCCGATTCTGATCGATGAAAATCGTCGGGATGGCGGGCAGATCTACCGTCGCCAACCGCAAGGCTTTACCCGCGATTACACCACGCTCTACGGCACCGAAGCGGCCAAGGCCAAAGACTTGCACCAAAGCTTCGACCGCTTGCGCGGGTTGATCGACTACCGCCCGGACACGCTGGTGTGGAACCTCACACCGGGGCAACTGTGCTGCGTCAGCCAGGGCAAACACTCGACGGTTGATTACGACGCGCTGATCCTCTGCACCGGCGCCACCGACCGCTTGATGCCGATCGAAGGCTGGCAGCTGGCGGGCACCTACAGCCTCGGCGGCGCGCAGATCGCGCTCAAATCCCAAGCGGTGTCGATTGGTCATCGCGTGGTGTTCATGGGCAGCGGGCCGTTGCTGTACCTGGTCGCCAGTCAATACCTCAAGGCCGGTGCCAACGTGGCGGCGGTGCTCGACACTTCGCCGCTGAGCAAGCGCATCGGCGCCTTGCCGAAACTGCTGGCGCGCCCCGGAGTGCTGTTCACCGGGATGAAACTGTTGGCGCAGTTGTACCGGGCAAAGATCCCGGTGCACCTGGGGATTTCTCCGCTGCAAGTGCTGGGCGATGCCCAGCGCGGTGTCAGTGGTGTGCGGGTGCGGACCGCCGAAGGCAAGACGTTGACGGTGGAGTGCGATGCCGTGGCGCTGGGTTATCACCTGCGCCCGGAAACCCAACTGGCGGATCTGGCCGGTTGCCGTTTGCGCTTCGATGAGGCATCCAGCCAATGGTGGCTGGCCGTCGATGAAGAAGGCCGGACCTCGGTGAATGGCGTGTATGCCGCCGGCGATGGCTCGAAAATTCGTGGCGCGGATGCCGCCGAGCACGCCGGGCGCCTGGTGGCCATGGCGCTGCTGGAGGATCTGCACCAGCCGGTGGACGCTGGGTTGCGCGACGAACAACGCCGTGCCCTGGCGGTGATGGACCAGTTTCGTCTCGGCCTGGCCCAGGCGTTTCCCTGGCCTGCCGAACAAGCCAAGGCCTTGCCCGACTCGGCCATTGTCTGCCGCTGCGAGATGATCAGCGCCGGCGAATTGCGGCGCACCGTCAGCGAAAAGGGCGCCTGTGAAGTCAATCGGGCCAAGGCGTTCAGCCGGGTCGGCATGGGCCGCTGCCAGGGCCGTTATTGCTCCCAGGCGGGGGCCGAGGTGATTGCCGCTGCGGCCGGCGTCAATGTTCAACTGGTCGGTCGCCAGCGTGGTCAGGCGCCGGTCAAACCGCTTTCGATGCTCACCGAGGAGGTGTCGCCATGACGCTACAGAAAGCCGATGTGGTGATTGTCGGGGGCGGCCTGATGGGCTCGGCGACGGCGTTTTTCCTGCGCCAGCGCGGGCAGTCAGTGATCTTGCTGGAGCGCGACCAGATCGGTCAGTACGCCAGCGGCGTGAACTTCGGCAACGTCCGACGCCAGGGGCGATTCCTCGGGCAGCTGGAATTGGCCAACCGCTCCTGGGCGTTGTGGAAACGCCTGCCGGAGCTGATCGACGACGACCTCGAATTCATCGCCAGCGGGCACATGCGGGTGTGCTACCGCGAAGATGAAATCGCCGAACTGGAGGCCTACGCCGCCGCCCCCGAGGCTGAGCAACTGGACCTGAAAATCTATCGCGGCGCCGAACTGCACCAGCGTTTTCCGTTTCTTGGACCGGATGTGAAGGGCGGTTCCTACGCGCCCCACGACGGCCATGCCAACCCGCGTCTGGCGGCCCCGGCGTTTGCCCGCGCCGCACGGCGTCTCGGTGCGCGGATCGAAGAGCAGACCGAAGTCGCCGAAGTGCAAAAGGTTGGCGGTGAGTTCACCGTCACCACCACCGATGGTCGCCAGTTCAGCGCCGAACAGTTGCTGATTACCGCCGGTGCCTGGGGCCAGAAGCTGTCGGCGCAGTTCGGCGAACCGGTGCCGCTGGACACTCACGGCCCGCAAATGGCCGTGACCGAGCCGGTGCCGTATGCCTTGCCGACAGTGATCGGCGTGTACACGAAAATTCCCGAGGAAGTGATTTACTTCCGGCAGATCCCGCGCGGCAACATCGTCATCGGCGGTGGCTACCGCAGCAAGCCGGACATGCTGAACCGTCGGGCCCAGGTCGAGCCGCGCAGCATCCTCAACCAGATCCAGCAGATGCGTCGCCTGCTGCCGGGTGTCGGCAACCTGAACATCATCCGCGTCTGGAGCGGCATCGAAGGTTATATGCCCGATTCCCTGCCGGTGATGGGCCGCAGCGGCACGGTCGACGGGTTGTTCTACGCGTTCGGCTTCTGCGGTCACGGCTTTCAGCTTGGCCCGGGCGTCGGTGACGTGATGGCTGAACTGATCAGCACCGGCAGCACCCGCACTTCGATTGAGCCGTTCTCCATTCGCCGGTTCGCCCTTTCAGCCGAGCAACGGAGCAAGGCCTCATGAAACCCCGTGTACTGGATATTCTCAAACGCCTGATGGCCTTCGATACCGTGTCTTCGGAGTCGAATATGGCCTTGATCGAGTACGTGCGCGACTTGTTGCTGAGCAAGGGCTTCGAGTCGCTGATCGTCAAGGACTCCACCGGCAAAAAGGCCAACCTGTTCGCCAGCACCGGCCCCAAGGAATTACCGGGGATTCTGCTGTCCGGGCACACCGACGTGGTCCCGGCAGCGGGCCAGGCCTGGACCGTTCCGGCGTTTCAGGCGACGGTGCAGGAGGGGAGGATTTACGGTCGCGGCAGCTGCGACATGAAGGGGTTTATCGCCCTGGCCATCGACGCCATGCTCGACGCCGCCGACCATTCGTTGAGCCGTCCACTGCAACTGGCGCTGTCCCATGACGAAGAGACCGGCTGCGTTGGCGTGCGGCGTTTGCTCGATGTGTTGCACCTGGCGCCGGTGCGGCCATTCCTGTGCCTGATTGGCGAGCCGACCAACATGCAGTTTGTGCTCGGGCACAAGGGCAAGGGTTCTTACCGCACGTACTGTCGGGGCCTGGAGGCGCACTCATCGCTGGCACCGCGCTCGGTCAATGCGATCCACGTGGCCTGCGATTTCATCGCGGCGCTGCGTCAAAGCCAACAGCAATTGCAAGAGCAGGGCGCTCAGGATACGGACTACGACGTGCCTTACAGCACGGTGCATGTCGGGCAGATTGTCGGCGGCAAGGCGCTGAACATCGTGCCGAACCTCTGCACCCTCGACTTCGAAGTGCGCAACCTGCCGGCGGACGATCTGGATCAGTTCCTCGCGCAGATGCAAGAGCGTGCCGAGGTGATCGTGCGTGAGGCCAAAAAGCTCTCCAGCGTGGCGGACATCGAGATTGAAACCCTCAATGTCTATCCAGGTCTCGATACCCATCCGAGTGTCGAAGCGGTGCGCTTTCTGAAGAACTTCGCCGCGCCGGACACCGGCACCGCCAAAGTCTCGTTCGGCACCGAAGGCGGGTTGTTCAAGCAGCGCCTGGATGTGCCGGTGGTGGTCTGCGGACCGGGCTCGATCGAACAGGCGCACAAGCCGGACGAGTTTATCGAGATCAGCCAGATGGAGGCCGGGGAGCGGTTTCTTGAGGGGTTGCTAGGTTCCCTGAAGTTGTAAAAGGTTCCGTGTCAAAAGAGACCAAATGTGGGAGCGAGCTTGCTCGCGATGGCGTCCGTCCAGTCGGTATTGATGTCAGCTGACACACCGCTATCGCGAGCAAGCTCGCTCCCACAGGGTTATTCATTTGTCTGTCAGACCCTGAACCCCTTCGGTAGAGCCTGCCGTCCCGCCGCGATTTTCAGCATCCCTCAACGTTTATCCGGGGCTCGATACTCATCCAAGCGTCGAGGCGGTGCGCTTTCTGAAGAACTTCGCCGCACCGGATACCGGCACCGCCAAAGTGTCGTTCGGTACCGAAGGCGGGTTGTTCAAGCAGCGTCTGGATGTGCCGGTGGTGGTCTGCGGACCGGGCTCGATCGAACAGGCGCACAAGCCGGACGAGTTTATCGAGATCAGCCAGATGGAGGCCGGGGAGCGGTTTCTTGAGGGGCTGCTAGGTTCCCTGAAGTTGTAAAAGGTTCCGTGTCAAAAGAGATCAAATGTGGGAGCGAGCTTGCTCGCGATGGCGTCCGTCCAGTCGGTATTGATGTCAGCTGACACACCGCTATCGCGAGCAAGCTCGCTCCCACAGGGTTAATCATTTGCCTGTCAGCTCCTCGAACCCCTTCGGTAGAGCCTGCCGTCCCGCCGCGATTTTCAGCATCCGACGCTGCCCTCAAGGCGCTTTCAGCATCCTCTTCCGAGGCACCTCCCTAGACTGGCAAGTGTCTCGGATCAGGACCTCGACCATGCTCAAGAATCGTTTGAAAGACCCAAGCCTTTTGGCAGAACTCGCCTACATCGACGGGCAGTGGATCGGCGCCGACAACGCCGCGACGCTGGACGTCATCGACCCGGCCAACGGCCAGTTCCTCGCCCGCGTACCGGCGATGCAAGGCACGGAAACCCGCCGCGCCATCGACGCCGCCGAAAAAGCCTGGCCAGCCTGGCGCGCACGCCCAGCGGCCGAGCGTGCGGCGCTGCTGGAGCGCTGGTATCAGGCGATGATCGACAACCTCGACGACCTCGCGTTGATCATGACCTGCGAGCAGGGCAAACCACTCAACGAAGCCAAAGGCGAAATTCGCTACGGCGCCGGTTTCGTCAAATGGTTCGCTGAAGAGGCCCGCCGCGTCTACGGCGAAACCATGCCGGCTCCCAGCGGCGACCGCCGACTGCTGACCCTCAAGCAACCGGTGGGGGTTTGTGCGGCCATCACCCCGTGGAATTTCCCCAACGCGATGATCACCCGCAAGTGCGCTCCGGCGCTGGCGGCCGGGTGCCCGATCATTGTCAAACCCTCGGACCTGACGCCGTTGTCGGCGCTGGCCCTGGCGGTACTGGCCGAGCGCGTTGGCATCCCGGCCGGGGTGTTCAACGTACTGACCGGAATGCCCGCCGGCATCGGCGAAGAACTGACCGGCAATCCGACCGTACGCAAGATCTCCTTCACCGGCTCCACGGCAGTCGGCCGCTTGCTGATGCGCCAGAGTGCCGAACACATCAAGCGTCTGAGCCTGGAACTGGGCGGCAATGCGCCATTTATTGTGTTCGACGATGCTGACCTGGAGCAGGCGGTGGCGGGCATCATGCTCAGCAAGTTTCGCAATGCCGGGCAGACCTGCGTCTGTGCCAACCGCATCCTGGTGCAGGACGGCATTTACGAGCGCTTCGCCCAGCGGCTGGTGGAGGAGGTGGGCAAGCTCAAGGTCGGCAACGGTCTGGACGCCGACGTCACTATTGGCCCGCTGATCAATCCGGCGGCGGTGAGCAAAGTCGCCCGGCATATCGACGATGCCCTGAGCCAGGGTGCGCGGTTGCTCTGTGGCGGTGTTCCCGAGGGCGACAGTCAATTTGTCCAGCCAACGGTACTCGGCGATGCCCACGCCGGCATGCTGCTGGCCAATGAAGAAACCTTCGGCCCGGTGGCGCCGTTGATGCGCTTTACCGAGGAGGCCGAAGCACTCGCGCTGGCCAATGCCACGCCTTATGGCCTGGGCGCCTACTATTTCACTCAGGACCTGCGCCGCTCATGGCGTTTCGGTGAAGCGCTGGAGTTCGGCATGGTCGGCCTCAACACCGGGATCATTTCCATGGAAGTCGCGCCGTTCGGCGGCATCAAGCAGTCGGGCCTGGGCCGTGAAGGCAGCAAGTACGGCCTGGATGAATACCTTGAAGTCAAAGCCTTCCACATTGGCGGGCTGTAACTCACAGACACGGGGAGCCACGATTGATGAGCAAGACATTCAGAATCGCCGCGATTGCCGGCGATGGCATCGGCAAGGAAGTCCTGCCCGAAGGGCTGCGGGTACTGGAGCAGGCCGCGAAGAAATGGCAGCTGGAGTTGAGCATCGAGGTGCTCGATTGGGCGCACTGCGATTACTACCTGGAGCATGGGCAGATGATGCCCGCCGACTGGTTCGAACAGCTCAAGGGGTTTGACGCGATCTACTTCGGCGCCGTCGGCTGGCCGGACAAGGTGCCGGATCACATTTCCCTGTGGGGTTCGCTGCTGAAGTTCCGCCGGGATTTCGACCAGTACGTGAATATCCGCCCGGTGCGGTTATTCCCCGGCGTGCCGTGCCCATTGGCCGGCCGCAAGCCGGGGGACATCGATTTCGTGGTGATTCGTGAGAACACCGAGGGTGAATATTCCTCGGTCGGCGGCAAGATGTTCGAAGGCACCGAGCATGAGTTCGTGCTGCAAGAGTCGGTGTTCACCCGACGCGGTGTCGACCGGATTCTCAAGTTCGCCTTCGACCTGGCCCAGACCCGGCCGCGCAAACGCCTGACGGCGGCGACCAAGTCCAACGGCATTTCCATCAGCATGCCGTACTGGGACGAGCGCACCGCATTGATGGCCGCGCAGTACCCGGAGATCACCTGGGACAAACAGCACATCGACATTCTGTGTGCGCGTTTCGTGCTGCAACCGGACCGCTTTGATGTGGTGGTGGCGTCGAACCTGTTCGGCGACATTCTCTCCGACCTCGGGCCTGCGTGTGCTGGCACCATCGGCATTGCGCCGTCGGCGAATCTCGACCCGGAACGGCGTTTTCCGTCGCTGTTCGAACCGGTACATGGCTCGGCGCCGGATATCTATGGGCAAAACATCGCCAACCCGATTGCGATGATCTGGTCCGGGGCGTTGATGCTCGATTTCCTCGGTAACGGTGATGAGCGCTATCGCGCGGCGCATGACGGGATTTTGCAGGCGATCGAGCGGGTGATTGCCGAGGGGCCAATCACCCCGGATCTGGGCGGGAAGGGCTCGACTCAGGATGTCGGAAAGGCGATTGCCGACAGACTCTGAACCCACCACCGACCAAACTGTGGGAGCGAGCTTGCTCGCGATGAGGGGCTGACATTCAACATTGATGTTGACTGACGGATCGCCATCGCGAGCAAGCTCGCTCCCACATTGGGCCTGTGTGTATTCAGTAACCTTGGGCTCGATCAACTTCACCCACCATTTTCTCCCCCCGCTCAAACCGCCGAATATTCTCCAGCAACACCCCAAACGCACTTTCCGGTTGAGTCATCGCCGCAATGTGCGGGGTCAGCAGAATCTGTGGATGGTCCCAAAACGGATGATCCACCGGTGCCGGTTCCTCCTGTAGCACATCGAGTACCGCGCCGCTCAGCTGCCCGCTGTCCAGCGCCTCGAGCAAATCACTTTCCACCAGATGCCCGCCACGGCCCATGTTGATCAGCGCCGCGCCACGGGGCAGTTGCTGGAACAGCGTGCGGTCGAGGATGCCTTGGGTCTGTTCGGTCAGCGGCAGTACGCAGAGCAGAATGTCGCACTGGCTCAGGAACGCAGGTAACAGCTCGGTACCGGCATAACAAGCGACGCCCTGTATTTGATGGGCACTGCGCGCCCAGCCGGACAACGCAAAACCCATGGGCTGCAAGGTCGCCAGAATCTGCCGGGCCTGGGTGCCGAGGCCCATGACGCCAACCCGTCGCTTGGCCGCCGGTTGCAGCAAGTGAGCCTGCCAGCACCGGGCCATTTGTTGCTGGCGATAGCGCAGCATGTCGCGGTGCAGGCTGAGCACCGCAAAACAGGCGTATTCGCACATGCCGCGAGTGATGCCGGGATCCAGCAGGCGCACCACCGGCAAGCTTGTCGGCAGGCGACTCAAGTCCAGTTGATCGACCCCGGCGGACAACGCAAACAACACGCGCAGGTTGGGCAGCAGCGCCTCGAGATCATCCGGTGCCTGCCAGGCGGCCAGGTACTGAATGTCCTTGGGGTCGCCGATGTCCGGCCAGGCGCGCCATTCGATATCCGGGGCATGCTCGGCGAACAGCGCTTTCCACTGTTCGCCGCGTACCGGGTCAGCTTTATAAAGCAGGGCCATGGGCATTTCCTGAAGGGTGAAGAGGCTGTCCATCATCGCGCAACGCCAGCGCAGGATCTGTCGAAAGGGCCGGGTTAAACGCGTTGCACCTGTTTCTATCAGGCATGCCCCGGCAGATTCGGCGGGCTGAAGGAATCTGCCGTTTGGCGGGGTGAAAACAGTCGATCCGAATTTCTCAGGGCGCAAGTTCGGCGTAGTTCGTTTCGCACAAGCCTTAACCTGAACACCATCGCAACCACCTCCCGGTTGCCGGACTCACGATGGGAAATGCCATGAACAGCAAAGTCGACGAAACCCCTCATTTGCTCCGTCAGCGCGATCAATTCGTGCCACGTGGCCTGGTTACCGCTCACCCGTTGGTGATCGATCGCGCCCAAGGTTCCGAATTGTGGGACGTGGACGGCAAGCGCTACCTGGATTTTGTCGGCGGCATTGGTGTGCTGAACATCGGCCATAACCACCCCAAGGTGGTCGCCGCGGTGCAGGCCCAGTTGCAAAAGGTCTCCCACGCGTGTTTTCAGGTGGTGGCCTATAAGCCTTATCTTGATCTGGCCCAGCGCCTGTGCGAAATGATCGGCGGCAACGAAGCGTATAAAGCGGCGTTCTTTACCTCTGGCGCCGAGGCCGTGGAAAACGCGGTGAAGATCGCCCGCGCTCACACCAATCGTTCGGCGGTGATCGCGTTTCGTGGCGGGTTTCACGGTCGCACCTTGCTTGGCACCACGCTGACCGGCATGAGCCAGCCGTACAAGCAGAACTTCGGGCCGTTCGCGCCGGAGGTATTTCACACGCCGTATCCGAATGCCTATCGCGGCGTCAGCAGTGAGATGGCCCTCAAGGCCCTGGACGAGTTGCTGGCCACCCAGGTTGCCCCTGAGCGGGTTGCGGCAATCATCATTGAACCGGTTCAGGGCGACGGTGGTTTCCTCTCGGCACCCGTGGAGTTCCTTCAAGCGTTGCGCGCCCTCACTGAAAAACACGGCATCGTGCTGATTCTCGATGAAATCCAGACCGGTTTTGGCCGTACCGGCAAGTGGTTCGGCTTCCAGCACGCCGGCATCCAGCCGGACCTGGTGACCGTCGCCAAGAGTCTTGCCGGTGGTCTACCGTTGTCCGGTGTAGTCGGCAAGGCCGGGATCATGGACGCGCCATTGCCCGGTGGACTGGGCGGTACTTACGGCGGTAACGCGTTGTCATGCGCCGCAGCGCTGGCGGTGATCGAAGCCTATGAGCAAGAACAGCTGCTGGCGCGTGGCGACGCCTTGGGCGAGCGTTTGCGTCAGGGGTTGCTGCGCTTGCAGGCCCGTCACCCACAAATCGGCGACGTGCGCGGTAGCGGGTTCATGCTGGCGATCGAACTGATCAAGGATGACGACGCGCGTACCCCGGATGCGGACCTGAATCAGCGGCTGATCGACGAAGCCCGGGCGGGCGGTCTGCTGGTGATCAAATGTGGCGTGTACCGCAACGTGCTGCGTTTCCTTGCGCCGCTGGTGACAACAGAGGATCAGATCGACGAAGCGCTGCAGATTCTTGAAGCAGCATTGGCACGCGTCTTGAACTGAGTTCATGCCTGCTTCGGGCGGTACCGCGAGGTATCGCCCGTGAGCATTTATGGAGCATGGGGTGACGGAGTGCATTATTGGAGGCTTGGCGTACCATGGGGCTGACTGATTATCGAGCGTTGCTCATCGATTGCGATGAAGTCCTGGTCGATCGCGATTCGGGAGTCTGGACGGCACTGCAACCGCTGCTCGACAGCCTTGGCGGTCGCCCGGACAAGGAGCAGGTATTGGCCGAATACAGCGAGGTGGTGCGTGCGCTCTACCCGCGTTTCGGTGAACTGGGCTTCAGTGGCTTGCTGTGTTTCGCCCATCGCCAGTTGGCCGAGCGCTGGGGGCTGCGAGCCAGTTGGGAGGAGGGCATGAGTTTTGCCCGTTCGGTGGCCAGTTGGTCGCTGTTCGAGGACGCACCCGGCGCGATGTTGTACCTGCGCAAGTTCTATCGCTTGTTGGTGCAGGGCGATCGGGATGCCGAAGATCGAGGGCTGCTTTGTGAGCGTTTGGGAGTCATGCCCGACGACTTCATTTCACTGGCCAGCGATCCCGTGCTGGATCGGGACTGGTTACAGGCCAACGGGCTTGAGGCCCGGGAGATCCTGCAAGTGACCCGACCTTCTGCCGGTCGACAGGCGGCCACCGATGTATGCCTGATTTGTCGCGGGCGGGCAAAATCCGCAACGTCGTGTGCGGCGGATTACTGCATTAACAGCATGGCTGACCTGGTGGCTCAGCATCAGCTGTCTTTACGGCGCTGATTTTGCTAGAAGATTGTCTTACAAACGGCAATCAAGAGGTACGCAATGGAAGGTTTAGTGAAACTGGACCGGATCGACATCAGTATCTTGGTTGAGTTGCAAAAAGACGGGCGCATGACCAATGTCAGCCTGGCTGATGCCGTTGGGCTGTCAGCCAGTCCGTGCCTGCAACGGGTCAAGCGACTGGAGTCGGCGGGGTACATCTCGAGTTACAAGGCGCATTTGAACCTGGCCAAGATCACTGACTCGGTCACGGTGTTCACCGAGATCACCTTGAGCGATCACAAGCGCGAAGACTTCGCCAAGTTCGAGTCCAATATCCGCCTGGTGGATGAGGTGCTCGAATGCCATCTGATCAGCGGTGGCTACGATTATCTGGTGCGCTTCATGACCCGCAGCATCCAGCACTATCAGGAAGTGATCGAAAGCCTGCTGGACAAGAACATCGGCATCTCCAAGTACTTCAGTTACATCGTCATCAAGTCGCCCGTGCTCAAGGACGGCGTGCCACTGCGCAAATTGCTGCGCCATTGAGACGTTCTCGATAACCGCTTGTCGCCCGCCGCGTCTTTGCAAGAGGCGCACGCCGGGCGGCACCTCAGGCATCGCGCAAAAGGTCGTGAGCGTTAAGCAGTTCGTAGGCAATCTCGGGTTTTTTTTCCAGACCGCGACGAATGGCGGCCGGAATCGACTGGCGGGTTTTGCGGCACAGCCCTGGCAGCTCCAGAAGCTGAATACCGATGCCGCGCATGCTTCGCACTTCGTGCACGCTTGGAGTGATGTGCACGCGAATGCCTAATTGCTCATACATCCGCCGCTGCATGTGTTCGAGGTCGGCCAGGCTCTGCAGATTCTCCAGCCGGTCGAGCAGGCGATTTTCCTCCTGGCGGGTCAGGTGCAGGATGCGCAAGTCCGCGCTGGGAATGTCCAGCAACTGTTCGCGCCTGCAATCGCAGGCACCGGGCGGGCAGGGTTGTCGAATCTGGAGAGAGGCTGTCATGGTCTCCAATCATAGCTATCGGCAACCGCTATTGCCCAGTAGGTTCGTCGCGACCCGATGAGGGTGTGGGGCGGACAAAACCACCCCGCACTGATCGCCCTCAGCCCCACGTGTTTCCGAGCGCTTCCAGGCCGGCCCTTTGCAGGTCCTGTGGGCTCATGACCAGACGGAACTTGCAGGTGGCATCGAAGTTGAGAAAGAACGGTTCCGCAAAGCTGGGGATCTGGGAGGAGTCTTGTACGTCGATCAGGAAAATCCCGCCGCGCATTCCATCCTGCTCGGTAAAGTAGGCAGCCTCCGGTTTGATGCTTTCCAGGATTCGCCCGATGACTTCGCCGACCTTCCCGGCCCTGACGAGCGCGTTGAAGGGTTCATTCGGGCACTCGACCATCATTAGCATTTTCATTATTCGTTTCTCTTTTCAGATAGCTGTCTCATCTCCCTGCCTTTGCTCCTGGCGCTGATGCCACGAAGCTTGTATTCGATCGCTCCAGCGATGTGGGATTAAGCATAGATGAGGCTGAGAATGGACATGACTCAGCGCGTGTGAAGCGGCTGAACCATTTTCAGTTTCAGTAGCGCCTCAACCTTGCCTCGACGGCATGTCGCAAACACTTCCTGGCGTGTCGTACCGGGCCAACCGTCTCGATATATAAGTGCGCTTGGGAATAAGCTTTATCAGGGAATGATCTAGGAAAAAGCATTCTAAAAACGACGGCAAACTTTCCTATTAGCGACTACATCGTTTTTTAAATAAATAACTAACTGGATGAATTTAAAGAAAAAAACTCAAACACAGCCTGTGTTTTTCATGTGTTTTTTATGTATACACAAGAAATACAATCTATTGACCATCCCCAAAACCCGTGCGAGTCTCGACTCATCAGTCAGCCGCACCTGACAGTGAAACTACCTTTGGAGGTCGTTTGTGAAAAACGGCAAAACTTGTCTCTACGAAGACCTGAAACGTCAAATTTTGACGATGGAACTGGACCCTGACGAAGCGCTGGATGAAGTCATTCTCAGCGAACGTTATGGCTTGTCCCGAACGCCCGTCCGAGAAGTTTTTCGCCGCTTGGCCGGTGAAGGTTATGTCGATATTCGAGAAAACCGCGGCGCTCGGGTTATTCCGATGAATCACTCGACACTGCGAAATTTCTTTCTGGTTGCACCGATGATGTACGCAGCCATTGGCCGTCTGGCGGTTCAGAACTTCAAGCCACGCCAACTGATCGATTTGAAAGACACGCAGCACCGGTTCCGCATTGCCACCACCTCAAGGGATGCGCTGGCAATGGTCGTCGAGAACAATCGCTTTCACGCGATCATGGGCGAAATGGCCGATAACCAGTATCTCCAGCCGAGTCTGGAAAGGTTGCTGATTGATCACTCCCGCATCGGTAATACATTTTTCCGACCTCGAAATGAGGACATGGAAGAACGTCTCGAACTGTCTGCAGGGCACCATGATTCTTTTATCGAGGCTATTGAACGTCGCGATGAAGAAGCCGTTGTTGATCTTGTGTTTGAACACTGGGAGCTGTCCCGGGAAAACATGGAGATTTTTATCGCGCCCCAAGGCATCAAGGCGGATGCACTCATTGACCTTCCACGTCACTCATCTTCGGAGAAATCATCTTGAAATTTGAAGGCATCTATACCCCCGCGGTGACTCCTTATAATTCTGAAGGGGAGATCGACTGGAACGTGTACTCCGAAGTATTGGAGTCGCTGATCGAAGCGAAAGTACACGGCATTATTATCGGTGGATCGACTGGCGAATATTATGCGCAGACTTCGGAAGAGCGCACTGAACTTGCCGCTTATGCAAAAGATGTGATCGGCACTCGGGTGCAACTGATTGTTAGCACCGGGGCCATTCGCACTGAAGATGCAGTGCAGTATGCGAAGGATGCCAAAGCGATCAAGGCGGACGCCATTCTTGTCACCAGTCCGCCATACGCGCTCCCGACCTCCGAGGAAAACGCGATACACGCATTGACCATTGATCGCGCTGCCGACCTGCCGATCATGCTTTACAACTACCCGGGTCGCATGTGCGTTTCGATGGATGAAGATTACTTCACCCGTGTGAGCCAATCGAAAAACGTCATTGCCATCAAGGAAAGCTCCGGCGACATGGGGCAGGTGCATCTCCTCGCACGTAAGTTTCCCAACATCGCACTGTCATGCGGCTGGGATGATCAAGCACTGGAGTTTTTTGCCTGGGGTGCCAGAAGTTGGGTGTGTGCCGGTTCCAACTTCTTGCCGAAAGAGCACGTGGCGCTTTACGAAGCCTGCGTCATTGAAAAGAACTTCGACAAAGGCCGTCAGATCATGTCGGCGATGATGCCTCTGATGAATGCTTTGGACGGCGGCAAGTTCGTGCAGTCGATCAAGTTTGGTTGCGAGCTGGCTGGACTGAAAGTAGGGGACGTGCGCCTGCCGCTTCAGCCGCTTGATTCAGAAGAGAAGAAAAGCCTTGAAGCGATCATCAACGATGTGAAACGCAACGTTGCCAACGTCACTTCGGGAGCCAGCCATGGGTGATCTTCTGAGCAAGGCCGAATACGTCGCCATCGCTAAAAGTATTTCGTTTCCTTCCAATGCGTTCATCGATGGCGCGTTTAAACCCGCTCTCTCTGGCAAAACGTTCGCTACCAGCAATCCGGCGACGGGGGAGTTTTTGACCGACGTCGCTGCGTGTTCATCCGAGGATGTCGACGCTGCGGTCAGTAGTGCAAAAGCGGCATTTGAGGATGGACGCTGGAGATCGATTTCGCCCAGGGAGCGCAAAGCGGTTCTCCTGAAGTTCGCGAATCTGCTTGAAAGCCATCAACACGAACTGGCAGTCCTGGAGAGCCTCGATAGCGGCAAGCCTGTCAGTGAATGCCAGTTGGTCGATGTGCCAGACACCATTCACACGCTGCGTTGGCACGCGGAGTTGATCGACAAGATTTATGACAACACCGCCCCGGTGGGCAGTGACGCACTGACCATGGTGGTCCGCGAGCCGATTGGTGTGGTGGGCTGCGTATTGCCGTGGAACTTCCCCCTGTTGATGCTGGCCTGGAAAATCGGCCCGGCGCTCGCCGCGGGATGCTCGGTGATCGTCAAACCCGCCGAACAGACCTCGCTGACGACGTTACGTGTTGCGCAGCTCGCGTTCGAAGCCGGTGTGCCCGCAGGCGTGCTCAACATTGTTACCGGTACAGGCAAGGAGGTCGGGGAGCCGATAGGCTTGCATAACGATGTCGACATGGTGAGCTTCACTGGCTCCACTGTCACCGGTCGTCGTTTCCTGCATTACGCAGCCGATTCGAATCTGAAACGCATCGTCCTTGAATGTGGCGGGAAAAATCCGGCCGTGGTGATGGACGATGCGGAAGATCTGGATCGTGTTGCCGAGCATGTGGTTAACGGTGCGTTCTGGAACATGGGCGAAAACTGCTCCGCCACTTCACGCCTGATCGTCCACGAGTCGGTGAAAGATGAGCTGCTGCAACGCATGGGCGCCTACATCCGCGAATGGAAAATGGGCGATCCGCTGGATCCGCAAAACCGCGTAGGTTCGCTGGTCAGCCCTGAGCATTTCGCGAAAGTGAAGTCGTACCTTGAGCACGCCGCCGCTGGAAAACTCGACGTTGTGTACGGCGGCGCGACCAAAGATGGTGCCTTCGTAGAGCCAACGGTGATTGACGGCGTAGGTCGGGACAACCGGCTGTTCCAGGAAGAGATTTTCGGCCCGGTACTTTCGGTCACCACCTTCAGCTCGATCTCTGAAGCGATTGCCCTGGCCAATGACACCGTATACGGCTTGGCCGCCTCTGTTTATACCGGCAGTTTGCGACGGGCCATCAGGTTGTCGCGGGAAATTCGCGCCGGCATCGTCACTGTGAACTGCTTTGGTGAGGGTGATGCTTCCACGCCTTTCGGCGGCTACAAGGAATCAGGGTTCGGCGGTCGGGACAAATCGATTTTTGCTCACGATCAGTACACCGAAATCAAAACCATCTGGATCGATGTTTCTGGTCGGTCGGATGAAGAGACCGAAAAATGAGCACCCATACCATCAAGCGCCTACCGGTAGACACCGGGGTTTCAGGTTGGGAGGCGATTTCCACACGCACTGCTCCTGTCCGCATGCTTGATGGGAGTGTGTCGGCAGACTGGCTGATTATCGGTGCGGGCTTCGCTGGCCTGTCTGCCGCTCGCAGGCTGGCCCAGCTGCATCCAGGCGATAGCATCGCAGTCGTTGATGCCCATGAAGTCGCGAAGGGCCCGGCAGGAAGAAACTCCGGCTTCATGATCGACGTGCCCCACAGTCTTTCATCCGGGGAATATTCGGTGGCCGGTGAGTCTGCAACGGCGCTGGAAATCACCCAGAACCGCTTTGCGATCGCTTTTGCGGCTGAAGCTGCACGCGAGTACGGCATGTCTGCCGAGACGTTTGATCCGTCCGGAAAGATCAACGCGGCGGCAACAGAACGCGGGATGAGGCTCAATGAGAACTATGCGAAATCGCTAAAAGGCATCGGCGAGCAGTTTGAGATGCTGGACGCTGCGCAGATGCAGGATATTACCGGCTCCCGTTATTACCACGGTGGGCTTTATACGCCCGGTGCGGTGATGATCCAGCCTGCTCAATATATTAGGGATTTTGCATTCGGGCTGGATAAGAACATCAGCTTATATGAACGCTCTCCGATTATTGAACTGTCCCGGTCGGGAAATAGCTGGAAGGCAAGGTCTCATCGCGGCGTGGTTAATGCGCCCAAGGTGATTCTCGCGGTCAATGGCCATGTTGAAGACTTCGGTCATTTTCAGGGCCGACTGTTGCACGTGTTTACGTACGCCTCGATGACCGCTGCTTATAGTCATGAAGAGTTTGAACGGGCGGTAACCGGTCAGGCTCGATGGGCTTTATTACCCGCGGATCCGATGGGCGCGACAGTTCGCAAGATTACTTCAAATGGGCTTTCGCGCATCGTTATCCGTACAAAGTTCACCTATGACCCCAGTATTCAAGTGACCCTCAAACGGGTTGCCGAGATTGCCGAAGAACAACGGCACTCACTGGACGCGCGCTTTCCCGAGTTGAAATCGACTCCGTTGGAATTTAGCTGGGCTGGACGTCTTTGCTTGAGCCGTAACAGCGCCGCAGCGTTCGGGGAGATCGAAGAAAATCTGTATTCGGCGTGCTGCGAAAATGGCTTGGGAACGGTCAAGAGCACCCTGGCGGGCGTGATGGCGGCTGAGTTGGCCACAGGCACGCGTTCAAAGACTCTGGAAAGTTTCAGTCAAGCGCCTGGGCCAAGCAGGCTTCCACCCAGGATATTAACGAAGCTGGGTGTCAACTCAGTCATTCGTTGGCAGGCGCTGAGAGCAGGGCGAGAGGGCTGAAGTGTTTCACACAACCGGCTTTTATTTCATAAAAGCCTAATCTCTGGTTTTAACCGTCGTTCGGAGTACGCCATGAAAAAGATTTTAAAGGCAATCTGCGCTGTCGCTGTGGCTGGTGTAATGAGTTTGCCCGTTCACGCAGAAGAAAAAACCATCACCATGGGTACCATGACGTGGGAGGACTTAACGCCTATCACCGGTATTACCAAGAAGGTACTTGAAGACGCTGGCTACACAGTGAAAGTTGTAGATTTTTCCGAGTGGGGCATTGCGTACGCTGCGTTAACCAAGGGTGATGTTCAAGTATTGGCGTCCCAAACGGACTATGCAGCGAACGATTACTGGAACAAAAACAAGAACAAGATCGAGAAACTGTCTCCCGTCTCTTTTGGTCTTTACCAGGGACTTGCAGTACCCAGCTACGTCAACATTGATTCCATTGATCAGCTGAATGCCAATTCGGAAAAACTCGGCGGAAAAATTATCGGTATCGAGCCAGGGTCTGGCTTGATGAGCGACGCTAACAATGCCGTTAAAGCCTATGACCTCAAACTCAAGTTGGTCGAGGGCAGTACCACTGCGATGACGGCAGCGTTGAAATCAGCTGTCGACCGTAAAGAGCCGGTAGTCGTAACCGTCTGGGAACCGTCCTGGATGACCAAAAAGTACGATCTTAAATTCTTGAAAGATCCAAAAGCCATATTCCCACCACAGCAGGGCTACTACTGGATCGGCCACAAAGGCTTTGCTGAAGGCAATCCACGTGCTCGCGAGTTGATGGCGAGTGTGTACGTGCCGATCACAGACATCACTGCGATGAATGCTGAAGTCAAGGATGGCAAAACAATGGAGCAGGCAATCAAGGACTGGACGGATAGCCACGCCGAGTTGCTGAAGCGTTGGGAAAATATCAAGAACTGATTCAAGTTTGCTTTAAGCCACTGCCGCCCTTTGATTCATTAGAGAAACCAGAAAACTGGTTCACGGGTTACGAAAATGACAACGGCCAAAATAGACAACAACGAAGTGCTAGTGGATTGCCAGTCCGTCTGGAAAATCTTCGGAAAGAACGCACCTGCGGCGATGAATGCTGTCGTTCAGCAGGGACTAACCAAGACCCAGATACTGCAAAACTACGGCTGCGTGGTCGGTGTCTCTGACGTTAGTCTCCAGGTTCGCCGAGGAGAAATATTTTGCATCATGGGATTGTCCGGCAGTGGCAAATCCACCCTTATCAGGTTACTCAACAAGCTGATCACGCCGAGCTCAGGGAAGGTTTTGGTAAAGGGCAAGGATCTTTCGTCCCTCACCTCTGCGCAGCTGCGAGAGGTCAGGGCACACCATATCGGCATGGTCTTTCAGAGCGTCGCCTTGTTGCCAAATCGCACGGTTCTGGAGAACACGGCGTTTGGCCTGGAAGTGCAGGGCGTGGGCAAGGCTGAACGTTACAAAGTGGCCGAGCAGGCGCTGGCCAAGGTGGGTTTGAGCGATTGGTCTTCACATTATCCCAGCGCGTTGTCTGGCGGTATGCAGCAACGTGTGGGACTGGCCCGTGCGATCACCGCCGATCCTGAAGTGATTTTGATGGACGAACCTTTCAGTGCGCTTGACCCGTTGATTCGCCGGCAGTTGCAGGATGAGTTTCGCCAGCTGACCAAGGAGCTCGGCAAGTCCGCCGTATTTATCACGCACGACCTCGACGAGGCGATCCGCATCGGTGACCGCATCGCGATCATGAAGGATGGCGTGATCATCCAGGTGGGGACTGCCGAGGAGATCGTTCTCAATCCGGCTGACGACTACGTCGCGGAATTTGTGGCGGGCATTTCCAGATTGCATCTGGTTAAAGCCCAGTCGGTCATGACACCCGTCGAGCCTTACCAGGTGGCGAACCCTGGCTGCGACATCACCAGGCTTGCCAAGACCTCGCTCGACGCTGATATCAACGCGCTTATCGAATTGACGATGAAGTCCGACCGCGACGCGCTTGCTGTCGTCGATAACGGAACAGTGGTCGGCGTCATTACGCTGCGTGATCTGCTTCGTGGCGTCCAAGGTATTCCGAATGAATTCGCGGCTTCATCAGCTGCCAGTGTTCTGGAGGAGTCGACATGAGCATCCCGGACTTTTCCAATCAGTTCGACTCGGTCGTCGACTCGAGTCTGGAATGGCTCTCGGATCACGGCGAGTTCTTGTTCAACGGCCTCAATGTACTGCTGACGGGCACTTACAAAAGTGTTCTCTGGTGCATTGCCTATCCCCCGTATTACGTCATCGCGATTGCCATTGCGCTGATTGGCTGGCGGGTCGTCGGCGTTCGATTCGCCATTCTTTCAGGCCTGGCGTTGCTGTTTTGCAACGTTATCGGCTTGTGGCCAGAGACAGTTAGTACCCTTGCCCTGGTGCTGACGGCCACCGTGCTCGCGCTGGTTGTCGCGATTCCATTGGGTGTGCTGGCGGGCCTTGCGCCGTCGGTTGATCGGGTCGTCGATCCGGTGCTGGATCTGATCCAGACACTGCCGCCCTACATCTATCTGTTGCCGGCCATCGCGCTGCTGGGCTACGGCCCGGCCACCGCACTGTTGGCGACTTTTATCGTTGCCGTACCGCCGGCCATACGCCTGACCTCTTTGGGGATTCGCATGACTCCACGGGAGTTCATCGAGCTGGGGGATGCCAGCGGTGTCACCGGCTGGCAGATGTTTTTCAAGATTCGCCTGCCATTCGCCAAGCCAAGCATCATGGCCGGGGTGAATCAGAGCTTGATGATGGCCTTCGGTATGGTCGTCATTGCCGGCATCGTCGGTTCCGGCGGGCTGGGTGAGTCGATTTATGGAGCCGTTCGTACACTGGATATCGCCAAGTCAATCAATGCGGCTATCGCCATCGTCATTCTGACCATGATTCTGGATCGGTTGGCGCAGCACGCTGCACGCTCGCGGATGGGAGAAAGCCAATGACTACCACAGACATCCAATTTTCCCCGGGCGAGTTCCTCGCACCGGGCGTTGACTGGCTGAACGCCAACCTGCACGGATTGTTCAAGGGCATCACCGAGGTGATCGAGGCGGTACTTGGCGCTGTGGAAGGTGTGCTGCTGGCTCCCCATCCTTATCTGTTCATCGGCATCGTCGTGGTAGCTGCGTTCTTTTTCGCCAACAAGCGAGTCGCCGTGTTTGCAGGGCTGATGTTGGCTTTTTGCTTGTTCTCCGGCCTCTGGGTCGCCTCGATGCAGACGATTGCGCTGGTCTCCGTCGCGGTGTTGATATCGGTAGCCATAGCGTTTCCTCTGGGTGTCCTGGCAGCCCGTGTGAAGCGGGTGGATGAAGCGTTCCTGCCGATCCTCAACATCATGCAGACAGTGCCGCCATGGGTTTACCTGATTCCCGCGGTAATTCTGTTCAGCCTGGGGCGGGTGCCAGCCATTATCGCAACCATCGTTTACGGCATTCCGCCGATGCTCAGGCTGACTACCTTGGCGTTCAAACAGTTGCCAAAAGAGTTTCTTGAACTGGGGCAGGCATCCGGTGCTTCGCCAAAGGATATTTTGTTCAAGATCGAACTGCCGACGGCCGCGCCAACGCTGTTGGTAGGGCTGAACCAATGCATCCTCATGTCGCTGGCGATGGTGGTGTTGGCAGGCCTGGTCGGCGCTGGCGGTCTTGGAGCCGAGGTGACCCGAGGCCTCTCAAGGATGGAGATGGGACTGGGGCTTCGTGCCGGCCTGGCGATTGTTGCTGTGGCACTGCTGCTGGATCGACTGTCACGTGGCGCCTTGCAGCGTCATTCACCCAGCAGCCACCTTTGAAAGGGTTCCGGTATGAGACGCAGTTTTTTTTGCATTGACTCACATGCGTGCGGTAACCCGGTTCGGGTGGTGGCAGGTGGCGGGCCGCTGTTGCCGTCGGTGTCGATGGCCGAGCGTCGAGATATTTTCGTTCGCGATCATGACTGGGTGCGAACCGCGTTGATGTTCGAGCCCAGAGGGCACGACATCATGTCTGGCGTCATCATCTATCCGTCCTCTCGTGAGGATTGCGACTTTGGGGCCTTGTTTATCGAAGTCAGTGGCTGCCTGCCGATGTGCGGCGCGGGCACCATCGGCCTGTCGACCGTCGTTATCGAGGAAGGCCTGATCACCCCTCGAGAACCTGGCACGCTGGCCATCGAGACACCTGCCGGGCGAGTCGATGTCGACTACACCGTGAGCGGTGAATATGTTGACTCTATTCGCCTGTTCAACGTGGCCAGTTATCTGCATAGCGCCGATGTGGTGGTTGATGTGCCTGGCGTCGGTGAGTTGGTTGTGGACATCGCTTACGGCGGTAATTTCTATGCGGTAGTCGAGCCGCAGGAAAATTGGGCCGGCCTGCAAGGGTTGACCACGGCAGACATCGTCAACCTGAGCCAGAAACTGCGCTCAGCGCTGGCAGAAGTCAGTAACCCGGTGCATCCCGAGAACGGCAGAATCAGCGGCGTTCACCATGTCATCTGGTGCGACGACGAACACAGTGCAGCCGCCGATGGACGCGGTGCGGTGTTTTATGGCGATAAGGCCATTGATCGCTCACCCGGTGGCACCGGTACTTCTGCGCGGATGGCTCAACTGTTTGGCAAGGGACGCTTGAAAGTAGGGGATACGTTTCGCAATGAAAGCTTGATAGGGACGATCTTCGAAGGGAAAGTCGAGTCGGCCGTCAAAGTCGGAACGTTCGACGGTATCAGGCCAAGTATCTGTGGCTGGGCGCAGATAACCGGACACAACACCATTTTTGTCGATGATAAAGACCCGCTTCGCCACGGCTTTCAGCTTGCCTGATCAGTTGCATAATGGTGCTGGTGGTGTTGAAACTTCTGCGGTTAGCATTGCGCCTTACCGACGCACCAAATGACAGGTGGGTTAACGCAACCGAGTAGGTCGAACATTGATCGAACGACGCCAATTTAGCGGAGGCATGAAGGGGAAAAACCTTCGCTATCTGAATGAAAATCCCAGTGAGACTGCTCAAATGACTCGGGCAGGATTTCTGCTGCTCGAGCATTTCTCGCTGCCCGCGTTCACCCAGGCGCTGGATACGATTGTCACCGCGAATCTGCTACGCCCCGGATTGTTCGCTTCCCGAACGTTCGGCTTGAATGACGGAGAGGTCATCAGTGATCTCGGCCTGGTGATTCGTCCGGATGCGCGTTTCGATTCTTCAGCCATTCAAAACCTGGACCTGTTGGTCATTTGTGGCGGCTACCGGACAGAACTGAAGGCGACGGATGAGTTGATCAACCTGTTGCGAGCAGCGGCAGACCGGGGCGTGAGTCTGGCCGGGTTGTGGAATGGCGCCTGGTTCCTCGGCAGCGCTGGCCTGCTGGATGGATATCGATGCGCCATTCACCCGGAACATCGCCCCGCACTCGCGGAAATCTCCAAGGCGACGCATGTCACCAGCGAAGCCTATGTCATCGATCGAGACCGGCTCACCGCTTCCAGTCCTGCGGGGGCATTCCATATGGCGCTGGACTGGATCAAGGAGCTACACGATAAAGCACTGGTCGAGGGTATCGAGGACATTCTGGCTTTCGAAGAGTCTCGTTATCGGCGCATCAAACCGGCGGAAAACATCTGTGTGAGCGCGCCATTGCGCGAGGTGGTCAAGCTGATGGATGCCAACCTCGAAGAGCCGCTGGAGCTGGAGCAACTGGCGGTTTATGCCGGCCGTTCTCGTCGACAGCTCGAACGGTTGTTCAAGGAGCAACTGGGCACGACGCCGCAGCGGTATTACATGGAACTGCGTATCACCGAGGCGCGGCGACTGCTGCAACACACCGAGCTTTCCCAGGTCGATGTGCTGGTGGCCTGCGGTTTTGTTTCACCCAGCCATTTCAGCAAATGTTATAGCTCGTACTTTGGATACAGACCTTCCAAGGAAACGCGACTGGTCAAATGAAAACGACGCCACTGCGAGGCCGGGCCAAGCGATTGTCACGGCTGTCTTGATACGTCTCCTATACTGATTCGCGTTGCCAGGCTCAGCGCTCTGGCACCCAACGCCGTCGGGCCCGCCGACAGGGTTTTGACAGCTTCCCTATCAGTCACTGTAAGGAGAATGAACATGGCAATTCGCATTGGCGATGAAGCACCGGACTTTACTGCCGAAAGTACTGAAGGCCCGATCCACTTCCACGAGTGGATTGGCGACAAGTGGGCGATCCTGTTCTCGCATCCGAAGGACTTCACGCCTGTCTGTACCACTGAACTCGGTTATATGGCCGGACTCAAGCCCGAGTTCGACAAGCGCAACACCAAGATAGTCGGGCTCAGCGTCGACCCGGTCAGTGACCACCGGGCCTGGCTCGGTGACATCGCAGAAACCCAGGGGCATGCGGTCAACTATCCGATGATCGGCGACGAGAACCTGGTCGTGGCCAAGCTCTACGACATGATTCACCCGAATGCCAGCGGCGGCTCACGCACCGCCGCGGACAACGCCACGGTGCGCTCCGTGTTCATCGTCGGCCCGGACAAGAAAGTCAAGGCGATGCTGATCTACCCAATGAGTGCCGGACGCAACTTCGATGAAGTGTTGCGCCTGCTCGACTCGCTGCAATTAAACGCCAAGCACACGGTCGCCACCCCGGTGAACTGGCGTCCGGGTGAGGACGTGATCATTCCCACGTCGGTGTCCGACGAAGAAGCCAGGAAGAAGTACCCGCAGGGCTTCAAGACGTTGAAACCCTATTTGCGCACCGTGGCGCAACCGAAGTAATTCACT
Source organism: Pseudomonas sp. 05N431 (assembly GCF_056397005.1). Lineage (NCBI taxonomy): Bacteria > Pseudomonadati > Pseudomonadota > Gammaproteobacteria > Pseudomonadales > Pseudomonadaceae > Pseudomonas > Pseudomonas sp. 05N431. The sequence goes on from NZ_JBFTMN010000013.1 coordinate 112,630, forward strand.
CGGCGTCCCTCCCTTGCAACGATTGCCTCAGGCTCGGGCAGGGGAGGGTTGTTTAATTCGATCAAAAGCAAGTGGCTGTTTTAAAACCAATTTATGTGCTTTGGGGGCTTCCCAGACGAAACAAAAGTTGATAAATTTCCGCGCGTTTTTGCAGAGGCCCTCACGGGGCTTTCAGCAACCGCTACAGGGGCGTCGCCAAGCGGTAAGGCAGCAGGTTTTGATCCTGCCATGCGTTGGTTCAAATCCAGCCGCCCCTGCCATTTTCCCATGTTCATCCAGGTGTTCCCTCAACCGGCAGGTTTTGCGCGAATTCAGGATGATCGTCTATATCGACAACCGCACTCTCTTTCTTGGCTTTTCCGGCGTGTCGAATGCCGGTGGCTGCGCAGTCGTGAGCTTGCGCGGCGAAGGCCTCAGCGGTCGCCTGATCGAAACCCGACTGTTACCAGCGAAAACCCAACGGTTTATCGAGTTTCCGCGTGAGCATCTCGAGAGCGCCTGACGCCGCTCCTTGGGAAAGGGGCCAAGCTATCGCGGCATTGCCCAACGCACCAGCAGCGCCATCGCAAACCTCATTCCTACCTGTCCTTCGAATACTGGAAAGTGCCTCGACTGTCGTAAAAACGACCTGTTTACGCTGAACGCGAACCCCCATGAGTTTTCTGTTGAACGAGTGTTCAGCTTGGACTATGTTCGTCCCACCTTCTCCCCGGCTGGTTGCGGGCTTGCGTTTCTTCTTCCCGAACGAGGCACTGGCATGCGGTTTTCACCCTTTGTTGAGCGGATCTCGGGCCAGGGCGTTGCCGCCTGGGATATTCACCATGCGGCGTTTGACGCCCAGCGTCGTGGCGAGGATGTCATCATCCTCAGCGTCGGAGACCCGGATTTCCCCACTCCAGACTTCATTACCGATGCCGCGGTTGATGCGCTGCGTGAGGGCGACACTCACTACACCGAAATCGCCGGTCGCCTGGCCTTGCGCGAAGCCATCGCCGCGCGATACAGCCAACTGTTCGACCGTGAGCTGCAAGCGTCAAACATCATCAATGTGGCGGGGGCGCAGAACGCACTGTTCATCACCTCGCTGTGCCTGCTGTCTGCCGGCGACGAAGTGCTTGCCCTGGACCCGATGTACGTGACCTACGAGGCGACGCTCAAGGCCTCCGGTGCGACGCTGGTGCGGGTGCCTTGCGCGGCGGATTCCGGTTTCCGGCTCGATGCCGCGGTGCTGGCCAAGGCCATCACTCCGCGCACCCGGGCGATTTTCCTCTCCAATCCGAACAACCCCACCGGCGTGGTGCTCAATCGCGAAGAGCTGCAAGCCATCGCCGACCTCGCCATCACCCATGACCTGTGGGTCGTGGTGGACGAGGTCTATGAGAGCTTGGCGTTCGAACGCGAACACCTCAGTCTGGCGGCTTTGCCGGGCATGGCCGAGCGTTGCGTGGTCATCGGCAGCCTGTCGAAATCCCATGCCATGACCGGCTGGCGGATCGGCTGGATCGTCGCCGATGAAACCCTGGTGGCGCATGCCGAAACCCTGATGCTGAGCATGCTCTACGGCTTGCCGGGGTTTGTCATGGAGGCCGCGCTCAAGGCTGTGCAGGCCCATGAGGAGGTGACCCACGGCATGCGCGAAATCTATCGCCGTCGTCGCGATCTGGTGGTGAAAGGCTTGTCCGATTGCCCGGGAATTTCAGTGCTCACGCCCGATGCCGGCATGTTCGTGCTGGTGGACGTGCGGGGCACTGGCCTGAGTTCTCTGGAGTTCGCCTGGCGTCTGTTGCGCGAGGCGCGGGTATCGGTCCTCGATGCGGCTGCTTTCGGCGAACCGGCACAAGGCTTTGTGCGGCTCTCGTTCACGCTGGGTGAAGAACGGCTGGCCCAGGCCTGCCAGCGTATTCGCGATTTTGTCCGGGTGTTGAAAGGCGAAGCGCCGCGACCGGTGGTCACCGGTGTGACCAGCCAAGAGACCGCTGAGCCGGTCGCGGCCAAGACCATGATCGAGGTCGATGGCCTGCACAAACGCTTCGGCAATATCGAGGTCCTCAAAGGCGTCTCCCTGACGGCCCGCGAAGGCGATGTGATCTCCCTGATCGGCGCCAGCGGCTCGGGCAAAAGCACCTTGCTGCGCTGCATCAACATGCTCGAAGTGCCGGACCAGGGGCGCATTCTGGTGGACGGCGAAAGCATTCACCTGAACTTCGACCGTCCCGGCGCGCCGCTGGTGTCCGACGCCAAACAGCTGGTGCGGATCCGTTCGAGCCTGGGCATGGTGTTCCAGAACTTCAACCTCTGGCCCCATCGCACGGTGCTGGAAAACCTCATCGAAGCGCCGACTCAGGTCCTGCGTGAAAGTCGTGCGGAGGCCACTGAACGGGCCGAAGCCTTGCTTGAACGCGTCGGGCTTGCGGCCAAGCGCAACGAGTACCCGGCGTTTCTCTCCGGGGGACAGCAACAACGGGTGGCCATCGCCCGGGCCCTGGCCATGCGGCCCAAGGTCATGCTGTTCGATGAACCCACCTCGGCACTCGACCCGGAACTGGTCGGCGAAGTGCTGCGGGTGATCCGCTCTCTCGCCGAAGAAGGCCGGACCATGATCCTGGTGACCCATGAGATGGCCTTCGCACGCGATGTTTCTTCCAAAGTCGCCTACTTGCATCAAGGGTTGATCGAGGAATCCGGTTCGCCGGACGAAGTGTTCGTACACCCACGCAGCGAACGTTGCCGACAATTCGTCAACGCTCATCAGACTCGCTAATAACATAAAAAAAACGGGGAACAATCATGGGAAATCGACGTTTGGCAAACTGGTTGACCGGCGTGGCCTGCGTAATGCTGGCCGGCATGAGCGCGGCACAGGCGCAGCCGATCAGGTTCGCGGTCGCCGCCGAACCGTATCCGCCGTACACCGAGAAGCAGGCCAACGGTGAATGGAAAGGCTTTGAAGTCGACCTGATCCACAAGCTGTGCAGCGAAATGAAAGCCGAGTGCGAGATCAAGGAAGTGGCGTGGGACGGGATCATCCCGTCGCTGCTGGCGAAGAAGATCGACGTGATTTTCTCGTCCATGTCGGTGACCGAAGAGCGCGAAAAACAGATCGCGTTCAGCAAGGCCTACTACGACTCGGCGATCGCGGTTGTCGGACCCAAGGGCACTGCGGTGAACAAGTACCCGGATGATCTCAAGGGCAAGATCATCGCGGTGCAGAACTCGACGGTGAGCGCCAGCTACCTGAAGGCTTACTACGAGAAAATTGCTGATGTGAAGTATTACGACACCCAGGACTCGGCCAACGCCGACCTGATTGCCGGTCGTGTCGACCTGATGATGGCGGACGGCACGGCCATGGCAGCATTCGTCAAGACGCCGGATGCCAAGGACCTAGCCTACCTGGGCACGGTACCTTATGACCCGATCTTCGGCAAAGGCGTGGGCGCCGGTCTGCGCAAGGATGACACCGAGCTCAAGGCCAATCTCGACAAGGCGATCAAGACCCTGCTGGCGAGCAAGGACTATGACGACCTCTCCCAAAGCTACTTCGGGACCAGCGTGAAGCCTGCTTTCTGATCTGAACACAGATCCTGTGGGAGCGGGCTTGCTCGCGAATGCGGTCGACCATTCAGCAATGATGTCGACTGACACACCGCTTTCGCGAGCAAGCCCGCTCCCACAGGGGATGTGGGGTGTTTTCAAGGCCCGTAACCGGAGAGTAGAAATGCCAGCAATGTTCGAGTTGATCGATTTCAGCGAGCAAGGATGGGGCAGTGCGCTGTTGAAGGGGCTCTGGATGACCCTGCAGATATCGGCCGGGGCCTTTGTGGTCGGGCTGTTCATTGGCCTGGTGGTGGCCTGTCTCAAGTTGAGCGCGCCCAAACCGATTGCGGCACTGATGCGTGGCTACACCACATTGTTCCGGGCGGTTCCGGAGTTGTTGCTGATCCTGTTGCTGTACTACGTCGGCTCGATGCTCCTCAATTCGCTGATGGCCCGGATGGGTTACGGCGCGATGGATGTCAGCGGTCCTCTGGCGGCAATCCTGGTACTGGGGTTGGTGCAGGGCGCCTACGCTTCGGAGATTTTTCGGGCAGCGATCCAGGCGATTCCCTTTGGTCAGATCGAAGCGGCGAGGGCGTTCGGCCAGAGCGGGTTCGGGTTGTTCCGACGCGTCACGCTGCCGATCATGGCGCCTTATGCGATGGCCGGGATGGCCAACCTGTGGATCAACCTGATCAAGGACAGTGCATTGATCAGCGTGGTCGGCACCAACGAGCTGTTGTACACCGCCAAGCAAGGGGCGGGTTCGACGCGTCATTACCTGTTGTTCTACCTCACGGCCGCGGCGATGTACTACGTGGTGACGTTGGTGTCCAACTACCTGTCGGGACGGCTTGAGCGACGCACTCGTCGCTGGATGCCCTTGGCTGAGTGAATGAAATGATTCCAGCGTGGATAGTTGAATACGCGGCGCTGTTGGGCCGAGGGCTGCAAACGAGCATTACCCTTCTGATGTTTGCCAGTGCGTTCGGTTTTGTGCTCGCGGTGCTGGTGGCGCTGGCCCGGATCTCGAAGAATAAAGTCATCGCCAAGGCCAGCCTGTTCTACACCAGCGTGTTTCGCGGGACACCGTTGCTGATCCAGATCTACATCTTCTATTACGGGCTTGGCAGTCTGTTTGCGCAGTTTCCGCTGATTCGCAGCAGTTTTCTCTGGCCTTATCTGCGTGACGGCTACTGGTACATCGTGTTCGCCCTGGTGCTGTCGGTGGGGGCCTATGTGGGCGAAGTGATTCGCGGCGGCCTGCTGGCGGTGCCAAAAGGTGAAATGGAAGCTGCCTCGGCGTTTGGCATGACCCCGCGCCAGTCGCTGCTGCGGGTGCGCTTGCCGCGGGCCATGCGGTTGCTGTTGCCGACATTGGCCGGGGAGACCGTGATGTTGCTGAAGTCCACGGCGCTGGCCTCGACCATCGCGGTCATCGATCTGCTGGGCGCCGCCAACGTGGTCCGTGCCCAGACCCTGCAAGTCTATCAACCGTTGCTTCTGGTGGCCGGGGTGTATGTCTGCCTGACGTTCCTGATCGAGGCGCTGTTCGCTTTTGCCGAACGGCGCGGGACGCCGCTGCGCAGGGCGGTGTAATGAGCGCGCCACGGGTTGACCGGTCGTTGCAGGGCATTGGCCTGTGCACCTTGGGTTACGCATTCCTGGCCTTGCAGGACGCGAGTATCAAGTGGCTGGTGGCCGACTATTCGGTGGTCAGCATCCTGTTCTGGCGCAGCCTCGTGGTGGTGCTCGCCTGTCTGCTGGCCGGACGCCTGCAGCTGGTTCAACGGGCCTGGCGCTCACCGAGCCGGCGCTTGCTGGTGGTGCGCGGGTTGCTGTCGCTTGTTGCCTGGCTGCTGTATTACACGGCAGCCCGGGACCTGACTCTGGCAGAGATGACCACGCTGTATTTTTCGGCACCGATCATGGTCACGGTGCTGGCGGTCGTCATCCTCAAGGAACGTGCCAGCGGCTGGCAGTGGTTCACCCTGATCATCGGCTTTGTCGGCGTGATCATTGCCTGTCGCCCCAGCGATATGGCCGAGCCCTTGCCGATCGTGCTGACGTTGTTGGCGGCGATGTGCTGGGCCTTCACCTACATCCAGTTGCGGCAGGTGGATGACCAGACCTCAGTGCTGGAGCAGATGCTGATCACCAATGGGGTGTTTGTCATTTGCATGCTGCTGGCGTTGCCTTGGACCCACACCCCATCGCCGACCCCGGCCTGGTTGGGGATGCTGGGTGCCGGGCTGGTGGGTGGTATCGGGCAGTTCCTGCTGTTCGCCAGTTTTCAGCGGGCCACGGCGATTTTGCTGGCGCCGTTCGAGTACACCGGGTTGGTCTGGGCGTTCCTGCTGTCGAACCTGGTCTGGGGCACGCTGATGGATGAGTCGCTGATGATCGGTGCCGGATTGATCGCGGTCAGCGGCACCCTGGCCATGATTGTTGGCCGTCACCCGTCACAGGACATCGTCGGCGCTGAATGCTCCGTGACGCAACCCCTTTATCCCGCAACAACCGACAGCGAGCTCGTTGGCGGAGCTGAAGGTTTCGGGGCTCAGGCATCCCTCGATCCAGAGTCCGTCGAGCGTCGGGGTCAATAGTCGTGATGAGAGGACACGCTTATGGCGCAGGACATTTCGTTCGCTGTTCGGAACAATAACGGCGACGCGGTACGGGTCGGCGTGTGGCGATTCGAAGGCAATGGCGGCGGGCCGAAGGTGCACTTGCAGGCGGGGGTGCACGCCGATGAAATCGCCGGGATGCTGGTCCTGCATCTGTTGATGCAGCGACTCCAGGTTGTCGAAGCCGAGGGCCGCCTCAAGGGCAGTGTGACAGTGGTGCCGCAGGCCAATCCCCTGGGCATCGGGCAGTTTCGTCAAGGACGAATACTCGGTCGGTTTCACGACGCCACGGGCCATAATTTCAACCGTTCATTCGACCAGTCGACAGCGATGGCCCGACCTTCGACTCCTGTCCAGGCCTGGCAAAAAAGCCTGGTACAACTGGCGGCTACGGCGGACTTAATGCTCGATCTGCACACCGATGACGAGGCAATGCCGTACCTCTATGTTCACCGCAGTTTCTGGCCACGTGGCCGTGAACTGGCGGCGGCGATGAAGATGGCGGTGGCGATCATCTGGGATGACGGTGGCGATGGCTCCTTCGAGGAAACCATCATTGCGCCCTGGCTGCGCGATGGCGTCACCGATCAGCATCTGGCGGCGACCCTGGAATTGCGCGGGCAGGGCGATGTCAGCGACCGCTTTGCCGAGCAGGATGCTGCGGGGCTGTACGCCTGGCTTTGCGCGTGCGGGGTGATCGATGAGCCGCTGTCGCCAGGCGATTGGCCTGTCGAGGCGATAGAGATGAGCCACATGGAGACCATTCTTGCGCCGCAGCCCGGGGTGCTGATCTTTGAAAAGGAGCTGGGCGATTTCGTCGAAGAAGGGCAGCGGTTTGCGCGGATTCTGGGGCGCCCGGGTGATCCATCTTCCGAAGTGCTGCTGTTTGCCGAGCAAGCGGGGCGGATGGTGACACGTTATCGGGATCGGCTTGTGCAACAGGGCATGGTGGTGGCGAAGTTCACCGGAGCCCGGGTGTCGCGCAACTGGAGTGGAGGATTGCTGGACCCGAACTAGAAGGGGTAAGCGGCTAATGCCTGTCAGTTAAGGCGCAAACCTGTGGGAGCGAGCCTGCTCGCGATGACGGCATAACATTCAACATCAATGTTGACTGACCCACCGCTATCGCGAGCAGGCTCGCTCCCACATGGATTGCGCTTAACTGACAGGCATTGGGGTAAGCGGCAGCCTTTCGAATCGGCATGTATTCAACCCCCAGAGAAGGCGCATCTGACCTGGCAATCAATGAACTGACTCAGGGTCCGTCAAGAAATCAATCAGCGCTCTGACTTTCATCGGCAGATAGCGGGCATGGGGATACAGCAGCATGAAGGGGCGGGTGGCGCCACCAAACTCCCCGAGTACCTCGACCAGTTCACCGCTTTCGATTTGCGCCTGAACGGTAAACCGGTACGCCTGCACGATCCCGGCGCCGTGTCTGGCCATCGTGATCGTTGCCAGATAATCCTCAAGGCAGGTGGTATTTCCAGAGGTGTTCACGCTCACCGACCGCTGATCGACGATGAAGGTCCACGGCACATTCCTTCCGCTGCTGGGCAGTTCAAACTGAATGCAATCGTGTAATTCCAGGTCCGACAGTGCCTGTGGAACGCCATGTTGCCGAAGGTACTCGGGAGAGGCTACGACCACCAGCTCCGCATTCTCGAGTGTGCGCGCAATCAGCGCCGAGTCATCGGGCGCTCGACCGCGGATAGCCAGATCGTAACCTTCCTCAGCGAAATCGATGTTCCGGTTACTGACGTGCACGACTACCTTGACCAGTGGATAGCGTCGACGAAACTCGGCAAGGCGTGGTAACAGTCGAAAATGCGCATAGGGCGTCGGTGCGCTGATTCGCAACTCCCCTGAGGGCGCCTGCTGCTGGCCCGTCACTTTACGCTCCGCGTCAACCAGTTGAGTCAGCGCTTGCCGGCATTGCTCGTAATAGACCCGACCTGCCTCGGTCAGGCGTATCTGCCGGGTGGTGCGGACAAACAAGCGCACCGCCAAACGCTCTTCCAGGCGTGACACCGACCGGCTCACGGCGGCAGGCGTCACTCCGGCGGCCTGTGCAGCGGCAGTGAAACTTTCAAACTCGACTGCCAAACAGAACAGTTCAATACTGCCGAGTTGCACATCGTCAAAATGCCGGGGCATCGTATCTCTCGATTGATTACATCAGGTATCAAGTCGGTGGTGTAACACGCTATCTATCCCGGCCGGACGAAAAAGTAAAGTGATCCCCTGATCAATCGGAAAACCGATCCGAACCTGCAGCCAAGCGGAGTTGGCGGTACGCACCGACCAGTTGATCCTGCGTGAACGCGCGATTTCGCCCACTGGGATTGGGCAGGACCCAGACCGAGGCATTGCCAAAGGTCTTTGACTGAAGCCCCCATGCAATTTCTCGTTGACCGGATAACGCGCTGTACGCCGCTTTGCCGAGAAACGCCACAAAGAGGGGTGCATAGCGTGCGATCTTTTGTTCAAAGTCCGCAGCGGCAGCGATGAACTCATGTGTAGACAGCTGATCCGCCCGAGCCGTTGGCCGTTCGACCACGGCGGTTAATCCACACTGATACTGCAAGAGTGTCCGATCGTGTTCCGGGCGTACTTCCTCCGGCGTAAAACCGGCGAGATGGAGGGTGCGCCAGAAGCGATTGCCCCGACCCGCAAAATGATGCCCCTGGGCGGCGGCCGTGATGCCCGGATTGATGCCACAGAAAATCACGGCAAGCTGCTCGGCCAGAATATCTTCGAGTCTTTCACCCACCCTAAAGCCTCTCACCGCAGATCACGCTGACCGCATTACGTGCAAGTTCCGTCAACTCTTCGCGGGACTTACCCGCCCGAGCACGTATCGAAATGCTGTGCAGCAAGGATGACGCGAGTACGGCAAGGGCCGCGGGGTCGGCGTCGCTTTTCAGTTCGCCGGAATCGATTGCAGCTCGCAGACGCGTTTCGAGTTCGGCATCGAGCCTGCTCAGCCGATCCGAAAGCACCTCTCGTATTTCAGCATCCTCGACGGCCTCGGTCGTCGCCGTACCAATCGCAAAACAGCCACGCGGTTGGCCTTCGCCCGAGAAGTAGATCGACAACTGCCCCTCATAGAAACGCATCAACGCCTGCTCGAGTGTCAGCGTGTTGTCCGTCAGCGCCTCATGCATGGCCGCCGCGGCAAATTCCCAATACTGCTCAAGCGCTTTGATATAGAGCGCGTGCTTGTCGCCGAATGCCGCATAGAGGCTTGGGCGATTCATGCCGGCCGCCGTTGCGATGCTATCCAGAGAGGCGCCGGAATATCCGGTGCTCCAGAAAACCCCAAGTGCCTGCTGCAGCGCTGTCTGCGGGTCATACGCGCGAGGGCGGCCGCGGCCTTTGCCCTCCGCAATTTTATTTTGTGCCATGTCGTACAAATTCCTTGAATGAAGGTGGGTCACGGCATATTCTTACACCATCGCACAAAATTAAGGAACCAGAAGTTCCTGAATTTCAGGTTTGTTGCAGCGGAGCTCGAACTGGGTATTGCGGCGATGAAACAGGTGCGGCAGAGCGATCCTCCTGACGCACACGAGCTTGATTCCTCACAGCAATTATTGACATCAGGGTCGCAGGCGATCGTTGCCGGTGTTAGCCCGATTTCCCGGTTAAAGGTGTATTCGATCATGACCAGACAGTTCGACATTCCAGCTTCGCAAACCTTCGAGCACCCAGGGCCGAACCAGGCTGACAGGCCCATCAAGAAACCGTTTAAAGAGAAGTTGCGACCACTCCTTATGGTGGGCGTTCCTGCGCTCGTCGCTGCGGTTGGGTATTCACACTATGTGACGGGCGAGCCCTACGTTTCGACCGATAACGCCTATGCCCGAGTAGCGAAGGCATCGATCAACGCCCGCGTTTCCGGACAAGTTGTCGAAATCGCGGTCGAGGACAATCAGCCTGTTCGCAAGGGCCAGGTGCTGTTTCGGATCAATCCGGAGCCGTTCCAGATCGCGATTAACCGTGCAGAAGCGCAGTTGAGCGTTGCGCGGCTTCGCATCGATGGGCTCAAGGCAAGCTACCGCCAGCAGCAGGCGGAACTGCAGTCGGCCAAAGAGTCGGCGGATTTCGACCAGCGGGAATTTGCCCGCAAGAAAGCGCTGGTCGCCACCGAGTTCGTCTCGCGCGCCATTTACGAGCGCGCAGACACCGACCTTAAAGTTGCCCGGCAACGAATAGCGTCGATCGAACAGCAGGTCGCCAGTACGGTCGTTGCCTTGAACGGCAATCCGGACATCGAAGCCGATAAACACCCGATGGTTCGCGAGGCCAAGGCTCAGCTCGACGAAGCGCAGCTTTATCTCTCGTACGCGACGGTGTATGCGCCGGAGGATGGCATCGTGGCCAAGGTCGACGATTTGCAGGTTGGCAACTACGTCAACAGCGGCGCGCCAGCCTTTGCCTTGCTGTCCGATCGCCAGATCTGGGTTGAGGCCAACTTCCGCGAAACGGAAGTGACCCATATGCGTCGGGGTCAGGAAGCAACCATCAGTGTCGATACGTACCCCGATCACGTATTCAAAGCCCACGTGACCAGTATGAGCCCGGGTGCCGGGTCGGACTTCGCATTGCTGCCACCCGAAAATGCGACCGGCAACTGGGTCAAGGTTGTGCAGCGGGTACCGGTCCGACTCGAACTCGATGAAGTGGATCCTGCTCTGCCGCTTTTCTCGGGTACCAGCGCCACGGTCAAAGTCGACACCGGCTATCGCACGCCCTGGTGGCACCCACTCAAGGCTCTGTTGACCGCAGGTACCGACCGATGAACGCCACTCTTGCTGGAAACCCGGCGGGAGAGGGCTCGCGCACGCTCAGGTTCGCCGCATTGCTCGCGACCTATATGCAGTCGGCGAACCTGCCTCTGCCGAATGCGGCACTGAGGTTTATTCAGGGCGCTTTGTCGATGACGGATGACGAGGCTGGCTGGGTATTCACTTCATACCTGGCGGCGAGCGCCATTACCCTGCCGATTGCGCAGTGGCTCGCCGGACGCTACGGCCTGAAGGTTGTGTATCAAGCCGCGATAGCCTTGTTCGTTCTTGGCTTGTTGCTCGCCATGCAGGCAACGACCCCGCTGGAGTTCGTCGGTGCGCGCATCATTCAAGGCGCCGCGAGTGGCTTGCTGGCACCGCTTTCGATGGCCATTGCAATGGAGACACTGTCACCTGCGCGGCGCGCAAAATTTGCTTCGATGTTCACGGCCATTGTGCTCTTGGGCATCGTCAGCGGCCCGAGTATCGGTGGCTGGGTTTGCGAACATTACGATTGGCGCTCGATTTTCTCCATCAGCCTTCCGCTAACGGCGTTTATCTTCGTGGTGGTGACGTTGCTGCTGGCCGAGAAAAAGGCCGAGAAAAGTCCGCCTTTTGACTTCTTCGGCGTCGGCACCTTCACGCTGGGAATGATCGGGTTGCAGATGCTGCTGGACCGCGGTGAGCGTCTGGACTGGTTTGCTTCGCCCGAGATCTGGCTGGAGGCGGTGGCAGGTGCACTGGGGCTCTACCTGTTCGTTGTTCATGTGCTGACTGCGAAGGTGCACTTCCTCAACAAGAATTTGTTCAAAGACCGCAATTTCGTGCTGTCGACGATCATCTTTTTCGCACTCGGTTTTGTGCTGTTGCCGACGATGGCCCTGACATCCCCGATGCTGGATGAAATTCTCGGATACCCACCTGACACGACCGGCTACCTGACGATACCGCGAGGTGTCGGGCTTGTCGGTGCATTTCTGCTGATGGGCCGGGTTCCTGCTCGTATCGACTCGCGACTCTTTGTTGCCGCGGGCGTGGCGCTGGTGGCTTATGCCAACTGGCTGATGCTCGGCTATTCGCCATTGATGGACTGGTGGCCCGTGGCGGTCGCCGGTGCACTCCAGGGAATCGGCCTCGGTGTCTTGATGCCGGCGATCAGTAAGGTGGCTTTCAGCACACTCGATCCCAGGTTCCGCCCGGAAGGTACCGGTTTTTTCAATCTGGCCCGTGTCTACGGAAGCACCCTCGGCGTTGCCATCGTGCAAGTGTTCTTCTTCAACAACACGCAAACGATGCATGTGGCGCTGGCAAGTCATCTGACGCCTTATTGCGCCGCGGCACATTCCATGACGGCGTCGACATCCTTGCAAGCACTCGGGGGACTCAACGAAATGATCACCGGCCAGGCGGCTTTTATCGCGGTTATCGGCCAGTTCAAGATTTTGATGCTGGCGATGCTGGTGGTGAGCCCGCTGGTTGTCTTTCTTCGCAAACCCGTTCCGACCAACTAGTTTTCGTGGAGTCTGCCCAATGAAATCCAATACGTTCGTACTCAACAGACAGCAGTTCCAAACGACGGTCGGTGCGGTGTCGGCGTTGATGTTCCTGTCCGCCTGTACCGTCGGTCCTGACTATAAAGAGCCCGCGCAGAGCTTGTCGCAGCACTATGATCAACAGGCCGAGCAGCGTCTTGGCGAGGGCGGCAACAAGGTGGCTGAACAGCACATTGAGCTTGGCAAGAAGGTCAGCGGTGACTGGTGGTCTGCCTTTCATTCGCCAAAGCTCGACAAGGTTGTACGTCGGGCAATCGACGGCAATCTTGAGCTCGTGGCGGCGGATGCAACGATTCGGCAAGCGGCATCCTCCGTTGCCGCGGCGGAGGGAGCTCTTTATCCGCAGGTCGATTTTGGCGCTCAGGCTGGCCGCCAACGGACCCACAACGGGCCCGAGCCAACCGTCTCCAATTTCTACTCAATTGGGCCACGGGTTGGCTTCGACCTTGACGCTTTCGGCGGTACCAAGCGGCTGGTCGAACAGAAGGAAGCCTTTACGAGTCTGCAGAAACATCGCTACGAAGCGGCGTACCTGACCCTGACAGGCGATGTTGCGAGCCAGGCGTTGTTGGTTGCTTCGGCAAACGCGCAGATGGAAGCCGTCGAGAAATTGCTCGCCAACGACGCGAAGAACCTCGAGCTCGTGCGCATGGCGCACACCACTGGCACCACCACGCAGATCGACGTTTCGCTGGCCGAGACGCGCCTCGCTCAGGACCGCACGCTGTTGCCGCCCCTCGCTCAACAGCGTGATTCGGCACGGCATGCACTGTCGGTTCTGACGGGAAAAGGCCCAGGAGACTGGACCGCTCCCGACTTCAACCTCGCCGAGTTTGCCTTGCCATCAAGCGTGCCAGTCAGCTTGCCCTCGGAAATGGCCCACGACCGGCCGGATGTACTGCAAGCCGAAGCTGAATTGCACATGGCCAGCGCCGCTGTCGGGGTCGCGACAGCCAATCTCTATCCTCATGTAACGCTGTCCGCGTCTCTTGCCCAGGCCGCTTCGGGCAATGGTGGCGCTGCACTCTGGAGTCTTGCTGCGGGACTGGCGGGGCCGATCTTCGATGGCGGCACGCTCAAGGCTGAACGTCAGGCAGCCGTCGACGGCTACAAGGCGACGCTCGCCGGTTACCAGCAGACGGTTATTCAGTCATTTGGCCAAGTCGCAGACACGTTGCAGGCAATCAACCATGACTCGGAACAAAACCTGGCGCAGGAGGATGCATTACGCGCGGCCGAAACCAGTTTTCGCTTGAACCAGCAAGCCTACGCGCAAGGCGAGAACAGCATTCTCCAGGTGCTGGAGGCGGAACGGGCCTATGAGCAGGCGTTACTGGGTCGAATCAGAGTGAAGACGGCGCAGTATCTCGACACGGTGCGGTTGTATGTGGCACTCGGCGGTAATTCGGTGGGTGCGTCCGAACAGCGCGTTGCCAGCCGCGAAGCGCCGAAAACTGTTTATCAATAGCAGCTGCGTTTACCAGAGACCACTACCGCCATTGCGGCTGTGGCCCCAGACATCGGAGTAAAGACATGTCATACGAAGCGTTTCACGATGAACTTCGCGATACAAAGTTCCCGATTGTCCACGGATCGGGTGCGATGCCGGCCGTTGGATTTGGCACGCTGTTCCGGGACCTGAGCGTGACAACACAAGCCGTCAAGCACGCGCTGGAAACAGGCTTTCGCCATTTCGATTGTGCAGAGCGCTATCGAAACGAAGACAAGGTCGGAGTGGCCATAAAGGAATTCCTGGAGGCCGGTAAGGTCCGGCGCGAAGACCTGTTTATTACTACAAAGCTGTGGAACACCAACCATCGCCCCGAGCGGGTTCTGCCGGCTTTTGAAGCCAGCTGCCGACGACTTCAAGTGGATTACATCGATTGCTACCTCATCCACACACCCTTTGCCTTTCAACCGGGCGAAGACCAGGAGCCAAGAGACGAGCAAGGACAAATCATCTACGACTCCGGTGTGACATTAATAGAGACTTGGCGAGCACTTGAGCGTCTGGTGGATGAAGGCCGGTGCAAGTCCATCGGGTTATCCGACATAACACTTCAAGCATTGCAAGAGATTGTGGCAGTGGCTCGGATAAAACCTGCCGTCGTGCAGGTTGAATCTCACCCTTATCTGCCTGAATGGGAGCTGCTCGAGTTTTGTCGGCAGCATGGAATTATCGTCCTTGCGTTTGCACCATTGGGGCATGGCATGCAGCCGAACGTACTGGAAGATGCGGTGATCACAGGCGTCGCCCGGCGCTTGCAACAGACCCCGGCTCAAGTTGCATTGGCCTGGTCTGTACAACGTGGCGTCGCGTTCCTGACCACGTCTGCAACGTTGAGCCATATCCAGGAAAACTTTGCGATTTCTACCCTGCCTCACAGGGCCATGCTTGAAATCAAGAACGATATTACGACCCGGGTGCGATTCAACTCGGTGGTGGAAACCGGTGTACCCGGATTTATTCCGGGCAAGAAGTAACGTGCGACAAGGGGGCGGTCTTCTGCAAGGCAGCCTCTTTTGAATAGTTCTTCACGCGAGACATGCCTGGAGAGCATGCTGATTTTTTTACTTATCTGTGGAGGTGGTGACGATGGACGTTTTCCAGACCATGCGTTTTTTCGTTGCTGTCACTCAGAGCGGCAGCTTTACGGCGGCGGCTGAGCTGTTGGACACCACCACAACTAACGTTTCCAAAGCGGTCTCCAGTCTGGAGGCCAGGCTTCAAACACGGCTGATTAACCGCACGACCCGACGCCTGGCGTTGACCGAGGCGGGTGCACGCTATTTGCAGCGATGCGAGAAAATTCTTGAGGAGGTACGTGAGGCTGAAGAGGAGGCGGGTACCGCGCAGGTCATGCCCGTTGGCAGGCTCAAGATCCACGCGATGGGAGCCGTCGGTAATCATTACGTGATCAAGGCCATTGCCAAGTATAGGGAGACTTATCCCTTGGTAATGTTTGATTTGACACTGACCAATCGGGTACCTGACTTGCTGGAGGAAGGCTATGACATCTCGATTGTTTTAGCGCGGGATCTACCCGATTCAGGGTTTGTCGCTCAGCGGCTCGGTATCACTTACAGCATTCTCTGCGCCTCGCCAGCGTACCTGAAGAAACGCGGGATTCCCGATTCGACGAGATCGCTTGGCGAACATGATTGTTTGAGAATTGTGAATACGGTAATGCCGGTTGAAAACTGGGTATTTGAGGGGCCCGAAGGCGTGGAGACCGTCAACGTTCCATTGTCGCCGTTTCACGTCAACACGGCTGACGCCATGACTGTTGCCATAACGAATGGGATGGGGATTGGTATTCAGCCGATTGCATCTGCAGTCGATGGACTCAGGGCGGGTACGTTAGTGCGCGTACTGCCGGAGTATCATTTTGAAGAGTTCAACTTGTTTGCCATTTATCCATCACGAAAGTTCGTGGATGCAAAAATAAAGACATGGGTGGAGTTTCTTAAAGATTACATTCCGGTCTTGTTGGCATCTGATGAAGCGATCGTAGGCTCAGCCAGAAAAGATAACAGCTTTCGAGCTCGCTAGCGCGGCAGGCATGGAGTGTCGACCCTCCATCGTTCGCACCGTACTTAACCGTTTGTACAGCCCGTTCCCATGACTTGATACTGAAGGACATGCTGTTGACCGTGAGAGTCTTCATAGGTCATTTGAACAGGAACCGGTCCGCACTGGTCCGCAGTGTCTGTCATTGCAATGACTTTTTTAATGTCGAGCCTGGTTGCGTAAGTATAACTCTCAACCGGTGACTGACTGGTTGCGGCGGTTGAATGGCTGTCGTCTGCAAATGCCTGTGCGCCTAAACTGGAAAGTGCAAGGAAGATCGCAACTTTTGAAATGTTCATCATATTCACCGTATGGTTCAAGGTTTGGTCTGCGTCGTTTTACCTTGTGAGCTCGTTGATGTTTATTCAATTTGCTCACTTGGTAGAAACGATGCTAGATGTTTAACCCTTTTCCAGACAGCGTCCTATCGGACAAACACTGTTGTCGGATTTCGCATGAATAGAATGCTACGGGGACAGTCAGAACCACGGCTCAGGTTCACACGAACAGGTCGTAAGACAGCTTGCTGATCAGGATCACCAGCAACACCAGGAACAGGCCCCGGACAAAGGGCACGCCTTTACGAACCGCCAGCCAGGTGCCGGTCAGCGCGCCGAGGATGTTGAATGCGGCCATGGGGAGGGCGATCAGGTAGAGCACGTTACCCGTGGGAATGAAGAAAATCAGCGCCGCGACGTTGGTCGCGATGTTCACCAGTTTGGCCGACGCCGAGGCATGCAGGAAGTCGAAGGCGAAGCAGCGGATAAACAGGAAGATCAGGAAGCTGCCGGTGCCGGGACCGAACAGTCCGTCGTAGAAGCCAATGGCACCGCCGATGATGATCGCCAGCAGTTTCTCCCGGGTGCCGATGTGCATGGGTTTGTGCAGGGCGCCGAAGTCCTTTTTCCAGAAGGTGTAGATCGCCATCAGCACGATCAACACCAGCACCGCCGGCCGGATCACCGACTGCGGGACGGACGACACTGTGGCCGCGCCGAAGAAGGACATGACAAAAGCCGCACAGGCCGCGGGGATCACCAGGCCCCAGTCGATCACCACTTTACGCACGAAAGACCGGGCCGCGAATGCAGTGCCGCAGGCTGCCGCGACCTTGTTGGTACCCAGCAGTGCCGCGGGTTGCGCCGTGGGCAGCACGTTGAACAGCGCGGGTATCTGGATCAGTCCGCCACCGCCCACCGCCGCATCGATCAGGCCGGCGGCAAAGGCGAACACGCAAAGGATGACAATATCGATCATGAATTCAGGCTCTGGCGATGAAGGAGTGGTGAAGGTCCAGCGGTGTGGATTGAGCGGGAAGGTTAACGGAACGGCTTTTTTTGTGTTGCAATGCCACGTTGTGAAAAGTGCAATGAGGTGGTGAATGGCACTGGATATGTTGGGGGAACTTGAAGCCTTTGCGACGGTGGCTCGCAAGCGCAGTTTTGTCGCGGCGGCACGCTCGCTGGGGCGTTCCCCGAGTTCGCTGACCCGCGCCGTTCAAGCCCTGGAGGAAAGTGTCGGGGTCAAGTTGTTCAATCGCTCCTCCAATGCCGTGAGCTTGACCGAGGCGGGTGAGCGCTTGTTGCCCCACGCCTACAAAATGCTGGATCTGCAACGTGAGGCGGATGAAGA
The DNA here is from genome assembly GCF_056397005.1 of Pseudomonas sp. 05N431. Classification (NCBI taxonomy): domain Bacteria; kingdom Pseudomonadati; phylum Pseudomonadota; class Gammaproteobacteria; order Pseudomonadales; family Pseudomonadaceae; genus Pseudomonas; species Pseudomonas sp. 05N431. The sequence continues at coordinate 130,340 of NZ_JBFTMN010000013.1, forward strand.
CCTGGCCGGAATCAGCGGCCAGGCCTACGGCTGGGTCCGCTTTTCCGCCCCCGAGTTTCTCGGCCATGGGGTATTGCCCCGGCTGATCGCGCAGTACGGTGAGCGTTATCCAGACGTGAACGTCGATGGGATTTTCACCGATGAAACCATCGACCCGGCCAAGAGCAAACTGGACTTCTCGATTCGTGGCGGGTATCCGCAATCCAGTGACCTGATCGGCTTTCCGCTCTGGAGTTATTCACGATACCTGTACGCCAGCCCCGGGTACCTGGAGCGGCGCGGGACGCCCGACTCCATCGAAGCGCTGGAGGCGCACTCGCTGATCCTGCACACGGCGCCGCGGATTCTAAAAGACTGGAATTTTCGCAGTGAGACGCAGGCCATCAGCTTTCGGGCCGATCCCAAGTTTCGCTTCGACTCCGGTTCGGCGGTGTTCCAGGCGGCCCTGGCGGGCCTCGGCATTGCCCGTCTGGCGGACTGGGTCGCAGAGCCCGAAGTGGAAGCGGGGCGCCTGCTTCGGGTCTGTCCCGAGTACAAGCTCACCTCCAGCAGCGGCGAAAACCCGCAGATGCACGCGGTGTATCCGGCCGGAAATCTGCCGCTGCGGGTGAAGTCGTTGTTGGGGATGATCCGTGGCTTTGGCGAAAGCCTGGAACGAAAACCTGCTTTACCGCTGATCAAAACTGGATTGCAGGGGATGGGCTGACCCTGCAAATCGACACCTAAACCCTACTCGATGGTGATCCATTACCAACGGCAACAACTGATCCAAAGCTGCCCTTTGCGAAAGGCAGAAATCGGCCAGGAGCGGGCGCACGACTCCAACAATAAATTCCCACTTTGCTCGTGAAACTTGTGTTGAGGCCCACAGTCTTAGCCCAGCCTTGGAATCCATCTGCGAGCCAATACAGCGAAACGCTCCGCAGTCATTCCTCAGCCCACTATCGCCATTACCGTCGTCATCCCATCAGAGCTGCCCGCCTCATGCGCCAGACCGTTCGCTCCTCCTGCGTTTTCTCGCTCTGCCTTATTCCTTTACTCCCCCTGTTCGCCAGTCCCGCCCATGCCGGCGGGGAAAGGCAACTGGTGGAGGACATCAACGACTACCGCGCCCAACCGCAGCGCTGCGCGGGGCGCACGGTCCAAGCCTTGAGGCCGCTGGCTCTGAAGTCGAACCTGGCCTTGCCGATCGGCTATGGAGGCGTTACGCGGGAGACGTTGAAGGATTCCGGCTATCAGGCGGTGTCTGTGCGGACTATCCGTCTGGTCGACGCTGAAGATGCCGAGGAGGCCTTTGACATGCTCCAGAGCCGCTACTGTGGGGCCCTGCTCGATACCCAGTTCGCCGATATTGGCGTGTATCGCGACGAGAGTGAATGGCAGGTGGTGCTGACGCGGCCTTTGCTCGATGGGCATCTGGACGACCCGCGAGCGGCGGGCAAGACGTTGCTGGCACAAGTCAACGCGGCACGGGCGAAACCGCGCCTGTGTGGTCGTCAGCGCTTCGCCGCTGCACCGCCACTGACCTGGAATGCCGCCTTGGGGACAGCGGCGCAGGGGCACAGTCGGGCGATGGCCAACGACAATTACTTCGCGCACCAGGACCCCAACGGTGATATGCCGTGGGACCGAGCGAAGGCCGCCGGCTACGGTGGCCGGCAGATCGGAGAGAACATCGCCGCCGGGCAGCGTTCGCCGGACAAGGCTATGGAAGGCTGGCTGGCCAGCCCCGGGCATTGCGCCATCCTGATGAACCCGATGTTTACCCAGGTTGGCGCGGCCTATTCCGCGAACTCGCGTAGCGACAACGGCATCTATTGGACGATGCTGTTCGGCGCGAAATGAGTGTGAAAAGGGGACAGAATTATTTATCTGCCATCAGCCGCGACACAGTGAAAATAAATCTGTCCCATTTTTTTCATCCGGTTTTACTTTTGATCTAAGTCATCGATCTTCTTGTAAGCGCGGAACAAGATAATGACTAAGCTAACTTCGACTATTAAGAAAAACCCCCATATAGCCAGTTTTGTTAAGGGTGCTAGTTGCTCGGCAGATGCGAATTTCAACGAGGCTATAATGACTAAGATAGTCAGTAAGCACATGGCTAGCGATGACTGGATAATGTATGAGCGCTTTTGTCTATTCATGTTGAGTTTCCTTAATGCTATTTTTGGAAAAGGGGGCTGGAAAAGAGGAGAGATTTATTTATCTGCCATCAGCCTCGACGCAGTGAAAAATAAATCTGTCCCTTTTTCCGGTCCCTTTTTCCGCACCGAAAATTGGTTGTTGCATACAGCGAACAGCGCAGTGACGCCCTTACGCACCACCACCAAAAAAAGTAAAAACCGTAAAAATAGCAATGAATTGAATCGGTATAAAAACAATCAACAGCCAGTTCGGCAGTTTTTTTGAGAAGGTCAGCATCAAAACGCTAATAAGAACTGATGCAGCTGGAAGTAATACATAAAGCTTAAGTTGGCCGGGGTTGGGATAGCCAACGGCTTTTTGTGGTGCAATTCCAGAATACAACTCAATGCCAATAAAAAAAATAATACATGTCAATAACAAGACAATAGTTAATGCAATACGGACTCCTACTTTGCTCCTTTTTTCTAGTTGACTCATGGTCCAGCTCCTACACTAGGATTAAGGTTGATATAGCCAGCAACACCCAGCGCACTGAAAATTACCGGCCCAGTGTACTGGTTTAGAGTAGCATTTGGCCCATTGCAGGCACCTACAAACTGGGCACCCACGACGCCATTCTGGTTGGAGTGAAAAGGGGGCGAGTGAAAAGGGGGCAGATTTATTTATCTGTCATCAGCCTAGACACAATGAAAAATAAATCTGTCCTCTTTTACCCTCTTTTACCCTCTTTTACCCTTGTCTAAACCCAGATTGACCAGGTCGAGCTCGTCGACAAAGACGTCAACTACGCGCACCGGATTGGTATCGCTGACGTAGTCGTCGAGGCTCTCGGGAAGTAAGGTGCCTTGGCCTCGATGTTCAGCTTGAATAAAGCGCTTCACGAGGCGATCCTCCTATGGAACCCGAATTCGGGATTGCAACTGACTTACTGCTAGTGAAATTTAACGGATGCTACTTTGAAGATAGTGAAATCTACTCGCTTTGATGATGTCGACCACGATTTAGGATATGAGTACCGTGGTTATAACTACGACATACAGTACGAAGAGGCTGTGTTTCTGATCAGGATTTACGATGACGAACCCGGCCTGGCAACGGTGGTACGTCCGACTACGATGTCTGCAAACGCTAGCCTCAAAAAGCTTGTTGAGTTCTTACAGTCCGAGCTAGGAGTGTCCAGAATCTCTCTCTACAAGGGCGATTTGGGGAGCTACGCTGAGATCGATCTTGATAGCTTGGCATTCTGCCCCGTCTGAAATCGGCGGCGAGAGAGTGGCAGGCGTTTTTACACACTTTGGGCCGATTGCCGCCAGCCGCGAGGGATCATAACCAACCCAAAGCAGACATCTCTCGTGAGACAAAAGGCGTCTTAAACCACAACTTCCACCCCTTTGGTTTTCTGCTCCCCCCGAAGTTTCTCGATGATCGCAAACCATCCATTGATGAACTGTGCAAGGCAAACGGAGAAGTCGGTGCCTTCTCCGTTTGAGCCAGTGAAGGGGGTGTTAACGCAGGGCGCGTGCGGGCGTTACCCGACGCGCCAGTCGGTCATTTACTGGCGTCCAGTACGATGCGGTAGCGTGCCTTGCCACTGCGCAGGTGGTCGATGGCTTCGTTGACCCGGCTCATGGGGAAGTGCTCGACTTGCGGCAGGATCTGATGGCGTACGCAGAATTCCAGCATGGTCGCTGTGGTGCTGGGCGAGCCGACGGGCGAGGCGGATACGCTTTTTTGTTGGGGAAGCAGATTGAACACGTGCACTGGAATCGCGCCAGGCACAGCCCCAACAAAATGCAGGCGGCCCTTGCCGCGCAGGGTTCCGAGCATGGCTGGCCAGTCGAGGTCGGCGTTGGCGGTGACCAGCAGAAAATCCAGAGTGCCGGCAATGGACTTCAGCGCGTTACTGTCGGTCGAGGCGACTACGTTGTGCGCGCCCAGGCGTCTGGCTTCGTCCTGCTTGCTCAACGACGAGGTAAAGGCCGTGACTTCGCAGCCCCAGGCGTTGAGGAAGCGCAGTGCCAGATGACCGAGGCCGCCGATGCCCACCACACCGACTCGGTCAGTGGGCTTGACGTCGAATTCCACCAGCGGGTTGAACACCGTCGAGCCGGCGCAGAACAGCGGGCCGGCCATGGCCGGGTCGAGTCCGCTCGGTATTGGAAGGGCCCAGGCCCAGTGCGAACGCAGGCGGTTGGCGAAGCCGCCGTTGCTGCCGACTATGGTGGGTTGGACGGTGCCGCACAGATGGTGGGAGCCTCCGATACACGAGGAGCAATGCATGCAACTGCCCTTGTACCAACCAATGCCCACCCGTTGCCCCACCTCGAGACCACGTACCTGTGCGCCGACTCGCACGATACTGCCGACGACCTCGTGGCCGGGAATAAAAGGGTAGTGGCTAATGCCCCATTCGTTATCGATCAGCGACTGGTCGGAGTGGCAGACGCCGCAATACTCCACGGCGACTTCTACTTCCTCTTCCCCCAATGGACCGGGATCGTAGCTATAACGCTCCAGTGGCGCGCCGGCCGCCGTTGCGGCCCAGCCGGTGAAAGTCGTGAGTTCGGTACTGTCGCTCATTGGATACCTCCAGATCAGGAGACAGGGTTTTGGCACCTCAGGTGCCGCAGTGGAGCCAAGGAAGTGTAGCGTCTCGCTCGCCGATATCCTGGGGGCAACACATCAGCGTCAAGCGATCACTCCATTTGAGCTGGTTATCAGCACTACTTTCAGGATTGAGCGGATGGACCGTCACTGTCAGTCCGGTCAGACGACTGCCCAGCCTTGCTGAAAAGCAGCTTCGAGTGGGGGACAGTCCAGCGCCGATTGCGTCGCGCATCGAGGGTGGCCAGGTCATTAGTGAGCCGCGTAGGTGACTCCCCGGTGACTTCGCACAGCAGCGCGGTTATAGCTTCTCCGTTAACCGTGCCGTGCTCTTGTAGAAGATCCGCGACAGCGATGACCGCGAGCCAGTAACGACGTACCAGACAGCAGGAGCGGGCGATTGCCCGGGATTCGGCGTCGAGTAGCTTTCGTGCAGGCAGCAAACTTATCAACTCGTAACCCCGGCAGCGGTCGCCCCTGCCGCTGGCCCAGGTGAATTTGTCCGATTTGGTGCGCCTGTAGACCGCTTCGGCCACGGGGCCGGCGAAGCAGTCGAGAAGGTCGCGCTCAATAGAATCGACCATAGAGGGCAGGTATTCAGCAATCCCGGGCGCATCGAAGGAGGGGTGCGGGACCAGGTAATCGGCCTCAACCAACCCCTCTACGTTTTGCGGGTTGCCGCGCAGATCAATCATTGGGCCGGTGCAGGCTTCTGTCCTGGTGCGCACGGTGATGCGCTCGATGTGCTGACCATTCCACCAAAAAGCCAGGGCGTGGCCAGCTTCGTGGACGGCCGTGCAGCGCCGGCACTTGTTCATGGTCTGGTCCTCTCCCGTACAGGCGTACGTCGCGTAACAGGTCTATTCCATCCTTGGGTGTCAGGTAAAAGACTAGGCCTATCAGGACCGAATACGCCACCTATTAGCTGACCGCTTTATAGGGGGCTAACCTTAACGGAGCGCTGGTGAAAACTGGCCGGTTGAGACCTGATAAGAGATACGAATAAGTCAGAAGCGTACTAGGCTTGCCGTGGGCCACCGTGCTGGTAACTCGATTGCCGCTATCCGGATTGCCCGTGTGACCACGACGATCAATGGATCGGATTGTTGGCCCTGCAGCTTATGTCATTGATTTCGCTCGTCGCTATTGCGCGCCCACGCGGGGCCGGATAGCCGGATGAACACGACCAAAGGTAGCTCACACATGGCAACTGAATCGAAATGCCCGTTCAATCACGCCGCCGCGGGCGGTGGCCCGTCGAACCGCGACTGGTGGCCGAACCAACTCAATCTGAGGATCCTGCACCAGCACTCGTCCCTGTCCGACCCCATGGACGAGGGCTTCAACTACGCCGAAGCGTTCAAAAAACTGGACTTTGCGGCGCTCAAGAAAGACCTGCATGCGCTGATGACCGATTCGCAAGACTGGTGGCCTGCGGACTTCGGTCACTATGGGCCGTTCTTTATTCGCATGGCCTGGCACGCTGCAGGCACCTACCGCACCGGTGACGGGCGTGGCGGTGCGGGCTCCGGTCAGCAACGCTTCGCGCCGCTCAACAGTTGGCCGGATAACGTCAGCCTCGACAAGGCGCGTCGACTGCTTTGGCCGATCAAGCAAAAGTATGGTCGTAACATCTCCTGGGCCGACCTGATCGTCCTCACCGGTAACGTCGCGCTGGAGTCCATGGGCTTCAAGACCTTTGGTTTTTCCGGAGGCCGTCCGGACGTCTGGGGACCGGATGAGGACGTCTACTGGGGTTCGGAAAAAACCTGGCTGGGGGGCGACGTGCGCTATGGCAAAGATGAGAACCCTACTGTCCAGGAGCGCAACCTGGAGAAACCGCTCGCCGCAGTGCAAATGGGCCTGATCTACGTGAACCCGGAAGGCCCGGAGGGCAACTCGGACCCGGTCGCTGCTGCAGTGGATATCCGCGAAACCTTCGCTCGCATGGCGATGAATGACGAAGAAACAGTGGCGCTGATCGCCGGCGGCCACGCCTTCGGCAAGACCCACGGCGCCGGGCCCGCAACCCATGTGGGCGCCGACCCCGAAGCCGCTGGCCTCGAACAGCAGGGCCTGGGCTGGAAGAGCAGCTTTGGCACCGGCAAAGGTGGCGACACCATCGCCAGCGGCCTGGAAGTGACCTGGACCACTACGCCCACGAAGTGGAGCAACAACTATCTGGAGAACCTGTTCGGTTTCGAGTGGGAACTGACCAAGAGCCCGGCCGGTGCGAACCAGTGGACGGCGAAAAACGGCGCTGGCGCGGGCATCATTCCCGATGCTCACGACCCGTCCAAGCGGCGTAATCCGACCATGCTGACCACGGACCTGTCCCTGCGATTCGACCCGATCTATGAACCGATTTCACGGCGTTTCCTAGCAAATCCCGATCAGTTGGCCGACGCGTTCGCCCGCGCCTGGTTCAAGCTGATCCACCGCGACATGGGGCCGCTTTCGCGCTACCTCGGCCCGGAAATGCCGAGCGAAGTACTCCTGTGGCAAGACCCCATCCCGGCGGTTGACCATGCCCTGGTCAACGACAGCGACATCGCCTCACTCAAGAGCAAGCTTCTGTCCTGTGGCCTGACAGTCTCGCAGCTTGTATCAACTGCTTGGGCGGCGGCGTCCACTTTCCGTGGCTCCGACAAACGTGGTGGCGCCAACGGTGGGCGTCTGCGCCTGGCCCCGCAGAAGGACTGGCCGGCCAACCAGCCTGCGAAACTGGCGAACGTGCTGGCGACCCTCGAGAAAATCCAGAGTGAGTTCAACAGCGCGCAGACTGGCGGCAAGAAGATCTCGCTGGCGGACCTGATCGTGCTGGCCGGTAGTGCTGGTGTCGAACAGGCGGCGAAAAATGCCGGCCACACCGTCACTGTGCCTTTCAGTCCGGGGCGGATGGACGCGAGCCAAGAGCAGACGGATGTGGAATCTTTCGGGTTTCTCGAACCCATCGCCGATGGCTTCCGCAATTACCTCAAGACCCGATACCAGGTACCGGCCGAGAAGTTACTGATCGACAAGGCGCAACTGCTGACACTCACCGCACCAGAAATGACGGTGCTCATTGGCGGCCTGCGCGTGTTGAACGCCAACGTCGGACAAACCCCGCATGGGGTCTTCACCCAGCGACCTGAAGCGTTGACCAACGACTTCTTCACCAACCTGCTCGACATGGGCGTGGAATGGAAGCCGGTCTCGGACGCCAATGAAGAGTTTGAAGGACGCGATCGCAAAACCGGCAACCTCAAATGGACAGGCACTCGTGTCGATCTCGTCTTCGGCTCGAATTCGCAGCTGCGGGCCTTGGCCGAAGTCTATGCCAGCAGCGATGCGCAGGAGAAGTTCGTGAAAGACTTCGTGGCAGCCTGGACCAAGGTGATGAACCTTGACCGCTTCGACCTCAGGTAACGCGAGCGTTGGACCCTGGAGCCACCTCGACCTGATCGTTCAGGTCAGGGGGTTCCAGGGAGGTTGCCTGGAATAGATACGTCATGGTTCACACCTCTTGAGACGCCACAACCTGTGCCCCGCGAGCGATCAACAGCTCTCGCAACACCGAGCGATGGCAGTGGCGTTCTTCCTTGCAGTAGCAACCGATGGCCAGCGAGGTTTGATGGGACAGGGCGGCCAACAGATCCAGCAGTTGGCTGGGGGCAGGGTGGTTCATTTCGGCCTTGAACCTCCGTCGAAAGGTTTCCCAGTCTTTTTCGTCTTCCGCGGCTTTCGCTTCTGCTACCAGCTCTGCGCTGGGGGACAGGACGGGGACCCAGGTGTCGTAGAAGTCGCGGCTGGCGAACTCGGTTTTCGGAACGCCGCGCGGTGGGCGGCGGACGGTGCCCAGGCGCAGGCCTTCATGGGGGATTCGGGGTGTGCCCAGTTGCACGATATGGATAGGCATTCATGCCTCCATTAATGGTGAGTGCGCTCAAGCCAGTCAGCGGCCGAGCGGCAGATGCAGATCCCCAGGAAGTAAGCCGACATCGCCAGCCACAGCCCCATGACCCAAGGGTTGACGGTCGGGTGGTTGAGGACCAGTGACAGGCTGCAGAGCAACCAGATGGACGTCACGGCAATGTTGATCGGCATGAACCGCCGCACGCGAAACGGGTGCAGGAACTTCATCCGGGTCACCGTCAACAGCGCCAGGCCAATGATAGTGAGCAACGTCAGCCAGGGTGTCGGCGCAATGATGTAGAGGCACAGGGTGACAACGTTCCATGCGGCCGGGAAGCCCTGGAAGTAATTGTCCTTGCTCTTCATGTTGACGTTGCAGAAGCAATAGAGCGACGAGACCAGGATCACCGAGGTGGTCAGCAGCGGGGTGTAGGCCGGCAAGTCGATGTAACGGTAGATGAACAGGGCCGGGATGAACACGTAGGTCAGGTAGTCGATGACCAGATCCAGTATGGACCCGTCGAGATGCGGCAGTACCGTTTGGACATTCACTTTGCGCGCCAGCGAGCCGTCCACACCGTCGACGATCAGCGCCACGCCCAGCCACAGCAGGCAGGCCCTGGGCTGGTTATCGAACAGGGCGAGGGTAGCCAGGAAAGCGGTCACCACGCCGGTTGCGGTAAAACCGTGCGCGCCCCAGGCTTTCAGCGTGGCCATGCGTCGGGTCGTTATCAAGGGGGCGTTCTCCAGCAAATGAAACGGGCCAGTTGCTACCACCGACGGGCTCACCGGCAAACCTGGCTAGGCTGCACCTATCGACCGGGTATCCGGCGATAAGGTTCACCTGCGCTCAAAGACCCGAAGTCGGCACTCATTAAAAATAGACCATCTCCGGTCACTGACTTGTCTATCGATCAGTACTTTTTACCCGTCCGCGCTCAACCACCCGCCTGGATGTGCAATTACGCAAGATTGTTCAAGACAGGGGGCTGATCGGCTGACACAGTTAGCAACCTTTCCTTCGTTGTAGAGCGCTATGTCTGACAATCTATTGCCGCGCAGTGCTTTCTTGCGCGGTGCCGCTGCCGTCATGCCCTTGTCCCTGGCGACTGCGCCATGGGGGCTGTTGGCGGGTTCGATGGCCATTGAGGCCAACCTCACTCCACTGCAAGGCCAGGGCCTGTCGAGCATTGTCTTTGCGGGTGCTGCGCAGTTGGTCGCGATCGGGATGCTCAAGGGTGGTGCCGGGATTTTCTCGATTCTGCTGACCACCTTGCTACTGACCTCGCAACACCTGCTGTACGGCATGAGCATGCGTCCGGTGGTTTCGCCGTTGCCGGGTCGCTGGCGGGTAGGGCTGGGCTTTTTGCTCACCGATGAACTGTTCGCGCTGACCAGCCAATTTGACCAACGGCAGTTCAACCGCTGGTACGCCCTCGGGGTGGGCCTGACCTTTTATGTGGCGTGGAATCTCTTCACCCTGGCCGGGATTGTGCTGGGCAGCAGCATTCCGGGCCTTGAACACCTGGGCCTGGATTTTTCTATCGCAGCCACGTTTATCGCGTTGATCACCCCCGTGGTGCGCAACGTTCCGACGGTTGTCTGCGTGGCGGTTTCGCTGTTCTGCTCGGTGCTCTTCAATTATTGGCACTGGGGCTCGGCGCTGGTGCTGGCCGGCTTGCTGGGGATGAGTGCCGGGTTTGTCTGCAACAAGTTTTATGGAGCGCGCACATGATGGTCTGGGCGGTTATTTTCGGAATGGGCATGCTGGTTTTCCTCAACCGCTATGTGTTCCTTGAACCACGGTTGCCCGTGCGCCTGAGCAGCAATGCGCGGCAATTTCTCGGATTTGCGGTGCCGGGCATGCTCACGGCAATCTGCGGGCCGATCGTGTTCATGCCCGACCATCAACTCAATCTGCAGTACGACAATCCGTACCTGATCAGTTCGCTGGTCGCCATCGGCCTGGTGCTCTACACCCGCAGTACCCTGATCAGCATGCTGCTGAGCATGGGCTTCTTTTTCTTGCTGCGCTGGTGGCTGTGACCCGCTGCCTTACTTTTTCGGGGTTTTGCTGCTGCCGGGAATGTGCAGGTAATTCATCACGCTTTCGGTGAGTTCGGTTGCCAGCTTCACCGCCTCTTTGTTACGCGCCATCACGCCGGCAACCAGGCCTTCGATCAGCGCCAGTACCGCGATGTTGGAACTGGTCAGCACCGGGTGGTCGGCCGGCGCAAACAGCACGTGCTGGGCAATGTGGGTCAAGGGCGAGGCGGGCGAGTCGGTGATCGCCAGCACCGTCGCGCCACGCTCATGGGCAAAGCGCGACAGTTGCAGGGTGTCGAGGGAATAGCGCGGCAGCGAGATCGCCAGCAGCACGTCCTGATCGGTAATTGCAGCCAGTCGATAGGCGGCGTTTTCGTTGCCGCCTTCCATGCTGATCGCTGTCGCGTCGGCGCAGAACGGCATCAGTGTCGAGGCTGCGAGCCCGGCCATGTAGACACTGTTGCCAAACCCGAGGATGTAGATCTTGCGCGCCTCGATCAGGCAGGTGACCACGGCTTCGAAGGTGTCGGGGTGATTGTTGGTGCCAGCGGTGCCGAGGTTGCTGGTGGCGCTCTGGATCTGCTCATGCAGACCGAACGCACCACCGGGGCGGTGCGCCAGTTCGTTACGTAGTTTGTCCACCGGGGAGACCATCTGCTGCAAGGTCGCGACCAGCTCGGCTTTCATGCCGCTGTAACCGCCCAGGTCCAACGCCTTGGCCAGACGGTTGACCGCCGCCGGGGAGGTGGCGGTTTCCAGGGCCATCTCTTCAATGGTCAGTGTCGCGGCCTTCAGCGGATGACGCAGAATGAAGTCCGCCACCTTGCGCAGCGACGGCTGCAAGTCGGCAAGAATTTCTGCCAGTTTGCGCATGACTGGCGCGGCGTAGACCGTGGTGTTTTTCGAAGGAGTAGGCATAACCGGCTCAACATCCGCAGGAGGTTGGAAGGGACCCTATCTGGCCCCTGACATGAGTGCGCGCCAGTGTATCCGAAGCCGACCGTTGGCGTGCAGCAGCCAAAACGGTCGGCGAGCGGCTTACTTCAGGCTGCCGGCCAGAAACTGCTGGAGGCGTTCAGACTGCGGGTTCACCAGCACTTCACGCGGGTTGCCACGCTCTTCGACCTGACCTTTGTGCAAGAACACCAGCTGGTTCGAGACTTCGCGGGCAAAGCCCATTTCGTGGGTCACCACCACCATGGTCCGTCCTTCCAGGGCCAGGTCCTGCATGACCTTAAGCACTTCGCCAACCAGCTCCGGGTCGAGGGCCGAGGTCGGTTCATCGAACAGCATCACTTCCGGCTCCATCGCCAGTGCGCGAGCAATCGCCACGCGCTGCTGTTCGCCGCCCGACATGTGCGCCGGATAAGCGCCCATGCGATGGGCCACGCCGACCTTGTTCAGGTAGTGCTCGGCTTTTTCCCGGGCGAGTTTCTTGTCCAGGCCCAGCACATGCACTGGCGCTTCCATGACGTTTTCAAGGGCGCTCATGTGCGACCAGAGGTTGAAGTGCTGAAACACCATCGCCAGCCGTGAGCGCATGCGTTGCAGCTGTTTCGGCTCGGCGGCCTTGAGCCCGCCGATTTTGTTGGCGACCAGTTTCAGTTGCTCGCCATTGAGCAGGATGTTGCCCGAGTTGGGTTGCTCCAGCAGGTTGATGCAGCGCAGGAAGGTGCTTTTACCCGAGCCACTGGAGCCGATGATGCTGATCACGTCGCCGGCTTTGGCTTCCAGGGACACGCCCTTGAGCACTTCGTGGGTGCCGTAGCGTTTGTGCAGGTCCTGAATTTCAAGTGTGTTCATGGTGTCGGTTCTCTTGAGTCAGTCGCTGAGCAAGCGACCCTGGCGAATGGGGGTAGAGCCTGCGACCTTGGCCAGCCACAACCCGGGTTGGGCAAAGCGCAGGCGCTCGCGGGCGTAAAGAATGCCGTCGGTGCTGGCCTTCACCACGCTGTGGCGATCGGTCAACGGGTCGAGCACTTCGAACAGCGGGTCGCCGACCGAGACCCGGGCACCCAGCGGTTGCAGGAAACTCACTACGCCTGGATGTGGCGCATAGGCGTATTGCGCACCGGCGAAAGGTGTCGCATCGCAGCAGGTGGCTGGCGCGTCTGGCCAGTCGCCGCTGATCAGACCTTGTTCGGCCAGATAGCCGAGGATCTGTTCGGCACTGGCCATGCACGGTTCGCGTTCGGTGTCGGCCATGCCGCGCAGTTCGATGGTGGTCGCCACGCAGGCCAGTGGAATGTTCGCCAGCGGGAACAATTCGGCCAGGCGCAACCAGGGGATCGCGCAAGCTTCATCGAAGGCATTGCCGCCGGCGTCCTCGGCCAACAGCACGGCACCGGCGTCCAGGCGTGCAGCCAGTGAACGCAGGCGCGGCCAGTTTTGCGGCAGGGCATACAGCAACATGATCGACTCGAAATCGCAGTGCAGGTCCAGCACCACATCGGCATCGCAGGCGTGCTGCAACAGCAGGCGACGCAAGCCGTCGAGTTCCGATTCGGCCAGCGGCATGTCGGCAATGACCTCGATCATGGCGCGACGGATCAGCGCCACGTTGGCCTCGGCATCTTCGCCCAGTTGGCCTTTCAGGTGCACGGCCACGGCTTCGGCCAGCTCCGGGAAGTCACGGTTGAAGTTCTTGCCGCTGTTGAATTCGAAGCGTCCCTGATGGGTGGCCTGGAACATTTGCCCGATACCGATCGGATTGGCCATCGGCACCAGTTCGATCACGCCGGTCAGGCGGCCTTGTAATTCCAGCTCGCGCAGACGGCGCTTGAGTTCGACGGCGACGCGCATGCCGGGCAGTTCGTCGGCATGCAAGGACGCCTGGATGTAAGCCTTGCGTGAGCCGCTGCCAAATCGAAACAGCGACAGCGTGCGTTCAGTGCCGCAGGCGCTCCAGGGTAGAACGTAGTGAATGTGCTCCATGGGATTTCCTTAGTGCTTGCGTGGGGCCAGGTACGCCAGCCAGTGGCGTTCGGCGAGCTTGAACAGACGCACGAGAATGAAGGTCAGGGCCAGGTAGATCAGGCCGGCGGTGATGAACGCTTCGAACGGCAGGTAGAACCGCGAGCTGACCGTGCGCGCCGCACCGGTGATGTCGACCAGCGTAACGATCGACGCCAGGCTGGTGGTCTGCAGCATCATCAGCACTTCATTGCTGTACTGCGGCAACGCCCGGCGCAGGGCCGACGGCAGCAGAATGCGGCGGTACAGGGTCAGGCGTGACATGCCCATCGCCTTGGCGGCTTCGATCTCGCCGTTGGGGGTGGACTTCAGACTGCCGGCCAGCAGCTCTGCGCTGTAGGCACTGGTGTTGATCGCAAAGGCCAGGCAGGCGCAAAAGGTCGCGCTGGACAGGTACGGCCAGAGCACGCTTTGGCGTACCGCTTCAAACTGCGCCAGGCCGTAATAGATCAAAAACAGCTGCACCAGCATCGGCGTGCCACGAATGGCGTAGGTGTAGAGCCACGCCGGGAAGTTGATCAGCGGCGAGCGGGAAACGCGCATCAACGCCAGTGGAATGGCCAGCATCAGGCCAAAGGCCAGGGAAATCAGCAGTACTTTGAGGGTCAATAACGCGCCACTGAAATACAGCGGCAGGTTTTCCCAGATCAGGTTGTAGTCGAGCATGGTCGATTCGCTCCCACTCACAGAACGGCGGCTTTGATGCCGACCGAGTAGTGTTTTTCCAGGGCGCGCAGCACCAGCAACGAGACACTGGTCATCACCAGGTACAGCGCCGCCACCGCGAGGAAAAACGTAAAGGGTTCGTGGGTCGCGTCGGCAGCGTTCTTGGCCTTGAACATCATGTCCTGCAGGCCGATCACCGATATCAACGCCGTGGATTTGGTCAGCACCAGCCAGTTGTTGGTGAAGCCGGGAATCGCGAAGCGAATCATCTGCGGCACCAGGATCCGCCAGAACACCTGGGCGCTGCTCATGCCATAGGCCGCACCGGCTTCAGCCTGACCTTGCGGGATCGCCATGAAGGCGCCGCGAAAGGTTTCCGAGAGGTAGGCACCGAAAATGAAACCCATGGTGCAGACACCCGCCACAAACGGGTTGATGTCGATGTAGTGGGTGTAACCGAGCCCGAGGGCGATGCGATTCACCAGGTCCTGGCCGCCGTAGAAAATCAGCAGAATCAGTACCAGGTCGGGGATACCGCGAATCACCGTGGTGTAGCCTTCGCCCAGCGTCGACAACCATTTGAGCGGCGAGAGGCGAAACGCCGCGCCGATCAGGCCCAGGGTAATGGCCAGTGCCATGGAGCTCAGAGCCAGATTGATCGACAGCCAGGCGCCATCGAGAATGCTCGATCCGTAGCCGTGAAGCATGATGAAGTTCCTCTCCCGAAGCGCCGGCAGGCGCGCGGGACCATACGGGTTAATTGCTATCAATCAAGATACAAACCTGTGGGAGCGAGCTTGCTCGCGATAGCGGAATTTCAGTCAACATTGATGTTGAATTTGCCGCCGTCATCGCGAGCAAGCTCGCTCCCACATGGCTTATTCGCCGTAGATATCGAACGCGAAGTACTTGGCCATGACCTGCTGGTACTTGCCATTGGCACGGATCGCGTCAATCGCCGTGTTCAGGCGTGCCGCGTTCGCGGTATCGCCTTTGCGCAGCGCAATCCCGGCGCCCCGACCGAAGTATTTCGGGTCATTGATGTCCGGTCCCACCAAGGCGAAGCCGTTACCGGCCGGAGTCTTGATGAAGCTCTCGTTGGTGTTGACGATGTCGGCGAGGGTGGCGTCCAGTCGGCCCGAGGCCAGGTCCAGGAAGGCTTCATTTTGCGAGGAGTAACGCACGATCTCGACGCCGGCGGGCGCGAGTTGCTCGGTCGCGTAACGGTCGTAGGTGGAGGAGCGTTGCACACCGAGTTTCTTGCCTTTGAGATCGACCTTCGGGTCATTGATCGCCTGGCCGGCCTTCGCCGCGAACTTGCCGGGGGTGTGGTAGTACTTTTCGCTGAAGTCGACTGACTTCAGGCGGTCGTCGGTAATCGACATCGACGACAGCACTGCATCGATCTTGCGCACTTTCAACGAGGGGATCATCCCGTCGAATTCCTGGATGACCCACTGGCATTTGATCTTCATTTCTTCGCACAGGGCGTTGCCGATGTCGTAGTCGAACCCGCTGATGTTGCCTTCCGGGGTCTTGAAGGAGAACGGTGGGTAGGCGGCTTCGATACCGATGCGCAGGCTGTCTTCGTCGGCGTGGGCCAGGGTGCTGACGGCGCAAAATGCCAGAGCAGCCAGAAGTCCGGTCTTGTTCATATTGTTGACTCCGTGGATAGGGTGTTTGGGGGTGAATGCCTTCCGGTCTGGCGAGGGTGTGCAGCGGGGTGCGTGTCCATGGAGCGTATAAATGACACGTTTTATTTCATAAATCAAATGCGTGAAAATAAAAATATCAAACAGGCTGCTGTTTCAGCCAGACGGTCATGGCGCAACAAGGAGACAGTGCCCTGACGGCACAAGGAGGTTTGGCGGCTACGGCTGATGGCGGGAAGTTATAAAGTCAGATCATATTGGTATAAGTGGTTATAAGAAAAATCGCTATGCTGACTGCCAGATTTTTAAGTCGTCGCGCTGGTTTTGTAAGGTATGGCAATGGACTTCGGTAATTTGGGTTTTGTAGTCGCAGGCTTGGTTGTCGGGTTCGTTGTCGGAATGACCGGTGTAGGGGGTGGCTCGTTGATGACGCCGATCCTTCTATGGTTCGGCATCAACCCGGCCACGGCCGTCGGGACGGATTTGCTGTACGCCGCGATCACCAAGTCCGGTGGTGTGCTGGTTCATCAAAAGCACCGGAACATCGACTGGAAAATTACCGGCTGGCTGACGTTGGGCAGTGTGCCTGCCGTTGTCATGACCTTATTGTTCCTGAAATACCTCAACACGGATCCGCACGCGACCAATGCCGTTATCAAGCAGGCGTTGGGCTTTGTATTGCTGCTGACGGCGCTGGCAATTTTCTTCAAGCGCCAGCTCTTGGCGTTTGCCCAAAAACATGCGGGCGACCATTACCACCTCAGTAACCGGAACCTGAACCTGCTGACCATCGTCACGGGCGCGATACTTGGTGCGATGGTCGCTTTGACCTCCATCGGTGCCGGCGCACTGGGGACGGTGGCGCTGTTCATCCTGTACCCGTTCCTGGCAACCAAGCGCCTGGTCGGTACAGAAATCGCCCACGCCGTACCGCTGACCCTGGTTGCAGGACTGGGGCATGCGAGCATGGGCAATATGGATTGGCACCTGCTGGGCTTTCTGCTGATGGGGTCGTTGCCGGGGATCTATATCGGCAGTCACCTGACCGGAAAAATTTCCGACGGTGTGTTGCGTCCTTGTCTGGCGGTCATGCTGGTGTTTATCGGCTACAAATTAGTGTTTTGATCCCCGGCATGGCGCTGCTCCTCTCAGCGCCACGCCCGAGGCATGCCCCCGCGATTATTTACGCGCCTCCAGAATCAGGTTGAACGGCGTCTCTGCTGCCCGGCGGAAATGCGTGAATCCGGCCTGGGTGAATACATCCCGCAGCCGTGCTTCTCCCGCTTGGGCCCCGAGCCCCAGGCCGACTTCCTGAGACAACGAGTTAGGCGTGCAGATGAACGTCGACGCGGCGTAGAACAGCCGTCCTACCGGGGTCGCGTTTTCGTCGAGATGGTCATTGGCAAATGGCTCCACCAACAGCACCGTTCCGTCGGGCTTGAGTGACTGATAGGCGTGTTTGGCAGCGCCCACCGGATCGCCCATGTCGTGGAGGCAATCGAAGTAGCAGATCAAGTCGTAGTCATTGCCGGGAAAGTTCTTGGCGGTACTCTGAACGAAGCGTGCGCGATCGGCCACGCCACCTTCTTCGGCACGTTGGGTAGCCGTGGTGATGGACGGCGCGTGATAGTCGAAGCCGACAAAATTGGAGGCCGGGAACGCTTTGGCCATGACCACCGTTGAAGCGCCGTGGCCGCAACCGACATCCGCGACCTTGGCCCCGGCTTGCAGTTTGCCCACCACGCCTTCAAGTGCAGGTAACCACTCGCCAACCAGGTGTGCGCGGTAGCCGGGTCTGAAGAAGCGCTCGGTGCCTTTGAACATGCAAGTGTGGTGATCGCCCCAGGCGAGGGCCCCATTGCCGCGCATGGCGGCGATCAGTTTGTCTTTGTCATGGTAAAACGAAGCAATCACTGCGGCGCCGCCCGGGACATAAACCGGTGAGTCCTCGATCGCCAGCGCCAGGGCCTGTTCTTCCGGCAGGCGGAATTTCCCGTCGACGTGTTCCATGTAGCCAGAGGCTGCGTGGGCGCTGAGCCATTCGCGCAGCAGTCGCGCATTGCAGCCAGTCTTGCTGGCCAGCGCTTCAGGGGTGACAGGTTGGCTGTCGGCCATGGCCCGGTACAAACCGAGTTCATCGCCCAGGATCATGTTCGCGAGCATCGCTGCACCGCCCATGTCGGAAACCACCTTGCCCATGAAGTCATTGAGTTTGGCTTCGTCCATATCTGCTCCTCCTGAAAAAAGACCATCGCTGAAGGAAGGCGTGTGCAGAGGCAGCAACCTTTCAGGCGGTAGTCGGATGGATGATCAGGGCGACACTGCAGGCGCGTTGTGAAGCCAAATCGTCTGCAACGCGAATGCCCGGACACACGACATGTCCGGGCGGGTGGGACGCGAAAACGTCGTCCTGCAAGATGTCACTGTGGGGCCGTGCCCCACAGGACGATTGCGATAGGCCATTGGCTCCAGCGTCGTGAGCGGGTTTCATCGACAGACTCGCTGCTTACGGACCCGGATTTGGCAACGTCCCCCCTACGGGGGACAAAATAAGTGTAGCTCGCGATCGAGCACCTTGCTGCGCGTCGAGGGGCTCGCGGTGCGAGCCTGGACAAACTAAATGACCTAAACCCGTGTCGCGAAATTCGGTTGCGGATTAAGCCTGCTCGCCTAAGCTTCGCAGCATGGCGATAGAAATTTCAGGCGACGGAACTGGATCTTTCGCTTTGATGCGCAATCATAAAGTGTGGAAATCAAAAGGAGATGCGCATGCTCATTCGGTCACTGACCCTTGCAACTCTACTCGCTGTCGCCGGCCCTCTATTCGCTGCCGACAACGACACCCCCCTGGCACAGGAACGCGGCAGGACCCGGCCGCTGATCGTCATCGCTCCCAGCAGCATCGACCCGACACTGGTCAGCCTGAAAAAGTCCCTGGCCGAACCTGCCAACAGCCAGGCCTTCAAAGAACGCAATATGGTGCTGTACACCGTGGTCAACCTCATGGGCCAACGTGACGGCAAAGACCTCGATGCACAAACCACCATGGCGCTGATTCGCGAGTTGAAACTGGGCGTCAGCGGCGAGACCAAGGTCATTCTGGTGGGCAAGGACGGCGAGAAAAAACTCGACCACCTCGGCCCGATCGAGGCCAAGGATCTGTTCGCCACCGTTGACCAGCTTCCAGCCGCCGAGAAAGAAGCAGCGCCACCTGCGCCGCCGGTAGAGGCTGCGCCGGTCAAGGGCGGTAAAGGGAAGGGCAAAGCTGCAAAACCGGCTGCGCCACCGACACCCTTGGACGATTGATCTCTTTGTACGGCGTGCGGTGATGAACCAATAAGAAGGACGTCGAAGCGCTAAATGCCAGTCAGTAAAAAAATCAGCGTCTGGATGTTCTGTTCTGATCCAAAATCCACCCCTCACCCCAACCCTCTCCCCACGGGGGAGAGGGGAAAGGGAGCAGATCTCCAAGCCTTTCAAACCTGAGTTCGACTCGGACTTTCTGGTCGATGTAACTCGAAAGAACACCTCGGTCAGTTCCCTCTCCCTCTGGGAGAGGGCTAGGGTGAGGGGTGGTTCTTGAGCCTGGCAAATAACCCAGAACATTCCTCGCAAAAAATGATGCTAAGCAAAAAAAGACCCGGCGCCACCGAAGTCGCGCCGGGTGTGTTGCCAGTCAGCGAGCGGATATCGTGGGTCCGCACGCTGACTGTTGAACGCCTGCGGGTTTAGGCCCGCTCGATCGCCAGGGCCACGCCCTGACCACCGCCGATGCACAGGGTGGCGAGGCCTTTCTTGGCGTCACGCTTGATCATTTCGTGCAACAGCGACACCAGCACTCGGCAACCGGACGCACCAATCGGGTGACCCAGCGCAATGGCGCCACCGTTGACGTTGACCTTGCTTGCATCCCATTCCAGCTCTTTGCCGACCGCCAGTGACTGCGCGGCGAAGGCTTCGTTGGCTTCGATCAGGTCCAGCTGATCGAGGTTCCAGCCGGCCTTGTCGAGGCAGCGGCGGGTCGCCGATACCGGAGCAATGCCCATGATCGCGGGGTCGACGCCGGCATTGGCGTAGGCGGCGATTTTCGCCAGCACCGGCAAGCCCAATTTCCTGGCCTTGTCGGCGCTCATCAGCAACACCGCGGCGGCGCCGTCGTTGAGCGAAGAGGCATTGCCGGCGGTGACGCTGCCGTCTTTCTTGAAGGCCGGTTTGAGCTTGGCCAACGACGCAGCAGTGGTCTCGGCGCGAGGTTGTTCGTCGACCGCGAAGGACAACGGCTCACCTTTGCGCTGCGGGATCAGGATCGGCGTGATTTCATCGGTAAAACGCCCGGCTGCGATAGCCGCCGTGGCTTTCTGCTGCGAAGCGGCGGCGAAGGCGTCCTGTTCCTCACGGGTCAGGTGGTACTTGTCTACCAGGTTCTCGGCGGTGATGCCCATGTGGTAGTCGTTGAACGCATCCCACAGGCCATCGCTGATCATGCTGTCGATCATTTTCGCGTGGCCCATGCGCAGACCGGTGCGAGCAGCCGGCAACACGTACGGCGCCAGGCTCATGTTTTCCATGCCGCCGGCGATGATCACCTCGGCATCGCCGCAACGAATCGCCTGAGCGCCCAAGTGCAAGGCCTTGAGGCCAGAGCCGCAGACCTTGTTCAGGGTCATCGCCGGTACCGCGTGCGGCAGGCCGGCGAGGATCGACGCTTGACGCGCCGGGTTCTGGCCGGAGCCTGCGGTCAGCACCTGACCGAGGATCACTTCATCGACCTGATCCGCCGCCAGACCGGTTTGCGCGAGCAATTGACGAATCACCGCGGCACCGAGTTCCGGTGCCGGGATGCTGGCCAGCGAACCCTGAAAACTGCCAATGGCGGTACGGGTGGCGGCAACAATCACAACGTCTTGCATCGAATTTCTCCTCAGGGTGCGGTTCAGGCGAACTGCATTTCCGGAACATGGTCGGGAACGATCAGTTTACCAGCAGTCTTGCTGACGATTTCCTCGACGCTCACACCGGGTGCACGCTCCTTGAGGATGAATGCGCCGTTCTCGATTTCCAGGTAGGCCAGATCGGTCAACACGCGTTTGATGCAATTGGCACCGGTCAGCGGCAGGCTGCAATACGGCAGCAGTTTCGACTCGCCGTCCTTGGAGGCGTGGGTCATGGTCACGATGATGTTGTCTGCGCCGGCCACCAGGTCCATCGCGCCGCCCATGCCCTTGACCAGTTTGCCGGGGATCATCCACGAGGCGATGTTGCCGTGTACGTCGACTTCAAAAGCGCCGAGCACGGTGAGGTCGATGTGGCCGCCGCGGATCATCGCGAAGGATTCGGCGGACGAAAAAATCGAGGCGCCGATACGGGCGGTGACGGTCTGCTTGCCGGCGTTGATCATGTCCGCGTCGACTTTATCGTCGGTCGGAAAGGCGCCCATGCCGAGCAGGCCGTTTTCCGATTGCAGCATGACTTCCATGCCTTCGGGGATGTAGTTGGCGACCAGGGTCGGAATGCCGATGCCGAGGTTCACGTAGTAGCCGTCTTTCATTTCGCGGGCGACGCGCTGAGCCATTTGTTCGCGGGTAAGAGCCATTTTTTTATTCTCCACTGTTCGGGCTGGGGGCGAGGATCACTTGCGCACGGTGCGTTGTTCGATACGTTTTTCGAACGTGCCGCAGATGACCCGGTCGACGTAGATGCCTGGGGTGTGGATCTGGGTGGGGTCCAGCTCGCCGGGTTCGACGATCTCTTCGACTTCGACCACGGTGATCTTGCCGGCGGTGGCGGCCAGCGGGTTGAAGTTCTGCGCGGTGTGGCGGTAGATCACGTTGCCGAAGTGGTCGGCTTTCCAGCCTTTGACGATGGCGAAGTCGCCGGTGATGGACTCTTCCATCAGGTACGGACGGCCCTTGAATTCACGGATTTCCTTGCCCTCGGCCACTGGAGTGCCGACGCCGGTGGCGGTGAAGAACGCCGGAATGCCAGCGCCGCCAGCGCGCATTTTTTCCGCCAGGGTGCCTTGCGGGGTCAGCACGACTTCAATCTCGCCGCTCAGCAGTTGCTTTTCGAACAGGGCGTTTTCGCCGACATAGGAGGCGACCACTTTGCGGATCTGCCGGTCTTCCAGCAGTACGCCGAGGCCAAAACCGTCGACGCCGCAGTTGTTGGAAACCACAGTCAGGTCGCGGGTCCCTTTGCGCTTGATCTCGGCGATCAGGTTTTCTGGAATACCACACAGTCCGAAGCCGCCAGAGATCACGGTCATACCGTCTTCGAGGCCTGCCAGAGCCTCCTCATAGGAACTCACGCGCTTGTCGAAACCTGCCATATGCACCTCTTTTATTCTTTGTGGGCGGCTGGCTAGCCGTATGGAGTGGAGTGTTGCTCTATCAGATTGATTTGATAAGTTGATTTTTAAGGTTGATTGATAGATAAAACTCAGCAATCGATTGTAGTCAGCATGGTGAGGAACGGTGATGACAGTCAAGCAGATCAGGGCGTTTTTGGCAGTGGCGCAGAGTTTGAGCTTTGCGGTGGCCTGTGAGCGGCTGCATCTGTCGCAGTCGGCGTTGAGTTTGACCATCAAGGCGCTGGAGGACGGACTCGGTGGGCGCTTGTTCAGCCGCACCACACGTAACGTCGCGCTGACCCCGGAAGGTGAGTCCCTGCTGCCGCTGGCCCGGCGGTTGATCGCTGACTGGGACAACGCCGAGGATGAGATGCGCCAGCGTTTCACACTGCAGCGAGGGCGGGTGACGCTGGCGGCGATGCCCTCATTTGCCGGCAACTTGCTGCCGCCGATCCTCAAGACCTTTCGTGCGCTCTACCCGAAGGTCAACGTCACGGTGAACGACGTGATCAACGAGCAGGTGCTGGAAATGGTCCGTGACCGTCATGTGGAGCTTGGCGTGGCTTTCGAGCCGACGCAGAGTTCTTCGCTGGAATTCACCCCGTTGTACATGGATCGCTTTGTCGCGGTAGTGCCGAGTGATTCGCCGCTGGCCGAGCGTGCCGAGATTGACTGGAAAACCCTGCTGGAGCAGCCGTTTATCACGTTGCAGCGGCCGTCGACGGTGCGGGTGATGCTTGAGGAGCACTTGCAGGCGCGGCAGATGAAGTTGCCGGTGGAGTTTGAGAGTCATCAGTTGGCGACCGTCGGGCGGATGGTTGCCAGTGGGCTGGGTGTGAGTGCGGTACCGGCGTTGTGTGTTGAGCAGATGCGTGAGCTTGGGGCGTGTTGCATTACCTTGAGTGATCCGGTGATTGAGCGGGCCATTGGGGTGTTGACCAAGCCGGGTCATGAGCTGTCGGCGGCAGCGCAGGCGTTGTTCGACATTCTCAAGGACGAAGTTCGTTAACCTGTGGGAGCGGGCTTGCTCGCGAAAGCGGCCTGACAGCCGGCCTGTCTTTCGCAGATGTACACCAATCAAACCTGTGGGAGCTGGCTTGCCTGCGATGGCGGCCTGACAGCCGGTCTATCTCTTGCGGATGTCCCCCAATCAAACCTGTGGGGGCTTGCCTGCGAAGGCGGCCGGACAGCCGGCCTATCTCCCGCAGATGTACCCAGTTCACCTGTGGGAGCTGGCTTGCCTGCGAAGGCGGCCTGACAGCCGGCCTATCTCTTGCGGATGTCCCCCAATCAAACCTGTGGGGCTTGCCTGCGATGGCGGCCTGACAGCCGACCTATCTCTTGCGGATGTCCCCCAATCAAACCTGTGGGAGCTGGCTTGCCTGCGATGGCGGCCTGACAGCCGGCCTATCTCTTGCGGATGTCCCCCAATCAAACCTGTGGGAGCTGGCTTGCCTGCGATGGCGGCCTGATAGCCGACCAATCTCCCGCTGGTGTACATATCCATTTCTGCGGTAACGGCCGCTTAGGGTTTCGCCCTTACGGCGAGGCACTTTTGGCAAACGCCCCAAAAGTACCCAAAAGGTCTCGCCCCAAGCGTCCGGCACCTCGCCTAGGCTCGGCGTTCCCTCGCTCCGGTGTCCATCAGGGGGCATCGCCTACGGTCTGCTTCGCGACGACCTCCTCTCGATGTGTCCGGCTGCGCCGTACGGCGCTGCGCGCCCACCCCCTGATGAACACCTCCACTCGG
>NZ_JBFTMN010000014.1:0-142554 GCF_056397005.1 Pseudomonas sp. 05N431
TTGATCTTGATCCACCCGCCCCTATCGGGAGGCCGAGTGGAGGTGTTCATCAGGGGGTGGGCGCGCAGCGCCGTACGGCGCAGCCGGACACATCGAGAGGAGGTCGTCGCGCAGCAGACCGTAGGCGATGCCCCCTGATGGACACCGGAGTGAGGGGACGCCGAGCCTAGGCGAGGTGCCGGACGCTTGGGGCGAAGACCTTTGCTTCCTTTGGGGCGTTTGCCAAAGGGAGTCGCCGTCAGGGCGAAACCCTAAGCGGCCGTTACCGCAGGAATGGATATGTACACCTGTGGGAGATAGGTCGGCTGTCCGGCCGCCATCGCGGGCAAGCCCGGCTCCCACAATGGGTTGATGTACATTTGCGAGAGATTGGTCGGCTGTCAGGCCGCCATCGCAGGCAAGCCAGCTCCCACAATTGGACTGTGTACATCTGTGAGAGATTGGTCGGCTGTCAGGCCGCCTTCGCAGGCAAGCCAGCTCCCACACTTTTGATTAGTGTGCATCTGCAGGAGATAGGCCGGCTGTCGGGTCGCCTTCGCAGGCAAGCCAGCTCCCACAGTTTGGATTGGTGTACATCTGCAAGAAATTGGGCGGCTGTCAGGGCGCCATCGCGAGCAAGCTCGCTCCCACAGTTGAACTGTGTACGTACGCAAGAGGTTGGTCGGCTGGATCAAAAAGATCGCAGCCTACGCTTGAGAGGTGGGGCCGAGCAGCAGCGCCTGCTCGCGATCACACAACCCCACCACATAATCCCACAACACCCGCAACCGCACCGACTTGTGCAATTCACGGCGAGTACTGATCCAGTAACTGCGCTGAATGCTTTCGGCCGGTAACAGCGGCACCAGCTCCGGATCATGGCTGGCCATGTAACACGGCAACACCGCGATCCCCAATCCCGAGCGCGCCGCCTGCTGCTGGGCAATCACGCTGGTGCTGTGAAACACCACCTGAGGGCTGCGGCAAAAACTGTTGAGGAACATCAACTCCTGACTGAACAACAGATCGTCGACATAGCCGATCCACACATGCCGCGCCAGGTCCTCGCGGCTGCGCAATGGTGGCGAACGGTCGAGGTAGGCCTGACTGGCGTACAGCGCCAAACGGTAATCAGTGAGCTTGCGAGTGACCAGCATGTCAGCCGCCGGGCGCTCCAGATGAATACTGATCTCGGCTTCGCGATTGAGGATACTGACAAAACGCGGCACCGCCACCAGCTCCACTTCCAGTCCCGGATACCGGTCAAACAAACCCTGCATGCGACTGGCGAGGAACATGATCCCCAAGCCTTCGGTCACGCCGACCCGGATTTTGCCCAGTGGCGCGCTGGACTGGGTGATCTCCTCCTGCGCCAGCAAGGCGACGTTCTCCATGGCTTCCGCATGTTTGAGCAGCGCTTCGCCAGCCGGGGTCAGTTGGTAACCCTGGGCCTGCTGGACGAACAGCGCGGTGCCGAGGCTCGTTTCAATCGCCTCGATGTGCCGCGCCACCGTAGCGTGGGTGGTTTTCAGGCGCCGGGCGGCGGTCAGCAAGCGGCCGCTGCGTTGCAATTCGAGAAAAAACCGCAGGTCATTCCAGTCGAACATCAGCCTTCCTTGCATGCGTGGGAGTTGATCACTGTTTAAAAACGCACAGCAGCTGAGCAAAAACTAACATTCTTTTGCCGAAAACTAACAACTAGGATGGATCCCAATAAGAACAACACGCTGCGAGGTCATGGATGCAACCTGCCGTTGATGCATACGATTACATCGTGGTCGGCGCCGGACCGGCCGGCTGCCTGCTGGCCAATCGACTCTCCGCCAACCCGCAGCACCGGGTGTTGCTGCTTGAAGCTGGCGGGCGCGATAACTACCCGTGGATTCACATTCCCGTCGGTTACCTGTACTGCATCGGCAACCCGCGCACCGACTGGTGCTTCAAGACCGAAGCGCAAACCGGCCTGCAAGGCCGCAGCCTGAGCTACCCGCGTGGCAAGGTGCTGGGCGGCAGCTCGTCGATCAACGGCATGATCTACATGCGCGGCCAGGCTGGCGATTACGACCGCTGGGCCGCCGAGGGCAACCCCGGCTGGAACTGGAACGATGTACTGCCGCTGTTCAAGCAAAGCGAAAACCATTTTGCCGGTGACTCGGCGTTTCACGGCGCTGCCGGGGAATGGCGCGTCGAGCGCCAGCGGCTGTCGTGGCCGATTCTCGACGCCTTCCGCAGCGCCGCCGAACAAAGCGGCATCGCCAGCGTCGATGACTTCAACCAGGGCGACAACGAAGGTTGCGGCTACTTCCAGGTGAATCAGAAAGCCGGGGTGCGCTGGAATGCTGCCAAGGCCTTTCTCAAACCGGTTCGCCATCGACCGAACCTCACCGTCCTGACCGGTGTCGACGTCGACCGCGTACTGCTGGAAAACGGCCGGGCATCCAGGGTCAGCGCACGCTGGCAAGGCCAGGAAAAAACCTTTGCGGCCCGCCGGGAGATCATCCTCAGCGCCGGTTCAGTCGGTTCGCCAAGCATCCTGCAACGTTCCGGCATTGGCCCGGGCAGCTTGCTCAAACGCCTGGGCATCGGCGTCGCCCATGAACTCAATGGCGTGGGTGGCAACCTGCAGGATCACTTGCAACTGCGGCTGATCTACACACTGGAAAACGCCCGGACTCTGAACCAGATTGCCGGCAGCCTGTGGGGCAAAATCGGCATGGGCCTGCGCTATCTGTACGACCGCAGTGGCCCGCTGTCGATGGCCCCCAGTCAACTCGGCGCCTTCGCCCGCTCCGGACCGGAACAAACCTCGGCGAACCTCGAATACCACGTCCAGCCGCTGTCGCTTGAGCGCTTCGGCGAACCCTTGCATGCGTTCCCGGCGTTCACCGCCTCGGTCTGCGACCTGCGCCCGAAAAGCCGTGGCCGCGTCGAGATTCGCTCGGCCGACCCGCAGCAGCCGCCGCTGATTCAACCCAATTACCTGAGCCATCCCGAAGACCTGCACGTGGCCGCCGATGCCATTCGCCTGACCCGGCGCATCGTTGCCGCACCGGCCTTGCAACCGTTCAACCCGGTCGAATACCTGCCGGGCGCGGCCTTGCAAAGCGAAGAACAACTGCACGAAGCCGCCGCGCGCATCGGCACGACGATTTTCCACCCGGTCGGCACCTGCCGCATGGGCAACGATGCCGATGCCGTGGTCGATGCCCAGTTGCGGGTCCACGGCATCCCCGGCCTGCGCATTGCCGATGCGTCGATCATGCCGCACATCACCTCGGGCAATACCTGCTCACCGACACTGATGATCGCCGAAAAAGCCGCGCAGATGATTCTCGCCGCCTCGACCCAAAGGCATCTACACAACATTGAAACAGGTGAACAACTATCTTCGTAGCAGCTGCCGAGCCCGCGAGGCTGCGTTCGAGGACGAAGTCCTCGCAAATCCTGAGCCCGCAATTAGCCAGTAAGAATGCGTTACCTGATTCGACGACTGCTTCGCAGCCGAACGCAGCCTCGCGGGCTCGGCAGCTGCTACGGGAGTTTGGAAAAGGGAATAGCAGCGCCAGCCCATACGGCCGGCGCTGACAGTGGAACAACAATAAATAAACACTGTGAGGGATACCGACATGTCAGAACAGGCTCAAGCCATCGCCGCAACGCTCAGCGCCGGCACCAGTAAGGAAACCCAGAAAGTCATCTTCGCCTCGTCCCTCGGGACGGTGTTCGAATGGTATGACTTCTTCCTCTACGGCGCTCTCGCGGCGGTGATCAGCAAACAGTTTTTCGCCGGGGTCAACGACACCACCGCCTTCATCTTCGCGCTGATGGCCTTTGCTGCCGGTTTCATCGTGCGGCCATTCGGCGCTCTGGTGTTCGGTCGACTGGGGGACATGATCGGGCGCAAATACACCTTCCTCGCGACGATCATCCTGATGGGCCTGGCAACCTTCTGCGTCGGCCTGCTGCCGACCTACGCCAGCATCGGCATTGCCGCGCCGATCATTCTGGTGGTGCTGCGCATGCTCCAGGGCCTGGCGCTCGGTGGCGAGTACGGTGGCGCCGCAACCTATGTTGCAGAGCACGCACCGGTCGGCAAGCGCGGTTTCCACACCAGCTGGATTCAGTCCACCGCGACCCTCGGATTGCTGCTGTCACTGCTGGTGGTCCTCGGCAGCCGCTACTTCACCGGCGATCAATTCGAAGTCTGGGGCTGGCGCATTCCGTTCCTGCTGTCGATCGTGCTGCTGGGCATTTCGACCTGGATTCGCCTGAGCCTGCACGAGTCGCCGGCCTTCTTGAAAATGAAAGAAGAAGGCAAGTCCTGCAAAGCGCCGATCCGCGAATCCTTCGGTAACTGGGAAAACCTCAAGGTCGTGTTGATTGCATTGTTCAGCATCAACGCCGGGCAAGCGGTGACCTTCTACGCCGCACAGTTCTATGTGCTGTTCTTCCTCACCCAGTTCCTGAAAATGGACCCGGCCCTGGCCAACACCTTGCTGATTGTCAGCGTGGTGATCGGTGCGCCGTTCTTCATTTTCTTCGGCTGGCTGTCGGACCGGGTCGGACGCAAACCGATCCTGATGATTGGCCTGTTGCTGGCCACCGTGCTGTACTTTCCGATCTTCAAAACCCTGGCCCATTACGCCAACCCGGCCATCGACCGCGCCAGTCAACAGGCACCGATCAGCGTGCTGGCCGATCCGGCCACCTGCACCTTCCAGTTCGACCCGGTCGGCAAGGCGCGGTTTGACAGTCCCTGCGACAAGGTCAAAACCTTCCTGGTCAAACAAGGCCTGCCTTACAGCAGCAAAGCCGCCCCCGCGGGCAGCGCGGTGCAGGTCAGCGTTGGTGATGTAAAAATCGACGGTTACGACGAAGCCGCCCTGCGCGGTGCCGTGACCCTGGCCGGCTACCCGCAGCAGGCAGACACCCAGCAGATCAACAAACCGATGATCGTCGTGCTGATCGTGGCGCTGATCATCATTTCGGCGATGTGCTACGGGCCGCTGGCAGCGCTGATGGTCGAACTGTTCCCGACGCGCATCCGCTACACCTCGATGTCCCTGCCGTATCACATCGGCAACGGCTGGTTTGGTGGTTTCCTGCCGACCGTGTCGTTCGCGCTGGTGGTCTACACCGGGGATATTTTCTACGGGCTGTGGTACCCGATACTGATCACCGGGGTGAGCCTGGTGGTGGGCATGCTCTGCTTGCGTGAAACCAAGGACGTGGACCTGGAGAAAAACTGACGGCATAAAAAAAGTCCGCCCATGTTGGCCCTGGGCGGACTTTCACTGCACAGAACCGCGTCTGCGATTCCTGTTAGCAGAGTTTAGGCGACAATGTCCGTGGTTGCCGCCTGGCCGACCGTTCCCACGGCAAAATCCACCGCACCGTGGCCGGTGAGATCGATATACAAACTGGTCTGGTTGGTCTGTGCGAAGTACGTCAGGATCGCGTCGCCGGCATGGCCGGTGAAGCCACTGACGAAGTTCAGCGTGGCGGCGCCGGACGCGAACTGCGCGATGCCCGACAGGTCGATCTTGTCCTCACCGCTGGTGAAATCCATGATCCAGTCTGGCGCGGTCATGGTCGAATCGGATGCCGCACCGAACACGAAGGTGTCCGCCCCTGCCCCGCCCCACAAGGAATCGCCGCCACCGCCGCCGTAGAGGATGTCGTTGCCGGCACCGCCTTCGAGCAGGTTGGCCACCGCGTTGCCGATCAGCAGGTCATTGCCCGAACCACCGATAGCGTTTTCCAGGGTTACGCCGTGGGCGATGGACACGTTGCCGACCAGACCGCCAACGTCAGAGAACGAGCCTTGGTTGAGGTTGATCTTCTGGTTCTGGCTGAAGCCCGAGAAGTCCAGGGTGTCGTTGCCGCCACCGTCCCACACCGAGAACACCACTTTGGAGTCAGCCGACGTGGCGCTGTAGAAATCGCGACCGGCGTTGGAGTTGAAGCCATAGACCGTATCATCGGCTCGGGTCTCGAGGTTGGCACCGTAGAGTTTTTGTACCGCGACAATGTCGTCCATCAACGGGGCTGACGCATACGCACCGCTGCCATCCTTGCTGAAGTCCTGACCGGTGTTGCTCTCGCTCCAGTAACTCATCAGGCTGTAGCCGCGCGTGTCCTGAGCGTAGGTCACGTCGTTATAGGTCGGGTTGCCGCTACCCGCGTTATAGACACCCGGATGGGACAGGCCCAGGCTGTGACCGATTTCGTGGGTCAGGGTCTGACGTCCGTAGTTGTTGGTGCCCGGCGTCTCGTTGACCCGATACTGATCGTTGATCAGGTACCAGGACTGACCGTCGTAGCTACCGCCGGACGGCAAGTAGGCGAACGCAGCGCCACCGGTGCTGACATCGTAGTTACCGAAACTCAGGTGCCCGTCACCGCCTGTGGCTCCTTCCTTGAAGGTGACATTGGCCACGTCCGACCAGGATTGCAGAGAGAGTTTCGCCTGGGCTTTCTGCAGATCGCTGAACTCGCTGAAATTCCCCAGTTTGCTGTTGTAGTTCGCCGGTGCCGACGTCATGAAGCTGAAGCTCAGTTCGACTTTGCCATTGCCGTCCGTGTCGTGCCAGGACAGGTTTTTACGCAGAATCTGATCAGCCGCCTGATCCGCGGTGAATGACGGCTTGCCGTTAATCAACTCAGCGCCACCGCGATCATACAAATGGCTGAAGGCATCGACCTGACTGTAGGCCGAACTGACCTGCCCTGAAGAAAAAACGGCTTTTGCTTTGGCTTGTGACATCACTACGTCCTTGTTTCAAATAGTCGGTTCCGATAGACCACGGCGACCCCTTCGCGAGATCGTCCTATCACTCGCCCTGTTGAAGGCGTAACGAAACTGACACAGATTGAAGCAGCGGGGCTATTGAATTTTTAGATAGCGGCCGCTCAAGGGTGAAGCGTCATGCCTAATGCCAGTCAGATAAGGCACAAACCTGTGGAAGCGAGCTTGCTCGCGATAGCGGCATAACATTCAACATCAATGTTGACTGACCCACCGCTATCGCGAGCAAGCTCGCTCCCACATGGATTACGCTTAACTGACAGGCATTAAGCGTCATGCCTCTTTTTTGACCGGACTGGTGGTACGCCCCTTCATCGCCAGCTGATTGACGTCTGCCCCCTGCAAGCGCGACATGTTGTGTTCAGTAATGTTCGGACAAGGGGAGTTCAACATGGTCAATGTCACCGTTTTGGCGGGAGATTTTCAACAAGGCGATAGCGAATACCGTGAAGGGGCGTTGCAGTTGAAAACCCTTTTCAACCCTAACCAGGCAATCAAAGTGCGGCCCTCGGCATTCAAAACCCTGGAAGTGGCAACCGAGGACAGCGTGACCAACAAGGATGCGATTGGCTACAGCATCGCCGGCGCCATGCTGCTCGGCCCCATCGGGGCAATCGCCGGCTACCTGATGGCGGGCAAGGAGACCGAAATTACGTTCATCGCCACGCTCAAGGATGGTCGCAAGCTGTTGGCGGCAACGGACAGCGATACTTACCGGGATATTTCCCGGCACATGAGTCATTAATCTTTACACCGCAATCCCTTGTGCTCATGACATGACAACTGAATGTCATGAGCACTTCGCGCCTTAATATCGATCACTATCGACTGCAATTATTCTGATAGTCCCTTCTGCACTGTCCTTATCTGTCTAATTCCTTAACAACGTGGATTTAAGGTTGACGTCAGCGGCCTGCCTGAGTACATTGCCCGGGCCGGTAACTCAGGCCTTTTTTCAACTCACAAAAGAATCCAATGGACACAGTATCTAGACGCTGTCTGGCTGATGCGTTTTCGCAGAGCTGGGCACTTAACCCAGAAAATGACGGGACTCGACTCCTCGGTCGGGTGAGCTGCGCTAGGGCTTGACGCTCCATCGTAACTTGCCTCTCCGGCGTCAGTCCGGTTGCGAGGCATGTTATGAACTTCAAATCTACTGTAATGCCAGGTGTACGCGCCTTCGCCTCGACGATGCGCGTAAAGCCTTGCCGTGAGCGCCCTGTGGCGGCTCACTCGCCGTTTTCCTCCCCTTCTTCGCGCACTCAGGCTCACCTGCGTGCCACTTGGCGCGTCTGCCCGTCGACCGGCCAACTCCAGCAACGCTGGAGCCTCGACGAAAGCCAGGAACCACCGAGTCGGTGCTTTGCGCACCTCCTGCAGCAGGCCGGCGTATGGCTCGGCCTGCACGTCGGGGCACGCACTTTCAGTTGATCTGAAAGTACTTCCAAGGGTGTATAACCAGCGTTTTCCTTAATAAGGAATTCGGCAACTTTCTATTGCCTATTTAAAACACAGACTTCATGGGGTTCGTTATGGACGAGGCCAGTAGTAGGTTCGCTGCATACCGTTTTTTATTGGGTGTGCAGCGAACGTTAAACACTAAAAAACACAATAACTTGAATCGATCGCTTACTTGCGACTCGGCATACATTCGCTCGTCTTTAATTAGCTGAGTTTGCAGTGTGTCGTGCCGCAAGACTGCGGCAGGAGCACACGCAATGACCCTTGTAAAAGATCCGAAAAAGCACGTCCGGGGCGCCACGAACGACGACACCAAACTGTCGATGCGCGCCGCCCGTGAGGCGCAAAACGGCCTCGCGGTTACCCTCGCCAACGTCAAGACTTCCGCCGACGGCCTGACCGAACTCGATGCCGAAGGCCGCCTGCAACGCGAAGGCTTCAACGAAGTGGCCCATGACAAGCCACCTCATGCGCTGGTGCAGTTACTGCATGCGTTCAACAACCCCTTCATCTACATCCTGATGACGCTGACTGCCATCAGCTTCGTCACCGACTTCTGGCTGCCCCTTCGAGATGGCGAGGAAACCGACCTCACTGGCGTGCTCATCGTGCTGGTGATGGTGCTGACGAGCGGCCTGATGCGCTTCTGGCAAGAACACCGTTCAGCCAAGTCCGCCGAAGCCCTCAAGGCCATGGTCCGTACCACCGCCACTGTGCTGCGTCGCGAGCAAATGGGCATGAAGCCCAAACTGCGCGAAGTGCCGATGCGTGAACTGGTGGCCGGCGACGTCATTCAGTTGTCGGCCGGTGACATGATCCCGGCTGACATTCGCCTGATCGAATCCCGCGACCTGTTCATCAGCCAGGCGGTGCTGACCGGTGAAGCCTTGCCGGTGGAGAAATACGACACCCTGGGCAACGTCGCACAGAAGTCCGCCTCAGCAACAGCCGCCGACCAGTCAAACCTGCTGGACCTGCCGAACATCTGCTTCATGGGCACCAACGTGGTCAGCGGCACCGCCAGAGCCGTGGTGGTCGCGACCGGCTCACGCACCTACTTCGGCTCGCTGGCCAAAGCCATTGTCGGCTCACGCGTGCAAACTGCTTTCGACCGTGGGGTGAACAGCGTCAGTTGGCTGTTGATACGCTTCATGCTGGTCATGGTGCCGGTCGTACTACTGATCAACGGTTTCACCAAGGGCGACTGGAGCGAAGCCTTCATGTTTGCCCTCGCGGTGGCGGTAGGCCTGACCCCGGAAATGTTGCCGATGATCGTCAACGCCAACCTCGCCAAGGGCGCATCTGCCATGGCCAAACGTAAAGTCGTGGTCAAGCGTCTCAACGCGATCCAGAACTTCGGGGCCATGGACGTGCTGTGCACCGACAAGACCGGCACTTTGACCCAGGACAAAATCATCCTCGAGCACCACGTCGACATCAATGGCCGGCGCGACGACTCGATCCTTGAACTGGCGTGGCTCAACAGTCATCACCAGAGCGGTCTGCGCAACCTGATGGACCAGGCGGTGGTGCAATTCGCCGAGCGCAACCCGACGTTCAAGATCCCGTTCGCCTACAGCAAGATCGATGAGCTGCCGTTCGACTTCATTCGTCGGCGCCTGTCGATCATCGTCAAGGACAGCCGCGACGATCATCTGCTGGTCTGCAAGGGCGCGGTCGAGGAAATGCTGAACATTTCCAGCCACGTCCACGAGAACGGCGTGGTGGTCGCACTGGACGAGCACCGTCGCAAAGCGCTGCTGGCGATGGCCAACGAGTACAACGAAGACGGTTTCCGGGTGCTGGTGGTGGCGACTCGCGAGATCCCGAAAGCCCAAAGCAAAAACCAGTACAAGACCAGCGACGAACGCGAGCTGGTGATTCGTGGCTTCCTGACCTTCCTCGATCCGCCGAAGGAAACCGCCGGCCCGGCGATTGCCGCACTGCGGGACATGGGCGTAACCGTCAAGGTGCTGACCGGCGACAACGCCGTGGTCACCAGCAAGATCTGCCGCGAAGTCGGCCTGGAGCCTGGCACGCCGCTGCTCGGGCAAGACATCGAGAAAATGGACGAGTCGACCCTCAAGCTGCGGGTTGAAGAACGCACGGTGTTTGCCAAGCTCACGCCGCTACAGAAATCCCGGGTACTGAAGGCGCTGCAGTCGAACGGTCACACCGTCGGCTTCCTCGGCGACGGCATCAACGACGCCCCTGCCCTGCGCGACGCCGACGTGGGTATTTCGGTCGACAGCGGCACCGATATTGCCAAGGAATCGGCCGATATCATCCTGCTGGAAAAGAGCCTGATGGTGCTCGAAGAAGGTGTGATCAAAGGCCGCGAGACCTTCGGCAACATCATGAAGTACCTGAACATGACCGCCAGCTCGAACTTCGGCAACGTCTTCTCGGTGCTGGTGGCCAGTGCCTTCATCCCGTTCCTGCCAATGCTGGCGATCCATCTGCTGCTGCAAAACCTGATGTACGACATCTCCCAGCTGGCGCTGCCGTGGGACAAGATGGACAAGGAATACCTGCGCAAACCGCGCAAGTGGGACGCCAAGAACATCGGGCGCTTCATGCTGTGGATCGGGCCGACCTCGTCGATCTTCGACATCACCACCTTTGCCCTGATGTGGTACGTGTTCTCGGCCAACAGCGTGGAAATGCAGACGCTGTTCCAGTCCGGCTGGTTCATTGAAGGCTTGCTGTCGCAGACGCTGGTGGTGCACATGCTGCGCACCCAGAAGATCCCGTTCTTCCAGAGCACCGCGGCCTTGCCGGTGATCCTGATGACCGGGCTGGTGATGGTGTTGGGCATCTACATCCCGTTCTCGCCACTCGGCACCCTGGTTGGTCTGCAACCGTTGCCATGGCAGTACTTCCCATGGCTGGTGGGCACTCTGCTCAGCTACTGCGTGTTCGCCCAGTTGATGAAGACCTTCTACATCCGCCGCTTCAAGCAATGGTTCTGATCGTCTGAACACACCGTAACCCCTGTGGGAGCGAGCTTGCTCGCGATAGCGGACTGACAGGCAGCACAGATGTTGAATGTGCAACCGCTATCGCGAGCAAGCTCGCTCCCACAGGTTTTTGTGTTCGCCGCACCTTCACGCCGCGATCCGGCTTTCGGGCCATCAATAAATGAAACAGCAAAGGGAGAGTCCTCATGTCGGGAACTACTCTATTGATCAACCTCGCCGGCTCCATCGCACTGATGCTCTGGGGCACCCATATGATTTCTTCGGCGCTGTTGCGCGGCTTCGGCACGCCACTGCGTCAATGGCTGGGCAAAAACCTCAACAACCGCTGGATGGCCGTGCTGTCGGGCATCGGTATCACCGGTATTTTGCAAAGCAGCACCGCCGTCAGCCTGATGGCCACCTCCTTCACTGCCGCCGGAGCCCTCGGCCTTGCACCCGCGTTGGCGGTGATGCTCGGGGCCAATATCGGCTCGACGCTGGTGGTGCAGCTGCTCAGTTTCGATATTTCGATCGTCACCCCCATCGTCCTGCTGGCCGGGTTCATCGTCTTCCGCCTGCGCGATGACTCACGCTACGAGAGCGTCGGTTGCGCACTGATTGGCCTGGGCTTGATGCTGCTGGCGCTGCGCATGCTCGGGTCGACGCTGGGAGAGGTCGAAGGCACGCCGATCTTCCATGCGCTCATGCACAGCCTCGATGGCGACATGATCATTGCCTTGCTGGTGGCGATGCTGCTGACCTGGATCTGCCATTCCAGCGTCGCGGTGGTGTTGCTGATCGCCTCGCTCGCCGGCACCGGTCTGCTCTCGCCCGTGACCAGCATGGCGCTGGTACTCGGCGTAAACATCGGTGGAGCCCTGCCCTCGGTGCTCAATGCAAGTTCCGCCGTGGCCCGGCGCTTGCCGGTCGGCAATCTGCTGGTGCGGGTTATCGGTGCGCTGGTGTGCTTGCCGTTCGTGCCGATGCTGGCTCAGAGCAGCCCGATTGCAGAGCTGACACCCGCGCTGCTGGTGGTTAGCCTGCACACCAGCTTCAACCTGGTGCTGGCGCTGGTGTTCATCGGCCTGACAGAGCCGCTGGCGAAACTGCTGACGCACCTGCTGCCGTCACCTGCGCGGGACGTCGATCCCGGTATGCCGCTCTATCTGGATGAATCCGGCCTTGCGGTGGCGAACATCGGTCTGTCCAACGCGGCGCGTGAAGCCCTGCGGCTGGCTGACATGCTCTCGATCATGCTCAACCGCGTGCTGCAACTGTTCCAGACCTCGGACCAGCGCAACGCCGATGAGGTACGACAGATCGACCAGTCCCTCGATCTGCTGAGCGCAGCGATTCGTGCCTATCTGGCGGACATCGGCCAGGAAGGCATCAGTGACAGTGACGCCGATCGCTCGCAGGAAATCCTGATGTTCGTGATCAACCTGGAGCACGCCGCCGACATCCTTTCCACCAGCCTTGCGCAGTTGGCCGCGCGTCGACTGCGGCGCGGTGAAAACTTCTCGGCCTTCGAACTGGGCACGCTCTATCCGCTGCACAACGAACTGCTGGAAAGCCTGAGCCTGGCGATCACCGTGTTTCTTCGCGAAGACCTCGCAACCGCCCACTATCTGGTCAACCGCAAAGAATCGGTCAGAAGGCTCGAAGCTGCGGCCAGCCGGGCACACTTTCGTGCCCTACGCGAAGACAAAAGTGCCTGGGCCGAGTCCGGTGACATTTTTCAACGGTTGCTGCGCGACTACCGACGCGTGCATCACCACATCGCGGCGCTGGCCTACCCGGTACTCGAACGCGCCGGGGAACGCGATATCGAGAGCAGCTGCCTGGCAGATGTTCATCCGCAACGCTCTGACGACAAGGATGAACTGCCATGCGCGTCCTGATCTGTGCCGGGCGCTATTACGCCGACACCCGTACCTGCCGCCGAGTGCTGGAAGCCTTCCAGTGCCTGCACGAAGTGCGCGTGCTGATCCACGGCGGCAATCAGTTTCTGGGCGGTGACATCGAGAACTGGGCCCGGGAACTGGGCGCGAACATCGTGCGCTACCCCGCCAACTGGCAGCTGCATGGCAAGCTGGCGGAGCGCCTGCGCAACAGCTTCATGCTGCAAGACAGTCGACCCGACATCGTCATTGCGCTACCCGGTGGGGAGGACACTGAAGAGCTGATCGCGCAAGCCAGGGCAGCCGGCATTCAAACCTTCCAGATGAACGAAAGGACTTAACCCACTTAACTGTACATCCATACAGATAAAGGTTGATCCACGCCGCTGTACCCCGCATGCTGTGCACCTTCCAACCCTGATGACTGATGGTGGTTATGCGGCTGTTTCTCTGTGAAAAACCTTCCCAGGCCAAAGACATTGCGGCCGTGCTCGGTGCCAGCCGGCGCGGCGACGGCTGCTGGCTGGGAACGGACGTCACAGTGACCTGGTGCATCGGCCACCTGCTGGAAACCGCACCGCCGGATGCCTACGACGCCCGCTATAAACGCTGGGTCCTGGAAGACCTGCCGATCATTCCCGAAAAATGGAAAATGCTGGTCAAACCCAAGACCGCCAGCCAGTTCAAAGCCGTCAAACGGCTACTCGGCGAAGCGGATGAGCTGGTGATCGCCACCGACGCCGACCGTGAGGGCGAGATGATTGCCCGTGAGCTGGTGGAGCATTGCCGCTATCGCGGGCCGATCAAGCGCCTGTGGCTGTCGGCGCTGGACGATGCCTCGATTCGCAAGGCCCTGGCGGCGCTCAAACCCGGTGCCGAAACCTTCAGCCTCTATCACTCGGCACTCGGGCGCTCGCGTGCCGACTGGCTGATCGGCATGAACATGAGCCGCCTGTTCACCCTGCTCGGGCGTCAGTCCGGCTATCAAGGCGTGCTGCCAGTGGGCCGGGTGCAAACCCCGACCTTGCGGCTGGTGGTTGATCGCGACCGCAGCATCGCCGACTTCGTGCCCGTACCGTATTGGGCCATCGACGTACAACTGCTGCATGACAACATCCCGTTCACCGCCCAATGGCGCGCCGCACCGGACGTCTGCGACGAGCATGACCGCTGCCTGAATCAGGCGCTGGCCCAGGAAGCGGCCACGGCCATGCGCAACGCCGCCAGTGCGCGGCTGGTCAAACTGCGCACCGAGCGGGTCCGCGAAGCCGCCCCACTGCCATTCGACCTTGGCACTCTGCAAGAAATCTGCTCGAAAAAACTCGGCCTCGGCGCCCAGGAAACCCTGGACGTGGCCCAGGCGTTGTACGAAACCCATAAGGTCATCACCTACCCACGCAGTGACTGCGGCTACCTGCCGCTGAGTCAGCACAGCGAAGCACCGGGCATTCTCGCCGCCCTTGGGCGTGCCGACCCAAGCCTTGGCGAACTGCTCAAGCACCTTGAGCCACAACGCCGGTCGCGGGCCTGGAACGACGCCAAGGTCAGCGCCCACCACGGGATCATCCCCACGGCGGCGGCGAAAAACCTCGAACGCCTGACCGGCAAGCACCGTGCGGTCTACACCTTGATCCGGGCGCGGTATCTGGCGCAGTTTCTGCCCAATCACGAATACGACCGCACCCAGGCTGACTTCGACTGCGCCGGGCAAGCCTTGCGTGCGGTGGGCAAACTGATTGTCGAGCCAGGCTGGAAACGCGCACTGCCCGAAGCGTTGGCCCCGGCGAAGGGACGGGAAGCACCAGCGCCGCAGATGCTTCCGGCACTGGCTGAAGGACGGGATTACGCCGTCGCCAACGTGACACTGAAGGACCTCTGGACCCAGCCACCCAAGCCGTTTACCGAAGGCGACCTGATCAAGGCGATGAAGAACGTCGCCAAACTGGTGGAAGATCCACTGCTCAAGCAAAAGCTCAAGGACACCACCGGCATCGGCACCGAGGCAACCCGCGCCGGGATCATTCAGGGGTTGCTGGATCGAGGCTATCTGATCAAGAACGGCAAGGCCCTGGCCGCCACACCGCCGGCCTTCAGCCTGATCGACGCCGTGCCCCGGGCCATC
The DNA here is from genome assembly GCF_056397005.1 of Pseudomonas sp. 05N431. Classification (NCBI taxonomy): domain Bacteria; kingdom Pseudomonadati; phylum Pseudomonadota; class Gammaproteobacteria; order Pseudomonadales; family Pseudomonadaceae; genus Pseudomonas; species Pseudomonas sp. 05N431. The sequence continues at coordinate 15,232 of NZ_JBFTMN010000014.1, forward strand.
GCCGATCCCGGCACCACAGCGATCTGGGAACAAGCCCTGGACATGGTGCAAAGCAGCGAAATGAGCCTTGAGGAATTCGTCGCCAAGCAAGCCGCCTGGATGAGCAAACAAGTCGGTCGCTGCACCGGCCTGCGCCTGACCATCAGCGGCCCGGCAAGCCCCGCCGGCAAAGGAGCGGAGCCCTGGAAGAACAAACGTAAAACCGCCAAGCGCAAAACCGCGCCTGCCACCAAACGCAAAGCAAAACCTACCTTGTAGGAGCAAGAGCTAGGCGCCCCGCGATGAGCCCCATCTCAACACTACGTATTTCCTTGCCCGAACAACGAAAATCGCTCAATACAAGCCCGTAGCTCGTAGCAGCTGTCGAGCCGCGCGAGGCTGCGTTCGGCCGCGCAGCGGTCGTAAAATCATGCAACACGTTCCGTCAGGTAAACCGCGTACGCAGGATTTGCGAGGACTGCGTCCTCGAACGCAGCCTCGCGGGCTCGGCAGCTGCTACGACGGGTGTTTAAGCTTGCCTACACAGTGCCCATCAGAGGCTACAACGCCTTGCTTCGCGGCCTACACCTTCACCAGAATCCGCCGACTTGTGCGCTTTGGTCCTCGCCTCTATCGTTTCCGTGTCGCTGACCATTCAGCGAACGGGCTTGGCGGCCCGAATTCAAGGTGATTCCCAATGACAAAGTGAGCTTCACCATGTTCAAAACCACCCAAAATCCCCCCGAAACCGATCCCGTTTCCCCCTACGCCTCCCTCGATTCAAAAGAACTCCACGCCGCTGCGCACCGTGCGCTCGACCATTACCTGGTACTGCCCGAGACCAAGGCATTGTTAGCCGACCGACGCCCCAGTTGCATTTTCGTGATCGCCCCCGACGTCGACTCTGAAACCCTATTGGCCCACGCCTGCGAAACCCTTGCCTCAGCCAATGTCATGGCCAGCGATCTGGCGTTTGAACTCGAAGGCCCCAAACGCAATACCGCACTGGCGATTCAACAGATGATTTCCCTGACCGAGCTGGCAGTGAATCGCGCCCTGGATCACCTCGACCCACCTGATTCACCGCAGTAGTACGCCAACACCGCGGGGCTCTTGTGGGAGCGAGCTTGCTCGCGATGACAGTTTTACATTCGACATCAATGTTTACTGTTACACCGCTATCGCGAGCAAGCTCGCTCCCACATTCGATTCTTGCTGTTTCGAACTTTGTGTTCACTTAACTGACCGGCATTGGGCCAAGCCCGAGGACTTAAAACACCGACCAGCCAATGCGCTCACTCAGCAACTCCAGCGCCGCCATGCCGGCCAGCGAGTTGCCCGCCGGGTTCAGTTCCGGTGACCAGACGCACACGGTAAAGCGTCCCGGCACCACGGCCACGATGCCACCGCCTACGCCGCTCTTGCCCGGCAAACCGACGCGATAGGCAAAGTTGCCGGCTTCGTCATACAGACCGCTGGTGGCCATGATCGAGTTGACCTGTTTGGTCTGGCGCGCAGTGAGGATCTGTTCGCCGCTGTGTTTGCAGAACCCGTCGTTGGCCAGGAAACAGAAGGCCCGAGCCAGGTCGACACAACTCATGCGCAGCGCACAATGGCTGAAGTAGCTGCGCAGTACAGCTTCCACATCGTTATGAAAGTTGCCGAACGATTGCATCAGGTAGGCCATGGCCGCGTTGCGCGCACGGTGCTGGTATTCCGACTCGGCGACTTTGCTGTCGACCATCACTTGCGGGTTGCCGGACAAGCGCCGCACAAAATCGCGCATCGACAGCGCTGGCGCGGCAAAGCGTGACTGATTGATGTCGCAGATCACCAGTGCCCCGGCATTGATGAACGGATTGCGCGGCCGACCGCGTTCGAACTCCAGCTGCACCAGCGAGTTGAACGGCTGGCCGGAAGGCTCGTGACCGAGTCGCTCCCAGATCGCTTCTCCGGAATGCTCGATGGCCTGCACCAGGCTGAACACCTTGGAGATGCTCTGCACCGAAAACAGCGTGTGCGCATCGCCAGCGCAATACAGCTCGCCGTCATTGCCATACACCGCAATGCCCAACTGATCGGCCGGCACACTGCCCAGCGCAGGAATGTAATTAGCCACCTTGCCCTGTCCGATCAGGGGGCGAACCGTATCAAGAATCTCGTTCAACAACGCTTGCATGCCGGGTTCCGAATTCACGCCCCGTACCACCGCGGGGACACAGACGCTAGACGCCACAGACGCACGTCAGAGCACAGTTTTTCGCTCAACTGCCAGCCCCTCGCGGTAGACCGAATAACAACTATCCTGCATCGTGTGGTGAAACCCCGCAACTGGAGCGCTGACCATGTTCGACAGCCCCATCCGCGAACAGCTCGACCACCTTCAGAAGCTGATGGCCGACCAGCCATTGCTGGTGCTTACGGGTGCCGGCATCAGCACGCCGTCGGGCACTCCCGATTACCGCGACACCGATGGGGTGCGGCGCGGTCGGCAGCCGATGATGTATCAGGAGTTCCTCAAAGCCCCCGAGTCGCGCCAGCGTTACTGGGCACGGGCGATGCTCGGTTGGCCACGGGTTCGGCAAGCGCGGCCGAACCTGGCCCACGAAGCCTTGGCCACGTTGCAGGCGCAGCGACAGATTGCCGGGTTGATTACCCAGAATGTCGACACCTTGCATGATCAGGCCGGCAGCCCGGAGGTGATCGAACTGCATGGCAGCCTGCACCGGGTGTTGTGTCTGGATTGCGGCCAGCGCAGCGATCGGGATTCGATCCAGCGCCTCATGGAAGCGCAAAACCCGTATCTGGCAGGCGTCGATGCGGTTCAGGCACCCGATGGTGACACCCTGCTCGACCCGGCCTTCGAGTCGCACTTTCAAGTCCCCCGTTGCCCAAACTGCGAGGGTGAGCGAATGAAACCGGACGTGGTGTTTTTCGGTGAAAACGTCGCGCATGCCACCGCCGCCAAGGCCATGACAGCTGCCGAGCAGGCTGCGGGTATGCTGGTGGTGGGCTCGTCGTTGATGGCGTTTTCGGCGTTTCGCCTGTGTCGGGTGATCGCCGACCGCGGCAAACCGTTGATCGCCATCAACCTGGGCAAGACCCGCGCCGATGAGTTGCTGGACATGAAAATAGAAGCGTCCTGCGAACAGCTGTTGCCAGTGCTCGCAGAACGCCTGAGCCAATTCAGGCCATTTCTGCCTGTTTGACCGCGACCGCTTGCTTGACCTCAAACCGGTCCGCCAGGAACGGTGTGATGTCCAGCGGCAACGCTTCGTTGTTCACCAGTTTGTCCAGCAACACTCCGGTGATCGCCGAGGTCAGGATGCCGGTGCGGAAATGCCCGCACGCATTCAGATAACCCTGAACCCCTTTCATCGGCCCGAGAATCGGCAGTTCATCCGGTGAGCCCGGCCGCAACCCCGCCCAGCAACGCTTGAGATTGATGTGTTCAAGCTCTGGAATGCAGCGGATCGCGCCTTGCACCAACCCATAGATTTCCGGGTAGGTGGTGGTCACGTCGAAGCCTTTGTCTTCGGTGGTGCTGCCGATCAGGATCTCGCCGTTGTCCTTCTGCGCCAGGTAGCAATCACTGGTGGTCAGGCAACCGCGCAAGATCTTCGGCATGCGCTCGGTCAGCAAGATCTGACCCTTGACCGGATTCACCGGAATACGAATACCAGTAGCCCACTCACTCAAGTCAGCCGCCCAGGCGCCGGCGGCGTTGATCAAAGTGTCGCAACGGAACTTGCCGGCTTCGGCAGTCTGCACCCCGACCACCCGCGAACCCTGGTGCAACACCTCAGTGACGTTGGTGTTGAAGTACAGGTCGACGCCATTCTGCCGGGCGCCTTCGGTGTAGGCGTCCGCCAGGCGGAACGGGCTGACCTGGTGGTCGCAGAGAAACTCCAGCGCCCCGCGCGCTTCATGGCTGACGCTCGGCTCGGCCTCGCGCAACGCGGCCTGGTCGAGCCAGCGCACCTGATCGGCCAGGTGTGGAATGCAGGCGACGATGTGCTCGGCGTACAAGCGGTCCTCATCGTCGTAGATCACGAACTTCAACCCGTTTTTTTCGAACTTGAAGTCCATGCCGTGCTTTTCCTGCAACTCGCGGTGCAGGTCCGGGTACATCGCATTCGATTGCAGGGCAAACTCAAAGAACGAATCCGGCAGGATGTGCGGCGTGCTGGAATCAACCGCCACCGCCGCGCCCTGGGCTTCGCGCTTGCGGTTGGCCGACATCATGCGAAAGAAGATCACCCCGCAGCCGAGCCCCACCGACTCACCGATCGCCCAAAGACCGCCGGCCGACGCTCGGGTCGCGTTGCCGGGGCGCTTGGCGTCGATCAGTGCGACTTTCAGGTTTTTGCGTTTCGACAGTTGATAGGCGCAGGAGGCCCCGATCACACCGCCACCGGCAATGACCACATCGTAGAACTTACTCATGATTCAACGCATCCGTGCCGAGGTTCTGGAAAGCCGAAAAAGGAATCGGCTCGATGGGAAAACGCGGGCGTAACCAGCCTACATCCGGGCGTCCGGTGGCTTCACGCAAGCGGTCACTGCAATAGCCGACACACATCCGCCCCTGACAATCGCCCATGCTCACCCGCGTGCGCATTTTCAGGCTGGCCATGTCTTGAACGCCTTGGGACAGCGCCCGATCGATGTCCGCCCGGGTGGCGTTTTCGCAACGGCAGATCAGCGTATCGGCAGCCGGCAACGCCGTTTGCCCGGCACCGCGTTCGGTGTAGCGATCCACTGCCGCGCGAAAACGCACGATGGACTTGAGCTTCGCCAGATAGCGTTCACGCAAGTGCAGCGCCTGCTCGGTGCTCAGCACATCGCGCTGCACAAGGATCGACAACGCAGCGATTCGGCCGCTGAGCATCGCTGCTTCGCCACCGCGAATCCCGCCCATGTCACCGGCCAGGTGAACGTGCGGCTCGCTGCTTTGCTGCCAGATATTGGCGGTGGCGCGCAGATAACCGTCATCGCTGAAGCCATGCTCCAGGCCCATTTGTTGACTGAGTTGAGTACGCGGAATAAAGCCATAGCCCACCGCCAGAGTCTGCGCCGGCACCTGCTCGGCGCGACTCAGGTCTGGCTGCCAATTGCTGGAATACGGTGCGACGGTCACGCTGCGCAACTCGCCCTCGCCTTGCGCCTCGACCACACCCCAACCGTAGCGCATCGCAATTCGGTGCAGTTTCAGATAGGCGAGCATGCTCAGCCCGTCGAGGAACAGCTGCGGCTTGTTCAGCAGGGCCAGGCTTTCCTTGGCGATCTTGCCGAATGCGCAGGCCTCGAACACACCGGCAACCTTCACCCCGCTGGCATGCAATTGACAGGCAACCAGCGGCAACAACGGACCGGTACCGGCGATCACCACCGGGCTTTGCGGCTTGACCACGCCGCTCTTGATTTGCAGTTGCAGACCGCCCAGCAGTATCACGCCCGGCAACGTCCAGCCGGGGAACGGTACGCTGCGCTCATGACATCCGGCGGCGAGCAACAATTGCGGGTAGGTGATTTCCTGCACGCGTTCGTCTGCGTCCAGCATGACCAACGCCCGAGTCCCTTCTGCACCGACAACCCGCGTGTTCAAACACACATCGATCAGCGCGCAACGGTCCTGAAAGTCGCCATGCAGTTTGGCCAGGGACTCGGCGTAACGCGGCCCCAGATAGTCCAGCTGTACGCCGTCGCGCAACGGTCCGCGATACACCACGCCGCCCAGCCGCGAAGCTTCTTCGAGCAAGGTGCAGTGCACGCCGTGTCTGGCCAGTTCAATGGCCGCCGCCATACCCGCCGGGCCACCGCCGACGATGACTGGATGCAGGCTCATAGTGCCTCCTGCTCGGCTATGCGGTTGACCGCCGTTTCGACCCGCATTCCAGGCCGTACCAGCGTCTGGCAGGCGCGGCGCTTGTGTCGACCGTTGATTTTCACCAGGCAGCATTGGCACACGCCCATACCGCAATAGGCCCCGCTGATCTGATCGTGATCGTTACGTGCGACCTGACGCACACCAAGGGATTGAATGACCGTCAGCACGGTTTCGCCTATCGCGGCGCTGACCGGCTGGCCATTGAGTTCGATGGTCATATCCGCCCGCATGAGCGGCTGGATATCAAAGGTACGGTCTAGGCGTTGCATGGCATGTTTCATCCGTGAAAAGTCATTGAGGGGTGTCAGCATCTTGTTGCAGTCGTGCGACGACGCAACATTGCTGCGCCAGGACGATGTAGACGACAGTGCTACAAGGTCCTGAAGCTAATACGCTACGTGATAGGCCAATGCGAAACATTGATCCAGGCCAGTGAACTGCACTGCGCCGACTTCTGTCACACCGTTGGAAAGTCGCATCTGTCTGAAGGCGATCTACCCTATATGAAAGTTTTTTCAGAACCCTCGCCGGTATTTCTTGGCACACTGTCGCCCGTGTATTTCACTTACTCCCAGGCAAGCCCCATGACCCGAATCCTGACCATTGAAGACGACGCCGTCACCGCACGGGAGATCGTTGCCGAACTGAGCAGCCATGGCCTGCAGGTGGACTGGGTCGCCAATGGTCGAGAAGGCCTGGCGCGGGCGGTCAGCGGTGACTACGACCTGATCACCCTTGACCGCATGCTGCCGGAGCTCGATGGCCTGGCGATTGTCACCACCTTGCGAACTATGGGCGTGTCGACGCCGATTCTGATGATCAGCGCCCTGTCCGACGTCGATGAGCGTGTTCGTGGCTTGCGCGCCGGTGGCGACGATTACCTGACCAAGCCCTTTGCCACCGACGAAATGGCCGCCCGGGTCGAAGTCCTGCTGCGTCGCCAGAACACCGTCAAGGACTACACAACGACGCTGCGCGTGGCTGACCTCGAGCTCAACCTGATCAGCCGCGAAGCCAGTCGCGGCGGACAGTTGCTGAGCCTGCTGCCGACCGAATACAAACTGCTGGAGTTTCTGTTGCGCAATACCGGGCAGATCCTCTCGCGGATGATGATTTTCGAAGAGGTCTGGGGCTATCACTTCGACCCCGGCACCAACCTGATCGATGTGCACATCGGACGTCTGCGCAAAAAGATCGACCTTCCGGGCCAACTGCCGCTGATACGGACTGTGCGAGGCTCGGGTTATGTCATTGCTGAACCCGTCTAAAGGCTGGCGCTCCTCCAGCAGCCGTTTGCTGGCGCTCTACAGTGCGCTGTTCGTGGTCTGGAGCTGTCTGCTCATGGGGGTGATGTATTACGAAGTTTCCAGCTACCTGGAGAGCCTTGCCAAACATTCGCTGATGCAGCGCCAGCACCTGTTTTCACGCTTCCACGGCGATCAGCTGGATGAGGCGCTGATTGCCAGCATCACCTTCGACCAGCGCGGTATCGATGCCTACGGGCTGTTCGACGAACAGCATCGGCCGCTGCACGGGCTGATTCGCAAGATCCCCGCCGGCCTGCCGCTGGATGGCAAGATCCATTCACTGGGCGACTGCGCCGACCCGGATGACGCCAGCCTGCCGTCCGACAGTTGCGACGCGGTGGCGACCCACACGCTGGATGGCCGCTGGCTGGTCCTGGTGCGTGACAACGGTTCGTTATTCGCGGTCACACGGATCATCCTGCATGCCCTGTTCTGGGGAGTCTCGCTGACCATCATCCCCGGCATCGCCGGTTGGCACTTGTTGCGCCGGCGGCCGTTGCAACGGATTCGCGCCTTGCAGGCGAGCGCCGAAGCCATCGTCGCCGGCAACCTCAACCATCGTTTGCCGCTGTCCAGCCGCCGCGATGAGCTGGACATGCTCGCAGCCATCGTCAACGCCATGCTCGAACGCATCGAGCGCCTGGTGAATGAGGTCAAGGGCGTTTGCGACAACATTGCCCACGACCTGCGCACCCCGCTCACCCGGCTACGGGCGCAGCTTTACCGTATTCAACAGCAGGCCGTCGAAGGTTCTGCCGAGGCGTTACAGCTGGATCAGGTGATCGCCGAGACCGACACCCTGATGGCGCGCTTTCGCGGGTTGCTGCGGATTTCCGAGCTGGAGGATCAACAACGGCGATCGGGCTTTGTGCTGTTCGATCCGTTGCCATTGCTGCAGGAACTGCACGATTTTTACCTGCCGCTGGCCGAAGAAGGTCAACTGACATTAAGCCTGCAAGCACCACACACCTTGCCGGCGCTGACCGGCGACCGGGCGTTGTTGTTTGAAGCCCTGTCGAACTTGCTGAGCAACTCGATCAAGTTCACCCCGGCGGGCGGTCAGGTCATCGTGCGGGCAATCGACAACGCCGGCAGCACACGCATTGAAGTACTCGACTCTGGCCCCGGCATCCCGACGGACAAACGCACGGCGGTGTTTCAACGTTTCTATCGCGTCGACGACAATGCCAAGAACGGTGGTTTCGGCCTCGGCTTGTCGATTGTCGCGGCCATCGTGAACCTGCACGGGTACAGCCTGGATGTCGGCAGCAGCGAACTCGGCGGCGCCCGCCTGACACTCGATTGCCGCCAGCGGTTACTGCCTGCGGACTAAAGCGGCCGTTGATCGTTCCCACGCTCTGCGTCACAGCGGACGCAGAGCGTCCGGGGCGGCATTCCCACGCGGGAGCGTGGGAACGATCAGTCTTAAGATCTACCGCCCACCCGCCAAATCAACAAAGGTCCCGGTCGCATAAGAAGCCTTGTCCGACAGCAGCCAGATAATCGCCTCGGCGACTTCATCCGGGCGGCCGCCGCGGGCCATGGGAATGCCCGACTCAAGCTTGCTGACCCGATCCGGATCACCGCTCAGGGCGTGGAAATCGGTGTAGATGTAGCCGGGACGTACGGCGTTGACACGGATGCCTTCGCCTGCGACTTCCTTCGACAGGCCGATGGTAAACGTATCCAGCGCGCCCTTGGACGCTGCATAGTCGACGTATTCGCCAGGCGAGCCGAGGCGCGAGGCGACCGAGGAGACGTTGACGATGCTGCCGCCCTGCCCGCCGTGTCTGGGTGACATGCGCAGCAGTGCATGCTTGGCACAGAGTATCGGCGCCAGAACGTTGGTTTTCATGATTTTCAGAATGCGGAATTCGGACATTTCATCGACCCGCGACTTTTGCCCCACGGTGCCGGCGTTGTTCACCAGCGCGGTGACACGACCCAGCTCGGTGTCGACGCGGTGGAACAGGCTGATCACTTCGTCTTCGATGCTGACATCGGCGCGCACTGCAATCGCCTGGGCGCCGAGCGCGCGGACTTGCTCGAGGACCTGTTGCGCGGCCAACTCGTCGGCCTGGTAGTTGATGCAGATTCGATAGCCCTGCTCAGCGGCCAGGAGCGCCGTAGCGGCGCCGATACCACGACCGCCACCGGTGATGACGATGACTTTGTCCATGCTGATTCCCCCGTTCAAACCCGAAACCTTGCGCCGCAAGAATAACCGCCAACGCCGGTTTTTGCATGGCCTCAATCCCTTGGACCTGCGCTCAACCTGTAGCAGCTGCCGAGCCTGCGAGGCTGCGTTCGGCTGCGTAGCAGTCGTGAAATCAGTCACCACGGTGCTTCAGGAAAATCCTGCACTCCGGGTTTACGACTGCTTCGCAGCCGAACGCAGCCTCGCAGGCTCGGCAGCTGCTACGGGCCGCCTGCTGCGTTCAGCTCGTCACCAATTGCTCCGCTCGGTGGATATCGACCATGAACCTGTCGGCGGGTAACGGGTGTCCCAGCAGGTAGCCTTGCAAGGAATCACAGCCGAGCTGAGTCAGGAAGTCCTGTTGCACATCGGTTTCCACGCCTTCGGCGACGATGCGCAAACCCAGCGCCTGCCCAAGAGCGACGATGGCCGAGACGATCGCTGCGTCATCGCTGTCGCGCTCAAGGTCACGGACAAAACCACGGTCGATCTTCAGCTCATTGGCCGGCAGGCGCTTGAGGTACATCAAGCTCGAGTAACCCGTACCGAAGTCGTCGATGGACAGGTCGACACCCATTTCCGAGAGCTTCGCAAGCACCGTCATGCTCGCGTCAGCATCGCTCATGGCGGTGGTTTCGGTAATTTCCAGGGTCAGGCTGTTGGCAGGCAAACGGTGAGTGGCCAGGGCTTTGGCGACGCTCTGAACCAACCCGGCATGACAGAACTGCAACGCCGAGAGATTCACCGCAATACGCCAGTGGGTATACCCCTGGCCGTGCCAGAGACTCATTTGCCGGCAGGCTTCGTTGAGCACCCAGTCGCCGATCGGGATGATCAACCCGGTTTTCTCCGCCAGTTCAATGAACTTGTCCGGCAGCAGCATGCCCTGGGTCGGGTGCTCCCAACGCAGCAAGGCTTCGGCACCGACTGGCAGACCATTGCTGGCGTCAAACTTGGGTTGGTAGTGCAGGCTGAATTGCTGGTGCTCGACCGCATTACGCAAATCCTGGAGCATTTGCAGTTGCTTGCGGGCGTTGGTGTTCATCGAGGCATCGAAGAAGCTGTAGCCGTTCTTGCCCGCGCCCTTGGCGTGATACATCGCCGCGTCGGCGTTCATCAGCAGTTCTTGCGGGGTCTGTCCGTTGCCGGGGTACAGGGCAATGCCAACGCTGGCAGAGATCTGCAAGTCGTGCTCAGCGACCCGGAACGCGCGCGCGATCAACCCCACCTGACGCGCCGCCAGACGCAAGGCATCGTCGGGTTCGGCGAGCTGCACCAGCAACACGAATTCGTCACCGCCAATCCGCGCCAGCGTGTCCTGACTGCGCAGGTCCTCACGCAAACGTACGCCGACTTCGCGCAGCAACTGGTCGCCTATATGGTGACCAAAGGCATCGTTGACCGGTTTGAAACCATCAAGATCGATGAACATCAACGCGAAACAACCACCCTGCTCCTGCACCACATGCATGGCTTGATCGATGCGATCGGCCAACAGCACACGGTTCGGCAACCCGGTCAGGGGGTCGTGCAAGGCCAGCTGGGTGAGTTCGCGGTTGGCCAGGGTCAGGGAGTTGGCCAACTCGGCGGTGCGTGCTTCCAGACGTGCATCGAGGATCGAAGTCAGCAGTGCGATGCTCAACACTGCCAGAGTGGTGACCAGCACCAGGTTGTCCAGGCCCTTGCCACTCAAACCATCGAGTGCGGCGCCACAAAAGCTGCCCTCGGCAAATTGCGCTGCCGCCATCCCGGTGTAGTGCATGCCGACAATTGCGATGCCCATGATCACCGCGGCGCCGCCACGAACGAGGCGCACATACGGGGTGTTCTGGCGCAAACGAAAGGCAATCCATAATGCCGCGGCCGAAGCGCCGACCGCGATCGCCAGCGAGGCACCGAACAATGCCGGATCGTAATCGATACCCGGCTGCATGCGCATGGCGGCCATGCCGGTGTAATGCATGCCACTGATGCCCGCGCCCATGATCAATGCGCCAAACGCCAGCTGCCAGCCCGGCAAACGCGGCTGGCTGACCAGCCACAACGCGAACCCGCAAGACAGAATGGCGATCACCAGCGACAACGCGGTGATACCGATATCGTACCCGAGGATGAGCGGCAATCTGAACGCCAGCATGCCAATGAAGTGCATCGACCAGACGCCGATGCCCATGGCCAATGCGCCACCCGCCGTCCAACAGTGAGCTGCCCGGCCTTTGGCGGTTGCGATACGACCGGTCAGGTCCAGGGCGGTATAGGAGGCAAGAATCGCCACGCAAAGGGAGATCATAACCAGGGCGGGGGAATAACTACCAATGAGCATCAGAACTTCTCGTGGCCGCCCCACCGGACAGCATCCAGGCTCGTGGGGGCAAAGTGCGCGATTGTACTGATTCCATCAACGAACGCACTCACAAACTAACCAATAGACCATTCGCTCGGCGCAAATCTGTAACGCGTGGAACAAGCACTGACAGATGAAATGATTCAGCTGATGTGCGACGGCTGTGCCCCTGCCTACTCGTTCTTGCTGACCTGGGTCTGGCCATCCCAGCCACCGCCCAATGCAGCAATCAAATTCACACTGGCGATCAGTCGACTTTGCTGCAAGCTCAGCACGCTACGCTCGTTGCTCAGCGCTGTAGCCTGGACTACCACCACATCAAGGTAGGCGATCAACCCGGCCTTGTACTGGTTCAGGGTCAGGCGCAACGACTCGCGGGCCGCGTCCAGCGCTTCCTGACGCACCGCCGCTTCGTCTTCCATGACCTTGAGCTGTACCAGATAGTTTTCGACTTCACGGAACCCGTCGAGCACGGTTTGCCGATACTTGGCCACGGTCTGGTCGTAGGCCGCCTCGCTACGGTCGACTTCTGCCGAGCGCTGGCCGCCATCGAACAAAGTCATGGCGAGTTTCGGCCCTACCGACCAGAAACGGTTCGGCAAGCTGATCAGGTTAGAGTAAGTGCTACTGCTGTAGCCGCCACTCATGCTCAAGGTCAGGTCCGGGTAGTAAGCAGCCTTGGCCACGCCGATGTTGGCGTTGGCGGCGATGACCGAACGCTCGGCGGAGGCGATGTCCGGGCGCCGCTCCAGCAGTTGCGAGGGCAGGCTCAGCGGTACCTGCGGCAATGCTGGAATGTTCTGGGTTTCTGCCAGGTTGAAGTCAGCCGGCGGCGAGCCGATCAGCACCGCAATCGCGTTCTCGAACTGCGCACGCTGCCAGATCAGGTCGACCATGTCAGCCTGCGTGCTTTTCAGCTGGGTTTGCGCCTGGGCCACTGCGTCCTTTCCAGACACTCCCGCGCGGTACTGGTTTTCGGTCATTTGCAGGGAGCGCTGATAATTGTCGACCGTGGCTTGCAGCAGGCGCTTTTGCTGGTCGATCACTCGCAACTGCAGGTAGTTCTGCACCAGCTCCGATTGTTGACTCAGGCGCATCGCCGCCAGGTCGGCAAAACTCGCTTCGGCACTGGCCTTGTTGGCTTCGAGGCCGCGACGCAATTTGCCCCAGACGTCCGCTTCCCAACTCACCCCAAGCTGAGTGTTATAGGTGTCGCGGATACCACTGTTGGTACTGCTCAGGCTTGAACTGCTGCTGCCAGTGCCCTGACTCGAACGGGTTTTCCCGGCGCTCAGATCAACCGTCGGAAAAAACGCACCCCGGGCACTGCGTACCAACGCCTGAGCCTGACGGTACTGGGCTTCGGACTGGGCAACGGTCTGGTTGGCACTGTTGAGCTTTTCGACCAGCCCGTTGAGCTGCTGATCACCGTACAGTTCCCACCAGGCGCCACGGGCCAATGAATCACTCGGCGTCGCCTGACGCCAGCCGTCGGCCTGCTTGTATTGTGCCGGTTCGGCCACTGTCGGACGCTGATAATCCGGGCCAATCGCACAGGCACTGAGCATCAAGACGCTGAGCGAAAGACTCAGCAAGCGCGAGCCGCGGGCCGAAACCAGGCGCCGGGCCATCGGTGCGTCGAGGTTGAGTGGGCAACGGTCAGTCATAGCGGAGTTTCCAGAGAAGCATCGGTACGAACCCCACGCCAGCGGTTGACCCGATGGCGCAAACGGTCGAGATAGAGGTAAACCACCGGGGTGGTAAAAAGCGTCAGCACCTGGCTGAAAATCAACCCGCCGATAATGGTCAGGCCCAGTGGCTGGCGCATTTCCGCGCCTTCGGCGGTGCTGAGCAACAAGGGCAAGGCGCCCAGAATCGCCGCCAGGGTGGTCATTAGAATCGGCCGCAGACGCAACAGACACGCACTGCGAATCGACTCCAGCGGTTCCATGCCCTGATGGCGTTCAAGCTGCAACGCGAGGTCAATCATCAGAATGGCGTTTTTCTTCACCACGCCGATCAACAGAAACAGCCCGAGCAGCGAAATCAGGCTGAACTCGCCACCCAGCACATAGATCGACAACAACGCACCGACCCCTGCCGAAGGCAACGTCGAGAGGATGGTCAGCGGGTGCACGTAACTTTCGTACAGCACGCCCAGCACCAGATACACCGCCACCAGCGCACCGAGAATCATCCACGGCTGACTCTTCTGGGTCGCCGCGAAAGCGTCGGCAGTGCCGGCCATCTTGGCGATCACTTCTTCCGGCAGCCCCAGCTTGGCAATCGCCCGTTCGATGGCGGCCGAGCCTTGCTCAACGGTGACGCCTTCAGCCATATCAAAGGAGATGCTCTCGGAAGCGAACTGCCCTTCATGGCTGACCCGGTCGTTTTCCAGGCTGTTTTCATAGTGAGCAATTGCCGACAGTGGAATGCGCGCGCCGGCAGCGGTGATCACTTGAACCTGATTGAGGGTGATCGGATCCTGGGCGTATTTCGGATTGACCTCCATCACCACCTGATACTGGTTGAGGCTGTCGTAAATGGTCGATATCTGGCGCTGGCTATAGGCGTTGTTCAGCACTGCGGTGACCATCGACATGTCGACACCCAGGCGTTTGGCCTGGTCACGATCGACCACCAGCGTCACCTGCGCCGCTCCTCGCCCTTCGCGGGCGTCGATGGCCGTCAGTTCAGGCAGCGCCTTCAGCGCAGCGACGACTTTCGGGTACCACTCGCGCAACGCCGATAAATCGCCGCTTTGCAGGATGTAGGTGTATTGCGAGGTGGTCTGCTCGCGGCCACCGCCAAACTGCAAGTCCTGGTCGGCCATCAGCATCAACTGGGCACCGGCGACCTTGGGCATTTCCTTGCGCAGGCGCTCGATGACCTTCTGCGCAGAAATATTGCGCTCCTTGATCGGCTTCAGGCGCACCAGCATAAAAGCGTTGTTGGTGCCGTTGGTGCCGCCGATAAAACCGGCGACACTTTCCACCGCAGCGTCTTTCAACACTGCACGGCGGAAGGTTTCCATTTTCGGCTGCATAACGTTGAACGACAGGCCATTGTCGCCGCGGACAAAACCGATCAGTTGACCGGTGTCCTGCTGCGGCAGGAAGGTCTTGGGCACCACCACATACAAGGCGATGTTGACGCCAATGGTGACAAACAGGCTGAGCAGCGTCAGCCGTTTATGCCGCAGCACCCAATCCAGGCCGCTGGCATAGTGCTTGACCATCCAGTCGTTGGCGCGCCGGCTGGCGCGCTGCAAACGGTTTTCTTCACCTGGCGTGTGGGGTTTCAGCCAGCGGGCACAGAGCATCGGCGTCAGGGTCAGCGAGACCGCCAGCGACACCACAATGGACGCTGCCAGGGTAATCGAAAACTCGCGGAACAGACTCTCGATGATCCCGCCCATGAACAGAATCGACAGGAACACCGCCACCAGCGAGACGTTCATCGACAGCAAGGTAAAGCCGACTTCCTTGGCTCCCAGGTACGCCGCCTTCATCGGCGCGATCCCTTCATCGATATGCCGAGAGATGTTTTCGAGCACCACGATGGCATCGTCCACCACCAGCCCCGTGGCCAGAATCAGCGCCATCAGCGACAGGTTGTTCAGCGAAAAGCCATAGAGGTACATCACCGCAAACGTACCGACCAGCGACACCGGCACCGCCAGCGTCGGGATCAACGACGCGCGGAAGTTACCGAGAAACAGGTACACCACCAGAATCACCAGCGCCACGGCAATCAGCAGGGTCATTTCCGCTTCGTGCAGGGTCGCCTTGATCACCGGTGAGCGGTCCATCGCCAGGTTCAGCTTGACGCTGGCCGGCAACACCGCCTGCAACGCCGGCAACTGCGCCTTGATATCGTTGACCGTTTTAATGATGTTGGCGCCAGCCTGGCGGTTGATCACCAACAGCACTGCCGCGTCGTCGTTGAAGAAACCGCTGTTGTAGCGGTCTTCGACGCTGTCGCGAACCTTGGCCACATCGCTCAGGCGCAACGCAGAGCCATTCTGGTAGCGAATGATCAGCGGTTCATAATCCTTGGCCTTCTCCAACTGGTCGTTGGCCTGGACCTGCCACATCCGCTGGTCGTCTTCGATCGAGCCCTTGGGCCGGCGCACGTTGGCGTTGGCGATGGTGTTGCGCACATCATCCAGCGCCACGCCGTACTGGTTCAGCAGTTGCGGTTCGAGTTCGATGCGCACCGCCGGCAACGAGCTACCGCCAATCTGTACCTCGCCGACACCGGGCACCTGGGACAGGCTTTGCGAAAGGATGGTCGATGCCAGGTCATAGAGCTGACCTTTTTCCAGCACATCCGAGGTCAGCGACAGCACCATGATCGGTGCCTGGGACGGATTGACCTTCTTGTAGGTCGGCATGCTGCGCATACCGCTGGGCAGCAGGTTGCGCGAGGCGTTGATCGCCGCTTGCACTTCTCGCGCCGCGCCATTGATGTCGCGGTCCATGTCAAATTGCAGGATCACCCGGGTCGAACCCTGGCTGGATCGGCTGCTCATGGTGTTGACCCCGGCGATGGCGCCGAAGGATCGTTCCAGCGGCGTCGCCACGGTGGAGGCCATGACCTCGGGGCTAGCACCCGGCAGGCTCGCCGACACCACGATCACCGGGAAATCCATTTGCGGCAGCGGCGACACCGGCAGCAAGCCGAAACTCACACCGCCCAGCAACATGATCGCCAGGCTCAGCAGCATCGTCGCTACCGGCCGGCGAATGAAAGGTCCGGACAGGTTCATGGCTGCTCTACCGGCTCCAGGCGCTCAGGCGCACGCCGCCAGCGCCGACCGAGGCGGTCGAAGTACAGATAGATAACCGGCGTGGTAAACAGCGTCAGCACCTGGCTCACCAGCAGGCCACCGACCATCACCAGACCCAATGGTTGACGCAGTTCGGCCCCCGAGCCGGTGGCGAGCATCAACGGCACTGCGCCAAACAACGCGGCCAGGGTGGTCATCAGAATCGGCCGGAAACGCAGCAGCGCCGCCTGATAGATCGCGGTCGCCGGGTCCATGCCCTGATTGCGCTCGGCGTCGAGGGCGAAGTCGATCATCATGATCGCGTTCTTCTTGACGATACCGATCAGCAAGATGATGCCGATGATCGCGATCATGCCCAGGTCATTGCCGCTGAGGATCAACGCCAGCAAGGCACCGACCGCCGCCGATGGCAGCGTCGAGAGAATGGTGATCGGGTGAATGTAGCTCTCGTACAACACGCCGAGCACGATGTACATGGTCACCACCGCCGCCAGAATCAGCAGCAAGGTGCTCGACAGCGAAGCCTCGAACGCCTGGGCCGCACCCTGGAACTGAGTCTGCACGCCAAGCGGCATGCCGATGTCCTGCTGCACCTTGTTGATCAGCTCGACGGCCTGCCCCAGCGCCACGCCGGGCGCGAGGTTGAAGGACATCATTACTGCCGGGAACTGGCCGATATGCGCAATCGCCAATTGCGCCTGGCGCTCTTCGACGTGGGCCAGGCTGGACAGCCGTACCTGACCGCCATTGGTGGTCTTGACGTGAATCTGCTCCAGCGCCTGCGGGCCGATCTTCTCGCCGTCCTGCGCCTGCATCACCACCCGGTACTGGCTGGCCTGGGTGTAAATGGTCGAAATCTGCCGCTGGCCAAAAGCGTCGTACAGCGCGTCGGTGATGTTCGACACCGAAACCCCGATTCGCGAAGCCGCATCACGGTCGATCACCAGATAGACCTGCAAGCCCTTGTCCTGCAAGTCACTGGCAACGTCGGTCAGCTCTGGCTGTTTGCGCAGCGCCTCGACCAGTCGCCCGCTCCACAGGCTGAGCATCTCGGCATCCGGCGACGACATGCTGAATTGGTATTGTGTGCGGCTGACCCGGTCTTCGATGGTCAGATCCTGCACCGGCTGCATGAACAGACGAATGCCCACCAGTTTGTCCAGCTGCGGCTGCAACCGGCTGATCACCTGGGCCGCGCTCAGATCACGTTCTTTGTGCGGCTTGAGGTTGATCAGCAAGCGCCCGCTGTTCAGGGTCGCGTTGTCGCCGTCGACGCCGATATAGGACGACAGGCTTTGCACCGCCGGATCGGCCAGGATGACCTTGGCCAGTTCCTGCTGACGCTGGCTCATGGCAGCGAAGGAAATCGACTGTGGCGCCTCGGAAATACCCTGGATCACCCCGGTGTCCTGCACCGGGAAAAAGCCCTTGGGCACCACGATGTACAGGAACACCGTCAGCCCCAGGGTAGCAATGGCCACCAGCAAGGTCAGCGGCTGATGCTTGAGCACCCACTGCAACTTGCGCCCGTAGGCGGCGATCAGCCAGTCGATCCACGCACCGCTGGCCCGGTAGAAACGGCCCTGCTCTTCTGGCTTGGGTTCACGCTTGAGCAGCCGCGCGCACATCATTGGCGTCAGGGTCAGGGAAACCACCAGGGAAATCAGGATCGCCACTGCCAGGGTAATCGCAAACTCGCGGAACAGCCGCCCCACTACATCGGCCATGAACAACAGCGGAATCAATACCGCGATCAGCGACAACGTCAGCGAGATCAGGGTGAAACCGATCTGCTTGGCACCCTTGAGCGCCGCTTGCAACGGACTGTCGCCCTCCTCGATGAAGCGCGAAATGTTTTCCAGCATGACGATCGCGTCGTCCACCACAAAACCGGTGGCAATGGTCAACGCCATCAAGGTCAGGTTATTGACCGAGAAACCGGCCAGGTACATCACGCCAAAGGTGCCGATCAACGACAACGGCACTGCAATCGACGGAATGATCGTGGCGCTGGCCCGGCGCAAGAACAGGAATGTCACCATCACCACCAGGGCGATGGCGATCAACAGCTCATGCTGCACGTCGGTGACGGAAGCGCGGATGGTCTGGGTACGGTCGGTCAACACGGTGACATCGAGGCCGGCCGGCAGGTTGTCGGTGATGCTCGGCAATAAAGCCTTGATCCGGTCGACCACCTCGATCACGTTGGCACCCGGCTGACGCTGGATGTTCAACAGCACGGCCTGGTTTTCATTGGCCCATGCGGCGAGGCGTTCGTTTTCGGCACCATCAACAATCTGCGCGACGTCCTTGAGTCGCAACGGCGCGCCGTTCTTGTAGGCCAGAATCAGTTCGGCGTAGTCCTTGGGCGAGGTCAACTGATCGTTGGCATCGAGCATCGAGACCCGGGTCGGGCCGTCGAAGTTGCCTTTGGGCTGGTTGACGTTGGACGCAGCGATCAAGGTGCGCACGTCCGACAGGTTCAAGCCGTTGGCCGCCAAGGCTTCCGGGTTGACCTTGATCCGCACGGCCTGACGCTGGCCACCGGCAATGCTGACCATGCCGACGCCACTGATCTGGGCGATTTTCTGCGCCATGCGCGTGTCGACCAAATCATTGAGTTTGGGTAGCAGCATGGTTTTGGAGGTGATCGCCAGGGTCAGCACCGGGGTGTCCGCCGGGTTGACCTTGTTGTATACCGGAGGCGCCGGCAAATCCTTGGGCAACAGATTGGTTGCGGCGTTGATCGCCGCCTGCACCTGCTGCTCGGCAACATCCATGTTGATGTCGAGGCTGAAGCGCAGGGTCAGTACCGAGGCGCCGCCGGAACTGGTCGAGGCCATTTGGGTCAGGCCGGGCATTTGCCCGAACTGGCGCTCAAGTGGCGCAGTAACCGCACTGGTCATTACATCCGGACTGGCGCCCGGGTACAGGGTCATGACCCGAATGGTCGGGTAGTCGACCTGAGGCAGTGCCGAGACCGGCAGTAATTTGTAGGCAATCATGCCCGCCAAAACAATGGCCAGCATGCTCAGGGTGGTGGCTACCGGGCGAAGGATAAACAGCCGCGAGATGTTCATGCGCGGCCCTTGTGCGCCTTGCCGGTGGCTTTCGGATCGGTGGTGGCGCTTGTCGATGGGTCCTGGCTTTCTGTCGGGGTCGGGGTCGGGGTCGGGGTCGGGGTCGGGGTCGCGGGTGCGGCATTACTGCTGTCATTGACCACTTCAACTTCACTGCCCTCCTTGAGGCGGTCAGTGCCCTCCAGAACCACCCGATCGCCGGCTTTCAAGCCTTCCTGGATCACCGTGTTGTCACCATCGCTGGCGCCGATCTTCAACGGGCGAATGGTGACTTTCTTGTCACCGTCCAGGGCGTAGACAAAGGTCCCGTTGGTGCCGAACTGAATGGCTGCCGAAGGCGCCAGCACCACGCCTTTGAGGGTGTCGGCCAGCAGTCGGACGTTGACGAACTGATTCGGGAACAGCGCCAGATCGCGATTGTCGTAGCGCGCCTTGAACTTCAATGTGCCGGTGGTGGTGTCGATCTGGTTGTCGAGGCTTTGCAAGACGCCGCTGGCCTGCATTTTGGTATCGCCACGATCCCAGGCTTCAGCTGGCAGCTTGGCACCGGAGTGGTAGCGGGTCAGCACGGTATCGAGCGTGTTTTCCGGCAAGGTAAAGACCACGCTGATCGGCTGGGTCTGGGTGATGACCGCCAGAAATGTGGTGTCATTGGCAGACACCAGGTTGCCGACGTCCAGCTGCCGCAGACCGACGCGCCCGGTAATCGGCGCACGGATCCTGGTGAATTCCAGATTGAGTTTGGCGTCGTTGACCGCCGCCTGATTGGTCTTGACCGTGCCCTGGTACTGCCCCACCAGCGCAGCGGCGGTGTCGAGGGTCTGCTTGGCGATACTGTCTTGCGCATACAAACCGCGATAGCGTTCCAGATCCACCTGTGCGTTTTTCAACTGTGCCTGGTTCTGCAACAACGTGCCTTCGGCCTGCAGCAAGGCGTTCTGGTAAGGGCGCGGGTCAATCTCGGCGAGCAGGTCGCCAGCCTTGACCATCTGCCCTTCTTCAAACGCAATCTTCACCAGTTCGCCGCCCACACGGCTGCGCACATTGATGGTGTTCAGTGCAGTGACTGTGCCCAGGGCTTTGTAGTACAGCGGGAAGTCACCCACGACAGCAGCTGCAACCCGAACCGGGACCGGTCCTGTGGCACCACCGAAACCCGGACGCATCCCGCCAGACTTGCCGACATGCCCCGCCGCCGCTCTAGCTACAGGGGCATCTTTGTGAGCCGTACCGCCTGGCCAGAACTTCCAGCACAGGCCGGCAATGACCAACAGGACCAGCAGGCCGAATAGCCAGCGACGTGAATGACGGGAAGCAGAGGATTGCATGGAATGATCAACCATTGGGCGCGTGTGGACATCTTTGTACGGAAGGCTGAAAGATAAGCACTGGGGGCGTTTAAGCAAAGCGCCTTTACCGGCAATTTACTTTCAGCCTGCTTTTGCTAAAGCACTGAAGCACAAATGAAAACGGCCTGGACTGAGCCAGGCCGTTAACAATTGTAAGATGCGGTTACTTCAAAACGGCCAACGCCGCTTCGTAGTTTGGCTCTTCAGCGATTTCTTTGACCAGCTCGCTGTGCAGCACAGTGTCGTTTTCGTCAAGTACGACCACGGCGCGGGCGGTCAGGCCTTTGAGCGGGCCGTCGGCAATGGCAACACCGTAGTTTTCGATGAATTCGCGGCCGCGCAGGGTCGACAGGTTCTGAACGTTTTCCAGACCTTCAGCGCCGCAGAAACGTGCCTGGGCGAACGGCAGGTCAGCCGAGATGCACAGTACAACGGTGTTGGCCACGTCGTTGGCCTGGGCGTTGAACTTGCGTACCGAAGTAGCGCAGGTCGGAGTGTCGATACTTGGGAAGATGTTCAGCACTTTGCGCTTGCCGGCGAAGCTTGCCAGGGTCACGTCGGACAGATTACCGGCAACCAGGGAAAAGGCTGGCGCCTTGGAACCGGCTTGTGGCAGTTGGCCGTTGACTTGAACCGGATTGCCTTTGAGGGTGACTTGAGCCATGAACGGAGTCCTTCTGAACGTTGTTTGGAAAATATCGAAGAGGTCGAAGTTAACCACGAAATTGTCCGACGACCTATGGCCAGATACAAATTGTGATGTGTCGTCGCCCAAATTGGATACAACTTTAACAACCAACACAAAACCCTGTGGGAGCGAGCTTGCTCCAGGCGGCGTTCCGACGATGGCGGTGTTACATCCGACATTGATGCTGAATGTTATGGCCGCATCGCGAGCAAGCTCGCTCCCACAGGGACTGGATACACGGTGCACTATCCCAGCAAACGCAGCATATTGCGGTGCCGGGCGCGGAAAATCCGCCGCATGTAGGCATTGACCATCAACCACTCGAAAAGTGCACCGCCAATGGCTGCATAGGTGACGCGATCGGTGTACAGCGTCCCGCCCTCCACCGCCGCGACCCGGTGCTCATGACGAAATGCCGCCATTGGCCCCTTGAGCATTTCGTCGATGAAATGGCTGTCGCTGACCTCGCGGATCGTTACGGTCCAGGTCGCCGGAATACAGCCGAACATCCAGTGACGAAAACTGAACTCCCGACCGGCAGTGATACGCAAATCGTTCACGTCGATGTTGCCTAATGGCGTCACCCGTTCCGGGAAGATTTTCGGGAAGTTGCTGCCTTCAAGACAAAAATCGAGAACCTGTGCGGGTGTTTGCCCTCTGATCAGCGTGGAGAGTTCCAGAACTGGCATAGACAGTGTCCTTCCTTGAGTACGAATACCGGCAGATTAGCACTCGACATTTACCGTATTACAGCGCTTTTCACATGCAAGCCTGTGAATAGGCTTATTATTTTGACGCACGAAATTTAGGTGACTGTATGCAAAAAGTGACCGGGTAACGACCCGCAACGACGTGCACCTTTGTTCGGTAACGGAAACTTGTTTCGACAAAAACCGCAAACTCGACGACATTACGCCCGTGAAATAACACCTGAATCGCGCTTATCCATAGGACTGTGCAATGACCATCGAAAAACCGACCCGCCTGTTGCTCGCCGGCCTCTCTTTGCTACTGAGCGCCAGCGCCTGGGCAGATTTCAGCGCCAGCCCCGAAGAAGCCCGGGGGATCGCCAAAGACGCGTATCTCTACGGTTTCCCGGTGGTGGAGATGTACAAGACCCTGTACTCCCAGGCGGTGGACAAGAACGGTCCGAACTTCAAGGCACCGCTCAACCACATCAGCAATACGGCAAGAGCGTTCACCCCCAAGGACACCGCGTTCGTTACCCCAAACCCGGACACTCCCAGCTCGGTTCTCTGGATGGACCTGCGCGCGGAGCCTGTGGTTGTGACCCTGCCGCAGATCGCCGAAGAGCGTTACTACTCGGTACAACTGGTCGACCTCTACACCCAGAATTTTGCTTACCTGGGCACCCGCAGCACGGGTAACAAGGGCGGGACCTTCATGATTGCCGGTCCTGAATGGCAAGGTCAGCAACCGCTCAAGATCGATCGCCTGGTACGCAGTGAAAGCAATATTGCCTATGCGCTGTACCGCACGCAGTTGTTTGATGAAAAGGACCTGGAGAAGGTCAAGAAAATCCAGCACGGCTACAAAGTTCAGACGCTGAGCCAGTACCTGGGGCAACCGGCTCCGGCCGCGGCGCCAAAGATCGACTGGCCCAAGCCTACCCCGACCATGAGCGACAGCCCGGAGCTGTTCCGCTACCTGAACTTCATGCTCGGCTTCGCCCCGGCGCAAGACGTTGAAAAAGACCAACTGGCACGCTTCGCGAAAATCGGCATTGTTGCCGGCCAGCCGTACGACCTCAAAACCCTCACCGCCGAACAGCGCAAAGCCCTCGACGACGGGATTGCCGATGCCAAGGCCGAGTACGCGGCGTTCAAGAAAGACAAGATCGATACCCATCAGGTCAACAACGGAGACTTGTTCGGAACCCGCGACCACTTGAACAACAATTATCTGTACCGCTACGCCGGCGCCAACGTGGGGATCTTTGGCAACTCGGCCGATGAAGCAGCCAAGTTCAGCTATCTCGTCGACAGCCTGGGCAAACCGGCCAACGGCGCGAGACACAGCTACACCGTGCACTTTGACAAGGATCAACTGCCACCGGCCGACGCGTTCTGGTCGCTGACCATGTACGACGGCAAGACCAAGCTGCTGGTGCCCAACCACAAGAAACGCTACCTGCTCAACTCGCGCATGCTGTCCACCTTCAAGCGCGACCCGGACGGCGGCCTGACGCTTTACCTGCAGCACTCCGAACCGCTCAAGGATCAGCGCAGCAACTGGTTGCCGGCGCCGCACGGTCCGTTCTACGCCGTGTTGCGCCTGTACCTGCCGCAGCCTCAAGTCGGTAACGGCCAATGGAAACTGCCACCGTTGACGCCGATCAACCCGTAAGTTGAAGTGATACGCAAACCGTGTGCACCCACGCAACCGTGGGCGCACACGTCACTCGAAGCTGTTGAACGTGAGGCTCAGCGCCGGCGAAACAACGGCCGTGGCTCGATCACCGAGCGACCGTAATGCACGCTCATCCCCACCAGCCCCTTGAGGGCATCTTCAGCGCATTTGTCTTCACGCACCGCGAACGCATCGAAGCCGCATTGGCGCATGTGGCTGAGCTGGTCGCGCAGCACATCGCCAATCGCCCGCAACTCCCCCGCCCAACCCAAACGCGTGCGCAACAGGTAAGCCTGGCTGTAAGCCCGGCCATCGCGAAAACTTGGAAACTCCAGAGCGATCATGGGTATCAACTTGAGCCACGGCTTGAGACTTTCGACCTCGTCATCCGGCCCCAGCCACACCGCGTCTCGCGACGGATGATGTTCAATACGGCGCATCAGCCACAGGGCCAGCGGCAAGATCAGCGGCCCCGTTGGCAGTTCGCTTTCCAGGTCTCTGACCAGTGTCCACGGATCGTCGTCGACCTTAAGCGCAGCACCTTCTTCCAACCGCAGCAGATTGTTCATGCGACGACCTCCAGGCTCTTGGAATAAATGCGTTCCTTGAACGGCTCCAGACCGATGCGCTGCAAGGTGTCGACAAACAGTTCTTCACTCTCGCGATAACGGACAAAGGTCGCGATGATTCGCTCGATCACCTGCGGCACTTCGGCAGCGCTGAACGACGGGCCGATGACCTTGCCCAACGCACTGTTCTTGCCCTGTGATCCACCGAGGGTGATCTGGTACCACTCGCTGCCATTCTTATCGACGCCGAGGATGCCGATATTGCCGATGTGGTGATGACCACAGGCATTCATGCAGCCAGAGATATTCAGGCTGATGTCGCCCAGGTCGTGGAGGTAATCCAGGTCATCGAAACGTGCCTGGATCGCTTGGGCGATGGGGATCGATTTGGCATTGGCCAACGCGCAGAAATCGCCGCCGGGGCAGGCAATGATGTCAGTCAGCAAGCCGATGTTGGCGCAGCCCAGTCCGTGCTCGCAGGCCAGGCACCACAATGCGTACAAGTCAGCCTTGGGTACATCCGGCAGGACAATGTTCTGTTCATGGGCAATGCGGATTTCACCGAAACCGAATTGCTCGGACCAGTCGGCCACCGCGTCCATCTGCGCGCCGGTGACATCACCTGGCGGTGAGGCCAAGCCGGGTTTGGTCGACAGCACCACGCTGGTGTAGCCCGGCACTTTGTGCGGCTGCACGTTCCGCGCAACCCAACGTGCGAACGCCGGGTTCTCGCTCAGGCGAGTGCCGAAGTCCAGGTCGGTGTCGGCCAGTTGTTCATAGGCAGGCGGCACGAACGCGCTGGCGACGCGCTGGTATTCGACGTCGGTCAACTGCGCCGGGCCATCCTTGAGGTGTTGCCACTCCTGTTCGACTTCCTGGGCGAAGGCCTCGATGCCCAGCGCCTTGACCAGAATCTTGATCCGCGCTTTGTACTTGTTGTCACGCCGGCCATGGCGGTTGTACACCCGCAACACCGCCTCGACGTAGGACAGCAGATGCTGCCACGGCAACCCTTCACGGATCTGCAAGCCGAGGATCGGCGTGCGCCCCAGACCGCCGCCAACGATCACCCGCAGCAACATCTGCCCCGCCGCGTCGCGGTACAGGTAGAGACCGATGTCATGCATCATGATTGCTGCACGGTCGTGTTCCGCCGAGCAGATGGCGATCTTGAATTTGCGCGGCAAAAACAGGAATTCGGGGTTGATGGTCGACCACTGCCGGAGGATTTCCGCCAAGGGCCGTGGGTCGATCAGCTCATCGGCGGCCACCCCGGAAAAGGCTTCGGTGGTGATGTTGCGCACGCAGTTGCCGGAGGTCTGGATCGCATGCATTTCGACCTGGGCCAGACGCTCGAGGATGTCCGGCACCTGGGCCAGTTCGATCCAGTTGAATTGCATGTTCTGCCGGGTGGTGAAGTGACCGTAACCCCGATCGTAATCCCGGGCGATGCTCGCCAGCGTACGCATCTGCCGGGCGCTCAGGGTGCCATAAGGAATGGCCACCCGCAGCATGTAGGCGTGTTTTTGCATGTACAGGCCGTTCTGCAGGCGCAACGGCAAAAACTCTTCCTCACTCAAGGCTCCGGCCATGAACCGTTCGACCTGATCGCGAAACTGCGCAACCCGTTCAAAGACCAGGGCCCGGTCATAATCATCGTACTGATACATGGTCCTACCTCATCAATGCTGACCCCAAACCCACAGAACACGTAGCAGCTGCCGAGCCCGCGAGGCTGCGTTCGGCTGCGAAGCAGTCGTAGAACCTGAGCACGCGGTGTGTCTGTCATACCGCGTCGCCTGGATTACGAGCGCTGCGCACTCGAACGCAGCCTCGCGGGCTCGGCAGCTGCTACGAGGTGGGTAACCGGGGTTCTTGTGTGGTGGTGACTATGCAGTAGCGGCTCAGGTGGTTACAGATTCAGCTAAAGACTAAAAAACCGTATCAGGGCGCGGCAGATCACCGCAGGCAGGCCCTGCATCTGATCCGTATTAATGCAGTTTTTCTGAGTCTGTTTTGTTTCGACGAGGGTTTCTACAGTTGAGCGCATGCCAGACCGGGTGGCCTGGCAAGACTTTGCAACCGTGGAAGCATTGACCATGAGCACAGCAGCAATCGGACAGGCCTATAACTACAAGGTCGTTCGCCAATTCGTCGTGGCAACAGTGGTATGGGGTGTTATCGGGATGGCGATGGGCGTGTGGATCGCCTCGCAACTGGTGTGGCCGGAGGCGAACCTCGATTTGCCCTGGACCACCTTTGGCCGCTTGCGCCCGCTGCACACCAGCCTGGTGATTTTCGGTTTTGCCGGCAGCGCACAATTTGCCGCCAGTTACTACGCGGTGCAGCGCACCTGCCAGGTGCGACTGTACAGCGACAAACTCGCCGCGTTCACCTTCTGGGGCTGGCAATCGGTGATCGTCAGCATGCTGATCACCCTCCCCCTGGGCTACACCACCACCAAGGAATACGCCGAGATCGAATTCTCCGGCGCGGTGTGGATGACGGTGGTCTGGGTCGCCTACGCCATTGTGTTCTTCACCACCGTGGTGCAGCGCAAGACCAAACACATCTACGTCGGCAACTGGTTCTTCGGTGCGTTCATTGTGGTGATCGCCATGCTGCACGTGGTCAATCACCTGTCGATTCCGGTGGGCTGGTTCAAGTCCTATCCGGTGTACTCCGGGGCCACCGATGCGATGGTGCAGTGGTGGTATGGGCACAACGCGGTGGGCTTCTTCCTGACCACCGGTTTCCTCGGGATGATGTATTACTTCGTACCGAAACAGGTTGGCCGGCCGGTGTATTCCTATCGGTTGTCGATCGTGCATTTCTGGGCGCTGATCACCCTGTACATCTGGGCCGGCCCGCACCACTTGCACTACACCGCACTGCCGGACTGGGCGCAATCACTGGGCATGGCGATGTCGCTGATCCTGCTGGCGCCGAGCTGGGGCGGAATGATCAACGGCATGATGACGCTCTCGGGCGCCTGGCATAAGTTGCGCACCGACCCGATCCTGCGGTTTCTGGTGCTGTCGCTGGCGTTCTACGGCATGTCGACCTTCGAAGGGCCGATGATGGCGATCAAAACCGTCAACGCCCTCTCCCACTACACCGACTGGACCATCGGCCATGTCCACGCCGGCGCCTTGGGCTGGGTGGCGATGATCACCTTCGGCTCGCTGTATCACATGATCCCGAAAGTCTTCGGCCGCGAGCAGATGTACAGCATCGGCCTGATCAACACTCACTTCTGGCTAGCCACCATCGGCACGGTGCTGTACATCGCCTCGATGTGGGTCAACGGCATCACCCAGGGCCTGATGTGGCGCGCCATCAACGATGATGGCACGCTGACCTATTCCTTCGTCGAAACCCTGGTGGCCAGCCATCCGGGCTTCATCGTGCGTTTCGTCGGCGGTGTGTTCTTCCTCAGCGGTATGTTGCTGATGGCCTACAACACCTGGCGCACCGTGCGGGTCGCCGACCTGAAGATTGCCGAAAGCGAAGCACGGATCGCTTGATCCGGCCCATGACGCAAGCCGTACCGGCTTGCGTCTCTCACCTCAGGGGATGTTCGTCATGATCGAAGTCATGCTGGATCTGTTGGGCGTGGCGTGCCTGTATTTTTCGGTGGAGTACTGTTTGCGGCATCAGTCGGCCGAGAGCCTGGACGATGCCAGCCTGATCCCGTTTGCCGATGACCCGGAAGTGGCACGGCGGGTGGAGCTGGCGACGGGCAAGACTGTGAAAGCCGTTGCGCCTGAAGAGGCCAGGCCAGGCTGGGGAAATCTGGAGATTTGATGCAGCCCCCCTGTGGGAGCGAGCTTGCTCGCGAAGAGGCCATTACATTCAGCATCGATGTCGGATGTAACGCCGCCATCGTCGGAACGCCGCCCGGAGCAAGCTCGCTCCCACATGGGTTACTTGTCGGTCACAAAATCTGCAGTGTTCAACCCCGATCGCGCGGTATCAGGCTCTGCAACTGCTGCGCCAGGAAATTCGCGTCGAAGGCAAAGGTGTCCGGGTCTTTCAGACCGTTGGTCTTGCGCCATTGCCAGTCAGTCGAAGGCGGCTGACACACCAGCGACACACTGCCGTAACGCGCAGCGGTCAGGCCCATCACCGCCAGTGAAATAAGCCCACCGGCGCCCATCACTTCCGGCACGATTTCCACCGGTTTACCGGCAATCAGAATGCTCAGTTTTTCGGTCTTGAAGGTCGAACTCTCGACCGGCACGTTCGCCCCGAACGCCACATAGGCTTCGCGGCTCACTTCCAGCAAGTGCGGGGCCTTGACCGGCGCCAGCCACTGTTCGATCTGCCCGAACAACTCGCCTATACGCGTCGCCCACACGGCCGATTGGCTTTCAAACAGCTGCTTTTTGTGCGCTTCGCTTTCTGCGTAGTGGCGAAGCATCTCACCCAGTTGCTGTACGTCATCCATTGCGGTGTTCCTTTGGTTGAAGCAGTACTGCGGACCTTGAGCATGGCAGATGCACGCTGCCGGCGTACGACTAAAAGCGCGAGCGGTATTGGCTCGGGGTCATTCCCAGCAGCTTACGAAAGGCACTGCCCATGTGCGACTGATGGGCGAACCCACAGTCCTGAGCGATAGCCGCCAGTGGCAGCGAGCTGCGCTCGATCAGCCGCCGCGCCGCCTGCACCCGGACTTCGACCAGATACGCGTGAGGCGTGAGGCCGATGACCCGAGTGAAGTCACGCAGCAAACGCAGTTCGGTCTGGCCACTGGTGGCTGCCAATTGCGCCAGGGTCAACGGTTGATCGAACTGCTCGGCGATCTGCTCCAGCACCCGCGAGAATGCATGAGGCGCCTGACGTTGAGGTGTATCGATGATCGGCAAGCCGACGAAGGCCAAGGCGCACTCCTCCAGTGCAAACCGGTCAGGCTGAGGATCGAGCAGCAATCGCCGGGCTTCACGCCCCAGTGTCAACGCCTGAGCATGGCCGCCAGACTGAACCCGATGAGTGAACAGGGAGCCCGGCTCATCAGCCAACGGTTCGCTCCAGCATGCCAACAGGTATTCGCCACCCGTTGCCGATTCGGAAAACACCTCAACACCCGCCGGGGTGTAGGCCAGCACGCCGGGCCAGGTGTCAAAATCCACCCGACGATCCGAATCGATAGCGTGTACACCCTGCTGACGCTCCAGCGTCACACCAAGGGTTTGCCCGGTTGCCGGATCGCGAGCACTGTAAGCCGCACGCGGCAGGAGCTGCAGGCAGAGCTTGCCACCTAGCAGCCTCTGACTCAGCGGGCCAGGCATGTGAAATTTCCTGATAGATCGGACCCATGCGCCACGGGAAACTCGCTTATACAAAGTCAGCCATCAACAGGAGCACACCATGCGCACCATCGGCCTTATCGGCGGCATGAGCTGGGAGTCCAGCGCCGAGTACTACCGCCTCATCAACCAGCAGGTTCGTGACCGTCTTGGGCCATTGCGCTCGGCGAAATTGCTAATGTACAGCGTCGACTTCGGGCCTGTCGAACAGGCTCAGCATGCCGGGCGCTGGGACGATGCAGCACTGATTCTGGTGGACGCCGCCCGCCGGCTTGAAGCCGGCGGTGCCGAATGCGTAGTGCTGTGTACCAACACCATGCATAAAGTGGCCGAACAGATTCAGGCGGCGATAACCGTGCCGTTTCTGCACATTGCCGACCCGGCAGGTCAAGCCGCCCTGGACGCCGGAGCGATGACCGTCGGCTTGCTCGGCACGGCCTTCACCATGGAACAGGACTTCCTCAAGGATAGGCTCAAGGCCAAGGATTTGACCGTTTTGGTCCCGGATGCCGCCGAACGGCAGGCCGTGCACCGGGTCATCTACGACGAACTCTGTGTCGGGGTGATCAACGACGCCTCACGCAAGATTTACCAGCAGGTCATTGACGGGCTGGCAGCGCGCGGCGCCCAGGCGATCATCCTCGGCTGCACGGAAATCAGCCTGCTGATCAAACCCGAGCACAGCAAACTGCCGCTGCTCGACACCACCGAGCTGCATGCGCAAGCGGCAGTGGCGTTCGCCCTGAACGACTGACTCAGGAAGCCTTGAGCAGACGGCGCAAGCGCGCCATGCTCAGGGCGTCCACCAGCACGCCATCGCGTACCGCATACTCGCGAAACAAGCCTTCTGTATCGAAACCGAACTTGCGGTACAGCGCGATCGCCGCTTCGTTATCCGCATACACCGAGAGTTCGACCCGTTGCACGTTCATCCAGTTGTCGGCAAGGTCCAGCACCGCCGCGAGCAGCCGAGAGCCAACGCCCTTGCCTTGCCACGCGACCGCCACACCCATGCCGATGCTGGCGCAATGGCTACGACGGATTCGCGAGGCCTGCTCCAGGCCCACGTTGCCAATGACCTGGCCCTGATGCAACGCCACCAACTGCACCACCCGCTCGTTCTCCGGCGCCAGGCGCTTGCGCCAGACTTCAGGGGACTGAAACGGCATTTGCAGCACTTGGCGGGCGACCGCCGGGTCGTTGTAAAGCGCGGTGATGCCCTCGACGTGGGCTTCGCTCATACGCTCAATGGTGATCACAGGATCGATGGCTGGCATGGTGATTCCTCCTTGAAAATGACATGACCATCGAGTCTAAACGGATCATCACCCGGGTGACGACAGCCATAGTGCGGTGAAGCGCGAATATGGATGCGCTGCAACTTCTTCCCGACACCGCAATACGGGTAATCTGGCGCCATACACGTCAACCCAAGACACCAACTGCCGCAGGAGCCTCGCGGGTATGGAACTTCATGTTGTGATCAACGGCCGCAAGGACCTCGCAGGACAGCTGTATCAGCAACTGCGCAGCGCCATCGAGTCGGGTCGCCTGGCCGCCGGAACACAGCTACCTCCGAGCCGCTTGCTCGCCGAACAATTGGGTATCTCACGCAAGACCATTTCCGATACTTACGCGCAGTTGACCTACGAGAACTTCCTCACCGGGAAGATCGGCAAAGGCACCTACGTCAATGCCCGCCCCTCGGCAATCGTCCGCAAACAGAGCCACTCTGAACTCGCGAGCGCCGACACCCTCGAGCGTTGGCGCAACATGCCGTCGCTCCTGCGCCACCCTACCCTGGAGGGTTCGCTGCGTTACGAGTTCATTGGCGGCGCCACCAGCAAGGGCCAGTTTCCTCAGGATGACTGGCGCCGCTGCACCGCCCATGCGCTGCGACAGATTGCCGGTTCCAAGGGTTTTTACAGCCAGCCGGAAGGCCTACCGGCGCTGCGCAACGCGATCGCCCGGCATATCGCCTTTTCCCGTGGGGTTAACTGCCAGGATGATGACGTGGTGGTGTGCAACGGTGCGCAGCAAGCGCTGGACCTGATCTCCCGCGTACTGACGGAGCCCGGCAGCCTCGTGGCCATGGAGGACCCCGGTTACCCGCCGGCACGTCTGTTGTTCGCCTCTCACGGTGCCGAGGTGGTCGGGGTGCCGGTGGATGAGCAAGGCATTCAAGTCGATCTGATTCCCGATGGAACCCGGCTGATCTATGTCACGCCCTCGCACCAGTTCCCGCTCGGCATGCCGATGAGCCAGGCACGTCGCGAAGCCTTGCTGGCAAGGGCGCATGAGCTGGGCGCAATCATTATCGAGGACGACTACGACAGTGAATTCCGCTACGAGGGCCGCCCCACCGACTCCCTGCAAAGCATGGATGAGCGCGGGATCGTCGCCTACGTCGGGACTTTTTCGAAAACCCTGCTGCCGGAATTGCGCCTGGGTTACACGATTCTGCCGCCGGCCATTCTCGAAGCAGTGATCCGCGCCAAGCAACTGACCGACGTGCACACCTCGACCCTGCCGCAATGGGCGCTGGCCAAATTCATTGCCGAAGGCTGCCTGCTAAAGCACATCCGCCGCTGCCATACGGTCTATGCCGGGCGGCGCGAGCGGATCCTCGCACGCGTCGCCGGGGACCTTTCGCCCTGGCTCGAAGCAGTGCCAACCACTGCCGGCTTTCACATGGCGTTGCTGTGCAAGGTCGAGGTGGATGTCCCGCGGGTCATCGCACTGGCGAAAAAAGTCGAAGTCGGGCTGTACGGTTTGAACGACTTTTACTATCAGCAATCACCTCGGGCCGGGTTGTTCATGGGCTTCGGCGCCATCGAAACCCTGGACATCGATGTAGCCCTGGACCGCTTGCGCGAGATCTTCCAGCAAGTCTGTTGAGGTCTATTGGTATGGCGCTTTTACTGCCAATTGGCTGTTGGCCGCTACCCGACACAGGCCTATCCTGCACAGGCGTTATCCCACCATGAGCGAGCCTCGTCCGGCTTGATACAGGAGCGTGTGCGATGCCCAACGAAATAATCAATACGGTCCAGGTAAAGGCCGCCGCTGGCCGCTCGGATGAACTGGGCAAGCAATTGCAGAAGATCGTCGAAACATTGCGTGAGCTCCCGGGTTGCGACTCCTACATGGTCGACCGCTGCCCGGAGGACGACAATCGATGGACGGTCAGTGCCCGCTGGCAGTCCGAAACCGCCATGCAATCACACTTCTACTGCCCGCAAGTTCAAGGCTTCATCAGCCTGATCGACAGCCGACTGGCCAGCAGCGTCGACTTCAACAGTTTTCCCATCGTTTAACCCGTTGACACGATGAACTACTGACGCTATTGAAAAACTAATACCCACCCCTCCAGCCATAAGTAACAGGGCCTGAACTTTATATTCAGGCCCCGTTTATTTCCTTAGGAAATCAACTACGCACTTTTAAATCCCTAATAAATCAGCCCTCCGACCAGTGGAACTATTGGCTATTTAATTTCCAGCCCACAGGTTTAGTCTGGAACTACGTCGACATTGTTCGACCTCTTAAACTTCCCGACTGAACGTGTTTCACTGGAGATAAACCATGAAACTGATTCTGGTAACCAGCGTAAGCTTCACCGCCTTATTAACCGGTTGTTCGGTGCCCACCGCGCCAGAAGAACACGCCGCATTGAGCAACTACTTCACGGCACCGGTCATGCACTCCAGCGCCACCCATGTCACCAGCGGTCCGAACGTATCACTGGGCATCGTCTACAGCCAAAACACCCAGAACAGCCGTGCCTACCTCAAGGACTACCAGGCCAACGCCGGTACGGGCTTCGGCCAGAGCCTGCTGGTGCAGCCGATCCACGACGCCTATGTTTCCACCTCCCAACCGGACATGGCGGTGGATTGGGTCAAGGCTTCCCTGCAACGGCAGTTCGGCTCGGTGACGGTCTACCCGGACATGCAAAGTCTCAAGGCTGCGAAACCGGATGTCGTGGCGGTCATCGATACCCATAGTCAGCTCATCACCTCGCGCAGTTCCAATGTGCAGGCCGATGTCTCGGCGGCCTTCTATGACGCCAGGTTCAATTACATCGGAACCGCTCAAGGCCATGAGGCAAAAAGCCTGAGCCCGGTGTGGGCCGATTTCAAACCGACAAGCGAGATAGTTGCCGACATCAATGAACAGCAGACTATTCAAGTTCGCGCGTTGCAAAAGTTTGACCAGTCGCTCAGTAATTTACTGACCAGGTCGTCAGATAAACTTTCGTTATCGAGCGAAGATTTACGCACCGTCAAATAACCAACTTCGGTTACCCTGCCAGACCTGAAAACACAGCTAAACACAACTGTCTACTGTCAACTCTGACAGTAGACAGTGATTGATCCTTCCTTCTCTAATCCACCTCGACAGACAGGAAACGGGCCAATGGCCTTTCGTCCGGTCTTTGGTGGTTTTACTGAATGGAGTATCGATGCGATGGCTTCACAAAACGGACAACGCTCTAAGAGTGATCTACAAAAATCCTCGTTGGACGAGGTAATCGAACTCCTTGATATTGTACTAGGCGAGCTAGAAACCAGAAACGTGCCTCTGCCCAGGCATGGCAGAATCTCCAATCCAAAATCCCGTGCACAGTTCCTCGCTGATGAAGGAAAACTGAATCTCAGTCAAGCCAATGAGTTAGAGGGTGGAAAAGGGTTCCCCGCACTGGCGGGTAATTTGCCGGACCCGGATGCTCCAGATGACGTCTACAGCCGCACTCCTCCCGCTAATGGCGAGATTGCCAGTGGCGGACATACAGCGGATGCTCGCGCCCTGCTCAACGCTCCCGGCTCGCACTGGAAAAAACACAATGTCAAGCCGGGTCCGTTTAGTGTCGTCTGGGAATACAGTCAGCCCCACAAAACCCGTCGATGGACATACTGGATCACCAGAGAGGGCTGGAACCACAACGAGCCACTGGCAAGGGAGCATTTCGAAGACGAACCGGTCGAGGTATTCCTGAACACATTCCAACCGCATTACGCCGTCCCTGGATCCGACGTTTTGTACCCACGACCCATTCACCAACACACGATGACATTGCCTGATCGCGACGGGTACCACGTCCTTCTCGCCGTTTGGGACGTGGCCAATACGGCAGCCGCCTTTTATCAAGTGCTTGACCTATTTTTCGATAAAAAATAAAGCTGAAAAAAAGCCCCGTCTCTCTCAAGACGGGGCTTTCTATTCAGCGCCTGATGATCAGGCAGCAGGCTCCAGTTCAGCGATTGCAGCGGTCGTGACAGGCACCACCGCTTGACCGCTCAACGCCAGGTCCAGCAGTTCGCGGTTGGCGACCGCGTACATGGCGTAGTCGGTGCCGCTGGCGGCACGGATGTCCACCAGCATGGCGCGCCAGCGCTCGACCATGGTCTGGTTCTGGTCCATCCACAAGGCCAGACGCGCTTCCACGTCCAGGTCGTCGTTGCCCATTTGCAGGACCGAGATGGTGATCGCCCGTTGCTGCCAGTCGATGTCATCGCGGAACGCTTCACGGGCCAGTGCTTGCCAGTTGTTTTCCACCGGCAGAGCGCTGATCTGTTGCAGGTACCAGGTCAGGTCCAGCGCGCTGCCCACGGCGAAGTAGGCCTTGGCCACGTCCGCTGCGTTCTGGCCGGTCACATCCGCCGCCTCGATAATTGGCAGCAAGGTGTACAGGTGCGTAGTGCCTGCAACCATGCGCGCCAGCAACTCAGGTACGCCAGCCGCGACGTAGGCCTGATAGCGGGTCTGCCAGCCTTCGCGGGTCGGGCCTTCCAGCAGTTCGTCGAGCTTGAGGCCCAGCGCTGCCAGATGTGGACCGAAGTGGGCGACGTCGCGCGCTGCGTTCTGTTCGTTGCGACGGCTGCGCAGGAACCAGCGAGTGGCACGACGGCCCAGACGCATCAGCTCATCCATAAGTTCCAGTTGTACGTCGGCCGAAACCTGGTAATCCAGGGCTTCGATCTGACGGAACCAGTGCGGGAGATGGAAGATGTCACGCACGATCACATAGGCGCCGGCCACGTTCGCCGGGCTCATGCCAGTCGACTCTTTGAGTCGCTGAACGAAGGTGATGCCCATGTGGTTGACCAGGTCGTTGGCGATCTGGGTGCTGACGATCTCACGCTTCAGACGGTGACGACGCATGGCCTCGGAGAACTTGCTCACCAGCATCGGCGGGAAAGCGGTTTCCATGTCGCGGGTCAGGTAGTCGTCGTCCGGTACCAGGGAGTTGAGCAACTGCTCCTTGAGGTCGATCTTGCTGTAGGAGATCAGTACCGAGAGTTCGGCACGGGTCAGGCCATGGCCTGCCGCAACGCGCTCGTTGAGTTGATCTTCGGTCGGCAGGAACTCGATGGCACGGTCCAGCTTGCCACGGCCTTCCAGGTCGTTCATCAGGCGCTTGTACTCGGCAATCCGCACGTAGGCACGACGGGCTGCCAGGGACAGGGCCTGGGTCTGCTTGTAGTTGTTGCCGAGAACCAGGCCGCCGACTTCATCCGTCATGCTGCCAAGCAACTGGTTACGTTGCTTCTCGGTCATGTCGCCAGCCTGCACCACTTCGTTGAGCAGGATCTTGATGTTCACTTCGTGGTCGGAGCAGTCCACGCCACCGGCGTTGTCGATGAAGTCGGTGTTGGAGCCGCCGCCATTGAGACCGAATTCGACACGACCCAGTTGGGTCATACCGAGGTTACCGCCCTCGCCCACGACTTTGCAGCGCAGTTCGTTGCCGTTCACGCGCAGTGCATCGTTGGCCTTGTCGCCGACATCGGCGTGGCTTTCGCTGCTGGCTTTGACGTACGTACCGATACCGCCGTTCCACAGCAGATCCACTGGCGCCTTGAGCAAGGCGTTCAGCAGTTCGGTCGGGGTCAGCTTGTCGGCCTGAATGTCGAAGCGCTCTTTCATCTGCGGGGAAATCGCGATGCTTTTCGCGCTACGGGAGAAGATCCCGCCGCCTTCGGACATGATGCTGGTGTCGTAATCCGACCACGCCGAACGCGGCAGATCGAACAGACGCTGACGCTCAGCGAAGCTGTTGGCCGGCTCAGGGTTCGGGTCGATGAAAATGTGCAGGTGGTTGAACGCGGCAACCAGTTGCAGCTTGTCGGACATCAGCAAGCCGTTACCGAACACGTCACCGGCCATGTCGCCGACGCCGACCACAGTGATGCTGTCTTCCTGGACGTTGATACCGCGCTCACGGAAGTGACGTTGAACGCCAACCCACGCGCCTTTGGCGGTGATGCCCATTTTCTTGTGGTCATAACCGGCCGAGCCGCCCGACGCGAAGGCATCACCGAGCCAGAAGCCGTAGTCGATCGCAATACCGTTGGCGATGTCGGAGAAGGTCGCAGTGCCCTTGTCCGCAGCCACCACCAGGTACGGGTCATCGTCGTCATGACGCACGACGTTGGCCGGCGGTACCAGCGCGCCGTCTTTCAGGTTGTCGGTGATGTCCAACAGACCGGAAATGAAGATGCGGTAGCAGGCGATGCCTTCTGCTGCGATTTCATCACGGCTGCCACCCAGTGGCAGGCGACGCGGCAGGAAGCCGCCCTTCGCACCCACCGGCACGATGACCGAGTTCTTCACTTGCTGGGCTTTTACCAGGCCCAGGACTTCGGTACGGAAGTCTTCTTCACGGTCGGACCAGCGCAGACCACCGCGAGCAACGTTGCCAAAGCGCAGGTGCACGCCTTCGACGCGTGGCGAGTAGACGAAGATTTCGAACTTCGGAACCGGCTTCGGCAGCTCTGGAATGGCGTGCGGGTTGAACTTGAAGCTGAAGTAGGACTTGTTCTGACCGTTGGCGTCGGTCTGGTAGAAGTTGGTCCGCAGGGTTGCCTTGATCAGGTCCAGGTAGCGACGCAGGATGCGGTCTTCGTTCAGTACTTGAACGTCGTCCAGCGCAGCCAGGATCGCGTGTTCCAGACGCAGTTGCTTGTCGTCGAGGTCGTCGCTGGTCAGCTTGCGGGCCAGGTAGAAACGGGTTTTGAACAACCGGGTCAACTCGCGAGCGATGTCGGTGTGGTTGTTCAGGGTGCTGGCGATGTAGCCCAGGTCGAAGCCCAGACGAATCTGCTTCAGGTAACGGGCGTAAGCACGCAGCAGCGCCACGTCGCGCCATGGCAGGCCGGCGGTCAGTACCAGACGGTTGAACGCATCGTTTTCGGCGTCGCCGCGAACGATGTGGACGAACGCGTCCTGCAGGGTGTCGTTGAGCTGCTGGATGTCGAGGTTCAGGCCTTCAGCGGCGGTGAACGCAAAGTCGTGAATCCAGAACTCGCGACCATTGCTGTGGCGCAGGCGATACGGGAACTCGCCGAGCACGCGCAGGCCAAGGTTTTCGAGGATCGGCAGTACGTCGGACAGCGCCAGCGGAGTATCGGCGTGATACAGCTTGCAGTGCAGCAACTGCTGGCCGGTGGACTGGGCCAGTGGCTGATAGAAGCTCATCACCAGCGGATTTTTTTCGCTCAGGCTCAGCAGGTGCTGCATGTCGACCACAGCCGAATGCGCAGCGAAGCGTTCGCGGTAGCCGGCCGGGAAGCCTTTCGGGAAGTCGGACAGCACATTGGTGCCCTGGGCTTCGCCGAAGCTTTCGACCACCAGGCTTGCGTAGTCGTCCTGCCAGCTGCGGCAGGCCTGAACCACTTCTTTTTCCAGCAGCAGCGGATCGATGTCCAGGCGATTCTTCGGGTCAACCCGCAGAATCAGTTGCACACGGGCCAGTACGGACTCAGAGAAGAAGGTCCAGAACTCGCAATCGCTGGCTTTCAGGCGATCCATCAGCACTTGCTGGATCTTCTGACGCACTTCGGTGGAATAGATGTCGCGTGGCACGTAGGCCAGGCAGTAGCAGAAACGACCGTACGGGTCTTTGCGCAGGAACACGCGAATCTTGTTGCGTTCCTGAATCTGCACGATCGACATCACGGTGCTGAACAGCTCGTCGACCGGGGTCTGGAACAGATCGTCACGCGGCAGCACTTCGAGTACCTGGGCCAGTTCCTTGCCCAGGTGCGCCTTGGCCTGGAAGCCGGAGCGCTGCTCGATGACATCGACCTTGCGGCGGATGTACGGAATGACTCGCACGCTTTCGCCATACACCGAGGAGGTGTACAGGCCCATGAAGCGGCATTCCTTGATGACTTTACCGTTGGCATCGATCTGGCGGATCGACACATAGTCAGGGTAAGCCGGACGGTGCACACGGCTTGGATGCGCAGCCTTGGCGAACGACAGTGGCGTCGGTTCGCGCAGGTAGTTCACGGCGTAGTCTTCGATACGCAGGTCGTCAGCCGTCAGGCCGGCGCGCAGCAATCGGGTCAGGCCCAGGAACGAGCTCTGGTCGTACTCGATATGACCGCCATCCTTGTCGTCGCGAACCACGAACTCTTCGTAACCGAGGAACGTGAAGTGGTTGCCCACCAGCCACTCGAGGAAGCCCTTGATCTCGCTCTTTTCTTCGGCATCGACGGCAAATTTGCTCTTGTCGATGCCTTCGATCAGTTCCTGGACCTTGGCTTTCATCGGTTCGAAATCGGCGACCGCAACGCGGACTTCACCGAGAACCTGCTCCAGCTCCTTGCTCAACACATTGAGTTCGGCGGTATGGGCGCAACGATCGATCTCAAGGTACATCAGCGATTCTTGCAGAATGCCTTCGCCCTGGGTGCCTTTCGGCAGGATTTCCAGCAGTTCGCCCTTGGCGCCGCGACGCACGCTCAGCACCGTGGTTTGCAAGGTATGGATGCTGTAGCCGCGACGATTCAGCTCGGTGCGCACCGAGTCCACGAGAAATGGCAGGTCGTGGTGCAGCACTTCGACCGCGGTATGGGTCGACTGCCAGCCGTGACGTTCGTAATCCGGGTTGTAAACGCGCACTTGTGGTTGCGCATGATCAAAGCGCTCAAGCAGGCGCCAGGCAGAAAGGGTGCAGCCGGCGAGGTCGGACAACCGGCGCTGGGTCAGCTCATCGAGGGAAATAATGCCGAAGAATTGTTCAGCGAACAGCGCCACTTGTGGCAGTGACTGTTCACTGATGTGCTGCGCCAGTGCCGCTTGCAGTTGTTGCTGGAAGTCGGCTTTGCTGGCTGCGGTGAAGAACGCCATCTGTGGTACTCCGCTTGGGCTTGTTATTGATGGAAGCGTCGCGTGCAAAACCCCTGTCGGGGCGATCCGTCACCCTGTTCCTGAATCTCGGGCAGAGGTTAACAGGGTGACAGTTGGGTGAAGCTGGACGAGACACTCAGGTCACATTCACCTTCCATGAATGGGCATCTGCAAAAACCACTGCGCGATCGATTGCGCACTGTCTTTACGGGTATCCATTGGTTGCGCAGCTTATCGGGTGCGACAACCTGCCTGCTTGCGATGCTGCGACATATTCGGTCATCGGCACGTAACTCATCGGCAGCGCATCGAACAACACTAGCACTCGCGCGAGAAAAAGACGGTTTTATGCCCGTATTCGCGGCACATCCGTCCTGAAATGACCAGCAACACCCGGGATGTTCACGACACATCTTCTGACAGTCAGACGAGCAGAAATTCCCTCGGGCTGGCAAAATCGGATTTTGTCGTCTTTATAACGCTCGTTGAGCCAGGAATCGCCCCATGCAACTGACCACCGCCCACCTGATCGCCAACCCGTGCGATGACGAAGAAGACAACATGGCCATGCTCTGCTGCCACAGCAATCAGGGCGAGATGTTTCTGATGACTCGCTACCCGGATGAAGATGAGCTGGAGATCACCCTTGATGGTGAACCGTCGACCCTCGATGGCGTGAAAGTCACCCTCAGCCCTACCCGCCTGCTGATCGAAATAGCCGCCGCTGACGCCGATGCGCTGAATGGCGACGATCATCTGGAAATCCACCACAGCACCGCGCCGGCGGATCTGGCTGAAGTGGAAGAAACGTTACAGAACATTCTCAAGGGCACGGGCACTTATGTGAGCCAGTTGAGCTGACCCGCGATGGCGGTCTCACCACCGCCACATTCCCTGGGAAGATTGACTATGCTTGCCTCATACACTCCGGTGACGAGGGATTTATGGACGATCCAGTCGACAACAAACCACCCAGCTTCTGGCAAATGCTGCAAAGCGTGATGGCCGCGGCGTTCGGCGTGCAGAGCGGGAAGAACCGCGCCCGCGACTTCACGCACGGCAAACCCAGTCATTTCGTGATATTAGGCATTCTGTTCACCGCAGTCTTTGCGCTGACGCTGTTCGGCATCGTGAAACTGGTCCTGCATCTGGCCGGGGTTTAGCCCGACGTCAGTGCATCAGCGCTTGCAGGCTGAACGGATAGCGATAACTCAGCGGACGATCCTTGGCCGAAAAGCTGCGAAAGTTCACGCCGTAGTTCTGCGTGGCACCGATGGCCAACAATCGCCTGGCCTGCTCCCGATCAATCAACTGCAACAGCGGGACTTGCCGGTCACGACCGCCATATCGGTCGACGTGCACGCCCTGGTCATAGTCATGCAATTCCACCAGCGCCCAACCACCCAGACTGAAATGCCCGCCCAGCAATACGCTCAGGCGACCATCGAGCAACGCCTGCAAAGCTGCCGGTGATGTGTTGACGGCACTGAACAGCGCGCCTTTGCCCGGTGTGCCGCCCGCTTCTTCGTAGGCCTGCATCGCGCCGAACGCCATTTCATCGTTGGCCGTCCAGATCAGCGACGTCTTCGGATAGCGCTTGAACAGCATCGTCGCCTGCTCATGAACGCGCTGACGGTTCCAGGCGCCGTACACCAGTTGCTGCAAATGCACCTCGGGGTGCTCGCGCAATGCCCGCATCATGCCCTTTTCACGCAACTGCGAGGCCGGCGTGATTTTCAAACCGGCAAACGCCAGCAACTCAAGTTTCTGGCCGGGGGCGACCGGAGGATGCAGGCGGATCAACTCCTTGAGCATCAGGTAACCGCCCTCCTCATCGTTGGGCACCAGGCTACCGAGCAAATTGGGGTATTTTTCCTGGCGATTGCCGAGCAACGCCATCTGATCGGCGTTCAGCGCGCTATTGACGATAAACAGCTTCACGCCGCTGCCCTCGGACAGCCGCAAGATTTCCGGCGCAACATATTGCTCGTTGGCGAACACCAGATAGTCCGGCCGATGTGGCCCTTGCAGGGCTTCACGGGCCTGCTTGATCGTGGTTTCAGGCTCGCGCTCGGAATACTGTATCCGCAGGTCCATGCCCAGGTCCCGGGCGGCGGCCTGCATGAATTGCGAATAGCTGAGCCAAAAGGTTTCCGCAGAGGTGCCGGGGCTCAGGAACAGCACCGACGCCGCTTGCGTACCCGATCCATAGACCGAGCAAACCGTCAGCAATACCCCACAGAAAAACTTGAACATTGAATATCCGAGCCCCGGAAATTAGCCACGCATTATAGCCAGCGAAATGCTGGCAAATCGCGATTAATCGCCGTTTTGTCCGACAATCGTCAGAACAGGGCCCGGACCCGCTTACCTATTGATGGCTGACCCAGAACACCGCAGTGCCCACTACCAGGATAATCAGGAACAGAATGGCCCATGCATCAACGGTGCTATCGCTTTTCCGTGCTTTGGTTGGGTTGCTCATTGCATCGCCTCTTGTCGGTTTTATCGGTGATTGCAGAAAGACTCGAGCACAGTAAAGACGACGATTGCCCTCACCACAAACAGGGCCTTTGCAACAACGATTCTCATTAGTCGATTTGGTTCTTTACATATACTCAAACATCACTTTTGCGCATAAACGCAAACTGGTATCTTGCCTCGGCTCCGTGGGGAGTGCGCGGCCGTGCGCGCAGAATTGCCAAGGCAGTATCGGAATCAAGCGAGCGAAAAGCGCAGCTGTTCCTGATTGGCCCAAGCCTGAGAACAGGACCTATATGTACGTATACGACGAGTACGATCAGCGGATCATCGAGGACCGCGTCAAGCAGTTCCGTGATCAGACCCGACGCTATCTGGCAGGCGAGCTGAGCGAAGAAGAATTCCGCCCCCTGCGCCTGCAAAATGGCCTTTACATCCAGCGCTTCGCCCCGATGCTGCGGGTTGCCGTGCCTTATGGCCAACTGACTTCGCGCCAGACGCGAATGATGGCCAAGATCGCCCGCGACTACGACAAGGGCTACGCCCACATCAGTACCCGGCAGAACGTACAGTTCAACTGGCCGGCGCTGGAAGACATTCCGGACATCCTGGCTGAACTGGCGACCGTGCAGATGCACGCGATCCAGACCAGCGGCAACTGCCTGCGCAACGTCACCACCGATCAGTTCGCCGGTGTCGCTGCCGACGAGCTGATCGATCCGCGTCCGTGGTGCGAAATCGTCCGTCAGTGGACGACCTTCCACCCGGAATTCGCCTACCTGCCGCGCAAGTTCAAGATCGCAATCAACGGTTCGACGTCGGACCGCGCGGCCATCGAAGTCCATGACATCGGCCTTGAGCCGGTGCACAACGCCGCAGGCGAACTGGGTTTCCGCGTGCTGGTCGGTGGTGGCCTCGGTCGTACGCCTGTCGTTGGCGCGTTCATCAATGAATTCCTGCCGTGGCAAGACCTGTTGAGCTACCTCGACGCCATTCTGCGCGTGTACAACCGCTACGGCCGTCGTGACAACAAGTACAAGGCGCGGATCAAGATTCTGGTCAAGGCCCTGACGCCTGAAGTCTTTGCACAAAAAGTCGACGCGGAAATGGAATACCTTCGCGGTGGCCAGACCACGCTGACCGAAGCCGAAGTGCATCGCGTCGCCAAGCACTTCGTCGATCCGGACTACAAAGTCCTGGACGATCAGACCGCAGAGCTGGCTGAACTCGACAAGCAACACCCGGGTTTTGCTCGCTGGCGTACCCGCAACACCCTGGCGCACAAGAAGCCGGGTTATGTGGCCGTAACCCTGTCGCTCAAGCCGACCGGGGTTGCGCCGGGCGACCTGACCGACAAGCAGCTCGATGGCGTTGCCGACCTGGCCGACCGCTACAGCTTTGGTCAGCTGCGCACTTCCCACGAGCAGAACATCATTCTGGCTGACGTCGAGCAGAGCCAATTGTTCGCCATGTGGGGTGAATTGCGCGAACAAGGTTTCGCTACGCCGAACATCGGCCTGCTGACCGACATCATCTGCTGCCCGGGTGGCGACTTCTGCTCCCTGGCCAATGCCAAGTCGATCCCTATCGCCGAAGCCATCCAGCGCCGTTTCGATGACCTGGACTACCTGTTCGACATCGGCGAACTGGACCTGAACATCTCCGGCTGCATGAACGCCTGTGGTCACCACCACGTCGGTCACATCGGCATCCTCGGCGTGGACAAGAAAGGTGAAGAGTTCTACCAGGTATCCCTCGGTGGCAGCGCCAGCCGTGACGCCAGCCTGGGCAAGATCCTCGGCCCGTCCTTTGCCCAGGACGACATGCCTGACGTGATCTCGAAGCTGATCGACGTG
Organism: Pseudomonas sp. 05N431; assembly: GCF_056397005.1. Taxonomy (NCBI): domain Bacteria; kingdom Pseudomonadati; phylum Pseudomonadota; class Gammaproteobacteria; order Pseudomonadales; family Pseudomonadaceae; genus Pseudomonas; species Pseudomonas sp. 05N431. The sequence goes on from NZ_JBFTMN010000014.1 coordinate 59,583, forward strand.
TACGTGGAACAACGTACCGAAGACGAACGCTTCATCGACACCTATCAACGTATCGGCATCGACCTCTTCAAGGAACGCGTCTATGCAGCGAATAATTAAGAACAACGAAGTCATCGACGAAACCTGGCACTTGCTGCCCAAGGACGCGAGTTTCGACGGCATTTCCAACTGCGACGACCTGATCGTGCCACTGGCCCTGTGGCGCGATCACGCACATGCCCTCAAGGCGCGTGATGGCGGTTTGGGCGTGTGGCTGGATGCCGATGAAGAAGCCGAGGAAATCGGTGACGACGTCGATCAGTTCCAGGTCATCGCCTTGAACTTCCCGGCCTTCACCGACGGGCGCAACTACTCCAACGCGCGCCTGCTGCGTGATCGCTACGGCTACAAGGGCGAGCTGCGGGCGATTGGCGATGTGCTGCGCGACCAGCTGTTCTACCTGCATCGCTGCGGTTTCGACGCGTATGCATTGCGCGCCGACAAGGACCCGTACGAAGCCCTTGAAAGCCTCAAGGACTTCTCGGTGACCTACCAGGCCGCCACCGACGAACCGCTGCCGCTGTTCCGTCGCCGCTGATCGACAAAAAAGCCTTGAGCCCGGCGCCTGTGCCGGGACTCAAGATTTTTCATTGTGGCTACAGACTCCCCCACCCCACCTACGACGCTTGAGAAGTCTCGCCATCCAGACTGGTTTTTTTCACAGGCGGCTCCTTGAATAAAGTGATTCTGTCTTCCAGTCGTACAAAACTGGCAAACGGGTCATCCCTATCGAAAATCGACCATTCCACGCCCTCGAACAGGTGCTGGCAAAGCTCCGGCGAAGCATCCATCTCATCAACCATTCGCCACACTCGCTGTTGCAAAGGTGCATAGTCCACCAGGAAATCAGCCGTGTGCGTCAGCACTTCCAAAGTACCGAAGAAACGATCACTCCCCTCTTTTGCAAAAACACGCCCCCAACGTGCGGTCTGTTGTGCCGCCTGCTCGGGGAGAAGCCCGGTCAACCAAACGTCTGGCTTGGCAAAATCGCGTACCGTTGACCCCATCCATAAATTGATCCCTGTCTGCTTTCGATGAGCCACGACCCATTGCAGACTGTCTGTGTCGGTTAGCGGATTACCTGAAAGCAAGACGTTGCCCTCGACCACCGACTGCTTCCGAACCGATTCAGGCACCCGGACAATCTGGTTATCACGAAGATCCAAGCGCTCCAGGCCAGGAAAATCCAGAGCAAAAATCGGGCAAGACTTAAGCTCCGCGCGCCTCAACTTGAGTTGACGCAATTCGTTCATCTGAAACACTGGCGGTGGGAGACCCAACGGATTTTCGCTTAGATCGAGCTCCTGCAGTCGGGTGAGCCCGGCGAGTTGGCCTACGGTTTCCTCCGTCAGGACCAACCGGGTCGCTTTCAGATTAAGGACCACAAGCTGAGACAGCTGACCGATGGCAGGCGGCAATCGACCCACCTCGATACCATTCTGATCAAAGAGACGTAGATCAACGCCCTGCATATTCAACTCGCGAAGATTGGGAAAACACTCAAGGAATCCATTAAGGCTACCGCGTTGCGTCAACTTGAAATTCGGCATGGTGAGAGAGACCACGTCATTCAACTTCACATTAAGCTGCGGAAGGTAGTGCATCTGCTCAAAGTCCATGTCCAGGTGGAAGCCGATGAACTGACCGCCCTGATAAACCCTGCTGTCCGGCCCGCTACGTTTTTGCCAAATGGCAATCAGCTCCTCGGCCAGTTCGTATCGGGTATCACGCTCAATCTCCATCCACTCTTCTATACGCGCGTCGTTCTCCTCCTCGATCTCGGCGTCGCTCATCCCCTCGGTACCCTCATCACCGGCGAGCAGAATCTCGATATCCATCTCATCGATATCATCGGTGACGTCTTCAATCCAACTGGTGATATCGACACGTAGCTGCTCTGTCTGCAATCTCAGCCGATAGAGATCAGCCTGAGCCTGGGCGCCCGCATTCAACAGAAACTCATCCGCTTGCTCAGTCGTAAAAGCAGGATAAATCTCTTTAACCTGAAGCCTCATCACCTCTGTGGACAGTTCACCGGACTGTGCGGTATTCGGGAATCCACCACCTCGCAACCCGAGACGCTGAAAGGTCAACCCGGAGTCCATCCTGCGCAATCCGAGCATCAATTCCGAGCGCGGCAGGGCGTTCTCCCGAATCTTGAGCAACAAGTCCTGCCATTCATGACCCGGACGCAAACCGAGGGCCGTGCGTTGTTCTTGCGGCAGGAGCCCGAGAAGTGCCAGGTCAAAGTCAGCCGTACCGACTCGCTCGTAGAGTGCCTCGACTCGAGTCGCGCGCGACCAGCCCGGCAGCCGTTCCAGCGTCTGCAAGACGAGCACATCGCTGTCGGCGTTTTCGACCGACTTCAGATAGAGCCCCTCATAGGCGCGGCACAGGCGTACATGCTGTTCGTACTGCTGCGCCTTGCCGCTCAACTGCCCCAGCACTCGCTTGGTATCAGCCAGAGTATGGGGCGCAGCAATGTCCACTCCCGACCTGTCGAGCATTTGCTCCACCGCACTTTTCGGCAAACCCGGGTATTGATGCCGAAACAACCTGACCCAGTCATTATCCGAATGCTGTAGCGCATCGTAGCGCTGCCTGAACTGTTCGACTCTTGCGCTCTTTAGCTGCTCGGCCTGCACAGAGCCTTCGGGGAACGCGTCAATGGCTCGCTGCAAATCCTGATCGAGGGTGAAACGACTGATGGTATCCGCCAGCACCGGAGCCGGTGACCGCTGTCCGGCGTGTATCAGACGCAGGACATCATCATCCACGGGGCTTACATGAGCTATCTGGGCCAGAACCTCATCGCTGAATGACTGGACAGTCGGCCCAATACCTCGCATCAGTTGTAGTCGTTCAGTGCCTGGGGCGGGAGGTGCAACATCTCCGGCTACAATCGAGGACTCACCGGACAAGGGCTCATCCACAACGGCGGGTGCAGGACCGGGTTCAGAGCCGATGCCGACGGAATGTTCTTCAGCCTTGATGGCTGCCCCTTCCGCGGCCAGTGGCAAGGCATTGAGCAAACCGAACAGGGTGCGTGTGACACCTGCCGAACGCTCTTCAGCGGTCTTGCCATCAACCGCCTGAGCCACCCCATAACCGGCATCGATCAGCCCGGCCAACGCCAACAAGCCTTCGCCACCTGGAACGAACAGCGCCAAGGGACCAAACTTGTTGATCCATTGCACAATGGGCTCGACCACCGCACTCAAATCATCCCGATTGACCTGGGCATCGTCACGAATCGTTTCAATACTGGCCTGGGCCGCTTGCTTCATCAGCAACACCCACTGCGCGAAGGGATCGACTGGAGACGTTGCAACCTCCAAGTGAATGTAATCGGCAGGATCCCAGTAACCATCATCGTTGAAAAAACCATGACCTTTCTTCAAATGATGTTGTTCGGGGTAAATCGCCATGCCGTCCAACGCGGTCGACACGCCCGCGTGAAATGTGCCGTCCTGACGGTCATCTTCGGAAAAATGCGCTGCCAGCGCATCCCGCCTGGCAACGTCCCCGCCCACATCGACCACCCATTCGTGCAACGCCTTTTGATCGGCAAACTCATGGAACGGAGAAGAGTTACTCGGGATATAAAGCAAAATCCGCTCACTGGTTTTCTCTCGAAAACTCCAGATATCGCTCGATACATAACGGTAAATGACCAGCCGCGCAGCCTCTATGGAAGACTCGATCGTCGCCCAGGCCTGCAATTGCTCAACCGTCAGTTGCTCCCACGTTTGCTGCGCATCAAATCCGGCAACCCGCAGTGCCAGTTTGAGTCCGTCCTGGGTCAGGCTGTTTTCCCGGTGTTGCAAATAAGCCGCCATGACAAAGGCCGTCTTGACCGAAGTGCGTAGCGGATAGCCTTGCGGTGCAAGACAGACCTCATCGGAGGGCCACGCAGCGTGTACATAAGCGGTGTACTTGTCCTTGAACTCCAGCTCCCACACCCACTTTTTGAACGCTGCCGGCTGCAGCTTTAGCTGAGTGCTCGGGCCGTAGAGCTGAGGGTCGGTCTGGCGGTAGATGCCCTCATAGTCCAGGAACCCGCCGTCAGGCTTGATGGACTCATCGATCTCGACGATTTGGACTTCCGGGCCCACGACAGGAGGCGTGTACAGGCCGAATCCCGTTTCCCCGAAACGACCCGCACCCACGGTCTGATAGTTGGACAACAGGGCCTGTACCAGGCTTTGTGACTTTCTGACGCGGCCTTGCTGCACGTCCTGTTGTGCAGGGTAGCCATAAAAATGGTAATTGAGGTCAACCAGGCGAGCAGCCAATAACTCTGCCCCCCAACGCTCCTCGATAAGCTTCGCGGCATATTGGGCCGGGGCCTGGGGCAATACAGCGTCCAGCGCAAGGCTCGACAGCAGCTGTTTGTTCCGAGTAGATAACCGGTTGGTGACAAGATGGTGTTGACTCTCTAGCGCCATCATTTGCAGTCCTTTGCAGTTGATTTGGGAGCCAAGAGCTTATGCATCGCCTGCCGCAAAAAAAGCAGGAAATGTCTTCAATCAAGTGGGAAAACGCGACGGTCTCAAAAGACCTGAAATGCTGAGGGTAATCACCCGCGACGGAGCCTGTACAGCGCCGAGCATTGCACTCGACGCTGCGTGGCGAGCCCCCCGGCTCCTTACCAGAAGCGCTGCTGGGTGAGACGGCTCCACCAGGTCAACAAGACCCGATCAATCGAACCGCTGGCCGCCAGGCCAACGCGTTCCTGCAGGCTCTTGCGTTCGGCATAATGCAGGTGAAACAGCTCTGCGCCCTTGGCCCGTTCGGCGAGGTATTCATCACTGGTTTTCAGTTCATCGACCAGTCGCTTTTCCAGTGCGGCAACACCCAGCCAGATTTCACCGGTGGCCACTTCATTGATGGCCAGTTGCGGCCGGTAGCGTGAGACGAAGTTCTTGAACAGTTCGTGGGTCACATCCAGGTCTTCCTGGAACTTCTCCCGGCCCTTCTCGGTGTTTTCGCCAAACACCGTCAGCGTGCGTTTGTACTCACCCGCTGTCAGGACTTCAAAGTCGATGTCGTGCTTTTTCAACAGGCGATTGACGTTAGGCAACTGCGCCACTACCCCGATCGAACCCAGAATGGCAAACGGCGCGCTGATGATCTTCTCGCCGATGCACGCCATCATGTAACCGCCGCTGGCCGCGACCTTGTCGATGCATACGGTCAATGGCACGCCGGCCTGACGAATGCGCGCCAGTTGCGAGGACGCCAGACCGTAGCTGTGAACCATGCCACCGCCGCTTTCCAGACGCAGCACGACTTCGTCCTTTGGCGTGGCCAGGGACAGCAGCGCGGTGATTTCGTGGCGCAGGCTTTCAGTCGCCGAAGCCCTGATGTCGCCATTGAAATCCAGCACGAACACCCGGGGTTTGGCTTCCGGCTTTTTCTTCTGTTTTTTCTCGGACTTGGCTTCGGATTTACGCAAGGCCTTGAGTTGCTCCTTGTCGAGCAGGGTCTGCTCCAGGCGCTCACGCAGCTCCTTGTAGAAATCATTGAGTTTACTGACCTGCAACTGGCCCGCGAACTTGCGCCGGCCTTTGCTGCGCAACGCCGCAAAGCTGGCCAGGACCACCAGAATGGCGATCACCAGGGTAACGGTTTTAGCCAGAAAACTTGCGTACTCGGCAAGAAAATCCACATTGACTCCTTAACGACGGTGCGCCGCAGAACTCGCGGGCGCGTATACCTTCAGCATACCCATGCAGCCGCGTTGCGACCAGTCGTGAAAGCTTCTGTAACGGGCCTCCAACGAGCATTTCAAACAAGCGTATGTTTTTTCATTGACAGCTCATCGCCATCCTCATAACCTCGCAAAACCTTCAACGTACCCGGATGACGCGGACGTGGGCAGCATCTATTTGATTCGACATGGCCAGGCCTCTTTCGGTGCAGACGACTACGACGTGCTGTCGCCGACCGGTATTCGCCAGGCAGAAATACTCGGCAGTCACCTGGCTGAACTGGGATTGAGTTTCGATCGCTGCCTGTCGGGCGACCTGCGTCGCCAGCAACACACCGCCAACAGTGCCCTTGCAAAATTCGGCGCTGTCGGCCTGCCGGTACCGCCGCTGGAAATCGATTCGGCTTTCAACGAGTTCGACGCCGACGCAGTAATCCGTGCACTGCTTCCAGACCTGCTGCCCGAAGAGCCCGAAGCCCTGAATATTCTGCGCAATGCCGCGCAGAATCGCGGCGAGTTTCAGCGAATCTTTGCCTTGATCATCGAGCGTTGGCTGGCCGGCACTTACGACCCACCGGGCCTCGAAAGCTGGCTTGGCTTCGTCGAGCGGGTCCAGGCCGGTTTGCAGCGTATTCTTGAACAGGCCGACAATACTCAGAAAATCGCCGTATTCACCTCCGGCGGGACCATCACCGCCCTGCTCCACCTGATTACTCAAATGCCGGCCAGGCAGGCTTTTGAACTGAATTGGCAAATCGTTAACACCTCGCTCAACCAACTGAAGTTCCGTGGTCGCGAGGTGGCACTGGCTTCCTTCAACAGTCATGCACATTTGCAGCTGCTGAAGGCCCCGGAACTCATCACTTTCCGTTGAGTCCGGATCACTGTGACCCTTGCTGTAACACTTCATGAAAGGATCGAACCATGACCTCCGTAGCTGACGCCGTACAAGCCATGAAAGCCAAGTTCAACCCAGCCGCTGCTGCCGGTCTGGACCTGGTTTTCGGTTTCCGCATCGACGACACCAAGAACTTCTCGCTGATCGTTAAAGACAGCACTTGCGAGCTGCAAGAAGGCGAAAACCCGGACGCTCAAGTGACTCTGGTCATGGACGGCGAAACCCTGGAAGGCATCGTCGACGGTTCGACCGACGGCATGCAGGCATTCATGGGCGGCAAACTGCGCGCTGAAGGCGACATGATGCTGGCCATGAAACTGTCCGAGCTGTTCCCAAGCTAAGACGACGGCTCCCAGCCTCGGGAGCCCTCTAGCTGCTTACGAATCCCGCCCTTATGGCGGGATTCGTCGTTTCTGCCAGTCGTAAATCTGCCCGCCCACATATCGACTGCGAATTTGCCGTCTATATTCTTTGCTGGTCGTATGGGTTACGCATCCGACTGCCCGCTCGACCGAACACTGCGGAGAACGGCGCCATGAGCCCACCTGATGAATACGACGACTTCAGCCATCGCCGCGTACTGCAAGGCCTTTCGGCAGGCACCGTCAGTGCCTGGACCAGTCCTCTATTTGCACAGAGCACCAGCATGACCAACTCCCCAGCCGATCTCATCCTGTTCAACGGTCGCGTGCACACGGTTGACCGGGATAAGCCTCAGGCCAGTGCGGTCGCCATCAAGGACGGGCGGTTTATCGCCGTCGGCAATGATACGGACGTCATGCCACTGCGCGGCGCCGGCACGCAAGTCATCGACCTGCAAAAACGCACGGTGATCCCTGGCCTCAACGACTCGCACCTGCACCTGATCCGTGGTGGCCTGAACTACAACCTCGAACTGCGCTGGGAAGGCGTGCCGTCACTGGTCGACGCCTTGCGCCTGCTCAAGAATCAGGCCGACCGCACGCCGGCACCGCAATGGGTGCGCGTGGTCGGTGGCTGGACCGAGTTCCAGTTCGCCGAAAAGCGCCTGCCCACCATTGAAGAGCTGAACAAGGCCGCGCCTGATACCCCGGTGTTCGTCCTGCACCTGTATGACCGCGCCCTGCTCAACCGCGCGGCGCTGAAAGTGGTGGGCTACGACGGCAATACCCCGAACCCGCCGGGTGGCGAAATCCAGCGCGATGCCAATGGCGACCCTACGGGTATGCTGATCGCCCGTCCGAACGCGATGATTCTCTACTCGACGCTGGCCAAGGGGCCGAAGCTGCCACTGGAGTATCAGGTCAACTCGACCCGGCAGTTCATGCGCGAACTCAATCGCCTCGGTGTCACCAGCGCCATCGATGCCGGTGGCGGCTTTCAGAATTACCCGGACGACTATCAGGTCATCCAGCAGTTGGCGAAAGACCAGCAACTGAGTGTGCGCATCGCCTACAACCTGTTCACCCAGAAGCCCAAGGAAGAGCTGACCGACTTCAAGAACTGGACCAGCACCTCGCACTACGGCCAGGGTGATGATTTCCTGCGGCACAACGGCGCCGGCGAAATGCTGGTGTTCTCTGCGGCTGACTTTGAAGACTTCCTCGAACCGCGCCCCGATCTACCGCAGACCATGGAACAGGAACTGGAACCGGTGGTGCGCCATCTGGTCGAGCAGCGCTGGCCATTTCGCCTGCACGCCACCTACAACGAATCGATCACCCGGATGCTCGACGTGTTCGAAAAGGTCAACCGCGATATCCCGTTCGACGGGCTGCCGTGGTTCTTCGATCACGCCGAAACCATCACCCCGCAAAACATCGAACGGGTGAAGGCGCTGGGCGGCGGCATTGCGATTCAGGACCGCATGGCCTTTCAGGGCGAGTACTTTGTCGACCGTTACGGCGCCAAAGCCGCCGAGCACACCCCGCCGATCCAGCGCATGCTCGCCGAAGGCATTCCGGTCGGTGCCGGCACCGACGCCACACGGGTTTCCAGCTACAACCCGTGGACGTCGCTCTACTGGCTGGTCAGCGGCCGTACCGTCGGCGGCCTGGAGCTTTACCCGCAAGGCCTGAGCCGCGACACGGCGCTGGAACTCTACACCCATGGCAGCGCCTGGTTCTCCTCCGAGCAAGGCTCAAAAGGCCAGATCAAGGTCGGGCAACTGGCCGATCTGGTGGCGTTGTCTGCCGACTACTTCAGCGTCGACGACGAAGCGATCAAATGGATTGAATCGGTGCTGACCGTGGTTAACGGCAAGGTGGTGTATGGCAGCCTCGAATTCGAAAAACTCGGCCCGCCACGTCTGCCGGTAATGCCCGACTGGTCACCGGTGGTGAACATGCCGGGTCACTGGAAACCCCTGGCACCGCTCACCGCTCAGATGCATCAATGCGCAGGCGCCTGCGCGGTGCATGCCCACGGCCATGAGCGGGCGCGCTTGTCGAACGCGCCGGTCAGCGACTTCCAGGGCTTCTGGGGTGCGCTTGGCTGTTCGTGTTTTGCGTTTTGACGAATGCTTTTGATAGTAAGCCCGCCATTGGCGGGCTTGCTGTTCAAGGATTTCAAGCACGCCCAACAGTGGCGTGGAGCTCAATGCCCATCGCACGCATCACTTTAATCACCGTGTCGAAGCGTGGCTTGGCGCCTGGCGCAAATGCTTTGTACAAGCTCGCCCGGCCAAGGCCTGAGTCATTCGCAATCTGGGCCATACCGCGCGCTTTTGCGACGTATCCAACCGCACGGATGAACTCGTCAGTGTCGCCCTCGGCCAAAACCTGAGAGAGGTATTCGCTGACCGCTTCGTCAGTGTCCAGGAGCTCCGCCATATCAAACGGCATAAGGGTATCGGACATTTTTAAACCTCCTTTGCCAATCTTTTGGCCTGCCGGATATCGGAAGGTTGAGTGGACTTGTCCCCGCCAGCCAGCAGGACCACGACAACGCCGCCGCGCATTGTGAAATACACGCGGTATCCCGCCCCGACATCAACGCGCATCTCGGATACACCTTCACCCACTGGTTTCACATCACCCAGATTGCCCGTTGTGGCTCGATCAATGCGTCGAGCGATGGCAATCCTTGCGCGTATATCACGTACAGATACAAGCCAATGAGCAAAATTCTTGGTTTGCTGGATCAGATAAGTCACGAGGAAGTGTATCCAATTGGAGACAGAAAGCAACCGTGTTTTGTGAGTCGAAGGGGCGAAAGATTCTTCTCGGCCACATTCAATCGAGGGTCACTTTATGCCTTGGTCATCCACGTGAAGCCCTACATAGATAACACCTGCCGGTATACCGAAACTGCCTTGCGAAGGTGTAGAGCCCGCCCCCGTAGCAGCTGCCGAGCCCGCGAGGCTGCGTTCGAGGACGTAGTCCTCGCCAATCCTGCGTACGCGGTTTTTCTGAAAGAACGTGTTGCATGATTTTACGACCGCTTCGCGGCCGAACGCAGCCTCGCGGGCTCGGCAGCTGCTACGAGTGTTTATGTTTGCCAACGTAACCTAAGTCACCGGCTACAGCGCCTTGCGTAGCGGCCTACACCTGCGCCAGAATCCGCCGGCTTGTGCGCTTTGGTCCTCGCCTCTATCGTTTCCGTGTCGCTGATTATCAGCGATCGGGTTTGGTAGCCCGGACACACGGCGCACAGCGTCACCTTATTCAGGTGCTTTTTGTCGGCATTTGTTTTTATGGTGGCCATGCGCAGGGCGCCCTCGGGCGCGCCGGTTTCCAAGTGTCCGGTCTACCAACCCGCGTATGGCCACCACCCTTCGTTTGGTAGCGAGGGTGATGGTTCCTCTACTTACATTTGGAGCATCATCATGTTCAAAGCCACACCGAATCCCCCCGAAACCGATCCGGTTTCCCCCTACGCCTCCCTCGACTCGAAAGAACTCCACGCCGCCGCACACCGTGCGCTGGATCATTACCTGGTGCTGCCCGAGACCAAGCAGTTGTTAACTGATCGCCGTCCCGGCTGCATTTTCGTCATTGCCCCCGACGTCGACTCTGAAACCCTGCTGGCCCACGCCTGCGAAACCCTGGCCTCGGTGAATGTCATGGCCAGTGATCTGGCGTTTGAGCTTGAAGGTCCCAAGCGCAATACCGCGCTGGCGATTCAGCAGATAATTTCCTTGGCCGAGTTGGCGGTGAATCGCGCCCTGGATCACCTCGATCCACCGGAGTAGCGGCCAACGCTGTGGGGCTCTTGTGGGAGCGAGCTTGCTCGCGATGACGATTTTACATTCGGCATCACTGGTTGCTGTCACACCGCTATCGCGAGCAAGCTCGCTCCCACATTCGATCCTTGCTGCCTCAAACTTTGTGTTCACTTAACTGACTGGCGGTTTTGTTGTTTCAGGTCAGACAAAATCAAAACGGTTTACCAACAGCAATCCGCAACTCGTCAACCGATAAAAATTTGCTGACACAAGATTGATCTCGATCAGCTAACCCTCGCCGCACTCTCTCTACCCTTGCGCTTCCATCAAAGGCCAGGGACGGCTCAATGGGAGCCTCCGGCCGCGCATCCTCAGGGAAGAGTCATTCATGCGGTCATTGAAGATCATTTTGTTGTCATCGGCGTTCAACGGTTTGACCCAACGGGCCTGGCTGGATTTGCGCCAGTCAGGTCACGAGCCCAGCGTGGTGCTGTTCACCGACGAAGCCTCGGTGTGCCGGCAGATCGAGGAATCGGCGGCCGATCTGGTGATCTGCCCATTTCTCAAGGATCGCGTTCCGCAACAACTCTGGAGCAACCCGCAGCGCCCGGTGGTGATCATTCACCCAGGCATTGTCGGCGACCGTGGCGCCAGTGCGCTGGACTGGGCCATCACCCAGCAGGTCAGCCGCTGGGGTGTCACCGCTTTGCAGGCGGTCGAAGAAATGGACGCCGGGCCGATCTGGTCGACCTATGAATTCAATATGCCCGCTGACGTGCGCAAATCCGAGCTGTACAACGGCCCGGTGAGTGACGCGGCAATCTATTGCATCCGTGATGTGGTGGAGAAATTCGCCAGCGATTTCGTCCCGACACCCCTCGATTACACGCAACCGAACGTCATCGGTCGCCTGAAACCGAACATGAAGCAGGCCGACCGCACCTTCAGCTGGCACGATTGCGCGCGGTTCATCAAACGCAGCATCGACGCCGCCGACGGTCAGCCCGGTGTGTTGGCGAGCCTGGCCGGCGGGCAGTATTACCTGTACGACGCCCACCTGGATTCACGTAGCGGTACACCGGGGGAAATCCTTGCCGTGCAAGACGATGCCGTACTGGTCGCGACCGGCGATCACAGCCTGTGGGTCGGCTCGCTCAAGCGCAAGGCTCAGCCGGGGGAAGAAACCTTCAAGTTGCCAGCGCGGCATGTGCTGGCCGGGAAACTCGATGATGTTCCGGTACTGGACGGCTCGATCGCCAATCAGCCGTTCAACGAGGCCACCTATCAACCGATCCGTTATCGGGAGTCGGGCCACGTCGGTGAACTGACCTTCGAGTTCTACAACGGTGCCATGAGCACCGAACAGTGCCAGCGGCTGGTCGAGGCACTGCGCTGGGCCAAGGCTCGGGACACCCAGGTGCTGCTGATCAAGGGCGGACGCGGAAGCTTTTCCAACGGTGTGCACCTCAATGTCATTCAGGCCGCCGAGGTGCCGGGGCTGGAAGCCTGGGCCAATATTCAGGCGATCGACGATGTCTGCCAGGAAATGTTAACGGCCCGGCAACTGGTGGTCAGCGGCCTGACCGGCGGTGCCGGAGCCGGCGGTGTGATGCTGGCGCTGGCCGCCGACATCGTTTTTGCCCGAGCGGGTGTCGTGCTCAATCCGCATTACAAAACCATGGGTCTGTATGGCTCCGAATACTGGACCTACAGTTTGCCCCGCGCAGTGGGCAGCGAAATCGCGCACAAGCTGACCGAAGAGTGCCTGCCGGTCAGCGCGTTTCAGGCCTGGCAGTTGGGGATGATTCAGGAGATCGGTCCGCGCTGCCCGCGCGAGTTCAGCCAATGGTTGTTGCAACAGGCCAAAGGCGCTTTGACCGATGAAAAGTACGCGGCATTACGAGCGCGCAAAGCCAGCATGGACCTTCAGCAGATCGAACACTGCCGCGAGGTCGAGCTGGCGCAGATGCAACTGGACATGGTGCACAACCGCCAGCAGTTCGCCGAGAAGTGCCGCAACTTCGTGTTCAAGCGCAAAACCTGCCAGACCCCGCAACGCTTGATTGCGCCGTGGGCATTGGAGCGCGAGGCAACGCTGATCGCTTGATAGGCCTGGTGATCGTTCCCACGCGGGAGCGTGGGAACGAGCTCGCTAGAGCAGCAAGGCGACCAGCGCGCTCCAGCCGGTTTGATGGCTGGCACCCAAGCCACGGCCGGTTTCGCCGTGGAAATACTCGTGAAACAGCACCAGGTCGCAGCTCAACGGGTCGGCCTGGAGCTGCATGTAGCCGACCATCGACGGTCGGCTACCATTTTCATCCCGCAGAAACAGCCGAGTCAGACGCTGACTCAAACTGTCGGCCACTTCCGCAAGCGATGCCAGATAGCCTGAACCGCTGGGGTATTCGACCGAAAAATTTTCGCCGTAGTAGCGATGAAACTCACGCAACGACTCGATCAGCATGTAATTGATCGGCATCCATAACGGCCCGCGCCAGTTGGAATTGCCACCGTACAACCGCGAACCGGATTCCGCCGGTTCATAATGGGCACATAGTTTGTTGCCATTGATCTGCATGCCAAACGGATGCTCGGCAAAGGCTTTGGACAAGGAGCGAACGCCGAATTCGGAGAGAAACTCGGCCTCATCGAGCATGCGTTTGAGCAGGTTTTTGGTGCGCTCGCCACGCAACAGCGCGAGCAGTATCCGATTGCCTTTGCCAGGCTCGGTCCAGCGTGAAATCAGACTCGCCAGGTCCGGCCGATGATGCAGGAACCCCAATAAGCGCTCACGCAACCCCGGCAAGCCTTCGTGCTCGTGCTGTTCCAGCACCTGCACCGCAAACAGCGGCATCAAGCCGACGATGGAGCGCAGGCGCAGTGGCTCATTGACCCCGTCGGGACGGTGCAGCACGTCGTAGAAAAACTGGTCCTGCTCATCCCACAAACCGTCATCGGCATAGTCCACCCGGTTGATGGCGCCAGCGATGTAGAGGAAGTGCTCGAAGAACTTCACCGCGATGTCGACATACACCGGATTACGCTTGGCCAGTTCCAGGGCGATGCGCATCAAGTCCAGCGCATACGCCGCTACCCACGCCGTACCGTCGGCCTGATCCAGCTGAAAACCGGGCGGTAACGCTGCCGAACGGTCGAACAGCGCAATGTTGTCCAGCCCCAGAAACCCGCCCTGGAACAGGTTGCGACCTTCGGCATCCTTGCGGTTGACCCACCAGGAAAAATTCAGCAGCAGCTTGTGGAAAATCCGCTCGAGAAAATCCATATCGCCGACACCGGTCAACACCTTGTCACGCTGATACACCCGCCAACTGGCCCAGGCATGCACCGGCGGGTTGGCATCGTCGAAACGCCATTCGTAGGCCGGCAGTTGGCCGTTGGGGTGCATGAAGCGGTCTTTGACCAACAGCAGCAGCTGATGCTTGGCAAACCCCGGATCGATCAGCGCGTAAGCAACGGCCTGAAAGCCCAGGTCCCACGAGGCGTACCACGGGTATTCCCAGGTATCGGGCATGGAAACGATGTCGGAGTTCGACAAATGCCGCCAGTGGGTGTTGCGGATGTTCAACCGTCCAGGCGGTGGCGAGGGTTGTCCGGGGTCGCCGTCGAGCCAGCGATTGACGTCGAAGTAATACAACTGCTTGGACCAGAGCAACCCGGCCAGCGCCTGCCGCTGAACGTTACGCGCATCTGGATCCGGCATTTGGGCTTGCAGCACCGCGTAATAGTCATCGGCCTCCAGGCGACGGCGTTCGAACAACGTCTTGGCGTTGACCTTCGGCGCGATGGTTGGCGCAAAGCGCAGGTAAATGATTTTGCGCGCCAGCCCGTCCAGTTCGAGAACGAAATGCGCCGCGACCCGAGTACCGGCGTCACGTCGAATCGCCTCCGCGATTCCGTCTACCAGATAATCGTTGATGCCATCCTTGAACGGGCCGTTGGCGGGCACACCGTCGAGTTTCGGATGATTGGTCTGGTTGTCGCAGAACAACCACTCACACCCCTCCTCGCCCCAGGCACTGAGTTGCCGGTCCGCCAGCATCGGGTGCTGCGCCAGGACCGAGTCGCCGGTCAGCGTCAGGCTGGGCATGTGCCGGTCGCCGCCCCAACTCCAGGTGTTGCGCGCCCACACCTGAGGCAAGACCCGCAGACGCGCCGGCAGATCCGAACGGTTGTGCACGGTGACCCGCATCAACAGGTCATCCGGGCTGTGCTTGGCGTATTCCACCGTCACGTCGAAATAGCGGTCGTCTTCGAACACCCCGGTATCGAGAATTTCGTACTCGGTATCGCAAAGGCCCCGACGGGCGTTCTCGGCCACCAGGTCGGCATAGGGGAACGCAGCCTGCGGGTATTTGTAGAGCATGCGCATGTAGGCATGGCTCGGCACCCCGTCGACATAAAAATACAGCTCTTTGACGTCCTCGCCGTGATTGCCTTCGGCATTGTTCAGGCCAAACAGACGCTCCTTGAGAATCGGGTCGCGCTCGTTCCAAAGCCCCAACCCGATGCACCAGTGCTGGGCCCGGTCGCAGAACCCGGCCAACCCGTCCTCGCCCCAACGATACGCCCGGCTGCGCGCATGCTCATGCGGGAAATACGTCCAGGCATCGCCATCAGCGCTGTAATCCTCGCGCACGGTGCCCCATTGCCGTTCACTCAAGTACGGGCCCCATTCGCGCCAGCACTCCGCCTCATCGCCAGCCAAACGCTGGCCTTCGACGGTGTCGAGAATGTTCGTGGCCGACTTTGCTGTCATGGGAACGTCCGTTGTTGTCCGGGATGGTTTGCAGTGTAGAGCGTGGATTCGCGCCGATGCACGCCGCTTCCTGTTCATTCAACTCGAGTTCAGGCGCACGCTTGCTCTACACTGCGGGGCTCTTCACCTCAGCGACGGCTTATGGACATCGATCTCGCCCGCACCTTTCTGGAAATCGTTCGCTGCGGCAGTCTTGCGGCCGCCGCCGACAAGCTGCACGTCACCCAGACCGCGATCACCGCGCGGGTGCAGAAGCTCGAAAGCCAGCTCGCCAGCACCTTGTTCGTGCGCAACCGCGCAGGTGCTCGCCTGACCGCAGACGGTGAAGCCTTTGTGGTGTACGCCAATCAGCTGGTACAGACATGGGAAGCCGCGCGCCGGGATTTGCCGTTGCCGGAAGGCTACCGCAATGTTTTGCACATCGGCGGCGAGGTCAGTTTGTGCAATCCGTTGATGCTCAGCTGGGCTCGCGAACTGCGCGAGAAAATCCCCAGCCACGCTTTGCGCACGGAAATCCGCGACGGCGAAAACCTGCTGCGCCAACTGGAATTAGGCGTGCTGGATGCCGCGCTGGTGTTTCAACCCGAGTACTGGCCACAGTTGCAAGTGGAGCAACTGCTGGAGGAGAAACTCATCCTGGTGCGCCTGCCGTCCAGGCCCGAACCCTACGTCTATATCGACTGGGGCAAGGCGTTTCGCCGCCAGCACGACGCGGCGCTGCCAGACAAGGCCAAAGCCGCGGTGAGTTTCAACCTCGGCCCGCTGGCGCTGCAATACATCCTGCAAAACGGTGGCACCGGTTATTTCCGCACACGTGTGGTTCAGAGCTACCTCGACAGCGGCGTACTGGAACGAGTGCCCAAAGCCCCGGAATTCAGTTACCCGACCTTTCTGGTGTACTCGCGGGATCGCGACTCGGCGGTGCTGCAACAGGCGTTCGAGTTGTTGCGAGAACTGGTCAAGGCCGACAGCGACTGGTCGCAACGCTGGGATCCGTTGAGCTGAGCAACCTCCACACCCGTTCGGCGTGAATAATCACCTACTCCCGACATCCATTGGCTGAATAATTTCTCCGCGACTAGTCTTTTGTTAATAACAACGACAACAGGTGATCGCGGTGAGGCAAACCACGCAGGCGTTTCGTGCACGTTACCGGGCCGATATTCATCGGTTCTACAACCCGTGGCTGCACGGCGGTTTTGTATTGGCCTTCGGTGTGCTGGGTATCACGCTGTTCTGGAGCACCGTGCATCAGGTGCAACCGCTGGAATGGCTGGCGGTGCCGCTGACGCTGTTGTTTTTCAATTTCGCGGTCTACGGGGTGCACAGGCACCTGGGCCATCACAAAAAGGCTTTTGCGCGGTTGTTCTATGCCCGGCACGCGGGCGATCACCACAGCTTTTTTGCCCCCGGCTACATGACCTACGACACGGCGCGCGACTGGCGGGTGATTCTGTTTCCGGCGTGGCTGATCGTACTGCACAGCCTGGTGATCACCCTGCCCGCCTGGTGGCTGCTCAAACAGCTCAATGGCAACGTCGCCGGACTGTTCGCAGGCTGCATGATCCTCGGCTACCTGACTTATGAGGTGTTTCACGCCTGCGAGCATCTGCCGCCAGGCAACCCCGTCACCCGCCTGCCGTGGATTCGCCAGATGCGCCGCCTGCACGCACTGCATCACCGTCGCGAGCTGATGCAGGAGCACAATTTCAACATTGTTTTTCCGCTGATGGACTACCTGTTCGGCACGTTGTATTGGGAAGCCGAACCCGATCATTCGCACCTTGAAACAAAGCGAGCGCCCATGACCCGCCTGCAACACCAGATCGACATCGCGCGCGAGCCGATCGCCGTGCTCGCCTACGCCAGCGACGCGACGCGTTGGCCTGAGTGGCACCCTTCATCGCTGAAGGTCGACGGCCAGCCAGGACCACTGTACGCGGGGGCACGTTTTGAAGAGGACATTCATGCGGGTGGACGAGCCGGGCACTTGAGCTGGGAGGTCGACGAGTATTTGCCGGGGCGGCGCTGGAGCGCTCGCGCTCAGGGTGATCATGGCCTGGAACTGCTGCTGACCTATGAATGCGCCAGCGAGGGTGGTGGCACGCGCTTCGTTCGCACCCTGGAATACCGTTTCAACGGACGGCTGATGCGCCTGGCCAACCGACTGCTGCTCAAGCGACGTATCGAGCACGAATCGGCAGTCTCGATGCTGGCCTTGCGCGACATGGCACAACGGATGATTCCGGTCCAGACAGGGGCAATCGCCTGATGCGCAATACACCACGTCGAATCAGCGTTCACAGGGTGCTGATAGTACTGCTGGTCATGATCGGCCTGTTTCTGTTTCTCGCACCGACCAAGGTTCAACCGGTGGCCTGGACACCGCAGCCGGCGCCCTCATTGCAATCCGGGGTCTTCGCCGAGAACCAGATACTCAAAGGCCTGGAACAGACCGGCGCGGCGAACATCAACGGGCCCGAGGCACTGTTGCTGGAGGACGGTTTCCTGATCACCGGTCTGCACGATGGCCGGGTGATCCGCACCAGCCTCGATGGCAAGACGCTCAAGGTGCTGACCAACACTGGTGGGCGGCCGTTGGGCCTGGCGCGTCATCCGGACGGTCGGCTGATCATTGCCGATGCGATCAAAGGCTTGCTGGCCCTTGACGCCCAGGGTCAGTTGGTTGTGTTGAGCACCGAAGCCAACGGCCTGCCCTTTGGCTTCACCGACGATGTCGCAGTCGACAAGACCGGGCATTACGCCTACTTCAGCGACGCTTCCAGTCACTGGGGGTATGGCAAGGATGGCGACGCGATTATCGAGCACGGCGGCGACGGTCGCCTGTTACGTTACGACTTCCAGACAGGGAAAACCGAACAGCTGATCGACAAACTGGAATTCGCCAACGGTGTCACGTTGGGGCCAAACGATGCCTTTGTGCTGGTCAATGAAACCGGCGCCTATCGCATCACCCGCTATTGGTTGAGCGGTCCCCGGGCGGGCAGCCACGAGGTGTTCGTCGACAACCTGCCAGGCTTGCCGGACAACCTCAGTTTCAATGGCCATGAGCGTTTCTGGGTCGCGCTGTACGCGCCCCGTAACGCCCTGCTCGACGGCACGGCCGGGTATCCGTTTGTGCGCAAGCTGATCGTGCGGGCAATGATGGTTTTGCCCAAACCGGTAGAAAAGCGTGCGTTCGCGCTGGGCGTGGATCTGGACGGCAGGATCATCGCCAATCTGCAGGACGCCAGCAGCGGCAATTACTCACCTGTCACCACGGTTCGCGAGTATGGCGACTGGTTGTATTTCGGCTCGCTCAAATCCAGCCACATGGCGCGGTTGCCATTGGCCAAAGCGTTGCAATCATCAGAGTAGAGGCCGAACAGGGGGCGACATGGCGCCCCCCTACGTTGGTCACGTTCTGACAGAACCGTTCAAACTCCGGGATATTTCGTCTTTGATCGAAAGGCGCTTTGCCTTGAGCTTCGTCACTTCGTCATCTGCCAGAGCCTGGGCCTCTGCCTTCAGGACCTGCTTGTCGATATCCGAATATTTGTCCAGCAGCGCGTTCAGGTGAGGATCATTGGCACGCTTTTGCTGAATGACTTCCTTTGAGCAGCTCAGGTCCTGATACAGGTCATGATTAACCGGCATGGAACACCTCCGTTTGTTGATCGGTGGCGAACGCCTTTGCACGCGCTCGCCAGTTATCAGAATGGCCTCGCTCGGCGGTTGCTGTCGACTATCAATCAGACCAGCGGTGCCCGTTGGTCGGACGTGTCGTTATCGTCACCGCATTGCGTCGTCCCTACCCACCAGAATAGTCTCGTGCCCGCCGCTGTGTTGAGCACCGTGTGTCGGCAACCGGAATATCAGTCGGTACCGTACTTCGGCGATCGCGGCCCGTACAGCAAGCCCGCCGGGTGTCCCGCCGACAGCAGTCGTGCGCTGGTGATACCGGCAATCGGGTGACCGGCGTCGGTGGAGCTATTGATGACCTGCTTGACCGCTGCGGTGATCAGCGCACCCAACAAACCGCCTCCACTGTTGTTGCCACCCTCTTCGCTCGACGCGCTGGCCGAGCCGGTCCACAAGGTCGTGCCCGTCTTGAGGTCCACCAGTTTCGCGCTGGCGGTAACCACGGTTGCACTGGAGATCACCATGTAGCGAGTTCCGTAGTCAGTCACGGTAATGTAGAGCGCGGCATCGGCACCGAAGATCTCTTGCAGTTTGTTGGCCGGCGCCTGGTGGATGTCCGCCGGCGTGGTCAGGCCGTTCTGGTGGAACGTCTCGTCGACCAGCGCGATCGGCAGCACGTAGTAACCGGCTTCAGCCAGCGGGTACGTAACCTGCGAGAGCATGCTGTAGGACGCCTTGACGTCCGGCGAGTTGTTCAGCGGCGGCAGTACCAGAATGGTTTTTGGACGGCTTTGCTTGTAAGCCGAGTAGTCCACGGTCTTGGGGCTGACGCAACCGCCGAGAACGGCCAGGGCCAGCAAGCCGGCCATCAGTTTCAATGAGCGCGCGATCATTGGGCATCTCCGGTCTTGGCGTTTTTAAGCAGAAAATTCATGTACGGCGTCGACTCGGGAAACAGGGTCTTCTCGGTTCTGAACTGCTGCACCATCTGATCGTCCTTGCCCAGGCTCAGGTACAACAGCCCCAGGTGAGCGTGGTAACCAGGCGGCGGCGTCTTGCCGGTGGACTTGATCTTTTGCAGGTCGCGCTCCAGCGCTTCGGCCTGAGCTTCCTTGGGCTCTTCGCCTTTGAAATACTCATAAACCTGTGGCTGGTAGCCTTCCCACTGGTAAAGGGTTTGCGGACTGTTGCATCCGGCCAGCAGGCCACTCACCAGCAACACCGACGCCATCGGCGCCCACGACATATAACGCTTGAACATGCTTGTACCGCTCCTTGTCATCGACCTTGATCAGTTGCCCGGTTTCCATGCACCGGAATTCATGCCGTCCACCAGGCGGTTGATCGCCTCGCGCATGGCCAGGTCGAGCACCTTGCCGTTGAGGGTCGAATCGTAGGCAGCAGTACCGCCGAAGCCGATGACTTCACGGTTGGACAAGGCGTATTCACCTGCGCCCTGGGTCGAATAGACGACTTCCGAGGTGCTGATATTGACGATGTTCAAGTTGACCTTGGCGTACGCCACCTGGGTTTTGCCGCGGCCAAGAATGCCGAACAACTGGTGATCACCGGTCTCTTTGCGGCCGAATTCGGTAACGTCGCCAGTCACCACAAAATCGGCACCCTTGAGGCGCTGGGTCTGCCCCTTGATCGATGCTTCCTGCTGGATCTCGCCCATGTTGTCGCGGTCCAGCACGCTGAAGCGGTTGGTCTGCTGCAAGTGAGTGATCAGGATGGTCTTGGCCTGACCGCCGAGGCGATCCACGCCATCGGAGAAGATCCCGCGCATGTAGCTCGAACGGTTGTCGAATTTGCCAACGGCCATCGGCACTCGAACACCGGCAAAGGCCTGGCTGGCGCTTTCGACTTTTGCTACCGGCAATGCCCGGGAGCTTTCGGTTGCACACCCTGCCATCGCGCCCAATACGGCAATCGCAACCCCTGATACCACCATCCGAGAGATCATTCTCACTGTGCATTCCTTCTGAAAAACGGTTTATCCCGGCATGACAGCGGCCCCGCCACTGCGGGTTGCGGTGGCGAAAAAGCGATGGGGATTCGAATCGATAAGCGACGTGCAGGACGTCGGCGGGCGGCATTATGCCAAAGTGCCACTATTGATGACAGTATTTATATTTTCTGGCGTCAGTTTCTTGAATGATCATAGCGACTAGTGAAAATCCCGGCTGTGCACGCTGATCCCGTTGAGCAGCGGGCTCAGGTCGCTCAAGCGTCCGGCGATCAGGTGCCGGACCTCGCCGACCTTCTCCCAGCGGCCGTCGATCTTGAGCAGTTGCGAGCCGATCAGGGCTTTGCGTTGACGCTCGGCGAGGTCGCGCCAGACCACGACGTTGATGTTGCCGAACTCGTCTTCAAGGGTCACGAAGGTCACGCCACTGGCCGTGCCCGGGCGTTGGCGGCCGGTGACCAGGCCGGCGACGCTGACGTTGCGCCCATGTTCGACCTCCAGCAATTCCCGTGAACTGCGGCAACGTCGGGCACGCAACTCATCGCGCAACAAGGCCAGCGGATGCGGGCCGAGGGTCGTACCGACACTGCTGTAGTCGGCTTGCAGGTCTTCACTCACGGTCGGTTTGGGCAGCACCACGCAAGGCTCTTCCTGGCTCGGCAACCCGGCGAACAACCCAAGTTGTTTCTGCACCCCCGCCACTTCCCAGCGCGCGCGATGGCGATCACCGGCCAGTCGGCGCAACGCTCCGGCGTCGGCCAGTTGTTCTTGGGCTCGGGCATCGAGTCGGGCGCGCTCGCCCAGATCGGCGATGTCGATGAACTCACCCTGCAAACGCGCGGCTTCTATGCGGCGCGCATCGTCCTCGCGAAAGCCCTTGATCATGCGCAACCCCAGGCGAATCGCCGGTTGCTCACCGTCAGTCGGCTCCAGGCTGCAATCCCAATCGCTGGCGACCACGTCCACCGGACGGATCTGCAACTGATGCCGGCGCGCGTCCTGGAGAATCTGGTCCGGGCTGTAGAAACCCATCGGCCAGCTGTTGATCAGCGCACAGGCGAACGCCGCCGGCTCATGGCATTTCAACCAGCAACTGGCGTAGGTCAGCAAGGCAAAACTGGCGGCGTGGGATTCGGGAAAACCGTAGCTGCCAAAGCCCTTGATCTGCTCGAAAATCTGCGCGGCGAACTCCTCCGAGTAGCCGTTTTTCAGCATGCCTTCGCGAAGACGCTTCTGGTGCGGTTCAAGGCCGCCATGGCGCTTCCAGGCTGCCATGGAGCGGCGTAACTGATCGGCCTCGCCGGGACTGTAGTCGGCGGCCACAATCGCAATCTGCATGACCTGTTCCTGAAACAACGGCACACCGAGAGTGCGTTTGAGCACGGCCTCCAGCTGTACCGAGGGATAGGTTTCCGGCTCTTCCTTGTTACGTCGCCTCAGGTACGGGTGCACCATCCCACCCTGGATCGGGCCGGGACGAACGATGGCCACTTCGATTACCAGATCATAGAAGTTTTGGGGTTTGAGCCGGGGCAACATCGACATCTGCGCCCGAGACTCGATCTGGAACACTCCGATGGTGTCGGCGCGGCTGATCATCTCGTAGGTTTTCGGGTCCTCGGACGGTATGTTGGCCAGGCTCAGGTCCCGCCCGCGATGGTGGCGCAGCAAGTCGAAACAGCGACGAATGGCGCTGAGCATGCCGAGGGCAAGAATGTCGACCTTGAGCAGGCCGACCATGTCCAGGTCGTCCTTGTCCCACTGGATGATCGTGCGCTCGGCCATGGCTGCGTTTTCCACCGGCACCAGGCTGTCCAGCGGCTGCTCGGAAATCACGAAACCGCCCGGATGCTGGGACAGGTGCCGGGGGAAGCCGATCAACTGCCGGGTCAGGCTCAGTACCTGGCGCAGCACCGGGCTGTCCGGGTCGAAGCCACCTTCGCGCAAACGCTCCAGCGGCGGCACATCGTCGCTCCAATGGCCGCAGCAATCAGCCAGCGCGTTGACCTGATCCGGCGGTAAACCCAGGGCCTTGGCCACGTCACGGATCGCACCGGCACCGTGATAAGTGCTGACCACCGCCGTCAGCGCGGCCCGGGTCCGGCCATAGCGCTGGAACACGTACTGCAAGACTTCTTCGCGGCGCTCGTGCTCGAAATCAACGTCGATGTCCGGCGGCTCGTTGCGCTCTTTGGAGAGGAACCGCTCGAACAGCATGCTCGTCCGGCTCGGGTCGATTTCGGTGATGCCCAAGGCGTAACACACCGCCGAGTTGGCGGCCGAGCCGCGCCCCTGACACAGAATGCGCTGGCTGCGGGCGAAGCTGACGATGTCTTCGACGGTGAGGAAGTAACTCTCGTAACCGAGCTCGGCGATCAGCTTCAGTTCCTTTTCGATCAGCGCCATGACCGTGCTGTCCGGCCCCTCAGGCCAACGTCTGCTCAGGCCCTGTTCGGTCAACCGGCGTAGCCAGGAAGTCGGGGTCTGTCCTTCGGGCACCAGTTCACGCGGGTATTGGTAGCGCAACTGACCGAGGTCGAAGGTGCAACGCCGGGCAATGATCTGCGTCTCTTCGAGCAGCGACGCGGGATACAGCTCGCGCAACGCCTCAAGGCTGCGCAAGTGCCGCTCGCCATTGGGATGCAAACGCTGCCCGGCGTCGGCGACCCGCACATGCAGACGAATCGCCGTCATGGTGTCCTGCAACGCGCGTCGGCCGCGGGCATGCATGTGCACATCACCGCTGGCCACCGCCGGAATCTGCAAGCGGGCAGCCAGGGCCTGCCAATCAGCCAGACGCCGGGCATCGTTCTGTCCGCGGTGCAGCTCGACCGCCAGCCACAGCCGCTCGCCGAAAATACTTTTTAGCCAGGTGCCGTGTTCCAGCGTGTCAACCGTATCCGGCACCCACAATGCCAGCAGACCGGGCAATGGTTCGCTGAAGTCTTCGCGCAGCACCCGGTACTGGCCCTTTTCCGTACGCCGTCGGGCGTGGGTAATCAGTCGGCACAGGGCCTGATAACCCTCAAGGTTTTCCACTAGCAGCACCAGCTTCGGGCCGTTCTCGATGCGCATTTCACTGCCGATGATCAACGGCAATTCCAGCGCCTTGGCCGCTTGCCAGGCGCGGACGATACCGGCCAGGGTGCACTCGTCGGTGATCGCCAGGGCCTGGTAACCCTGACGTTTGGCCCGCTCGAACAGCTCAAAGGCACTCGAAGCACCGCGCTGGAAACTGAAGTTCGACAGGCAGTGCAGTTCGGCGTAGCCGGCGCTCATGCGAACCAGCCTTGCAGCCACAGCGGCCCGGCCTCGCCCACCGCACGATAAGCCCAGGCCTTGGAGCCTGCGCGGGTTTCGATCAGGTAGTAATCGCGGCGCACGTCGGCGCCATCCCACCAGCCGGACTCGATGCGCTCCGGCCCCATGAGGATGCGCGCCGTGCCTTCGTGCACCGGTAACGGTTCGGTCAGCAACCAGCCGGGACGATGTACATCAGGCAGCGCCGGACAGACCTGCGGCTGTGCATTCGGCAACCAGGCACACTCCGGCCGGTGATCGGCCTGAAAACCCAGGCCCTGCACCGCCTCATCCCCGAGCCGCGCACGCAAGCGTTCGCGCAGTTGCTCCCAGGGCAAGGATTGTTGCGGACGCTCGTCGAACAGCTCCCGGCGCTGCGGGACGAAGCTCGGCAAGTCCTGCGCCGACAGCCGAAAACCGCGCACCGGCGCCTCGACCTGTACCTGTTCCAGCCGTCCCCGGGCCAGTTCGAAGAGCATCGCCGGATCGCGCTCGGCGCTCAGCAGGCCGACCTTGATCAGCGTGTCCGGCAACCCGGCATGCTCCAGGTGCAGGTCAAAGCGCTGCACGCCGCTGTCCCGGCCACACAAAAACGCCGAAAGATCGCCGGTCAACCGGCGTAAGGGGAAGAGCAATGCCTGATGGGATTGCACATCGAAATTCAGCTCGATCCGCACATCGAAACGGTCCGGCGGCAGATAAAACCCCAAGGCCAGCGGCCGTTCGCCCGACAAGGTATCGAGGTGTTTGAGCACTTGTGCGTCAAAGCGTCGGGCCAGGGTTTGACGCGGCAGCGCCTGAACCTGACTCAAGGTGCGCAAGCCCATGCGCGACAGTGCGGTGGCGACCGTGTGCTCAAGTCCGATCCGGTCGACCGGCATCTGCCCGAGCAATTGCCGTAGAGCGTCATTGTCCGGCACCGCCAGACCGTCGTAGGCATTGGCCAGGACCCGTGCGGCCAGCGGGTTGGGCGCCGCGACCAGGCGATGGCGAAACCCCAGCGCCGTGAGCTCTGCGCGCAACCGCGCCTCGAACTGCGGCCAGGGCCCGAACAGCCCCAGGCTCGACTCGATTTCAAACAGCACCGCACGCGGGTAATGCACGCTGACCTGAGAGCTGAAGCGGTAGGCCCAGGCGGCGAGAAACTGCTGCCAATGCTCGATTTCGGCCACGTCATAGTCGGCGCTGACAAAGGCCTTGCTCAAGGCCTGGGCGGCGGTCATCGACTGGCCCGGACGCAGCCCCAATGCCCGCGCCGGCACATTGACCGCTTGCAACACCCGACGCTGCGCCGGACCGCTCAGCAGCACCAGCGGTTCGTCAGGATCGCTGCGCTGACGCAACACCGCGTCCAGCGCCAGTTGCGGGAAAAGGATACAGACCCAGCGCATGCCAACCTCACTGCCCGGTGGCGAAGGCAATCGGTGCCGAACGGGCCAGCCCGCCACGGCACTTGAGCACCCTTAACTGCGCAGGCCTTGAATCGATGGCGATGCGCAGGGCCGCCGGCGAAGGGTTGATGGCGTCCTTGATCGAGCGATAGGCAAACGCCAGGGTCTGCCCGGTTTCCGCCGCCACCTGCAAACGGCGCAAGGCGCGGTCATCCGCCTGTTGCGGCCAGCACAACACCGCACCGCAGCTGCCTGAACGCAGGCATTGTTCCGCCGCCCACAATGCTTCACGGTCACTAGCCTGGATGATCGACAACTGCCGCAGATCCACCCCGGCGTTCTGCCAGGCCTGGGGATACGGCACATACGGCGGCGCTACCAGCACCACTCGCTCACCGGCGGTCGTCAGTCGAGCCAGAGCCGGCCATACCAGTTGCAATTCACCCACGCCCTGCCCGGCGATAAGGATTTCCGTCAGCGCCGCTTCCGGCCAGCCGCCCGTCGGTAAAGCGGCGTCCAGCAATGCATGCCCGGTCGGCTGCGGGCTGATGCTCGGCGGCGCGGGCCGGCCTTTCCAGACCTGGCCACCATTGAACAGCGTATCCAGCGCAACGACGGCGCCCATCACCCTTGCCTCACCAGACCGCAGAACACCCCTTCAATCGCCAGGTCCTGATCGGCGCTGACCACAATGGGGCTGTAATCCGGGTTGCGCGGCAGCAACCGCACGCTGTCCCCTGCCCGTTCAAAGCGCTTGATGGTGACTTCACCCTCAAGCCGCGCAACGACGACCTGGCCGTTCCGCACCTCGGCACTGCGGCGCACGCCCACCAGATCACCGTCGAGGATGCCGTCGCCGATCATCGAGTCGCCCTGAACCCGCAGCAGGTAGTCCGGCGTGCGCGAGAACATCGACGGATCCAGCCACAAGCGGCTGTGCACCTCGGCATCGACGCCCATCGGCGCACCGGCGGCCACCCGCCCGAGGACCGGAATGTCCAGCAACTCGGGGCGGCGCGGCTGGTTGAGCAAGCGAATACCGCGGGCCTGATGCGGATTGACCTCGATAAAGCCGGCCTCGGTCAGCGCCACCACATGCTTGCGCGCCACGCTGCGTGAGGCAAAACCGAACGCCTCGCTGATTTCAGCGAGGCTCGGTGACTGACCTTGTTGCGCGATACGGTCGCGGATGAAGGTCAGGATGGCGGTACGGCGGGGAGTTAAAGTCGTCATGGAGTACATTTGTACTCCTCCTGGGTTTTCCTGACAATAACCGCCAGTCGTAACGCTTAGCCCAGACCGCGCTGGCGCAGAAAAGCCGAAATGAAATCGATGAAAGCCGCCACCTTGGCAGTGGCGCGACGGTGGCTGGGGTACACCGCCAGGATGTGCGAACCGAACGCGTCCGGATCAATCTCGTAGTCGGCCATCAACCGCACCAGTCGACCATCCGCCAGATACGGTGCGGCACTCCATAGCGGCGTGTGCAGCAATCCACGCCCTGCCAGCGCAGCGGCCAGCAGCAAATCGTAATTGTCGCTTTTCAGGCGCGGCCGCGACGGCTGGGGCAAGCTGAGCCGTTGACCGTCGCGCTCGACCCACCAGAATTCACGGCTCAAGGCCGCATGGTGATAGAGCAGCCAGTGATGCTGATCGAGGGTCTGCGGCGTTACCGGAGTCGGGTTGCGCGCCAGGTAATCCGGGCTGGCACACAGGGCCAGGTGATTCTCACCGACGATTCGGGCGATCTGTCCAGGCAAGTCGTCATGGCCTTCACGCAACGCCAGGTCGTAGCCGCTTTCGAGCAGATCGACGAACTCGTCGCACAGGTCGATGTGTAAACTGATTTGCGGGTACTCATCGAGAAAACCTGCGCACACCTCGTCGAGAAAGGCCCGGCCGAAGGCCAGCGGCGCAGTGATTTTCAGCGTGCCCTGCAAACCATGCTGCACCTGCAGGATCTCTTCGCCGACCTCTTGCAGGCGTTGTAACACCTGACGCGCGGTCTCCAGATAAAGCCGCCCGACCTCGGTCAATAAAGTGCGCCGCGTGCTGCGTTCGAACAAGCGCGCACCCAGTTCATCTTCCAGATGACTGACCGCTTTGGTCAGCGCCGACGGAGTTTTGCCCAGTTGCTGCGCGGCACGGCTGAAGCTGCCGTGCTCTGCGGTCGCGACAAACATTTTCAAGGCACTGAGCGTGTCCATGGTTTTTTCCATTCAGGCAAAAGGGTTTTGCTGGTTTCAGGTGTTCTGCCCAGCGTGCCAAGCCACTAGTCTCGCTGCCAGACGAATAAAAACAAGGCATCCCGCATGAATAGAGTTATCCCGACACTCCTGAGCTGCGCCGTGGCTTTTGCCTCGATGGAAGCCATGGCCGCCGCCGATCTGGTATTGATCAACGGCAAGATCTTCACCGCCGACCACGCCCAACCCAAGGTCCAGGCCCTGGCCGTGCAGGACGGCAAAGTGTTGCAGGTCGGCAGCGATGCACAGATCAAGGCATTGATCGAGCCCTCGACCCGGGTCATCGATCTGGCGGGCAAAACCCTGATGCCCGGCCTGATCGACAGCCATTCACACGCGATCTTCGGCGGCCTCGAACTGGCCTCGGCCAACATGGAAGATGAACAGGTCAGTCTCGACGAACTGGAAAAACGTCTGCGCGGCTGGCGTGACGATGGCAAGGCAAAACACGGCGATGTGCTGAGTGTGGCCGGGATGAGTTCGACCTACTGGGCGCAAGCCGAGGCCTTTGCCCAACGTTTCAATCAGGGTGAATGGGCGCAGGTACCGATCGTGTTCATCGGCAGCGATCACCACACCGCCTGGGCCAACAATATGATGCTCACGCGGGCCGGGATCGATGCCGCGCTGATCAACAACCTACCCGCCGCCGAGCGCGATACCATCGGCCGCCTGGCGAATGGCGCGCCCAACGGTTTTCTGGTGGACGCGGGTTGGGACCGGGTCGCTTCGGTTATGCCCAAAGCGAGTCCGGCGGACCTGTTGCGTGCAGCCCAGGCTGCGCTGCGGTTCAACAACAGTCTGGGCATCACTGCCTGGATGGACCCGGCCGCCAACGCCGCGCCGGGGGAACCGGTGTTCGCCCTCAAGCCCACGGAGAAAACCGTCGGCGTCCTGCCGGTGTACAAGGCGCTGTCTGAAACCGGGGCCATGAGCGCGCACGTCGCCGCGCTGCTGGTGGCCAACCCGCGAAGCCGCCCGGCTGACCTCGACACATTGGACACGGTGCGCAAGCAGTTCCAGGACATCCCGAACCTGAGCCTGCCCGGCATCAAGATTTTCGCCGACGGCGTACTGGAATTTCCGGCGCAGAGCGCGGCGCTGATCGATCCCTACAACAACTCACACAAACAGGATGAGCTGTTGATCGATCCGGCGCATTTCGGGGAGCTGGTCAGTGCTGCCGACCAACGCGGCTGGTTGGTGCACATTCACGCCATTGGCGACCGCGCGGTACGTGAGTCGTTGAACGGGATCGAGCAGGCGCGCAAGGATCGACAAAGCGGCGTGACCCACTCCATCACTCACCTGCAACTGGTCAACCCCAAGGAGTTTGCGCGCTTCAAGCCACTCAATGTGATCGCCTCAATGCAGTTGCTCTGGGCCTCGGCTGACGAGTACACCCTGGACATGATCAAGCCGTACGTCAGCGCACTCGCCTTCCGCTATCAGTACCCGGCGCACTCGTTGCTCAAGCAAGGCGCAACGATTGCCGGTGCGAGTGACTGGCCGGTGTCATCGCCGAACCCGTTCAACGCGATGGCCCAGGCCATCACCCGTGTCGGGCCCAAAGGCGTGTTGAACGCCGCCGAGGGCATCGACCGCGAGAGCATGTTCTACGCCTACACCGTCAACGCCGCCCGCACCATCGGCCTGGAACAACAGATCGGTTCGCTTGAGCCCGGCAAGCAGGCGGACTTCATTATCGTCGACCGCGATGTGTTCAAGGTCGACGAAAAAGCCCTGCATGACACTCGGGTGCTGAGCACCTGGTTCGCCGGCCGCGAAGTCTATGCGCCCGCGGCACAGTAAAAAAACTGTGCGCGCAGCCTCTGCCTTCAGCCGATGCTCAGTGCGCGCAGATCCAGCTGACCGTCCTTGAGCGGCGGGCACCAGTAGTAACCACCGGTGATCGGCCGGCTCATGCGGTACAGACCATCAACGACGCCGTCTTCCAGACCACTCATGCGGCGCAGTTGGGCTTCGAAGGCGTTGAAGGAATGGCCGAAGGCCAGGAACATCAGCCCGGCACGATCGCCTTCGATCCATGGCATGGAGCGACGCACGATGAAGGCTTCGGGGGTGAAGCTTTCCTGGGCGGTGCGCTTGACGTGAGCGGAGATCGGCGCGTCGTCGAGTTCTTCGTTATCGCTCTTGCGACGGCCAATGATGTTGTCCTGCTCATGGGATGGCATCGCATTAAAACCGTTCAAGTCATGCTGCCACTGCTGGATCGCGGCGAAGCTGCCACCCACCAGACCGTCCTCACCCTCGGCCACCAGCGCTGCGGCAACGGCGGCTTCGTCGTGGGGGTTCTCGGTGCCGTCTTCATAGCCCGTCAGGTCGTGGCCACTCATGTGACGGAAGGCTTCGTTCATCTGCACCAGGCGCAGCGCTGGAGCCAGCGCGACTTCAAGGGCACGGCTGCGATTAAGCAACTCGCCGCGATCCTCACCATGCAGCCAGCACCACAGCGCGTGCTGGGTCGAAGGGTTATCGACGCCAACGCCGATCATCGCCGGGAACGGTCGCAGCCCTGCTACTTTCGCATCCAGTGCATTGACCAGCGACTTGCCAAAACCGACCACCGCCGACTTGCCGTCCACCAGTTTCATCAGGTTTTCGAGCGCAGCCGGCAAAGCCGCAGCGGATTCGAGAGCGAAAAACAAATGACGCGCCTGAGGCGGAACGGGGGTGGCAAGGATGCCCGGCTGGTAGTAACTCATGAGAACTCCTCTGGAAAGGCATGAAGTTTACCCGGCACGCGGAAGTTTGTGTGTGTTGAAAGGCACAAGAGCGGTGCAGACACGAAACTGTGCTGATGTCGTTCACATATTGCCGCCGCCACAATTCCTGTAGCAGCTGCCGCAGGCTGCGTTCGGCTGCGAAGCAGTCGTGAAATCAAGCACTGCGGTGCGTCAGGATGAGCGTGCATACCGGGTTTGCGACTGCTACGCAGCCGAACGCAGCCTTCGGCAGCTGCTACGAGGATTGGGTGATGTTCGGGACTCAGTTGAGGCGATGACCGTCTCGAACGAGACGGTCGAAGGCCCGCGATGAATATCACGGGCCGTGTTACCAGGGTAACGCGACGTTATTTACATCCAGTTGGCCGCCAGCACAGGCTGCAACACCTGCTGCTCGGCAGCACCGAAGGTCATGGTCGCCGGTGCCGCCGGCGCGAACGCCGCCATGGCCTGGACCAGGTGCTCGACATTATTGCTCATCAACCGATGACGGTCGCCGGCCATGATGTCTCGTGGACGCTCAGGGGTACTGGCATACCAGTTATGCAGCGTAACCTCCTGCTTGCTGCCGATGACCGAGATCTGCAGGTCCTGGCCTTTGTGCTGGAACCACAGATGATCGGGGTTGATATCCTTGCCGAACACCAGATCGCCACTCGCGCTGCTGAACTCGATGTCATTGACCCCGTGCCCGAGTTCAACCGTCGGCATGTTGCCGCTGACCACCACCTTATTATTGCCATCCCCCAGTTTTACCGTGGAGAAAGACCCGGAGTCGGTAATGGTGTTGTTGCCGTGGCCAACCGTGAGTTTGTCGACATCACCGGTCACGACGTTATTGCCATTACCCAGCGTGATCTCGCCCCAACGGCCCGTCACATTCACCTTGTTGTCACCGTTGCCGGCAACCACTTTGGCACTCGACGCCTCGACGTTGATGGTCTTGCTCTCATCCCCCAGGGTGACATTGGCAAAGAACCCCTTGACCGTCATGGTGTTAGGGTCAGTAGCCACAGGTGCAGGGTCCACTGCCGGGAATACCGGCGGACTGATCCTGTCACCCGCCGTCACTGTCACCGGATCCACTGTCGTGGGCGTTGGACGCACCCGGGTTCTGTCACGGTAAGAAACATACGAGAAGTCCGAGTCGTCAACCGACACCGCAGGCACATCATCAAACTTGAGCCGCGGGTCTGGCGAAACCGTGACATCAGGAACGGTAACCCGCGGGCGGCTCGGGATATCAAGATCTCGGTGAGCAATATCGATGACAGGAATATCCGGAATGACAATCGGCCGCGGGCTCGGAATATCAATCGGGGTATGCCCGCCCACCTCACGCCCGACCGGACCGATGTCCGGCAACTTCGACGGTTCCAGCGAACCGACACCGCGCTCGGCAAGAATCTGCTCAATGGTTTTGCGTTCAGGGACAGTCGTCGCACCGCGATTCGCATCACGCTCGGCAAGGATCTGCTCGACGGTTTTGTGCTCCGGCACTTTCGGGTTCAGGTTGACACCCCGCTCTGCCAGGATCTGCTCGATCGTCTTGGTCTCCGGCAACTTGAAGTCCGGGATCGTGACGGAAGGTCGCAATACCGGGTCAATCGTCGGGACGCTCGGGGTCGGATGCAGATCGACGGGCAGAAGCGGCCCGACCACGGAAGGCTTGTCAACGCCAGGGCGCTCGACAATCGGCGTCAACGTACCCGGTACGGTGACCGTCGGGTGTTCGGTTACCGGCGTCACCACCGGCCCGACCGTCGGCACCACATCCGGCGCATGCTCGGCGAAGAGGAAGTCCGAGGCGCTGATCTGTGCAACATCCAGTGCATCCAGGTACACCAGATTGGTGTTCGAACCCGGACCGTTGGCGCCGGTGAGCGCCACGAATACACCATGGATCTGTGTCAGGCCATTGATGGTGCCGCGGTTCTTGTGCTCGACGGTCAATTGGCTGAAGTCGGTAATCCCGGTCTGACGCAGGTCGATTTTATCGATGCCATGACGGAACCCGCGCAGCGCGTTGTTGTAGTCCTTCGCGCCAGGCTGGGCCGCCACCACGAACACATCCGAGGTCGCACTGTCATGGCTGTAGACCGTGCCGCTCAGAGAGAACACCGAGCCGTTGAGCTGGACGCCATTGCTGCCGCCCTTCAGCACCACGGTGCCCAGGCCTTCTTGCGGCTTGACCGCTTGAGCATCGCTGTTGACGTAAGCCGTCGGGGCGACAAAGGTGTCCTGGAACTTGAAGTGCCCGGCACCGATGCTGGCGAGCGCCTGGTTTTTCAGCACCAGGCTCTGGCCTTTGCCCAGATCGACCTTGACGTCCGCACCCTGCTGCGTCAGCACCAGGTCCGCGAATTTCTTGCCGGCGAAACCCACCAGATCAACGATTTCGCCACGAGCGGCCTCGAAGTTACTGATGGTATCGGTGCCTGCATCGCGTCGATGGACCACAAAGAAGTCCTTGCCCGCGCCACCGACCAGGCTGTTATTGCCACGCCCGCCATCGAGCAAGGCATCCGCCGCACCGGCTATCAGCGTGTCGTTACCATCGCCAGCGACGATGTTCTGAATGCTCGATGGATTTTTCACCGTCAACGCCGCGCCGCCGATGCTGGCGACACCGGTCAGCAGATTGACCGAGGTATCCCCCGAGACAGCTGCGGCATTGAGGGTATTGCGCCCGCCCGCTACACCATTGACCGCATCATCGAGCACCCCACGATTGGCGTTCGCGGCTACCGACTTGATGTATTCGTCGGTATAGAAATAGGTGTCGTCCGGGCTGGCCTTGCTGCCGTACAAACGCAGCGACCAGCTGTTGAGCGTGACCGGCAGACCGGAGGCCGAATCCGTCACCTGCAACGTCCAGTTGCCAGCCGAGCGTTCGCCGAAATCATGGGTCGACATGAAGGTGTATTTGAACGCCCCGGACTGCGTGCTGCCGACATCGCTCGCACTCGCGCCCGGCATGCCGTCCGGGACCTTGCCCTGACGGTTGAGCAGTACGCTCTGAGTACCATCGGGGGAAATCAGTTTGAGCGTCAGATCGCCAAGACGACTCACCTGGGCATCGAAGTCTATCTCGACGTGTTCGACGTTCAAACCGGCATTCATGGCGATGGACGAAGTCAGCGTCGCTCCCGCCGCCAATGGTTTTCCAAGCGCACCGCTCGAGGCGCTGTAGACGTACTCGTTGGCGCCGGTGCTTTGAGTCATCCACGCTTCGGACAAGCGAACGGCGGCCCGCGCATCGACTTCACCAAAACCGTAATCGTTGCTGGTGTGCATGCCCCCGCCGTTCCAGCCGTGGGCGCCGTTGTCACTCCACTGGGTGGACGAGTCGTTGATCTTGCGCGCCGACAACGCCAGGATCTGCTGCACATCCCGATAACCGAGGTTCGGGTTGGCCTGCAGCATCAGCGCGACAATGCCGGAGACGATCGGCGCAGCAAAACTGGTGCCCTGCATGCTGGTGTAGTCGTTGCCGAAGGTGGAACCGCGCTCGGTTTCCAGCATATGGCTGGTGGACACCACGTTGCTGCCCGGTGCCGAAACCAACAGGCTTGCACCGGGATTGGAGAACGGTGAAGAGCCGATCTGCAAGGTCGACAAATCGCCCTGAGCGTTGATTGCACCGACTTCGACCGAGAAGCGGTTGTTGTTGGTCAGCGAACCCTGGGCATTGCCGCCAGTCGCTCGGCTGTTGCCGCCCGCCGCCACAATAATGGTGCCCAAACCGCCACGCCCGTTGCTCGCCGCATACTGTGCATTCATGGTCAGCGCAGCGGCAGTGTTGATCTGGCCGTTCTGCAAATTGCTCAGGGCGAAATCGTTCGAGAATCCCCAGCTGTTGTTGGCAATATCAAAACTGACCATATGCCCCAACCCGGCCAGATCGGCGCCGCTGTTGGCCAGGTAATAACCGCCCAACGTTGCGTCGTAGGCCACACCTACGCCACCTGCGCCATTCTTGGCCGCGACCATGACACCTGCGACCATCGTCGCGTGGTTGGACACCAGCCCTGGCAACGTGCCGCCCGCCTGTTGAGTCTGCAACCAGGCTTTGTCGACGTTCGGCGCCAGATCCGGGTGGGCGATATCAAAGATTTCAGGTGCCGTGGCGAACTGGCCACCCGGCTCGAATTGACCGATGCGCACGCCCTTGCCGGTGTAGTCCTTCCAGACCGGCAGCACGTTGGTGTCGCTCAAGTACCATTCCTGAGCCGCCAGTGGATCAAGCGGCACTTCCGGGGTCAGCAAGGTGACACCGGCACGCATCGGCGCGGTCTGCCCACTGCCCAGATCCACCACCGATGCCGACAGGTTGCCGGCCGCATCGGCCACGCCGTACTTGAAGCTGATCAGGCCGGTGTAATGCGCGTCCGGGTTGAACAGCACATCGCCTTGGGCCGTGAGGCTGACCGTACCGCCTACCGCGTCGCCGACATTGGCGATACGCAACGCGCCCTGGCTGTTGAGGTGTTGATCGTTGGCCAACAGGCTCTCTGCGGAAATCAGGTGAGTCTGCGTACGATCGAAGACCTTGCCGTCCTTGTCATGGGTCAGCACATCCGCCACCGGCATGGCGTTGGGGGTTTGCAGGTCGACGGCAGAAATGTCCGAGAAGTTGAGCTTCTGGATGTTTTTCAGCGTCACCGTGCCGTCACGTCCGGCGACCTTGTCGGCCACTTCATAACCGCTGTCGGTGCGGGTGATGCGGTAATCGCCATGGTTGCCGTGCAGCGTGACCAGGTTGATCCCGCCGTCGCCATCGATGGTTGCATTGCCGTGGCCGACTTCGATCACATCGTTACCAGCGCCGCCGTAGATTTTATCGGCGCCGCCACCGGCGTGAATGATGCTGCCGGCTTCGGAGGCGTAAATGGTGTCGCCCTGCGGCCCGGCGTAGATCACCGCTTTGCCACTGCCGCCAATGATAGTGTTGTGGCCGGTGCCGCCGACCAGTACGTCGTTGCCCGCGCCGCCGACCAGGGTCGAATTGCCCGAGCCGCCCTTGATGAAGGCGCTGCCGGTGCCACCGCTCATGATCGTGTCGTTGCCACTGCCACCCTCGGCGATGGTCAAACCGGCGTGGGCCATGTTCAACACCACGCCTTTGTCACCGACGATGATCGCCGTGTCGTGACCGCCATTGCCGTGAATATTGACCGGATTGTCCGAAGCGCTGATGACAAAGACGTCATCGCCTGCCCCGCCGACATAGGTGTTGCTGCCGGCACCGCCCACCAGCCAACCGCCGGCTGGTGCGGCGATCAAGGTGTCGTCGCCGCTGCCACCGTACAGATTGTTCACGCCCAGTTGCGCCGCATCCAGGGTTTCACCCGTGGTGCTCTGACTGGCATACGCGGTTGTGGTGATGCCATTGGTGGTGGAGGTCACTCGTGTGCCGGCGCCCTGCGTACTCACAGTGTTGCTGACCGGATCGCCAAGGAAATCGACCGCCAGCGCTTCCTGATTCTTGCCATTGATGGTGAACGAACCGGTGGCGAGCACCTTGTTGCCATCACGGATTTCAGCATTGCTGGAAGCGGCGCGGACGTTGATCTGGGTAATGCCCAGCTCGGCCAATGTCTTGAGTTCGCCCGCATCGACCTTGGCATCGTGGGTGCCATCGACCCAGACCCGCAACTTGCTCCAGATCGGGTCTTTCTGATCGATCACGCCGTCCTTGTTCGCGTCCTCGCTGGCCAACGCCGCGAAACCGTCCTTGAACTTCGTCTCGCCCGCCGCGCCGTTGACGCCGGCCTTGCCGCCGTAATACTCGGAGAACATCTGGCTGACGTCCTTGATCTGACCACTGCCATCGTCGATCACCAGCATCCCGGTACTGCGATCCGCCCAGCCGCTGCGCTTGAGCGTGCCACTGTGGTCGGTATCGAACAGCACACCGTCGCGGATATCGGTCATGCGCACGCCATTACCGGTCAAATCCAGCAACAGCGGGTCAACGTAAGTGTTGAACGTGGACATGGCCGACAAACCGTTCAGGGTCACGGCATTGCGCAGGCTGAAATCCGGTTTGCTGCTGTTCGGAGCCTGGTAGAAACTCGACAGATAGGTGTTGGGCCGAGCATTGGGATCGAGCTGCATTTCACCGGGGCGAATACCGCCCGAGGCGAGGCTGGCCATTTGGGTGGAGGTGAAATCGGTTTTGTTGAGAATCCCGCCAAGGGCGAAGATATTGTGCGTCGCGGCGTTTTGAATGAAGCCGTTGGCGACGTCTTGCTGGGCTTTGCTTTCGCCCTGGATGTGTTGTTGGGGTTGGGGGGAAGGATTGATGTCGATGTTGATCAGGTTGGATGTCTGAGGGACAGCATAGACGTCACCCGCGCCAAGCCACAAACATTGCTGACCATCTTTCGCTTCATAATATTCACCGTGCCGCGTCAGGTCGTCACGAATAATTTGAGCACCATAAGTATGCAGAAGGTTGTTGACTGGATTTATGTTATCCGCCGGAAAAAGAGCACCTTCGAATCCTTTGCCGTTATACCCAATTGATTTTAGAGAGGCATAGACAAAATCCACACAGCTATTGGTGAGCAATCTATAACGCGTGTTATCAAATCCACCCGACGCAGGATCCTGAGAAAAATTCTTTAATTTATTAAACTGATCTTCGGTCAACACCACACTTACTTCGTATGCTGTTTGCTTGTACCCTGCGTCATCAAAACTACCCACCTGTCCTTCACCACGCATCTGGTCGTGGACGGATTCAAAACCGTAACTTTGCTTATAGCCTGCACCATCACTCAAGGAATACCACATATGCCCACCCGACGACGAGTGAGTATCGCCCGCTTTGTGATCACCTTTATCTTGTTGATATTCGTATTCTGCTCCCGCCCTGGCAACCTTATAAGTAACACTGTACTTCTTTTCCACTTTAACGCTCCTTTACCAACCTAAGACTGCTTCAATGCTTTGGATTGTAATAAGTAAATTGCACAAACCCCTCAACCCCCCGAAATGCTTCCCGACAGTCAAGAGTACCCACTTCAACAACGTAACTTCCCGGCACCAGCTTTACAGTCTCAATCAACCGAACTGCTGCATTAATATACCGCCCCTCATACTCAATCCCCTGCCCCCACTGCACACCTGCTGTTACTATTTCTTCATCAAAGAACACCTGCTCATCTTTCAAGATCCGAAGGTGTATGGGAATAGCTACCCCCTCATGATCAAGATCACCCCATACTTCAATTTGCTTATTTATTGCAGCCAAGCCATGCCCCTTCGCAAATAACAAAGCGAATCTGTAATCGCCGGTTTTATTGACTACAAACTGTGCATTGGCGAACTGGTTAGCCTGGGAGACATCCAAGGGTTTTACTATTGATACAGGTGCTGAACAGGCTGCCAGCAAAAAACACACAACACCTAAAATCCCGTTACGTAGGACACTTATCACTTTATGCATAACTAACCCCATCCTTCTCATTCCCACCGACACAAACCTCTCTAAAAGCATCACTCGCACGCTCCTCCTTTGCAACATCAAAGGGACCATCAAAGGGGACACCCATTAGCGGTTTAGCGGAAATTAACGACTCTCATCCATAACCCATTAATTAACTACTGCCTGCTTAAGAAAGCTCACCACAAACCTATCCATCAACCTTACATCTTCAAACGTGCGCGCATACTAATAAGACACCCGTAGATCTTTGAATAAACGCTTAGCCAGCCAATAGCGTTCATGATCAGTGGCAAATACAGTCTCGCCTTCACCTCCATCAAATGTTCGAGTAGCAAGCCCTCCATAGTCGTAAAACTTAACACTCTCAACTGTCTTCGAAGGTTCCACCCCTTCTAAAAATGCGCCCTCCCAAAAAGAGGAACGTAAAACCGGGAACATTCGAATCGTGATGACGGACTTGTCTATTCTCGGCTTTACGACTTTCATGCTGGGATAATCAATGGAAACAGTGAGAACATCACCACCAGCGTAATCAACCAACCGACATTCTTCAGGAGGCAAATGAAACCGAAATACAGGGCCTGACTTCTTGTCACCTGAAAACTCACAACCCGCGAAACCACCGCCATCTTGCGGCGAACAAATCTTCATGTATGGGTTATCTTTCGACTCTGGAATCAAGCAATACAGAAACGAAAACAAAGCCACTACAACACCGAGCCAATACAAGGGCCCACTTGATACTTTACCCACGCCGCCCCCGCTCAAAGAAAAACAACAAAGTGGACAGATTTATTTTCCGAACTCTGATCCTAAAAAAATAAATCTACCCACTCTAGCTCACACCCCATAAACCTCTCGGTGAAACCGCCACAAGGAAAACGCAAAAACAAAGCCCTACCAGCAGGATAATCGCAACAAGAACCCGAAGCAGTTGCCAAGCACAAATACACGCTTTTAATAACAAACCCTTAAAATCGGCCAACGCTCCCTCCTTCTTTTTTCGCGCCACGAAAGTTCTCCTGACTACCGCTCTCTCAAACTCTCATCCACATGCTGTTGCAGCGGACTCAGGAAGTACTCGATCACCCGACGCTGATCGGTCTTCACCTCCGCCGTTACCGACATCCCCGGCGACAGTGCCACTCGTTGTCCATTGACTATCAAGTGATCGGTGTTGAGACGAATACGACTGCTGTAGATCAACCCGCGTTTTTCATCGTCGATGGCGTCGTTCGAGACGCTGAGCACTTCGCCGTCGACGGTGCCGTATTTGGTGAAGGTGAAGGTTTCGACCTTGACCGTGACCGGTTGGCCGGCGCGGACGAAGCCGACGTCCTTGTTTTCCAGCATCGCTTCCACTTCGACTGGCTGATCCGCCGGGACGATGACCATCAACGGCTGGGCTGGAGTGACCACACCACCGACGGTGTGGATGGCCAATTGCTGGACGGTGCCGTCCACCGGGGCTTTGAGGCTGGTCAGGGTTTCCTGATAGCGGGCCTTGGCCAGTTCCTGAACCAGGCTTGCGGCTTTTTGGTTGGCCTCCTGTTGCAGGTCAAGCATGGCACGGCGATTCTGCGCGACGACGCCCTCACGCCTGCGCCGTGCCTCGCCCTGGGCGGCGGTGGATTGCAGGACGCTGGCTTGTTGCACGCTCAACTGACGTTGCAGGTCGAGTCGGGCCTGTTCCTTTTCCAGGTATTCATGACGCGCCACGTACTGTTGCGCCAGCAGCCGCTGGTAGTCCTCGGCCAATTGCGTGGCGATCGGCACGGTTTGGCGAAGGCTCGCCACTTGCGCCTGCGCGGACTGGATTTCGGCGCTGCGCTGAAGAATCTCGGCGTCGACCAACTCCAGATTGCTGCGGTATTCCTGATACTGACCTTGCAACCAGCGCTGGGCGCTCAGTACTTGTTCCGGGTTGGCATTGGCAATCGCCCCGATCAGCGATGCCGGCGGCTGTTGCTGGTTGATCGCATCGAGCATCGCGGCACTGCGGGCGCTGTCGATTCGTGCGCCCAGCAGATCACTTTGAATGCGCCTGACGTCGGCGTCCGCTGCGGTCGGGTCGAGCTCGACCAGCAACTCGCCGACTTTTACCGACTGACCGTCACTGACGTGGATCGCCCTGACCACTGCGGTTTCGCTGGATTGAATCAGCTTGGTCTTACCGTTCGGCACGATCTTGCCCGGCGCCACGGCGACCACTTCGATCTTGCCGACGCAGGCCCAGAGCAGCGCCAGCACGGCAAAGCCCATGATGCTCCAGAGAAAAATTCTCGGCGCCGGATGCACCGGCGTGTCCTGCAACTCCAGCGCCGCCGGCAGAAACTGTGCCTCATGGGATAGCCGACGCGGGCTGTCCATGTTTTTGCGCTGGCGCCAGGATTGTCTCCAGGCATGACGATAGCGCTGCAATAACGAAGGGGGTGCGCTCATGGGAAATCGGTCCTTGAATCCGGAATACAGTGAATGCCGCCGCGCCTGATGCAAGGCGCGATCGACACATCAGTGACAGGCGATTGAGGGGCTGTTCAGCCCTGCTGCATGCGGTGCAGACGCGAGTAGTGACCCGCCTGATGCGTCAGCAATTCAGCGTGGCTGCCCTGCTCGACGATTTGCCCGCGGTCGACCACCAGAATGCGATTGGCGTCGCGCACTGCGGACAGTCGGTGCGCGATGATGATGACCGTGCGACCGGCGCAGATGCTTTGCATGTTCTGCTGGATGATCCGCTCGGACTCATAGTCCAGCGCGCTGGTAGCCTCATCGAAGATCAGAATCCGCGGGTTGCCGATCAACGCGCGAGCGATGGCGATCCGTTGCCGCTGACCACCGGAAAGTGAAGTGCCGTGCTCACCCACCATGGTGTCGTAGCCCTCGGGGAGTTCCAGAATGAACTCATGGGCCCCGGCCATGCTGGCGGCATGCATGACCGCTTCGAGCGGCGCGCCCGGATCGGTCAAGGCGATGTTTTCGCGGATACTGCGGTTGAACAGCATGTTGTCCTGCAATACCACGCCGATTTGCCGGCGCAGCGATGAAACATCGGCCAGCGCCAGGTCCATGCCATCGACCAGCACTCGGCCACGCTCCGGCACATACAAGCGCTGGAGCAGACGCGTCAGGGTGCTTTTACCGGAGCCGGAACGCCCCACCACGCCTATCACCTCACCGGCCGCGATCTGCAGACTGATCCCGCGCAGGACTTCGGAGCCATCGGCACGATAACGAAAATGCACCTGGTCGAACTCGATCTGTCCCTTGAGCGGCGGCAACGCGCTGCGGGTGGCCTGGGACAGTTCGGTACGGGTGTTGAGGATATCGCCCAGACGCTGCACCGAAACACCGGTTTGCTGGAAGCTGGTCCACAGCTGCGCCAGGCGCATGATCGGGCCGCTGACACGTCCGGCAAGCATGTTGAACGCGATCAGTTCGCCCACCGACAGCTGACCGTCGATCACCAGTCGAGCCCCCAGCCAGAGGGTCGCCACGGTGACCAGTTTGCCGATCAGCGACACGCTCTCATTGGCGAGCGTGGACAAGGTCTGGGTCTTGAAACCGGCAGCGACGTAAGCCGCCATCTGGTTGTCCCACTTGCGAATCGCCTGAGGCTCGACGGCCATGGATTTCACGGTGTCGATGCCGTTCACGGTTTCCACCAGAAACGCCTGGTTTTCCGCGCCACGGGTAAAACTGTCCTGCAACCTGGCACGCAGCACTGGTGTGACAAACACCGAGACCAGCACATACAAAGGCAACGACAGCAGGACGATCAGGGTCAACCAACCGCTGTAGTAAAACATCACCAGAATGAACACCAGGGAGAACAGCACATCCAGCAGCAAGGTAATCGCGTTGCCGGTCAGGAAGCTGCGGATGTTCTCCAGTTCACGCACCCGGGCCACCGAATCACCGACCCGTCGCGCCTGAAAATACGCCAGCGGCAGGTTGATCAAATGCCGGAATAACCGCGAGCCCAACTCCACGTCGATACGGCTCGCGGTATGCGCGAACACATAGCTGCGCAAACCGCTCAACGCGGACTCGAACAGCATGATGCCCAACAACCCGGCGGCGATGACATCAAGCGTGGTCAACCCGTGATGCACCAGCACTTTGTCCATGACCACCTGGAAAAACAGCGGTGTCACGAGGGCGAACAATTGCAGGGCGAATGACACCAGCAACACTTCGCCCAACAGTTTGCGGTACTTGACGATGGCGGGAATAAACCAGGTGAAATCGAAACGCGAGGTTTCGCCAGGCAGCCCTGCTTCGGAACGCACCAGCACCAGCTCGCCGGTCCAGCACGCTGCCAACGCCTCAAAGGTGATGACTTCGGGGCGATCCGAGCGCGGGTCCTGGATCAGTGCTTTGCCTTGGTCCAGCTTGGCAATGATGAAGAATGTTCCATCACCGTTGGCCGCAATCGCCGGTAAGGGCGTACGGTCCAGACGCGCGATGGTGGTGTTGACCGATTTGGCTTTGAGCCCCAGCTTGCGTGCAGCAAGCAGCAGTTCGCGCTGGGTGAACAACTGGTTCGCCGGAGCGAATTCGTGGGCCAGTTGTTCGGCGGACGCTGCCACCGTATGAAAACGGGCCAGCATGACCAGACACACGAGACCGGTATCTGGCGCGGGCGACTCGGCGCCCCTTCCTTGATCACTCATAAGCTTCCATGCGCGCCGCAGTGCGGCAATAAATTCGTAAACCTTTCAACAGGTTGTAACAATTCTGAAACATTAGACATCAATATGCCATCATTTCATGAGATTTATTTCACTCAGTCGTATGAAATGATGATCAGAGCGCCTTGCGCTCCTGTGGTGGCAGGAAATCCCGATCCGCGTCGTAGTCCTTGGTCAGGTACATCGCCAGGTCGCTCAGGTCGGTTGGACTCAACGTCCCCGCCGTCTGCTTGAGCTTCAACGTATCGATGATGTAGTCGTAACGGGCGTTGTTGTATTCGCGCACGGCGCTGTACAACTGGCGCTGGGCATTAAGCACGTCAGCGGTATTGCGCGAGCCCAGATCACGGCCGACCTGATTGGCCTGGACCGAGGCCTGGCTGGAGAGAATCGTCTGACGTCGGGAAATCACCTGCTCGATATCGGAATGGACGGCGCGATAGAAGTTTCGGGTGTTTTGCACCACTTCACGACGCCGGTCTTCGCGCTCATCCTCGCTCTGGGCCAGGCGCTCTGTCGCTTCGCGCACTTGCGAGCGGGTCAGGCCGCCGGTGAACAACGGAACGTTCAGCTCCAGTCCGATGCTGCCTTGGGTGACATCGCCCCGGTAGCCATTGCGCCCGAAATCGGTCGGGTTGCTATAGCCGAAACTGTCGTTGTCACCCTTGCGCCAGGACGCCACCGCATCAACAGTCGGTG
Organism: Pseudomonas sp. 05N431; assembly: GCF_056397005.1. Lineage (NCBI taxonomy): Bacteria > Pseudomonadati > Pseudomonadota > Gammaproteobacteria > Pseudomonadales > Pseudomonadaceae > Pseudomonas > Pseudomonas sp. 05N431. The sequence goes on from NZ_JBFTMN010000014.1 coordinate 103,298, forward strand.
CATAGCCAGCCTTGCGTTGGCGATTGGTTTGCTCGGCGGCAATCACCGCGTAACTGCTGGCCTGCAACGCAAGGTTCTGACGTACTGCCTGACTCACCCACGTATTGGCATCGTTGGGTGTCGGCAACTCCACGGGCAGCTGATGCTGAATCCCTTCGATCGCCGAATACTCCTGGCGCGTCAATCGAGACAGTGCTTCAAAGGCATCATCGACCTTGCGTTCAGCCAGTTTTCGATTGGCCCCGGCATTGTCATAAGCGGCCTGGGCATCGAGCACGTCGGTAATGCTCGATGCGCCATTCTCCAGGCGCGCCTGAGCCTGTTGCTGTTGACGCTTGAGCGCTGCTTCCTCGGCTTTGGAGGCGGCCAACAGATCCAATGCACGCAAGGTTTCGAAGTAGGTCTGAGCCGCCGTCAAAACCAGCCCCTGCTCTTTCGCGCCCAGCTCAAGTTCAGCCTGCGCTGTACTGGCCTGGGCGGCCTCGAGTTGAAACCAGCGATCGGCACGAAACAGTGGTTGATTCAGATTGGCCTGAAACACCGATGTGCTGCGGGTACGTGTCAGGCCCGGTTCATCGCGTTGCAGCCGGACAGACTCCACTGTACTTCCCGCATTTAGCGTGGGCAGTAATCCGGCGCGGGCTTGCGGGACACTTTCGCGTCGAGCCTGGTAATCATGCCGTGCCGCTGACAGCTGAGCATCGTGCTCGACGGCCTGCTGGTAAACGCTCAGTAAATCGGCACGCGCGGGACTTGCGTCGGCCACAGCCGGGGTCATCGCTAGTGTGAGAATCAATAGCGGTGTGAACAAACGGGGGGAATGAGTCATAACAATCCATGTTGCAATCTGGTAAAACGATTCAGCTATGCTGATGAGGGCGCGCATCCTACGCCGAGCCCAAGGCAGCAACAAGGATGATTTGTAGCCACTGGCCATCATCCATGAAAAAGACACGGCTGACAGGTCTTGACCTCATGGCAGTGTCTGGCGATAAAACCTTATCCGCATCACCCAATCCAGACGGGGTAGCGACATGAGCACAGAAAACATCCTTGGCAACCTGTTCCCGAGCGCCCGCGACATCCCGGAGCAATACCGTCTCGACGGGCAGACCGAGCAACGCGAATACCTTGTCGATGGCGTCCTGAAAATCTGGAACGGCCCTCTGGCCATCGTCCGCAGCCCGGTCTACCTGACCGGCGAAAATGGCGATGAGCAAGTCATTCTCGGCAGCACGCCACTGCTCGACGCCGACACCGCGCTGACCGCTCTCGACGCCGCCGTCCGTGCCTATGATCGTGGTCAGGGCAACTGGCCAACGATGCGGGTGGCCGAGCGGATTCAGCATGTCGAAGTGTTCCTCGCCCGCATGCGCGAACAGCGCGAGGCGGTGGTCAAGCTGCTGATGTGGGAGATCGGCAAGAACCTCAAGGACTCGGAAAAAGAGTTCGACCGCACCTGCGATTACATCGTCGACACCATCAACGCCCTCAAGGAACTCGACCGTCGCTCCAGCCGATTTGAACTGGAACAGGACACACTCGGCCAGATCCGCCGCGTGCCACTCGGCGTCGCCCTGTGCATGGGGCCTTACAACTACCCGCTGAACGAGACCTTCACCACGCTGATTCCGGCGCTGATCATGGGCAACACCGTGGTGTTCAAACCGGCCAAGCTCGGTGTCCTGCTGATTCGTCCGTTGCTGGAAGCGTTTCGCGACAGCTTCCCGGCCGGGGTGATCAACGTGATCTACGGCAGCGGCCGCGAGACCGTCAGCGCGCTGATGGCCAGCGGCAAGATCGACATCTTTGCCTTCATCGGCACCAACAAGGCCGCCAGCGACCTGAAGAAACTTCACCCGAAACCACACCGCTTGCGCGCAGCGTTAGGGCTGGATGCGAAGAACCCCGGCATCGTGCTGCCCGAGGTGGATCTGGACAATGCGGTCAACGAAGCCGTCACCGGCTCGCTATCGTTCAATGGCCAGCGCTGCACTGCGCTGAAAATCCTCTTCGTTCACGAGCAGGTGGTCGACCGTTTCATCGAGAAATTCAACCACAAGCTGGCCTCTCTCAAACCCGGCATGCCGTGGGAAAGCGGTGTGTCTCTGACGCCACTGCCAGAGTCGGGCAAGGTCGATTACCTGCATGGGCTGGTGGACGATGCCGTGAGAAAAGGCGCCAAGGTGGTGAACGACAATGGCGGCCAGGCACGCGGTTCGTTCTTCTATCCTGCGGTGCTGTACCCGGTGACCACCGACATGCGCGTCTATCATGAAGAGCAGTTCGGCCCGGTGGTGCCGATCGTCCCTTATCGTGACCTGGACACGGTGATCGACTACGTCCTCGAGTCGGACTTTGGCCAGCAGCTGAGCCTGTTCGGCACCAACCCCGCCGAGGTTGGACGGCTGGTGGATATCTTTGCCAATCAGGTCGGGCGGATCAACATCAACGCCCAGTGCCAGCGCGGCCCGGACACCTTCCCGTTCAACGGGCGCAAGAACTCGGCCGAAGGAACGCTGTCGGTGCACGACGCGTTGCGGACTTTCTCGATCCGCACGCTGGTGGCGACCAAGTTCCAGGAGAGCAACAAGGAACTGATCAGCGACATCATCCGCGGACGGGAGTCGAGTTTCCTGACCACCGACTATATTTTCTAGAACGCACACCGAGGACACCCTGCGAACCCGATGACAGCCCTTCGATCATCCCGATTGCCAGCGTTGCTGCGCCGGTTGCTGCGTCCGCTTCTGGACCCGTACCGGCGCTATCGCAACGCCAAACTGATCCACGCCGTTCGGGTTTCGCTGGGGCTGTTGGCGACCATTGTGCTGACCACCGGGATCCACCTGCCCCATGGTGAATGGGCGTCGGTGACCATGTTGGTGGTGATCGGTGGTTTGCAGCACCACGGCAATATCGGCAAAAAAGCTGCCGAGCGCGCGTATGGCACGCTGATCGGTGCTGGCGTGGGTTTGCTGCTGGTGGCGCAGCAGGCCTGGCTCGGCATGCCGTGGCTGACTTACTTCGGCATGTCGGTGGTCTGCGGCTTTTTCTCTTATCACGCGATTGGCAAGGGTGGCTACACCGCGCTGTTGTCAGCCATCACTGTATTCATCGTCGCCGGACACGGCGACAACCCGGTAACTGACGGGCTCTGGCGCACAGTCGATATCCTCATCGGTATCGTCCTGGCCCTGGCCTTTTCCTTTGCACTGCCGCTGTACGCGGTCTACTCCTGGCGCTACAAACTCGCCAGTGCCTTGCGCGACTGCGCGAGCATTTACAGCCGGATCATCAGCGGCCAATCGGTCACCGATGACCACTACCTGAAGATGCTCAGCCGTCTCAATGGGATGATGGTGCAACTGCGCTCGCTGATGCCTTCAGTGTCCAAGGAAGTGCGAATATCCATGACCGAACTCGACGCGCTACAGCGCAACCTGCGGATGTGCATCAGCACTCTGGAAATCCTCGCCAACACCCGCCCCGAAGCAAGCGACGAACAGGCCATGGCACAAATGCAACTGGCGCTGAAAGCCGAGCACCGGCAGGTTCGCGTGTTACTGATTGGCATGGCCCGAGCGCTGCAATCCGGTACGACACAACGCCTGGAGAGTGAGACCGATGAAGCCGCACCGCAGACCTCCATGGGCACCCCGGTCTACAGCGCGCTGGACGGTTACCGACTACTGACCCGACAACTGACCGCCAACCTGAATGACATGCGCCAGCGCTTGGTAAAGACTGCGCCCCGTTGGAAAATCTGAACGTCGATCACTGCGTCGCGACTTTACGAACGCCGTTGCCCCAACCTTGTTGCATACCGGCAGCGGCCAGCAGAATCGCGACCACACCGATCCACTGCAGCAGTTCGAGGCGATGGCCGAAGGCGAACCAGTCAACGAAAATCGCCGCAATCGGGTAGATAAACGACAGTGCACCGGTCAGTGCCGTCGGCAGTTTCTGAATCGCGCCGTACAGCAGCACATACATCACGCCGGTGTGCACAATGCCCAGTGTCAGCAAACTGGCCCAGGCACCGGGTTGTTGCGGCAACGCAGAAAAATTCGCCCAGGGCGCAAGCAACAGCACGCCGGTGCAGACCTGAATCAACGCGATCAAATGCGGCGGTGTGCCGGTCAGGCGTTTGATGATCAGCGCGGCAAAGGCATAAAGCAGCGCAGCGCCCAAGGCCAGTGCAATCCCCAGCAAGTATTCACCGCCTCCTGCACCCTGCTCGCCATGGGCACTGACGATCGCCAGCATCCCGAGAAATGAAACCCCAAGCCAGAACAGCTTTTGCGCAGTGATTTTCTCGCCTAGAAACAGCGCCGCCAGCCCAACCAGCATGAACGGTTGCACGTTGTAGACCGCCGTGCCAATGGCAATCGAGGCCCGGGAATAAGAGGCAAATAACAACACCCAGTTACCGACAATCGCGACCCCGCTGAGAACCGCCAGCAGGAACGTGGTGCGGGTCAGAATGCCCGGGCGCAGAAAGCCGAACACTGCGCAAATCAGCAGCAAGGTTGCAGCGCCGAACACACAGCGCCAGAACACCACGTCCAGCACGGGCTGGCCCGAAACCAGCACGAACCATCCGATGGTCCCGGAAATAAGCATGGCGGCGGTCATTTCCAGCGAACCACGGCGCAGTGTTGTATCCATGATCAGGCTCCTCGATATGAGCCCAAAGTATGCCAATCCAGCGTCGTGCTGCTCCAGCGTCAAATGCAGGCTAAACTGCCAGTTCACCTTTTTTATCAAGGCAGATTCCAGCATTTGCCTAATCGGGGGTTGTATGACTGACGACATTGACCAACTGCTGATCGCAGCCCTCATGGAGGACTCCCGACGCTCGCTCAAGGCCCTGGCACAGATCAGCGGCCTGTCATCACCCAGCGTCGCCGAGCGCCTGCGCCGACTTGAAGAGCGTGGCGTGCTCAAGGGTTATACCGTCGACATCGATCCCAAATGCTTCGGTTATCAACTGCAGGCCATCGTGCGTATTCGCCCGCTGCCCGGCCAATTGCAAAACGTCGAACGGCAGATCCAGGCCATTCCCGAGTTCACCGAATGCGACAAGGTCACCGGCGATGACTGCTTCATCGCGCGCCTGCACGTGCGTTCGATGGAACAGCTGGACACCCTGCTCGACCGCCTCAACAGCTATGCCGAAACCAATACTGCAATCGTCAAGAAGACCCCGGTGAAGCGGCGGTTGCCGCCGATGGCGTGAGTGCTGTTTTGTTTCGAACCACGTAGATTGAGGGTTTTCCGGCGAAGGATTGGCGGTATGAAAGCTCAGGCAATGTTATTGGCAGCATTGATGCTCGCGGGGTGCGGCACCATTCAGACAGTGGTGCGCCACGACGATGCGGCCATAAAGAGCCTCAAGGAACAGAAAAGCTACTGCGGCGCCGTCCCTCGAATCTACAGCGGCGTGACCTACGATTTCTGCACACTGTATGCCCCCCTGCGCTCAGGCGTTGACGCGCAAAAATACGACAACGCCACGATTATCGTCTTGATAGACGCCGTTATTTCCGGTGCTCTCGACACTGTGTTGCTGCCCTACACCATTTACCGGCAACAGGCCGATGGCAGCATCATCGTCACCGAGTGAGCCCTGCCCGAATTCCAGACAACAAAAAACCCGCCGTAGCGGGTTTTTTGCTCAAGGCTGGCGATCAGTCATCGCGGCCCATGATGCCGAACAGCTGCAACAAGCTGACGAACAGGTTGTAGATCGATACATACAGGCTGATGGTCGCCATGATGTAGTTACGCTCGCCGCCATGAATGATGGCGCTGGTCTGGAACAGAATGCAGACCGAAGAAAACAGCACGAAGCCCGCGCTGATCGCCAGTTGCAGACCGCTGATCTTGAAGAACATGCCCGCCAGCGTCGCGCCCAGCAGGACGAAGAAACCAGCGGTGATGAAACCACCGAGGAAGCTCATGTCCTTGCGGGTGATCAGCACATAGGCCGACAGACCACCAAATACCAGTGCGGTCATCGCGAAAGCCGAGCTGACCACTTCAGCGCCGCCTTGCATGCCCAGGTAACGGTTGAGAATCGGGCCCAGCAGGAACCCCATGAAACCGGTCAGGGCAAACGCCGACACCAGGCCCCAGGCCGAGTCACGGAGCTTGTTGGTCAGGAAGAAAAGCCCGTAGAAGCCGATCAGCACCACGAACACGTTCGGGTAGCCGACACGCATCTGCTGAGCGACGAACGCCATCACACCGCTGAATGCGAGCGTAAGGGCCAGTAAGCCGTAAGTGTTGCGCAGGACGCGGCTAACCTCTAGCTGCTCAGCCTGCACGCTGTTATTAACTGCGTAATCCTGTTCGCGCATGGCGACACTCCTGTTGGTTTGAAACGTTCAGTCGCAAAGATCATAACAGACGCTCTGTAACAAGCTATGCAGAGAGTTTGACAGTGTGTTTCATTCAGGTATTATGGCGCCCGCAACGCAATACGGAGGTGTGGCCGAGTGGTTTAAGGCAACGGTCTTGAAAACCGTCGACTGTAACAGGTCCATGAGTTCGAATCCCATCGCCTCCGCCATATTTGTACAGCAAAGCCCTGATTTTTCAGGGCTTTGTCGTTTCTGGCGTCTGCGATTTTTAGCTCGTCCTTTCCTGATTGTTTCCGCATCTTTTCGGTCATTTCCGCAACCCTACCCTTCCGACATCACTGGTTCGACCTCGACACGCAGATGGATGGGGCTGTCTTCAACAGGCTGCTGTCGGCCAATAGCTGCCTGTCGTAACCGGCCGAAATCGCCCCGCAAGAGACGCTGGTGTTTTCCTGAAGCGGCCGTTCGCGATGAACGAACATGAAGCGACGGGCGGCCGTGACGGCGGGTTTCCTCAACGCTTGGGTCGAGAAAATATGTTGACGAGATTCCCATCCGGGTCACGCAGCAAGAGCGAGCGATTGCCCCATGGCATCAACGTCGTCGGCATCACGATGGTTGTCCCGCACGCATTCATCCGTTCAAACACCACGTCAACGTCCTCCACTTCAAGCTCCAGGACGGCCGATTGATTTGCAGCCGCAGTGGCAGCTCCGACATTGAAAAACTTGATCAGGTGCTCAGACGTAATCGCAAGCTTCGCTCCTTTGAATCGCACTTCAGAAAATCCTAGTCATTCCTTAATGTAAGAAGGGCCACCCCGCTTGAGGGGGGCGCTTCTCTTTACGGTATAGCAATGTGTTGCCACATCGCCCCACTGCCTCAGTAATACAGATGGATGTGTCGCAGCTGCCAGCTACCGTTGTCGCTGGTCCAAACCATCGTGAACGGCGCCTGAAGCTCAGTAGACGGCTTGTCCTTCGGACCTACCGAGCCAACACGTACGCCCGTTACGATCGCAGTGCTACCGAAGCGTTGGACGTTGACGTCTTCGGCGCGGAGCTTGATCACCGCATCCGAATGGAACAGCGCCTCAAACGCCGCCGGCTTCAGGACGTGAACCGAAGGTACCGACGGGCCGATCTCGGTGAATCCGGCAGCGCAGATGTAGCGAAGGACGCCAGCCAGATCCCGTGCATTCATCCGCGCATAGAGGTCAACCGCGGCAGAAGAGACATCAACATCAGCGGCCGCCCTGCCCGCCGTCGAGGCCGCCTGTGCCACCGCAGCCAACACGACACCGGCGATGCGCGAGAGATGGTGGCGTTCACTTGGCGACCTCGAACCCCGCGGCCTTGAGCGCAGCAACAGCCACGTCGTGGTCTTGCTGGGCGTTGCCACCAGAGATGCCGATGCCACCGACCAGACGACCGCCCACCACGATGGGAACACCGCCGCCCACCGGCATGACGCGTGGATGATTGGCCAGCGGAGCCGTGGCCGGCTGAGCGACGACCTGGTTCCAGATCATCGTGTCCAGCCCGAAGGAGGCGGCAGTCCAAGCCTTGTTGATGGCCACTTCGGCGGCCAGGAACGGTGTGGCGTCGGCGCGCTCGAAGGCGATCAGGTGGCCGCCTTCGTCGGTCACCGCAATGGCCAGATTCAGGCCGATCTTGGTGGCCGCGTCGCGCGCAGCGACGGCCAGCGCCAGCGCGCTGTTGCGCGTGATGGAAGCCTTGATTTGAACTTGAATAGCGTTGCTTTGAGCCATGATGAGTGTCCTTGAGATGAAGTTAACGGGGGTGAAAAATTGAAGTTGTGAACCTGGCTGCTTGTATGAGGTGCGCTCGAAATCAGAAGCCTTCGAGCACGATCTTGCCCACGGCCTTGCCGCTTTCGATCAGCGCATGCGCGCGGGTCAGGTTTTCCGCGCTGATACGGCCGAAGACGGCGTTGGCGGTCGTCTTGACGCGGCCGGAGTCGACCAGGTCAGCCACGCGTCCCAGCAGAACGCCCTGCTCTTGCATGTCAGGCGTCTCGAACATCGAGCGCGTGAACATCAGCTCCCAGTGCAGCGACAGCGACTTGCTCTTGAGCGCGATCGGATCCAGCCCTTCCATGTCGTCGATGACGGCCAGCGCACCCTGCGGCTTCAGGCTTTGGATGATCTCTTGGTAGTGCGTGCCGGTCTGCGTGAGCGAGGCCACGTAGTCGACTTGCTCGACGCCGGCCGAGCGCAGCGCCTGCGACAGCGGCTTGGAGTGATCGATGACCGCGTGCGCGCCCAGCTCCAGGCACCATTCACGCGACTCCGGACGCGACGCCGTGGCGATCACGCGCAGCTTGGTCAGCTGCCGGGCCAGCTGGATCAGGATCGAGCCCACGCCGCCTGCGCCGCCCACGACCATCAGTGTCTGCCCTTCGCCACCGCCTTGGGCAATGCGCAGCCGATCGAACAGCAGCTCCCACGCGGTGATAGCCGTCAGCGGCAGCGCCGCGGCTTGCGCATCCGAAAGCGACTTGGGCGCCTTGGAGACGATGCGCGCGTCCACCGCATGCAGCTCGCTGTTGGCGCCCGGGCGCTTGACCGAGCCGGCGTACCAGACGCGGTCACCGACCGCAAAGCCGGTGGCCTGCGCGCCGACGGCCTCGACCACGCCGACTGCGTCCCAGCCGAGCACCTTGACTTCGCCGGCGGCCGGCGCGCTACCGGCGCGCACCTTGGTGTCGACCGGATTGACCGAGACCGCGTGCACGCGCACCAGCAGGTCACGCGCACCGGGCACCGGCGCGGGCAGTTCCACGTCCTCGAGCGCTTTGGGCGCGTTGATGGGAAGGTTCTTTTGATAACCAACTGCTTTCATGGCACTTTTCCTTCCAGAGGTTAAGTGATGTCGATGGAAAGCAATATAGGTAGAATCCCTTTACTTGATAATAGGGCTTTCCGATGTTTCACTTTCAAACCAGAATTGAAAATGTGAACGACCTCCAGGTGCTGCTGCACACGGTCAGCGGAGGGTCATTGACTGCAGCTGCTCGGGTACTCGGCATCACGCCAGCGGCGGCCAGCGCAACGCTAAAGCGGCTCGAGGCTCAGCTGGGCACGCGGCTCTTCGAGCGCTCCACCCGTGCAATGCGGCTTACGCCGACAGGTCAAATCCTTCTGGAGTACGCCCAGCGCGCGTTCGAGCTGCTTGCAGAGGGGGTGTCGCAGCTCGATGCCGAACGCGGCGCACTGGTAGGCACCGTGCGTGTCTCGGCACCGTCGGACCTTGCTCGGACCGTGCTAATGCCAATGTTTGATGAGTTCTTGCGCCTTCACCCCGGGGTGAAACTGGTGCTCAATGTTGGCGACCGCGTTCTCGACGTGCTACGAGACGAGGTGGACCTGGCTATTCGGTACGGTGAGTTGAGCGACTCTCGCCTCGTGGCCCGTCCACTTTCGCTTGCGCACCCCGTCCTCAGCGCTTCTCCCGACTATTTGAGTCGTCACGGCACGCCACGTATGCCAACAGACCTGGTGGACCACAACTGCATCTCATTCATTCGCGGCGGGCGCACGTTCAGCTCGTGGCGCCTCGGTCAGAACGGCCAATGGACCACGGTAAGGGTCAGTGGCGACCGGGTCCTGGATGACGCCTCGCTGGCACGCGAATGGGCCGTTTCGGGAGCCGGGATCATCTTCATGACGGAGATCGAACAACGGCGTGATCTGCAAAGCGGCAATCTGGTGCGGCTACTGACCGAATGGGAGACCGATCCGTATCCGTTGCATGCTCTCTTACCTAGCGGGCGCTTCGTCCCCAATCGCGTTCGCGCGCTCGTGGACTTCATCGCTGGGCGCTTTGCTGAACTCCAGCTATCAAACACGGAGCACTGAAGAAGGCGCTCGGCAGTCCGAGTTGATCACGCAGCGCCTTTGGAATGGTCGTGGCCCCGAAACTCGCCAGGTCGGACGTAGCACGGCCGATCGTTGAAGTTTGCTCGCATCGAGCCCGAGCGGCGGCGCGAACCGCGGCATTATCTGCGGTTTGGGGCTAGTGTCCTGCCCCGCAAATTCTTAGGCATGCATTAGCCGGTTCCAGCCTGAAAAGGCTTGCCCTGGCATGTGAATGAATCAGTTTCTGGGGTTTGGGCTCAAAAGCCCTTCCGGGGATGTGTTCCATAACTATTATGGAAGCGTTCCAGAACTAACGCTGTTTTTACCCCACCTCCGGCGTCCTGCCGACCGTATATCCTCCAAGTCCTACAGCTCGTCGCCCCACCCTCGCCCGACCATCACGTCTCGATTACTGTATATCCAAACAGTACACAGTAAAGGCGCCTACCGTGGATCCCCTCGACATCGAAGACACCACCGACTGGCTTGGATGCCCAACCGAATTGGAAACCGTCCCCCACTACAACCGCATGCTGGAAAATGAAGTCCAGGAGCTGACCCTGCAACTGCGCAAAGCCCGTGAGGGCATTTTCGGCCCGGTGCAAATGCATGCAGACGTGTCCAATGAGCGTGACCGTCTCAGAACGGAGCTGAGTCGCACACAAGCCGAGCTATCAGACGCCAACCGGGATAAGACCTCAATCGAGATCAAGAGCAATTGGCAGCTGGCCGCGAAGGACAGGGTGATCAGCGAGCTCTACGCCAAAATTGTCGAATTCACAGGAGTCGAACCGTATACCCGCCTCCCAGGCAACTAAATTTGCTGGATCCACCGGTGGACCCGCCAAAGTGCGGAAGACTTTTCCCGTGCATAAGGATCCATGATTTCACTATGACACTGAGGTTTGGGTATACTCACTTTTTTTACAGACGACTCAAGTGATGCTCAATTCAATACAAACACTAAGAGCTTTGGCTGCATGGCTTGTTGTATTTCACCATTACATGCAAATCATGCATAAGTTTGAGCTTACCGACCCCATTTCAGTCGCACTATTTAAATATGGCGCTATTGGCGTTGACCTGTTTTTTGTGATAAGTGGATTTGTCATATACTTGTCTGCCTCTGGGAAAAATCAAACACCCAAGGTCTTCGCATTACATAGAATCGCGAGAATCGCTCCTGCTTATTGGCTTTTCACGCTGATCACCGCGGCAGTCCTAATTTATGCACCTGGGGTTGTAGCTTTAACGTTATACGAACCTATGTTTCTGATAAAAAGCCTGCTATTCATCCCCGCACAAAATCCTTCAGGCATTGGATTTTTCCCTATCATTACTGTTGGCTGGACTTTAAATTACGAGATGGCATTTTATGCAATCTTCTTTCTCAGCCTTTACCTTCCTAAAAGCTTTAGGATTTTGACCATCGTGGCAGGCGTTCTTTTGCTTCGCACAGTGCTTCCAAAACTAGGTGGAGATCTAGCTTTTTTTACCAATAAAATAGTCTATGAATTTCTGTTCGGCATATTTATTGCGTACGCATACCAAAAAGGCTTGATTCAAAAAACACCTACAGTGATTGCGGCATTAATGACGGTCGTCGCACTATGGCAAATCATTAGACATGGAGCAGTCAACCATGACCCCTTCCAGTCAGGCTTACCGTGCGCGGCTATTCTGATCGCTGCCGTATCACAAGAGCGCTATTTTTCGCGTATTGGATTAATGGGGAAATTGGGGGATTGGTCCTACTCAACCTACCTCTGTCACGTACTTGTCATGTGCGTCATGCTCAAAATTCAGCAAACTTTCAATCTTGATGACTGGACCACGTTGACGCTAATTGTAATTGCGATCGGCATAGTTTCTTGCGCAAGTTTTACCCTCATCGAGAGACCTCTCTCGAGCCTCACGAGGACGAAAGTGAAAACCAGTATTCCGGTTACCCCTACCGCCTGAACTTAGAAACTTCAAACACATAGGATTGACACGCCGCTAGCGCTATCAATCCTTGGTCGCCGATGTTGGTGATTCCGATAACTCGCTGAGCAAGCGCCTGTGCACGTCAGTGGAGCGCTCCTTCATGAACCACGGCGCTGGCACAGGTGTCGGAGGACTTTGCCAATGTGCGGAAGACTTTCCCAGTACAGAGGAATCCACGACTTCGTTGCGGCGCTGAGCATGCCCAATGCTCTGGTCAACACCGTCGGCGACCAACCGCTCGAGCGCTACAACGTCGCGCCGTCGACTCAGGTCGCCCTGCTCCACCTCGAAGGCGACACCCTGCACGCCGACCGGGAGCGCTGGGGATGGCGCCCGCACTGGGCGAAAGACCGCGCTGCACCGATCAATGCCAGGGCTGAAAATGTCGCGCACGGTGCCTTCTTCCGGGAGATCTGGCCACACCGCGCCATCACCCCCATCGACAATTGGATTGAGTGGGTCGATGAAGGTGGGCCCAAGAAACAGCCCTACCTCATCCAGCACCGCGACGGCTCGCCGATTCTGTGCGCTTCTATCGGACAGTTTCCCGACAGCGATGAAGGTCCCGGCAAGCGTGGCGGCTGATGGGCCTTACCGGCACGAATCTATCGATACCTGCATCTCCCACTCATACCCGGTCCGCTGCCGGCGCTCGATCAGCGACACCCTCTCCTACTTATCTGCGCTTATCTCTTTCACATACGCTTGGCACGCAGCTATCCATTGCCCCCTCCTGTAAAGAAGTCAGAAGGTATAAACCTTATTCAGGACGGGACACCAGAAACGAAAAAGCCCAGGACGAGGGCTGGGCTTTTCACATTCGTTTGAGTCGGCAAATTAACTGTCGCGCCTCACGCCAATTGTCAGGAACCGGCGCCCCTCATCACTCATTGCTTTCATACAGTGAATGCCAATGTCGGTTTGGTCCGGTATACCGTGCTGCGATTCTTGCCACTCTTCTTTGACTCGTACATCGCTTCATCGGCTTCGTTCAAGGCCAGATCAACGCTGTCGCGTGAGATGCTAATGCCGACGCTGGCTCCGATCCCCTGCCCAATAAGGCGGATCTTGTCCACGAGGCGTTGTGCGATCTTATTGGCGATGACCAAGGACATATCTGCGGGTGCATCAAGACAGGCGACGAATTCATCACCGCCCAATCGCCCGGCCACATCGGTATCGCGTAACTCCGATTGCAGGATCTCGGCGACTCGCCTCAATACCTCATTGCCGCGATCGTGACCAAACTTGTCATTGACCTCCTTGAACCCATCCAGGTCGATGAACAGGGTTGCGAACCCGGTTCGACCTGCAACGCTCGCAGACAGCAGTGCTGCCGCTCGCGCCATGAACAAGGCTCGGCCTGGGAGACTCGTCAGCGGATCATAGCGGCTTCTGTCAACTTGAACCGTGAGATCCGCATTCTCCTCAGTGAGCTTTTCCACGGCCCCCGTAGCGCGAACATACGCCAGCTTGACCTCCTGGAGGTAGAGAAGCGGGACGATGAAAGCCGAGATAAGTGCACCAGTACGACCGACATACCAGCCGACAGACAGCCTCGTTGTACCGAGCATGGTGATAGCGTTGTCACACAGCAGCGCAACCAGCGCCAAACCAAGCCAAACATGCAAGACCTTCTTGAAGCCGCCGACCAACCACAAAGCCACGAGAGAAATCAGCAGCAAGACCTCTAACCCTGGTGCCACCCCGGTACTGTTGATCCTGCTGAAGTCTCCATTAACGTCCATTAGCGGTAAGGCATCATGGAATACGGTGACGAGTAGTGCGGTCGCAAAAAACATAACTGCCGTGATCGCAAAAGTCTTGAACAGCGCGATGCTGTGCTCAGTGGTGGTTTCCCCTGGATTGCGCAGTTCACCGTAGGCAAAAAGCAGGATGCCCAGCGCGGGCCCGGCATGCCAGAAGAACCACAGCCAAATTAAGGTTTGCGATCCCCCAATCAGCGGCCCGTTTTCCACAAAGGCTCCGGGAAACGCCAAGAGCTGCAAAACCAGGATTCCGGCCGTGAAGAAACTCCCTGCACTCAGATGCAAAAGCGATTTTGTACGTGTGGCATCGTACAGCCCTTTCATCAAATAGCCGGTAACCAGATATGAAAGGATGACCGCCGTTTGATACGAGGGGAAAAAGGCCTGGAACTTTGGTAGTTGGGTCTTGGCAAACGGGGCCAAAGCAATGGTGACGAAAACGAATAACAGCGCGAGGTTGAATGTCAGTCGCCGCTGCTTCGGCGTGGCATTGCGCGTTGCAGGGGAGCAGGTGTCATGCATTGGCTCCTTGACTGGCCCCTTTGCACTTCTTCGGCTGATTTTTTCCATTGCTGCTCTGCTGTGATCCACAGTTGATTTGCCATACCGCGCGCATTCTGTTCTTACTCCCAGTGAAATACAAATGTGAAGCCCGGACCAAGGGGAGATCACTTTCACTATGGCAAACACCGTTCGCTCTGCTTACTAGACTCGCAATAGCCAGGCTTAACCACTGGCCGATTATTGCCCAATGTTGTGGTCTAGCTCCGGGGCGCTCTACAAGACGCGTTGGTGGCAAGGGAATTGAGGAATTTATGACTGACCACGAACAACTCCATCGAGATGGCTATGCGCTGCTCCGTCGAGCGATCCCGGCCGAGTGGCTGCGTGACCTTCGTGCCGTGTTCGATACGGGCGTGAAGCCGGCGGACCAATGGCCGGTGCCGCGCGGCATGGATTGGCGCCATTCGCTGTTGGACTCTGACTCGAAGGTTCAGGCGGTGTGTCGTCTGCCGGACGTGCTGGCGGTGGTGGGTGAGTTGATCGGAGAACGGTTCTTCCTCTCGCAGGTGGAAGGTCGCGAACCGCTTGCAGGTGGCGGTCATCAGCAGCTGCACCGCGACTTGTCGGCCCAACGGCCAGGCGACATTGTGAACGCCCTGGCTTATTTCGACGATTATGGCCCCGAGAACGGCGCGACACGTATCGTCCCCGGCAGCCATCGCCCTCAGAAGGGAGAGCCGCCATTCGACTTCAATGACGAATCCCGGTCTGTGCAGCTTTCAGGCTCCGCGGGTGACATCCTGGTGTTTGATGTCGACTTAGTGCATGCGGGCAGTCTGAACTCAACCGGTGCACGCCGTCGCTCTATCCTGATGAGTTATTTTTCAGAGCCCCTATACGCCTCACACCTGGAAACAGTGAGCCTGCGAAGTATCCGGATGGACACGAGCGATCGATTCGATCCCTCGGATTTTTCCTTCGGGGCTCATGCGAACAAAGCGAAGCTGGAATGCTAGCCAGCCCTATATTTCAATTGGGTAACATTTCTACTGCACAGCAATAAGCGGGACATATTCCAGCAAAGGACTCAGGGCACTCTATGCAGGCCGCCTCATAAGGAATCCAGTGTGCAGGTATTAGCCCTATAGCCTGTCACTGCCGTCAACTCGATGCGGTATAGAACGTCTTAATCCATGGAGTAAACAGTATGAGTCTGTCCAGAAAATTGCTTGTCGGCGTTGCCTTGAGCAGCCTGCTGCTCGGCGGATGCACTTCAAGAGTCACGGAGAAGGAACAGTACTCAGGGTTTCTTCCCGACTACAACAACTTGCAGGAAGTCACTACACCCAGCGGTGAAAAGGCCATGCGTTGGGTGACCCCGTCCTGGAACCCGAACACTTATGACACCGTGGCCTTCAAGCGATTGGAACTGTACCCGGCACCACAGCCCAATGAACGGGTCAACCGTCAGACGCTGGACCAGTTGCAAAACTACATGACGAACAATGCCAAGAGCGCACTGGGCCAAAAGTACCGTGTGGTACCCAATGTTCAGTCGGCCCCTGCCGGTTCGCGAGTCCTGGTCGTACGCGCCGCGATTACCGGGGTCAGCGCATCCAACGAAGGTATGAAATGGTATGAAGTGGTTCCGGTTGCGGCCGCGATAGGTGCGACTCAGGCGGCCACCGGCCACCGTAATCAAGAGACCGAGTTGTACATTGAGGCCGAGATGATCGACGCAAACAATGGCCGGACCGTGGCCAAAGTGGTGCGAAAAGTCTTCGGTGAGCAATTGAAAAATGCAAGCCAGCCAGTTACCGCCAACGATTTCAAAGCGGCAATCAAAAAACTGGATAGCGATATACAAGCATTCATCGAAAGGCAATGAAGTGTCAGCCAGCTTCCAGTTTCGTGATATCAGGCCAAAAGCGGCGTCAGAAACCATCGACGTCAGCGAGGCGAACCTGATACTGGGTCAACAGAGCGCACCGTCTGTCTGAAGCCTGAGAACTATGGACGCATACCATGCGTCCTAATTCATGCAAACCCACTCTGATCGATGGAAGCCATCATGCATTTAAAGAAGACGAATTTCGTAGCTTTGATGACATGCGTAATGATGCTGGCTGCAGCGCCTTTACTCCCAATGTCCTCTGCCTATGCAAAAAGTGGTGGTGGCGGTAACAGTGCAGGTCACGGCAGCAGTAGCGGCGCCGGTGGCCAGGGAGTAGGTCATTCTGCTGACGCTGACAGCAATGGCCATAGCGAAGGCCGTAGTGAAGGCCTTCGCGAAGGCCAGGAAAGTGATCATGACGGTAAAGCCATCAGGGATCATGGAGTCAGTGGCAAGCACACCGGGAGTATTCGCCATGCCAGCAAAGGTCATGGTGCGGCCACTTCAGGGATCGCACACTCCAAAACCACACACGGACTTACAAAGGCCACAGCGATCTCAACCACCACTCCTGGCGATCACAATGCAAAGGGCTTGAGTAACGCTGCTACTTCGAGCACCAAACAAGATCAGTAGGCACAGTATTTACGTCTATATGCCCTCGTATAGTGCAGAAAGCCCGCCGATTGCGGGCTTTCTCATTCAACCTCTCCCCTCTCGTTAACCAGCCTCTTGGCTCGCCTGCGTTTCACGACCTCTTTCAGCATCTTGAACCAACGCGTTCAAGAGTTCTTCGGTATGGTTTATCGAATCACGTATCTCGTCAAACGCCTCATCCAGAGCTTTTTCGATCTCGAGTGCAGGAGATCCACGTAATGTCTCCTGTATTTCAAGCTCGTCCTGCTTGAATTGCGACAGGTTGGCGCGCAAGCCCTCTAATCGAAGAGATATCTGTGAGATATGGTGTCGGCGGCGCTGAACCATGATGCTTCTCCTGTTGGGTTCCCATACCTGTTTAGAACGCTGCCTGCAAAGAGATGTTCAGCATGTCCTGACCAAAGGATTCGGTCTCGGTAAAAGTCCTTTAGAGAGAACTCTGCGACACCATTCGTCGCCTATTAAAACGTGGCGCGTAATAGTGTTCATGTCTGGCTTAGGGTTTGCACAGGCCGGTCGTAGCAGCCCCGGAACGACATAATTCTGACGCGGCAGCAATCAACATTAACGCTTAAGGACTCCAGCGATACGCCTGGCCAGTCACCGGAGATGCAACGTGTCAACTCTCAATGAAATCGCAGCGAACCACGCGAGAATGGCTAAGGCAAACGAAGAAGAGTCGACCGGACTGAGTGAGCGACACTGTCAAATAGTGGGTAGCTTTGAAATCCCCGCCATCGATACACAACAGCACATTCCACTGCACCTGATCGCCGGGGTGCAGGACAACCACTTCGAACAAACAACTGGCTACTTGCTCTGACCGCAATTGATCGCAATACCGGCTTGGTTCGTCAGCGGCTTGTCGCAGGCCACGCAGAAAAATTGATATTTTGAGCAGTGTGCGAGCAAAACGTGCGGTGAACTGATCGGGAGATCCGGGAGGGTGTCATGGCCACTGTTACCGATACACTGAAGCTGTTTCTCGCGGGCGACGTCATGACCGCCCGCGGCATCGACTCAGTACTGCCGCATCCTGGCGATCCGCGGCTGTACGAAGCTTACGTCAAGCATGCCGGAGATTACGTCCGGCTGGCAGAAAGACTCAATGGCCCGATTCCCCGCCCGGTCGATTTCACCTATGTCTGGGGCGCTGCGCTGGATGAGTTAGAACTTCGCCAGCCACACGCACGCATCATCAATCTGGAAACTGCGGTGTCCCGCCGCGGACGACCGGAGCCAAAAGGCATCAATTACCGCATGAGTCCGGAGAACTTCCCGGTCATCAGCGCAGCCGGCATCGACTGCTGCATGCTGGCCAACAATCATGTGCTGGACTGGGGGCCAGACGGCCTGGTCGATACGTTAGAGACCCTATCGAGCAACGGTATGTGCAGCACCGGTGCCGGACATAACCGGCAATCTGCCGAAGCGCCTGCCGTGCTGCCGCAGCTCGGCGGGCGGCGCTTGCTGGTGTTTGGCCTCGGCGCTCCCGACAGCGGCATTCCACCGGACTGGACCGCCACGGACAGGCGCGCTGGCGTTGCGCGGCTGGATGATCTGTCAATGCAAAGCCTGCACCCTGTGGCCAAACGGATGCTTGCGGGCAAAAAACCGGGAGACCGGGTGGTCGCGTCCATTCACTGGGGCGGCAACTGGGGGTTCGATATCCCGCGAGAGCAGGTCCGGTTCGCCCATGCCTTGATCGACGAGGCCGGAGTTGACGTGGTGCACGGGCATTCCTCGCACCACGTCAAAGGCATTGAGGTGTACCGCGAACGCCTGATTCTCTATGGCTGCGGTGATCTCCTGAACGATTACGAAGGCATCGAGAACCACGCAGCCTTTCGCGGTGACCTGGGGCTTCTGTACTTTGCCTCGCTGGACTCAAACGGGTGCCTGCAATCGCTGGACCTGATCCCCACCCGCCTCCGTCGTTTTCGCATCTGTCACGCCGAAGGGAATGACCGTCAATGGCTGCACGACACCCTTTCTCGCGAGTGCGCGCGCTTGGGCAGCAGCCTCCAGCCGGGCGCGATAAATGCCTTCACGTTATGTTGGTAGGAACCGGGATTCGCGAGACGTTGTTAGCAACGTACGCGCTAGAGGCCGGCTCAAACGTTAGGGCTCTGACACCCAGATAACGTTCGAGCTATTGATAACCGGACACCGGTCAGGGTTGATCTCGCGCTCGCGATGAAGCCAGATCCTGGTTCGCTCGACATCAAATTCTCGCTCGTTCCTTTCCCTCATAACGATGCCGGATATGCCGAAATGCCCGCACTCGGGACAAATCAGTTCAACGCCATCCATTGCGGATTCAATACGTCGAGCGTCTTCCGAGCAGATCAAACACCACATGAGCCACTCCCAAGCACCTGTCAGTTTCAACGACCAGGCAATCCAGCCGCCAACTCTTGCCCCACCGCCGGGCATCGCCAAACGTCTTTCAGGCGCGGACTACTCACCTACCTTCACGGTGCAGGTTGTCAATTAATAGACCATTTCCAAGCATCACGCTACCTCGACAAAAAATTCCTCATATCCACAGAAAAACCGTCGACCCTGATCTCGATCGGACGGTTGGGAATAGCCTCGACGGGGGTTGCTCAAGTGACCGTCGGCCTCGCCTTTTGTCGCAAGTCGATTGACTGAAGAGGGCCTTTGGAGCCCAGTACTCTTCGGGCCAGACCAGATCACACGAAGAAAAAATCATGTCGAAAATAACGGTGATATCCGGTGACTTTCTGGCAGGCGATGCCGAATTTCAATCCGGATTTTTCACTCTGAAATCCGCATTGAAGCCTTCTCTCGAATTAAAGATACCCCTGTCAAATCTGGAAACCCTGGAAACAGCAACCGAAGAAGTCGTCAACAAGAAAGGCAGCGTTATTCGATGGAGTCTGGCGGGAGCATTGCTTCTGGGGCCGATTGGGCTAGTGGCGGGCTGGTTACTCTGCGATACCGAGAGGGAAATAACGTTCTACGCAAAATTCAAGGATGGCCGCTGCTTGCTGGCCACTACTGATGTCGGTACTTACTCAAAGATCTCTGCCTCTCCCCTCAAGTAACACCCCCTCCCCTCAAAGTCAGCCGCTATAGCGGCTAGTGTTCGCCCTGACCAGCAGCTGGCCACTCAGCATGTTTCCTGAAGCATCTGGCAGGGCGAACAGGTAAACCTTACGCGCTCCACAACACCGCGTCCTCAAGCCAATTCTGAACAATTCACAACTGAACAGACATGCTCTGCTGACTGTCAGTCATCCATCCGCCCCAAAACCAACAAAGCCCAGCACTGGGCTGAGCTTTTTCATTCCATTGAGCTTATCTTTTTGGAGGTTTTTTGAGGCTATCCAATCGACCGCTCTCCAGCAAATCCTTGTACTTCAACGCCTCAGCTTCACTGTGATAGACGCCGACCAGAACATCTCCCTGAAAGACATCCCACATCCTGATTCCCGCGCTACTTGATTCATGAGACATGTGATGCTCATCGCGCTCTTTGATGGTAATGACCATTTGCACATCCTCTGGATTGAGGCAGGTAAGGTCTTTTTTACTCCTGTAATCTCCAAGATTCCATACCGAAAGCCTTCACCTCTCACTGACGCTCCTGGGAGGAGTGATTTCGGGTCAATCACGCTATCGTCATTTGACCGCCTGCGCATTTGGCAATAAGCATGATGGGCATATGGCGAAAACGAATACCTACGCTGAAAAGATCTCAACAGTTTGAGAAAAATAGCATACGCTAACTATTGATACCCACGTCGAATGGCAGGATTTCATGTTGACAAGGAAGGCTTCATTTTTTTTCGCTGGGTGGACCGATGCCAAACTCAAAGTCGGACATGTCATCCTCTTTGTTGCCGTCGTTTGCGTCTCGCTGATAGCAATAAGCACATGGGGAATCTTCAACTCCCTGGAGTACCATTTGCACGACAAGGAAACCGAGATGTCAAATCTCTCGAAGACGTTGTCGTCCAACATCGAGGCCACCCTTACACAGGCTGATACAGTACTTATAGGGGGCAAGGAACGACTGGAAACTGAAGGCAGCGATGCAGAAAACTTAAAAAAACTGGAAGAGCTACTTAAAGTACAACAAAAACGCCTGCCTCAAATACATGGCTTTTTTGTCTATGATGAACAGGGACGCTGGCTACTGAATTCAAACGGTGTCATACCCGCTGGCGCCAACAACTCAGACCGTGACTATTTTATTTATCATCGCGACCATACGGACCCGGGACCTTATCTTGGCCCTTCCATACGCAGTCGCTCAACCAATGAATGGATCATGACGGTATCGCGCCGAATCAACCATCCGGACGGCAGTTTTGCCGGCGTCGCACTCGCTACCATTTACCTCAACTACTTCCTCAATCTTTACGAAGGTGTGGACACCGGAACGAATGGCCTCATCAATCTGGTGACCACCAGCGGCAATATTGTGGTGCGTAAACCATTTCGCGACCAGGACATCGGCATTAACATATCTAAAGGCGAAGTGTTCGCCCTGTTAAAACCTGACGTGAACTCCGGCACGGCGACCATAAAATCGTTTATCGACGGTGTCGAGCGGGTCATAGGCTTTAGACGCATTAATGGGTACCCCCTTGTCGTCGTCGCCGAATTTGATAGAAATGAAGTACTGGCGGACTGGCGGAGCGAATCCCTGGCCAGCCTGATCATATCCTCCATATTATTAATAATCCTCAGCTTTATTGGCTATCGACTGATCAAGCTCATGAGCCAGCAAATTCAAGCGCAAAGAGAACTGCAAGCCTCCCAGAAAGACTACATTGAAGCCAATAAGATTCTTGGTTTAATGGCCCTCGAAGATGGACTGACACGACTGGCCAACCGACGCCATTTTGATTTCTTCATAGAAACTGAAGTTGCCAGGAAAAAACGCAAGAAACTGGACGGCACGGCACTGATCATGATCGACGTTGACCTCTTCAAGAGTTACAACGACCTCTACGGCCACGTACAGGGTGATGAATGCCTGAAGGCCGTGGGCGCAATCATCAAAAAGCATGTAAACCGAACCGGTGATCTTGCCGCCCGGTACGGCGGGGAAGAATTTGCCATTGTGCTGTCAAACACCGATTATGTTGGGGCTTTCCTGCTGGCCGAAAAAATTCGACTCGATTTGGAGCACGCTAAAATACAACACAGCGACTCTCCACTAGGGGTGGTCACTATCAGCATTGGCATTAGTTCACTTTCCGAACTGGAAGTCGATACGGTAGAGAGTCTGGTGGATATCGCCGACAAAGCGCTATACATCGCCAAGTCCAGCGGGAGAAACAGAACCGTCATTTCAAATTAGCAAGGACGGCAGACAGCAGTAAAAAAGCAGCCAGGCAGTCGTTGGCTGCTTCGTCACATCGAAGCAAGAACCTCCATCTAATCCGACGTTACCGATTCCCTGGAACGACTTGGCCGGCTGGCCGTTTTCTCCTCGGCGTCGCGATGCAACAAGGAAACCTTGTAATCGTAGGTCGATATCAAGGGCACTGGCTCATCATGCCGGGCCATCTGAAGCCATCGCTTTGTACGTTCAAGGTCAAAGGACTCGTTCTTCAAGCTCATTTTCGCAACAAGATTGGCCGAGACCCTGAAGTGTCCACAACCGGCTGAGCATTTGACCTCTGACCAATCTCCCAGCGCGTGAACAGTCTTGGCGGCCGCCTGACAAATTAAGCACTTCATATGGGATCTCCCTATCGATGACTTCTCAACTGTAGCCGATCCCCGGGCGAAAACGAGAAAAGCCCTGCAAGCGTAAACCTGCAGGGCTTCTCGGTCAGACTGACCGTCTCATCAAGCCGGGCAACCAATGGTTTACCCGGCTTTTTGAATGCGTTGTGCTTATCGGATCTTGTCAGTGGTCGAAGTCACTGCCTTACTCAAACTTTTTGTGTTGTGATCACCGGGCGTTGTCGCCGAGATAGCCTTCGCTTTCGTCACCCCTCGCGTTGCTTTCGAGTGCGCAATACCCGAAGTCACTGCCCCATGACCACGATGGCTATCGCGATCACGTCCAAGGTGGTCATTACGATCGCGACCAACGTGGTCATCGCTATCACGTCCAAGGTGTTTACCGCTCAATCCACGGTCTCGAACAGCCCGACCGTCGTGATCGGTTTCCTGGCCTTCAGCGCGGCCATTGCTCTTGGCACCCGCCGAATGACCTTCACCCGCATGAGCACCACCTGCATGACCACCACCGCCGCCACTGCCACCACCATTTCCGCCACCATTGCCATTACCGCCGCCACCGTGACCACCACCGTCTTTAGCATAGGCCGTACCCATGACAGACAACCCGGCGGGGAGTATAGGCGCGGCAGCAAGCATCAATACGCACGACATAACTGCGGCTAGCTTCTTGTTTTTCAAAGGCATGATAGATTCCATAGTGGTTCGTTTTTTACAAATTGTCTGACAAAAGCGCTTGCTTGTAGTTCAGAACAAACGACGAACGGATCCATGCCCCTGCATTGATGGAATCGGCTGCGCTGGCAGCCGATTCCTTCTTGTTAGCCAGCCGCACAAACAGGACGATGCGAACATTGACTCAACGGCGCTCCACCTACTGATCGAGAGCGCCGTTTAGAACCTCATAAATGATCCCGGTAGTAATAGCGACAAGAATCAGATCAGTCCCGACCTGCTGCCATTCATAACCCTCGTAGTGAGGCAGTCTGCCGACCAGCCGGCCATCCAGCTTCCTGGCGATACCGGGAGGCAGGGGTTTTCCGCGGGCGAGGTTTTTCTGGATGCCGGGAGGCAATGCCGGACCTGGTGTCCAGTAGTCGCGGTAACCACCGATGATGCCAAGCACATTGCCACGGTCGATGCTCGGCCCTTGGTCCCAGTTTCTGTCATCGTACGGTTTTTTGCCCTTGCCATGGCCTCCCTGGTTTCCATGGCCCTGACCACCGCCATTACCCGGGTCGGCAAAGGCTGTCGCAGAACCCGCCACAAGGGCGAGGCAGGTAACAGCGGCTATCAACGAGCGCGATCTGAACATGTCCGTTCTCTCAGAAAGGGATTATCCCCTGCACTGTAGACGGTATTGCAGCGTCAAGTTCCACCCGTAACCAACGTCGGCGTCAACTCACTGCTGCCTCTGGCCAAGCTGATCATAGTCGTTGCACTGCGGCTCGCGGATGGCCGTCGACCATCCGCGAGCCAGTACCATCAGGCCAGCAGCTTACGTTCGTCTTTACCGTACTTGAGCGATTTCTCGTCCGGGATCATCAGACCGGTGTGCTCGTCGCGCCCCTGCAGAATGAAACGAGCGTCCGGCTTGCCCAACTGGGCGGCAGCCTGCTGGCTGTCGGCACCAATCTCGCCTTTCTTCATGCGGTTGACGATCACGCCCACCGCCGTGTCGTTGAAGTCGCGCAGCATCCACGCATCACCGTCGCTGTCACCGGCCACCAACACCGGGCCGTAGCCCTTCTGTTTCACCAGCACATTCTTGATGCCGACGGTCTTGCCCGGTCCGTAATTGAAGTGCCAGTCCGGTTGATAGCGACTGGTGTACTTACCGTTTTCCATCGCCATGCGCAGGCCGATCACATTCTCGGGCGGTACGCCGTAGCCATAATTGGGATGACCGGCGAACACACGCACCACGTCGTCGATCGAGGCAGTGCTGACATAGACGTCGATGCCGTTGGCGCGCAACGTGTGCATCAGGCCACGGATTTCCTCATGGATGCGGATGCCATGAAAGTGCGTGTCCGCCACCACCCCTGCCTTGCCCGGCAACGTGCGTGAACTCTCGTACTTGACCTTGCGCAGCGCGTCGCCCATGGCGTAGTTGTTGGAGGCCTCGGCCATCGCCTGCAACTCGGCCGTGGTCATGTTCTTGTAGAAATACAGAATCCACTTGTAGCCGATCTCCACCGGATAGCTGTCGCAGATCGCGTCGTACATGAAGTAGAGCTTGGCGAGAAAATCCTTGTACTGCTCGCTGGCCTGGATCTCTTCCAGGCTTTTGTCGCCCGCAAGCCCTTTGTAGTTGGCGTGCAACCAGCGGTAATCAGCTTCCACGTCGCTGGAGATGTCTTCCATGGTGACCGGCTTGCCGTCCACTGTGGTGTAGTCCTTCATGAACGCGCCATTCGGCACGTCCTGGCGCAGCACGGCAGCGAACTCATCGGGTGTCAGCTTGTACTGCAAATGATTGATCTGGTAGACCAGCAGCGCTTCTTCACAGTCATTCATGATGCAGGTGTTGTCCCAGTCGAACACCGCGTACGGGCGTTGGTCAGGACGGTAGGACGCACTTTTGACGCCGTGCTGGTCGATTACCGCCTGCAGGCGCTGGCTGTTCAGTGGCGACCAGCGCGCCGGATCCAGCGCGCTCGGCGTGGCCGGGGGCGTGGCGGCTTGCGTTATACGGGAGGACAACAACAGCGGGGTTACGACGGAAACAGTAGCGAGGGTGTTCAGAAACTGGCGACGCTGCATGGTATAGCTCCTACTTCTAGACGATAGGTTACAACCGAGGCGATGGCGAAAGCGTGTTTCGAATCTAGGGACGAGGGGAGAAAAACCGTCCCGCGATGAGGCTAACTTCAAATACACAAAAATACAATATTGCCACAATATTACATTCTGATGATTCGCAGACCGCGCCTGCCCCGTGCTGATGGGGGCCGGAGCGAACTTGACAGTGACCGACGCCCCTCCACAATGCGTGCTCGGACAGCAACTCAAACAGCAGGGACACCCGGCATGTGGCAAGAAGAGCGTTACCAGCGAATCCGCGCACTGCTATCGACCTTGCAGCGCGTCACCACCGACCGCATCGTCACGGAGCTGAATGTTTCACGCGAGACCGTGCGGCGCGATCTGGTCGCTCTTGAAGACCTCGGGGAGTTGAAGCGGATACACGGCGGTGCCATTCGCGTCGAAGACGAAGCACCCATCGCCGAGCGAGCGCTCAGCAACGTCAAATTCAAGCGTGACCTTGCGCGTGCAGCGGTCGGCCTGCTGTCGCACGGACAGACCGTGTTTATCGACGCGGGCACCACCACTGTCATCCTTGCCGAAGAGCTGGCCAAGCTGGGCGGGCTGACCGTGATCACCAACTCGTTCAACGTGGCGCTGCAATTGCGTAACCCCGCCGCGTCGGGCGGCCAGCACAACGAGGTGATCGTGCTGGGCGGTTCGCTCGATGACCGTGCTCCTGCCACGGTTGGCGGCACCACGGTGGCGGAGATTGGCCGCTATCGGGCCGACCTCGCGCTGTTGTCACCCGTTGGCATCGACGCCCAGCGCGGTGCCAGCAACTACGACCACCGTGAGGCCGAAGTAGCCCGCGCCATGGCCGAGCATGCCGAGCGCGTGGTCATCCTCGCCGACTACAGCAAGATCGGCGTGGAAAGCCGCGTAGCTTTCTGTCCGCCAGAGCGCATCGACGTGCTCATCACCAACCATAAGGCCAGCACCGAAGCGGCGTTTGCCGCACTGAACGCCAAGCTGAAACACGTTGTCCTGGCGTAGCTCAAATCAGCGATGCTTCTCTACTGAAAGCATGATGACGGGTCTGGCTCAGTGTCCCGCAAGCCGGCTGCAGAAAGCCGAGCAAGGCCTGCCGTGTGTCATGCCAGGCCGCCGGGTGCTCCATATCGAGAAAGTGCCCGGTGTTCTTGATCGTATGGAACCGGGCCTGACGGGCATGAGCGGCAAAAAGCCGGGCGTCTTCCACCGAGGTGTACTCATCCCATTCGCCGTTGACGAACAACAACGGGACTTCGATTGAGTCGGCACAGACTGCGTAGCAGTGGATGTCCTGGGTCAGGATCTCGTTGACGTGGAAATGCATCTGCCGATATTCGTGTTCGGCCAGGCTGCTGACATGGCGATGATTAAAACGTTTGAACAACGATGGCAGGTGCTTGCCGATGGTGGTGTTGATCAAGTGCCCGACATTGAGCCGATCACAGGCCTGGAGAAAATTCAGGCCGCTCTCCAGGTAATCGCGCATCGGCGTATTGATCCGCGCGGCAAATGAATTGATCACTGCCTTCTCGATTCGTCGCGGCCGTTGGGCCAGCGCCAGCAAGGTAGCCGCACCGCCCCAGGAAAAGGACAGCACATGGTGCACGGAAAAGTGTTCAATCAACTCCAGCAGTATCTGCGCCTCGTCTTCCTTTCGGATCGGTTGGCCATGGAGGTTGTGCAGTCTCGATTGACCGGCGTAAGGCTGGTCGTACAGCACCACATTGAATCGCGGCTGCAGGTAACGCACCGTCTGAGCAAAGGATGCGGTAGTTGCCAGCGAGCCGTTGACCAGAATGATGGTTTTGTCAGCGGCGGCGTTGAGATAGTGCTCGGTATAAACCTTGTACTTCTTGCAAATCTCGACGATGGCAGTTTTCGGCATCATGTCATTTTCTTCCCTGAACAAATTGAACTAAGCGCACAGCGTGAGCGACTGCCCGGACGGTCTTCGTGACTGATAAGTCACTGACTGACCGGAGGTTCAGAGTTAAGCAGGGATTTTCCCGTCTGCAAGAGACCGAACGAGTTATTTTGACGCCCCATGGCGAACAATGATCCGACTCGCAGTCCCGGGCTCTCAAACCTGATGCAGAGGCCTCGCCGGGGTTTTCTGGCATCGCATAACACTTGCACCTATGGGAAGATGTTGGCCGCCTTGAGTCGGCGATGAGTTGAGTCGACCCTCTACTTTCAATGCCTGAACTATCAATCATGAGCCAGACCACACGCGTATCGAGTACCCGTACCAAGGCGCTTTGCAGACTGTGTCTGTCGGTATCGCTGCTGATGACCTATAACGCGTGCGGTGCACCATTACCGATTGAACTGTTTGTCCCCGATGCTCCCCCGCTGACCTTTGTCGATAATTCCAAAGGTCACGGAATCGTCGGAGACGCTGTCCTGATGGCCATCGCCAACGCCGGCTATGTCGCTCATGTACAGGCGCTGCCTTGGGCCAGGGCGCAAAAACACGTCAGTGAGAAGCAGGACATCCTGATAGCCCCGTTGTCACGTACGCCAGAACGCGAACAGCTCTTCAGCTGGATCGCTCCCATCATGTCCATGGAGCGAGCCTTTTTCAGCCTTGACCGGCCAGTGAGCAGCTTCGCAGAAGCCAGGAAAACCTACCGCGTGATCGGTGTAGGCCTGGGCAGCGCACAAGAGGAAATACTGCGCGCGCAAGGCTTCGGCAACCAACAGATCTACCCGCTGACCATTGGCGACAACCCCGCGCAAATGCTCTTGAGAGGACGAATCGATGCCTGGTTCAACGGTGTCCCGGAGACTCAATACATTTGGTCGAAGGTGTCTCGACGCACGCTGCTGATGAGTCCCGTCATGAATACAACGGATCTTTATCTGGCCTGCTCGAAGCAATGTTCACCTCAACGGGTACAAGCCTTGCGCAAAGCGGTTGAAACGCTTCGCAGTGACGGCACTCTGGCACGAATACAAAAGGGCTATTTGTCGAAATAAGCACTTCTTCGAATACATGCGGTGGAGTCTTGAGTCTCAGTAATGCAGGACTACGCTTCGCTGAGACGCGTCGTGTCTACAACGCAAAGGACTGAAACATGGATCTCAAGGAAATCGACATTCTCGGTTCAAGCATCGGCCAGCACTGGTATTACTGTTCGAAAGCGGCGGCGATGACTCGTCTGCTGGGCGATACCCCCGTGAAAAGGATTCTCGACATTGGCGCCGGCTCCGGCTTTTTCACCCATCACCTGCTGACCCGGACAACCGCCACCGAGGCATGGTGCGTGGATATCAGCTATGAGACAGACTCGGACACCACAACCGCCGGTAAACCGGTGCACTACCGTCGTTCGATTGATTCAGTGGACACCGATCTGGTGCTGTTGATGGACGTGCTGGAGCATGTCGATGACGACGTCGGATTGCTCAAGGCCTATCTCGATAAAGTCCCGCCCGGCAGCCGTTTCCTGATGACGGTGCCGGCATTCCGGTTTCTCTGGAGCGGGCACGACGAATTTCTCGAACACAAGCGTCGCTACACGTTGCCACAACTGGAAACGGTGGTCAGGGACGCCGGTTTGACGGTGATGCAAGGGGCCTATTACTTCGGTCTGGTGTTCCCGATTGCGGCGACCCTGCGGCTACTGCCGATAGGCGCACAGCCGTCAGCGCCACGCTCGCAACTCAAGCGCCATCATCCGCTGGTCAATACACTACTGAAGACGCTGTGCACCATCGAACGTCCGTTCATGGGGGTAAACCGTCTGGCGGGTCTGACCGTGTTTTGTCTGGCTCGCAAGCCGTGACCTCAGCTGAACAGTCAGCGTTGGTCAACGGCGTGGCGTACAGGAAAGTGGACCTTCGAAGATCAAGAACGAACTATCGAACCCGAGACCGGCAGATTTCCCAGCAGGTTAAGTCCCGTGATCTTCACAAAAGTCTCATAGTCCACCGGCTTCTCGATGCGGGTTTCCGCGTTAGGTAGCACATACGCCCAGGCGCGCTTGGACGAAGCGTCGTACACCAGTTTGAACAGACGGTTTGGCACCCAGACCTTGTTGTCGCCAATGGTGGTATGACCTGCATCAAAGAGCGGGCCGGTGAAGACAAAGACATTGCCATCGGCGCGCTTCGCGAACTTTCTGACATCCGACTCGACCTTGCTCCAGATCTTCCGGTTATTGGTCGGGTCTTGCGGCACCATGTTCGACAGTGCAAAGGTCTGGGCCATTGCATGCGGATTCGGTGCATCGGCGGCCGGGGACTGATGGCCACGATCCACAGCTGGATGTTGGCCACGGTAGTCGCTCAACTCTGCCCGCCCGTCCTTGGGAATGCGTGGGTCCGGATAGAACTGATTGGTCCGCTCCTCTCCTTTGGCATCCGCCAGCTGGGCCGAATTCAGACGCTCAACCACAACCAATGGCGTCTTGCTGGTTTGCGAATACAGCACCGCAAAGTTGTCGGAACACAGGGCCAAGGGCTTCATCGCTGCCGGCACACTGGTCATGCTGATCGGCTTGGCTGCCGGGAACAGGTCTGCGCACCCATCAAACGATGCCTGTTGCTGCTTGCTTGAATACAGGTCGATCGCCGCACTCTGACTGATCGAGCCTGAACGGTGCCCTTGCTCCTCGTGCTGGCTGGGCGGCTTGAGGAAATCCAGCAGGTTGCGAGCGTCTGCCGTACCGGTCGAGAACAAAACAAGGGCCGACAGCCCCACTGCCATATTGCGTAGGTTCATGCTTGGAATCTTTGAATTGGATTAAGGGAGGATACTGGCGGCAAAGCCCTGAAATCGTCGGCACGAAAAAAGAGGCCAATGCCTAATGCCTGTCAGTTAAGGCACAAACCTGTGGGAGCGAGCTTGCTCGCGATGACGGCATAACATTCAACATCAATGTTGACTGATCCACCGCTATCGCGAGCAAGCTCGCTCCCACATGGATTGCGCTTAACTGACTGGCATTGGGCCAATGCCTCTTTTTTAATGCGGACAACATAATAACGAGACTCGCAGCTAGCGTCTGACCTGTTGAAATCAAAGGAGTTTCTTTTACTCCAAAAACAAGAGTGGGCATGATCTGCAAAGACGTGATCGACCATGAAATCTCCTTTGTCGGCATCTCCCCTGGCTAAGTGCAATAACCATTCGTAGCTGGATCAGCTTGGCGCTGATCCAGCACAAAATCCCCATAAGCGAGCATGGCGGTGTCCCAATTCACATCCATATGGGACGCCATCACCTGAATGTCGCGCCAGTGCCGTTGCACCGGACTCGCATCAAAAATCGCCGCAGTTCCCATGTGCCACACCAGCCGTTGAACGGCCTGCACGCACAACCGAATCAGATAGGCACGATCTCGCTTGAGGGTGACCAGCTCTTGCAGAGACAGTGATCTGCCTGCAACACCTGCGCTATGGAGTAAAAAGGTAATGGCTTGGTAAAGGTGCCTGGCGCAACTCAACTCCGCAGCACTTTCCGCGAGTCGTTCCAGCAATATTGGCCGAGCCTTTAATGCCCCGCCCTCCTTCATGGGTTCATGCTTGCGCAGTGCTGCAATGCAGTCGTCGTACGCACCCTCCGCGCAACCAAGCACAGGGCCGATGTGCAGACTGCCCAGATACGGAATGAACTCCACATCAAACAGGTAGCCATCCGGATTGTGCCGGGCACCTACCGGGGCGGGGCCGAAACATTCCGATTGCGAGACCACCCAATCGTCTGGCACAAATACATCGTCCAGTCGCAGATCCTTCGATCCGGTACCGCACATGCCTGCGACGTGCCAGGCATCCTCGATCTGAACCTGATCAGCCTTAAGAGTGATTAACAGCGGATGGCCAGGCGATACATCCGGAGGATTATCCCGGCGCACGGATACGATAACCCAGCTGGCATGATCGATCCCCGAGCTGAAACGCCAGGTTCCGCTAACGCGAAAGCCACCGTCAACTTTCAGGATCGAGAGATCCCTGGACACAGAGGCAGTGGCAATGATTTGCCCCGGCCCATCGGCAAAGACCTTCTCCTGGCATGAGGATGGAAGCCGCCCGACAATCGCCGCATGGCTGCCCACAAGGCCAATCATCCAACCGGTCGACGGGCAAACCCGAGCGGCAATTCGAGAGGTTTCAACCAGGGTTGGCCAATCGCGTTGCAGCCCGCCATAACGTCTTGGCACGAACAGCTGCATAAGCTCCGCAGCAAGCAAGTCGTCTACAGTCTGCTGCGAAATACAGCGGGCCCGCTCGGTTTCAGCAGCAAGAGCCCGCCATCGCCCGAGGAGCGCCCTGGCTCGATCGCAGGTTTGATGATGTCCCAATGGCAACTCTGTCATCCAATCCATCAAAATCGCCTCCTAACAATCAGCCACAGGCTGTGAGAGCTTCCTGACAACCGGATGTTCGAAGCAGAAACCATCGGGGATAAAGGGCTGGCCAAGAAGTTCGATGAACCGGGTGATGCTTTTCTCATCGTTGGAGGCAACAAACTCATAGAAGTTGGTGCCGTTCCAGATGAGATAGACATGAGCAAAATAGCGGGACGCCGCTTCGACGAAATCGGAAAAATGGATCTGGCCATTCTCCATCTGCGACAACATGGCATTCCTTTTCCAGGCTATCTCCTCCTCGCAAAAGTAATGAGCCTTGTGCTGTTCGTCCTTTACCCGTTCGCGTCGGTAGTACTCGTCGACCTCGGGCTGATTGAATTTCTCCAGGAAGAATGCGAGGCCATCCTCGCGCAGGAAACCCGAAACGCCTTTCAGATGCTCGTCCCTGTTTCTGCCATAGAACTGGAAAGCAGCCATCTCATAGAGATAGTCAACGCCACAAAACGGTACTTGCGAATCGAATGCTTGCGCCACGATCTCGCGGTTCACCTGAAGAAACGACCCGGAGTGGAATGTGCAAAGTTCCTTGTCGGCATGAGCGTCGAAATGGATCTGGTTCGCCTTGTTCGGTGAGTTGGTCAGCGTCCGTATTGCGCCCTTGGCGTATTTTGCCAACGACCTGCCGCTACTCCCGTCAAACGCATCAACCTCCCACAAAGTGAAAGCCCGATCGTCCTGTTTACGTCGCTCGAGGGTATAGCGGGCAAGCGCCACGCCGACATGGGAAAGCTCTTCCAGAATACCCGGCACGCTGGCCAGAAAATGCGAAAAAAGCGGACCGGTCTGCGCCACCAGCAGGTCATGGTAGGCCAGCACCTCCTGGTCCTGAATTCGCTCGCGTATTCTCGTTGTCACAGGCTGCCTGGGCACCTGGACCTTGCCTTTGGCCAAGTCGTCAAAATAGTCGGCCAGCTTGTTCATCGCAGAATCGACAAAGGCAGGATTCGAATCGGTGGTCATTTCCGTAATTCCGTTTACGCGTTGAATGTTTATTAAATGGCCACAGCGCCGGCCGCCAAGAAATGCGCCGTCGTTTTACCGTTGAGGTTGCGTGGCAACGCCTCATGAAAACTGACAACGTCGGGCACCATGTACCAATCCAACTGCTTGGCGCAGTACCGGACCAGCGCGTCACCCGACAACTCACAGCCTTTTTTCAGGACCACACAGGCCTTGGGGACATGCCCTGCAACCTCATCCGGCAGAGGGATCACGACGACCTCGCTGACGGCCTCGTGCGAGAGGATGACCTGCTCGATTTCCCTGGGGTTGACCTGAAACGTGCGCCGGGTGAAGACGTTGTCCTTGCGGCCGACGAAATACAGGTACTGCTCACTGTCCATCCTGAACAGGTCACCGGTGAAATAGACCCGCGCCTCGCCGAACAGATCGTTTCTGAGCACACGCCGGGTCAGCTCCGGTTTGTTCCAGTAACCAAGCATTACCAGATCGCCAGCGACGACCAGTTCGCCCACCCGATCTGGCTGGGTGATACGTTGCAGCTCTTCGTCAACGAGGAAAACCCTGACCCCGGAAATCGGCTTGCCAACCGACCCGGGACGTTGATCGAGCTGCTCCGGCGGAAGATATGCGACCCGCTTGCACTCGGTCAGGCCATACATGGAGTAAACGGCAACACCTGGAAGGAACGCTCGTAATTGACGTATATGTTTGGGCGGCAACGCTTGCCCGCTGCTGGCGATGTACTTCAGGGATTTGAATACTTCGACTTGAAATGCGTCCGGTTCGGCCTGCAACAGGAAGTGAACGGCGGGCGGCAGGATATGCATCGCGGTGATGCCATGTTGCCGAATCAGCTCAAGCATCTGTTCGGGCCGTTCAGGCAGCGCATTCTCGGTCACCGAGCGACCGCCTCCGAGCAACGGCATCATGATGTTGTAGAAGCCATAATCGAAATGCAGGGGTGAGAAATTCAGTACGACCGCGTCCTCGAAGTTGCCCAGATAGCTGGACACTGCGTCGTAGGCCGCCAGCATGTTGCGGTTGCTGACCGCGACGCCCTTGGCGTCCTTCGTCGAGCCGCTCGTGTGGAAAATCACGCAAACCTCGGCACCGTTCAGCGCCCCGTCGCACACAGGGAGCACCTCGTTCAAAGCATCGAATCCAGTGGTGCGCCACTGGCCCGGGCTGAATCGCTCGCCCATGTGCAGGACGAACTGTAGATCGACCTTCCCGGTCAGTTCATCGAGGCTTGCACCCGCCGGTACGATCAGGGTCTTTGCCTTGATATCGTTGAGCTGATGAATGAGTTTTTCGGCGGAAATGCCGTAATGCATCAGGACCAGCACGAACCCGGCCTTCATCACGCCGAGCGCACAGGCAATCGTTTCGAGGGAAGTAGGCGCATGCAATGCGACCCGGTCCCCCGCCGTCATCCCCGTTGCCAGCAACTGCTGAGCCACTGCGCCAGCCAGCTCATCCAGCTCAGCGTAAGTGAGCTGCTGCCCGGCAACGGTCAGTGCGATTTTCTCTGGCGTAAGCTCGGCGTGGTCTTTCACATAGTGATGAAAAGGTCTCATTGGGCTACCTCGTTGCCATCCACCAGAGGCTCTTCGCCCGTGTTCGCGTTGGCAGCTTCATTGTCCTTGGGAACGAGCAATACAATCGCACCGACGATGACTTCAAAAATCCCGCTACCAACGATGACCATGCCGGTTTCGAACCGCGCATAAAGTGCCGCACCGCAGGCCCCGGCAATCAGAATGGAGGCACCCAGCGCGGCAAAGCGCAACCTTGCCAGCCCGGCGATCTCGCTTTGCCTGAACGTGGTTTGAATCAGCAGAATGAATGAGATGTCGATCAGCGGCCCGCCGAGTGCGGCCAGGCCGGCGCCGAACATCATCCCGGCCAGGACGTACTCGGCTGGCAGATACATCACCGCCACCCCGATGGTCGCTATGCCCAGGCCATTGACCACGGAGCCGAAGGTAAAGCCACCATACAGGCGGCGGATATGCAGGTTACCGACGACAAAAATAGAGATCAGGTTGCCGCAGCCATAGGCGCCCATGATCAGCCCGTAGGCGGCAAAGCCCTGTACACCGAAGCCCTGGATGTCGTACTTGACCACGGCCAGCGCCATGCCGATGGAAATGCCCAGACTCCAGGCGACGTTACCCAACCCGGCACACACATACACCGCCTGCATCTGCCGACGACCGACAAGGCTGCGCCAACCGGCAGTGAAGGCGGCACGCCGGCTCGTCACCTTGATCGGTTGACGAGGCAATGCCTTGCTCAGCTTCATCACCGCCCAGGCCGAGATCAGGAACGTCAGGCTATTGAGGGTAAACAGATGTTCAAGCGGAATCAGCAGCGTAATGGCCGCGGCCAGCATCGGCCCGATCACCCGAGCTACCCGGATGATCGCGTCGAACAGCGCGTTGACGGCCTGCAACTGGTCCGGCGCCGCGACAATGCGTGGCAAGCTGGCGCGTAAGGCCGGTTCGAACAAAGAGTTGACGATCATCATGAGCATGACTGGCACCGCCAGCATCCACAGGCTCATGATGCCCAGCGCCCAGGCCAGCATCGGAATCAGGGCGAGCCCGGCCCGCGCCAGGTCGGCACCGATCATTGTGCGCCGATGGTCCCAGCGCTCGGCCCAGATCCCTCCCAGCAACGCACCCGCCAGCGCCGCGCCGCCGCGCAACGCACTCAACCAACTCGCATCGGTACCGGCGATCTGCACCGCCATCCAGGCGACGGCGATCGCGAACAATTCGTCGCCGATCGAAGATAGCGCCAGCCCTCCCCACAACAATGCCACAGGCCGCTGAAGCAACGGTCTAAACAACTTCATATCATCAATTCCGCACATGAAGACCCATCACACAACGGACCTGTAAGACCACCCTTATCAGCGTATAAACGTCGAAGCCGGGTCTACTCCAGTGTTGGCAACTTTGTCAGTGATTCGAATAAACTTCACCAGCGCGCAACAACCAAGATGCATCATCCGGTGAAGTACCAGATGAGTTCCTTCAAGGTTGCGAACTACCGAACGGAAAGTTCATTACTCAATAAGAGGAGGCGTTCTTATTATTTATCGAATGACGTTCAGTGCCCACAAGAGGAGGATTGAAAACACTGACCAGGATGAGATCCGTGAACTTTCCACCCCGCAGATAGTGACGATCATGCTTGTCCAATACATACATATCTCCTGGGCGAATCGGATGAACCGTGCCATCCATATCCTCAATCTCCCCTTCACCGGCAATGCAATAGCAGGCCTCAAGATGATTGCGATAATGAAGAAAGGACTCCGTGCCGGCTCGAACCACTGTGTGGCAGATAGTAAAGCCGATGCCATCCATCTCCGTTAGCAAACGGTGGCTGGTGCCTGCCCCCCACTCGACAAAAAAATCGGTTTTTTCGACATCAGAGATACTACGGACAAACATATTCAGCTCCTTATGAATATATAGACGACTGCATCAAAGTTCCGAGGCGGCCTGAGCAGCCATGCCGGAAGCGCCACAGGCAAGCCCACACATGACAAGTGTCCAGCCGACCACTTGAAGTGCATTTATATTTACAGATAGCGCTGTCTTTCGCAAAACCGAATAAACTTAATACCTGACTCAGGATACAAAATAATCAAATAACAAGATAAGCAGAATGCACCCTGCAGAAAAGCAGGGTATAGAGTCGCGGGACGTAGGATGTACACACTGCGTGTGTCACTATGGCGAGTTAGTCATTCCCTGACCCTATTGTTTCCTGTAGCCAACGTTAACTACGCCCGAATAGTACGCGTGCAACTTTTAGGGTGTCAACGAGTTTTTCTTATGTAGCCCACACTAAGACGAGTGAACTATTCGAGCGCCGCCCGTGACATTTCAGTTACAAAACTCCAAGAAAGGATATAACAGCCACTATATTCTCTATCAAAAAGCGATAAGAAGTTAATATACACGGTCAGCTCTTTATATTTCGGACACTACTTCAAACCGCCAGATTCCAAAACCTGCACAGCTACCCGAAACCTGACGACGGACCGCAACGCAGCCTCGTCACTGTGCACCCTCTTCGCGTGAGCCAGCCGCTCCACCGAAGAAAGCTCGGGATGAGAGATCGACAACTCCGAAAGCCCTGGGAACCTTCCCCGGGCTTTTTCGTTTGTGCGTCGCTTTTGCATTTCTGTGCGACAGATCTCACTTCAGGGACTCCCGTACCACTTCCTCATGGTGTTAGTTTGGAAATGTTTCTGTCTCATCGATCAGAAATCTCTCACAAACCACCTGCAAAGGAATGCCACCAGCAATGGACTTTTCACTCAAGCACCTGGCCGCGACAACCTTGATGCTGGCCAGCCTTTCGGCGTTTACCACGTCAGCTCACGCCAACATCACACCGCTACAGAGCGCGACCATCCTCAAGACATTCAATGACGCATCAGTCACGGATTTCAGGCAGTTCCTGGGCAGCCTGGCCAAGAGCGACCTAGCCAAAACCGCCGACTTCGGCCCGGCAATCAGTGCCTTCCAGGGCAACAAGCCCCTTTCCCCTGAACAGCAGAACGAGATCCATCGCCTGCTTGGCATCTATGCGCGGGTGAAGTACGGCAGCGCTGCCACCGAGACCCTGCGCGAACTGGTGGCAATCCCGACCTTCCGCGTGGAGGGTGTTGCCCAGCACGAGAATCCCGAATTCATCAAGATCGCCGACAAACTCAAGGGCCTTGCCGAAGCTTTCAACCTGAACTTTCGCAACATCGACAACCGCGTCTATGAAATCTCCCTCGAAGGCGGTGGCGATGAAATCGTGGGCATTCATGCACATGCCGATGTGGTGCCCGTAACTCCGGAGAACTGGGTCCTGAAAGACGGCACCCGACTTGATCCGTTCAAGGTCACCCTGGTCGGCGACCGCATGTATGGCCGGGGCACCGAGGATGACAAGAACGGCATCGTGGTGGCGCTCTATGCCATGAAGATCATCAAGGAAGAGAAGCTGCCACTGGCGAGGAATTTCAAGCTGCTGGTAGACACCACCGAGGAAACCACTGGCGACGCCATCCCCTATTACTTCGAACACAACCCGACGCCCAATTACAACCTGGCGCTGGATGGTGGCTACCCGGTGGTGATTGCCGAGAAAGGCTACGGCACCGTCATGGCGACTTTTGCCCGGCGTGCCGCAGAGGGCAAAGGCGCGGAAATCACTTCAATGACCGGCGGCCTGGCCACCAACCAGATTCCATCGACTTCGGTCGCCACCCTGGTGAGTGACAAGCCTGCCGAATTGGCCGCCAGCCTGCAGAAGGCCGGTACCGATTATGCCAAGCGCAATGGCGGCAACTTCGAGGTGACCGCCAAGGTCGTCGACAAGGAGGTCAAGCTGACGGTCACTGGCGTTTCCGCCCACTCCTCCGAGCCCGAGTCAGGCGTCAACCCGGTGGCAAGGATGCTGGGCTTGATCAACAGCCTCGACGGTAAGGTCGCGCTCAAGCACAACCACATTACCGACGCTGCCCGCTATGCTGCCGACAACTGGGGGCTGGACTACCTGGGTGGCAAATTGGGGGTTGGCTTTTCCGATGCCTTCATGGGGCCGCTGACCACTTCCCTGACCTATGTCGGGATGGATGACAAAGCCTTCAAACTCGCGGTCAACTTGCGCGTGCCGGTCGGCAAATCCCCGGAGGCGCTCAAAACCGAAATCGCCGAAAAACTTGGCGCCTGGAGCAAGAAGACCCACATTGCCGCGGCCTTCAACTACTCGATCGCCGAGCCGATGCACCGCAACCCTGAGGGTGAATGGGTCAAGGCCCTGCTGGCCGTGGCCAGTGAAAACCTTGGCATGGAACACACGTTCGGCACCTCCGCCGGCGCCACCTCGGTCCATGAACTGCCCAATGGCGTGCAGTTCGGTCTGGCCAGGCCCGAGGTCAAGTACACCGGCCACACCGACAACGAGTTCAAGACTGTCGACCAGTTCCTGCTGGACCTGCAGATCGTGACCGAGATGATGGGGCGCGTCGGGCAGTTGCCGAAGCTCTGATCCGCCTTTCGGGCCCGCTGCTCTGGCGGGCTACCAACGCCATGAAGACCGGGGGCTCTTTTTTCAATCCTGACAACAAAATAACGCGTAAAAAAAACGCCACTCATTGAGTTAATGCTGTTCACTTAAGCAACTTCAGCCGCGAGGCATTCTTTGTAGCAGCTGCCGAAGGCTGCGTTCGGCTGCGAAGCAGTCGTGAGTCCGGCTGCCATGGTGTACCTGACACACCGCGATTGCTGAATTTACGGCTGCTTCGCAGCC
>NZ_JBFTMN010000015.1:0-130745 GCF_056397005.1 Pseudomonas sp. 05N431
GGTGTCCATCAGGGGGCATCGCCTACGGTCTGCTTCGCGACGACCTCCTCTCGATGTGTCCGGCTGCGCCGTACGGCGCTGCGCGCCCACCCCCTGATGAACACCTCCACTCGGCCTCCCGAAGGGGCGGGTGGATCAAGATCAACAGCAAAGCACGGCGGCCTGCCAGCCGGCCTGAGTGGTTGGATGCTGCGCGTGGGAATGGCACTTGTGTAATGCCTGTAGGAGTCGAGTCGAATTCGACGACAGCATCACGGGCAACGCAGAAATCTCTGACAAGTCTTTAAGGTTGCCTCTCGGAAGCACGGCCTCTAGCCTTTGATCGTCGCTGCCAATTCAGCGACCGGGACTGCAAGCCCGTCGATAATTTGTTAGGCGCTACAGGCGCCGCATCTACAACTGATGCCGGTCGCTCCAATGTTTCTCAGGAGCTCCACAATGATCAAAGACAACTCGATCCCCCCAGAAACCGACGACGTTTCCCCCTACGAATCCCTCGATTCAAAAAAGCTCCACGACGCCGCCCACCGCGCCCTTGATCACTACCTGAAACCCACGCTCGCTAAACTGCGCTTCAGCGATTTGCGTTCTGACCGCCTGTTCAGCGTTGCGCCCAACGTGGGCCTCGAAAGCCTGTTGGCTAATGCCTCGGAGGATCTGGCCTCGGTCAAGGTGATGGCCGCCGACCTGGCATTCGAAATCGAGGGTTCGCGACGCAGCGTGGCGTTGGCGATTTGCCGGATGGTCGATGGCGCTCTGTTGTTGGTGGACAAGGCGCTGGATGACTACAACCCGTCGGAGTCGGACCAGTTTTACGTCAAGGAATAGCGGCGCTGCAGGTCATTCATACGCCGCAAAACGAAAAACCGCTGAACCGGAAACGATCAGCGGTTTTTTGTATTCGGGAAAAGTCAGGCTCTGCCGTTGGTCTGAAACGCGTGCCTACCTGTCAACTATGACAGTAGTCACGCATGGAGGGCTCAGGTTTGATAACCCTTCAATCCAAGTCATCCACAAGGAGCGTCATCATGACTTCAGCAGTGAAAGTAGCACCCGTCATTCACGCGGTTACCGATTCAACGGGGCATCCAATCTCGAACGGCGACACCACGGAAGACACCACGGTAGAAGTGAAAGGTACGTCTGAGCGCGGCAAGAAAGTGGACGTGATTAACAATGGCATTGTGCTTCTCTCAATCAGTGCGAACCCCATGGGTCAGTGGGTTGCCCGCCTGGCTGGATTGGCACCCGCGGTGTATGCCATTCACGCTGTCAGCGAAGGACAGAGTTCCCCAGTCTGGAGGTTTACTGTGACGCCTTAATAAAGGCGAAAAAACCGCTGAACCGAAACCGGTCAGCAGTTTTGAATTGCATCGAAAGGCTCGCAGCCTGCGGCAGCTCCTGCATTGACCACACTCCCCCTAATGTAGGAGTTGCCGCAGGCTGCGATCTTTTGATTTTGATGATTGCGGTTTCAGCTTGTGGATAACTGGCTACCGTCAAAAGAGCGCAGTCTGCGGCAGCTCAGAATGTGCGGAGCGTCAATATGAAGGTGATGCGTGTGTTTATTCGGTAGGTTAGAAGGCAGGGAATTCCCACACATCTTTCAGGCCGACTGTCGGAAGCTCCTTCTCTAGTCCTTGATCGTCGCTGCCAATTCAGCGACCAGGACTGCAAGCCCGCCGATAGTTTGTTAGGCGCTTACAGGTGCCGCATCTACAGCTGATGCCGGTTGCGCCAAAAAAACTCCACGACGCCGCCCACCGTGCCCTCGATCATTACCTGAAACCCACGCTCACCAAACTGCGCTTCAGCGATCTGCGTTCAGACCGCCTGTTCAGCGTTGCACCCAACGTGGGCCTCGAAAGCCTGTTGGCCAATGCCTCGGAAGATCTGGCCTCAGTCAAGGTCATGGCCGCCGACCTGGCATTCGAGATCGAGGGTTCGCGCCGCAGTGTGGCGTTGGCGATTTGCCGGATGGTCGATGGTGCTTTGTTGTTGGTGGACAAGGCGCTGGATGACCACAACCCGTCGAAGTCGGACCAGTTTTACGTGAAGGAATAGAGGCGCTGTAGGTCATTCATGCGCCGCAAAATGAAAAAACCGCTGAGCCGGAGCCGGTCAGCGGTTTTTCTGTGAGCCATGGAATCTTCGGCGTCCGGAGGGCCTCATCGCGAGCAAGCTCGCTCCCACACTGAATCTTTGACGCGATCGCTATCTGAAGTACGACAGAGATCAACTGTGGGAGCGAGCTTGCTCGCGATGACCGACTGTCCAGCAACGAAGATCTAAACTTTGGCGCTGACCTCACTACGATTCACCAACTCCTCGAGCGCTTCACTCAAACTCAACGCCTTGTCACCAATCAACAAGTGCCAAACCCCACCGTCCAACGCACTCACACCCTGGCAACCCAAGTCCTTCAGCTGACATTCCGACAGCGCTTTACCGTCCGCCAGTTGCAGGCGAATCCGGGTCATGGCCACGCAATCCAGTTGCAGCACGTTGTCACTGCCACCCAAGGCGTTCAGCCATTTTTGTGCTTCCGGGATGGTCACGGGTGCCGCTTTCGGCGCTTCTTCGACCACCACAGCATCAGCTACCAAAGCTGAACCAGAAGTCGGCATCGCCTGACGAATCTCATCGGCAATGCTGTCGGCCAGCGGCCCGACCACTACCTGCAAGCTGCCGCCCTTGCCGGGGCGAACCACTGCCATGGCGCCGAGGGCCTTTAATTCGCTGTCGGAGGCTTTGTTGCGGTCGACCATTTCCAGGCGCAACCGCGTGGTGCAGGCGCCAACGGTGATCAGGTTTTCAGCGCCGCCCAAGGCTTGAATGTAGGCCCCGGCCCGCTGGTTTTCACTCAGCACTGCCTTTTCACCGACAACGACACCTTCACGCCCCGGGGTTTTCAGGTTGAAGCGACGAATGCAGAAGTCGAACACCACGTAGTAGATCACCGCGTACGCCAGGCCCACTGGGAACACCAGCCAGCCATTGGTGGACTTGCCCCAGCCCAGCGCCATGTCGATGGCGCCGCCGGAGAAGGTGAAGCCCAAGTGGATGTTCAGCGCGTTGGTGATCGCCATCGCCATGCCGGTTAGCAGTGCGTGCAGTAAATACAGCAGGGGCGCGAGGAACATGAAGGCGAATTCGATCGGCTCGGTAACGCCCGTCAGGAACGAGGTCAGGGCCATCGACAGGAAAATCCCGCCCATCACTTTGCGCCGTTCCGGCAGGGCGTTGCGGTACATCGCCAGGCAGGCGGCGGGCAGGCCGAAGATCATCATCGGGAACATCCCGGTCATGAACTGGCCACCCTTCGGGTCGCCGGCAAAATAGCGCGCCAGGTCGCCGGTGACGATGGCGCCGGTGGTCGGGTCGGTGAAGCTGCCGAAGATGAACCACGCCATGTTGTTGAGGATGTGGTGCAGGCCGGTAATGATCAGCAGTCGGTTGAACACGCCGAAGACGAACGCGCCGATGCTGCCGCTTTCCAGCAGCAATTGGCCGAAGCTGTTGATGCCGTTCTGGATCGGTGGCCAGATCAGACCGAAGATCACGCCCAGGCCGACCGCGGTGAACCCGGTGGCAATCGGCACGAAGCGCCGGCCGCCGAAGAACGCCAGGTATTCCGGCAGCTTGATGTCCTTGAAGCGGTTGTACAGCGCGCCGGCCATCAAGCCGCTGATGATC
Source organism: Pseudomonas sp. 05N431 (assembly GCF_056397005.1). Taxonomy (NCBI): domain Bacteria; kingdom Pseudomonadati; phylum Pseudomonadota; class Gammaproteobacteria; order Pseudomonadales; family Pseudomonadaceae; genus Pseudomonas; species Pseudomonas sp. 05N431. The sequence continues at coordinate 3,697 of NZ_JBFTMN010000015.1, forward strand.
CCCGCGAGCATGCCCATGTTGATGCTCGTATCCAGCACCTTGAGCGTCGAGACCATCACCAGGTAACCAATTGCCCCGGCCAGCCCGGCGGTACCGTTATTGTCCCGGGCGAAACCGACTGCGATGCCGATGGCGAAGATCAGCGCCAGGTTGGCGAAGATCACTTGCCCGGCGTCGTGGATGATCGCGATGTTCAGCAAGTCGGTGTCGCCCAGACGCAGCAACAGGCCGGCAATCGGCAGGATCGCGATGGGCAGCATCAGCGCCCGTCCGAGGCGCTGCAAGCCTTCGATGAAGAGTTGGTACATGGCGTATCTCCCTGCGTTTTTGTTGTTCTAGTAGCTGTTGTTGTTCAGCTCAGAGGCCAATGTTGATGACAGGCGTGACGCACCGCCGTGGCGCTGCTCAGGTTGAGCAGGGTGGCGCTGAAGCGTCGGCAGTCGGCGGCGTCCAGTTGGCGAACGCGTTCCTTGATTTCACCGACTTGCGGCGGGCTGACGGACAGCTCGCGGATTCCCAGGCCAATCAGCACCGGAGTCGCCAGTGGATCGGAAGCCAGCGCCCCGCAAACACCGACCCAACGCTGATGCTTGGCGGCACCGATGCAGGTCTGGGCGATCAACCGCAGCAACGCCGGATGCAAGGCATCGACCCGAGCGGCGAGACCGGCGTGGTCGCGGTCCATGGCCAGGGTGTATTGGGAAAGGTCGTTGGTGCCGATGGACAGGAAGTCCGCGTGTTCAGCCAGTTGCTCGGCGAGCAGCGCAGCAGCCGGGACTTCTATCATCACCCCCAGTTCAGGACGCTGCGTGAGCGCCAGCTCGGCGCACAAGGCATCGAGGCGCTGGCGGATGTGCAGCAATTCGTCGACCTCGCTGACCATCGGCAGCAGAATCCGGCAGCGCTGCAACGGGCTGACCTGCAGCAGCGCGCGCAATTGTTGGTCGAGCAGCTCCGGGCGTACCTGAGCCATGCGGATGCCGCGCAGGCCGAGCACCGGGTTGGCTTCGGCTGGCAGTGGCAGGTAGTCGAGTTGCTTGTCGCCGCCAACGTCGATGGTGCGGATGATCACCGACTTGTCGCCCATGGCATCCAGCACCGCTTGATAGGCCTGGCGCTGTTCCTGTTCATCCGGCGCGGTCTGGCGATCGACGAACAGAAATTCGGTACGCAGCAGGCCAACGCCATCGGCGCCACCTTTCAACGCATCGGCCGCTTCGTCGCTGGAGGCCACGTTGGCTGCAACTTCGATCCGCAGACCATCGCGGGTGTGCGCCGGGTTGTGGGCTTGCGCTTGTTGGCGTTCGCGGCGTTGCAGATGTTCACGCAGGGCTAGGGCGACGTGCTCCAGGCGTTGGCTGTCGGGCGTCAGCTCCAGGCGTCCGCCGTCGGCATCCAGCACCACCAACTGGCCTTGCGGTTGATGGAGCAGTGACGAACCGAGGGCCACCAGGCACGGCAGGCCTTTGCCACGGGCGAGAATCGCGAGATGGGAGGTCGCGCCACCTTCGGCCATGCACAGCCCGGCGACGCCTTGCTGGCTCAGTTGCAGCAAATCGGAAGGGGTCAATTCATGCGCCGCGACGATTGCGCCGGCCGGTACGTCGTAGTGCCAATCCTGACCGAGCAAGGCGCGCAGTACTCGTTGCCTGAGGTCGCGCAGGTCGTTGGCGCGTTCGGCCAGCAGCGGGTTGCCGAGCTGTTGCAACACCTCGCATTGCACCTCGATCGACTGGCTCCAGGCGTGGGTGGCGGCGCTGCCCTGATCGATCGACTGGATGGCCGCTTCCAGCAGCGCCGGGTCTTCGAGCAGCGCCAGGTGGGCGGCGAAAATCTGTTCCTCTTCGGTGTGTTTGTGCTTTTTGGCGTGGGACAGCGTTTCGCGGATTTCGCTGCGAACCTGTTCCAGCGCGCGGTCGAGGGCTTGCAGTTGTTCTTCGGCGTTAGCGTTGCCGGTGTCTTCCGGCAGGTGGATGGCCGCCAGTTGGAACAGCGGGCCGCCGACCAGTCCCGGCGCCGCGCAGACACCGTGCAGTACACCGGCTTCGGCAACGCGGGTGCGGTGGGCAATCGGTGTCGGTGCGGCCGCGTGGCTGTCGTCGTTGACCGGGGTGGACAAGGCGTTCAACAACGCTTGCAGCGCCGCCTTGGCGTCCGCGCCCTTGCAACTGACCTGAACCTCGTCCTGCTCGCCAATCCCTAGCCCCATCAGTCCGATCAGGCTGTCGCACGACGCCGATTTACCGGCGAAATGCAGCTGCGATTTGCTGTTGAACAGGTGCGCGGTCTGGCGGATCAGCGCCGCTGGCCGTGCATGCAGACCGCCGCGATGGGTGATGCGAATGTGCCCGTGAACCTCGGCACCTGAGCTGTCTTCATCGGCCTGTGCGCTGTGGGTGGTTCTTGGCACGATGTGCAGCAACGGCTCGCCGACCTTGACCGATTTGAGGGTGATCGGCAGCACCTGAAAGTCTTCGCTGTTGGTCAGGATCAACAGGCTGATCAGGCTTGTGCAGCCTTGAGCGACCTGGTCCAGATCAAAGCGCAACAGTGCCTGGCCATTGCTGACGCGGGTGCCTTCCTTGACCAGCATCGAGAACCCTTCGCCCTGCAACTCGACGGTGTCCAGGCCCAAGTGCAGCAACAGTTCGGCGCCATTGTCGGCGCGCAGGGTCACGGCATGGCCGGTGCGGGCAACATGCACCACCACCCCGGCACACGGTGCGTGCAGGGTGTTGTTCAGCGGGTCGATGGCAATCCCGTCGCCCATGGCGCCGCTGGCGAACACCGGGTCTGGAACTTTGGCGAGCGTGAGCACCGGACCGCTGAGCGGGGCGCTGAGGGTCAGGTCTTTATTGTTGTTATGCATGGCTCGGTACTCGAATCGGGCGTGTTAATGGGTGCGGGTCACTTTGCTCAAGTGACGCGGCTGGTCCGGGTCCATGCCACGGGCGACCGCGAGGCCGGCCGCCATGACGTAGAAGCTCTGGATGGCGAGGATCGGGTCCAGCGCCGGGTGTTCGGCGCGGCTCAGCGTCAGGTCGCGTTCGCTGACGTCATCCGGTGCGGCCAGCAATACGCGGGCACCGCGTTGACGCATCTCGGCGGCGAGGCTCAGCAGACCGGCCTGCTCGGCGCCACGTGGGGCGAACACCAGCAGTGGGTAGTTGTCGTCGATCAGTGCCATTGGCCCGTGTTTCACTTCGGCGCTGCTGAAGGCTTCGGCCTGGATCGCCGAGGTTTCCTTGAGTTTCAGCGCCGCTTCCTGGGCGATGGCAAACCCGGCGCCCCGGCCGATGACCATCAAGCGTTGGCTGTCACGCAGTACGTCGACGGCCAGACTCCAGTCCTGCGTCGCGGCGTCGCGCAAACCTTCTGGCAGCGCGAGACCGGCTTCCAGCAATTCGGCGTCGCTCTTCCAGTGGGCGATCAAGCGCGCGCTGGCGCTGAGGGTGGCGATGAAACTTTTGGTCGCGGCGACGCTGCTTTCGGTACCGGCGCACAGCGGCAGGCTGAATTCACAGGCGGCTTCCAGTGGTGAGTTCTCGGCATTGACCATCGCAATGCTCAGGGCGCCGCGCTTGCGCAGCAGGCGCAGGCTGTTGACCAGGTCCGGACTTTGCCCGGACTGCGAGAACGCGAATACCGCCTGACCGCTGACCTTCAGCGGCGCTTGCTGCATGGTCACCACCGACATCGGCAGCGATGCCACCGGAATACCGACGTGCTGCATGGTCAGGTAGGCAAAGTAGCTGGCGGCGTGATCGGAGCTGCCACGGGCGACCGTCATCGCCACTTGCGGCGGCTGACGGTTCAGGCGCCCGGCGATCTCGATCATCTGCGGATCCAGTTGCTGCAACTGAGCGTCGACCGCCTTGTACGAGGACAGCGCCTCTTCAAGCATTTTTGAAGTCAATGTCTTCTCCTTCGACCATTACGGCGGTCAGTGTGAGTGAGCGATCCAGACGCACGCAGTCAGCCCAGGCGCCGGGTTGCAGGCGGCCGCGCTCCTGGATACCGAGGTAGTCGGCGGGAAATTGCGACAGACGTTGCGAGGCTTCGGCCAGCGGCAGGCCGATCTTCACCAGGTTGCGCAGCGCCTGATCCATGGTCAGGGTGCTGCCGGCCAGCGTGCCGTCGGGCAGGCGCACGCCGCCCAGGCATTTGGTCACGGTGTGGCTGCCGAGCTTGTATTCGCCGTCCGGCATGCCGGCGGCGGCGGTGGAATCGGTGACGCAATACAGGCACGGGATCGAGCGTAGGGCCACGCGGATTGCGCCGGGATGCACGTGCAGCAGGTCGGGAATCAGTTCCGCGTATTTGGCGTGGGCCAGTGCCGCGCCGACGATTCCCGGCTCGCGGTGGTGCAGCGGGCTCATGGCGTTGTAGAGGTGAGTGAAACTGCTGGCGCCGGCCTCAAGTGCCGCGACGCCTTCTTCGTAGCTGCCCAGGGTGTGGCCGATCTGCATGCGAATGCCGCGGTCGCTGAGGGCGCGAATCAGTTTGTCGTGACCGGCGATTTCCGGGGCAATGGTGATCACCCGGATCGGCGCCAGCGCCAGGTAGGCTTCGACTTCGGCCATGAGCGCGGTGTGGGCAAAGTTCGGTTGTGCACCGAGTTTTCCAGGGTTGATGTACGGTCCTTCGAGGTGCACGCCGAGTACCCGGGCGCAGCCTTTTGGGCGCTGTTCGCAGAACTCGCCGACCTCGGCCAGCACCCGGGAAATTTCTTCCGGTGGCGCGGTCATGGTGGTGGCCAGCAGCGAGGTGGTGCCAAAACGCACGTGGGTTTTGCTGATGGTGTCGAAGGCCGGCATTCCTTCCATGATGTCCTTGCCGCCACCGCCGTGAACGTGCAGGTCAATGAAACCCGGCAGCAGGTAAGGCAGGTCGTTATCTGCCGGGTCGCACAGCTGACCTTCGATGCGCACGATCTTGCCGTGTTCATGGATCAACCGGCCGCGGATCCAGCCTTGGGCGGTGAGGATGTTGTCTTCGGACATCAGTGGTTCTCCGGCTTCAATGACACAGGGCTCAGCGGCGCAGCTCTGCGACAAAGTCGTAGTAGTCGTTGCGGCAATAGGTGTCGGTGACTTCGATCGGGGTGTTGTCTTCGAGGTAACCGACCCGGGTCATCAGCAGCATGGCGGTGCCGGGGGCGATGCCGACCAGCGCGGCGAATTCGTCCGAGGCGTTGATCGCCTGAATGTGTTGCAGGGCGCGCACCACCGGTTTGCCGATACCGTCGAGGTATTCGTAAAGCGAATCCCCGACTGCTTGCGGCTGGGCGATGATCGAGGCGGGCAGGGTGCTCATCTCGATGGCCATCACGGTGTCGTCGGCTTTACGCAGGCGCTTGAGGCGCGCGACCTTGTCGTAGGGCGAGAGCGCGAGGCGGATCAGTTCTTCGTGAGTCGGCTGAGTGATTTCGCGCTCCAGCCATTGCGAACTCGGCACGAAACCTTTGAGGCGGAGCATTTCGCTGAACCCCGACAACCGGGACAGCGGTTGTTCGAGGCGCGGAGTGATGAAGGTGCCGGAACCTTGGCTGCGACGGATCAGGCCTTGTTCGAACAGCACTTCCAGTGCCTTGCGGGCGGTTACGCGGGAGATGTTCAGCATTTCGCTGAGGTTGCGTTCCGACGGCAATGCCTGCTCGGCTTTCCACTGGCCGGCATGGATCGCCGCCTCCAGGTTGCGCGCTAGTTGCAGGTACAACGGCGTTGGCTGGGTGTCGTCAGGGCGCAGGGCCAGGATGTGGTTCATTAGGTTGTGTTCCGATGCGGATATTGGAGTGTTGTCGCCCGGTAATGACGCAAAACTAATACCACTTAAATACCATGTCAACGCCAGTGGTCTGCTCGGGACGAGCAAATTCGCGCTACGTTGGAGGGCGCGGCAGTACTGGGTTTAAAGTGGTATTTGAGGTGGCGGTGGTAGTGGATCAGATCACTGTCTGCGCCGGTGCTTCAGGAGGGAAGTGGTATTGCAGGTGGAGGCGTGGTTCGGGAGTAATATTTTTTTAATTTTTTGATGATTCTGGTGCATTACCCTTGTGGGAGCGAGCTTGCTCGCGATTGCGGTATGACATCCAACATCTATGTTGACTGTTACGCCGCTATCGCGAGCAAGCTCGCTCCCACAGGTTTTGGTCCCCTCGCAGCAGGTCAAATCAGGGGCGGATTTCGATCATCGTGCCGTCTTTGACCAAGCCCCAGACTTCGCGCATGTCGACGTTGCGCATGCCGATGCAGCCGTCGGTCCAGTCCAGGGTATGGAACAGCTCTTCGGGGTTTTCTTCAGTGTCCGGAGTGCCGTGAATCATGATCATGCCACCGGGCTGCACACCTTCGCGGCGCGAGCGGACGGAGTCGCTGATGTTCGGGTAGGAAATGTGCATGGCCAGGTTGAAGCGGTCGCTGACCTTGCGCCAGTCCAGCCAATACAAGCCTTCTGGCGTGCGTCGATCACCCTCCATCAGTTTCGGGCCCTTGGGGTTTTTGCCCAGCGAGATGCGATAGGTGCGCAGTGGCTTGCCGTCATTGATCAGCTGCAACTGATGGGCAGATTTGAGCACCAACACTTTTTCGATGGTTTTGCCGTCCAGGGTTTCCGTGGTGGCAGCTTGGGAAACCATGACAAACGACAGACAGAACAACGCAAGCAACCAGCGCATTAAAACGATATCCCTGAGAGTACGGCGTACTTTTATAGTTTAAGTGATCGCAGGCTGAGCAAGCGGAGGAATTGATTCGGAACGCACAGGAAAATGTTCTACCCGGCGGTCAGCGAAGAAGCATTCTAGGGTACGGCCGACCGTGCGGAAAGCCAGCTCCGACCACGGGATGTCGGCTTCATCGAAAAGCCTCACTTCCAGGCTTTCTTCGCCCGCGGCAAAATCCAGATCCACCAGTTCTGCGCGAAAGAATACGTGCACCTGGCTGATGTGCGGCACATCGATCAGCGTATAGATGTTCAGGTTGCGCACCCGTGCACAGGCTTCTTCGGCGGTTTCGCGAATGGCCGCCTGTTCGATGGTTTCACCGTTTTCCATGAAGCCGGCGGGCAAGGTCCAGTAACCGCGGCGGGGCTCGATGGCGCGCCGGCATAGCAACACCTGAGTGCCCCAGGTTGGCAGGCAGCCGGCGACAATATTCGGGTTCTGGTAATGGATGGTCTGGCACTTGTCGCACACGTACCGCAGGCGCGAGTCGCCTTCGGGAATGCGTTGGGTGACCGGGTTACCGCACTGGCTGCAGAATTTCATGCTGGGCTTCCGAAAATGCTGCGCCTATCTTGGCGTGCGGCAGTGTCTGTCGGCAAGTTGTCGTTTAGCGACATGCCACGGTTCAGGGGTTGGGCGGTCGGTTTGTTTGGTGCATGATGCGAGGTAGCTAACAAGTCGAGATCACTCATGCTGGACGAGCTACTGCATCGGGTAAGCAACCACACGCCGCGTACGCTGGAATCCGACCTGCGTTTTCCGGAGGCCGCGGTTTTGGTGCCTATCACCCGCAGTGACGAGCCGGAGCTGGTTCTGACCCTGCGTGCCAGCGGGCTCTCGACCCACGGCGGTGAAGTGGCCTTCCCCGGCGGGCGACGCGATCCGGAAGACCCGGACCTGATTTTCACCGCGTTGCGCGAAGCCGAAGAAGAAATCGGCCTGCCACCGGGTCTGGTGGAAGTCATCGGCCCACTGAGCCCGTTGATCTCCCTGCACGGGATCAAGGTCACACCTTATGTCGGGGTGATTCCGGACTTCGTCGAGTACCGGGCCAACGATGCCGAAATTGCCGCAGTGTTCAGCGTACCGCTGGAGTTCTTCCGCAAGGACCCGCGGGAACACACGCACCGCATCGATTATCAGGGCCGCAGTTGGTATGTGCCGAGCTACCGTTTCGGCGAATACAAGATCTGGGGCCTGACCGCGATCATGATCGTCGAGCTGATCAACCTGCTCTATGACGCGCAGATCAGCCTGCATCAACCACCGAAAAGCTTTATCAATATTTGAAGCCATCGCGCGTATGGCGTGAACCCATGCATTGCATGTGAGCCTGCCTGGTCTTGAGGACAATAAAATGAAATACCGCCTGGGCGACGCCCGCGTCGAAACCCACCCGCAGAGCTGGGTCGCACCCAACGCCGTGCTGGTGGGCAAGGTCAAACTGGAAGAGGGCGCCAACGTCTGGTTCAACGCGGTGTTGCGCGGTGACAACGAGCTGATCCTGATCGGCAAGAACAGCAACGTGCAGGACGGTACGGTGATGCACACCGACATGGGCTATCCGTTGACCATCGGCACCGGCGTGACCATCGGCCACAACGCCATGTTGCACGGGTGCACGGTAGGCGATTACAGCCTGATCGGCATCAACGCGGTGATTCTCAACGGCGCGAAAATCGGCAAGAACTGCATCATCGGCGCCAACTCACTGATCGGCGAAGGCAAGGAAATCCCTGACGGTTCACTGGTCATGGGCTCGCCGGGCAAAGTGGTGCGTGAACTGACCGAGCCGCAGAAGAAAATGCTCGAAGCCAGCGCCGCCCACTATGTGCATAACTCGCAGCGCTATGCCCGCGATCTGGTCGAGCAGGAGCAATGAACGACAACGAAAGACCCGTACGCTCACCGTGCGTGAACATTTGCGCACTGGATGAGGACGATGTCTGCACCGGCTGCCAACGCACGGTGGATGAGATTACCCGCTGGAGCCGCATGGACAACGACGAACGCCGCAAGGTGCTGGGGTTGTGTCATGAGCGGGCCAAATCCAGTGGGTTGCTTTGGATGATCGGGACAAAACCGGGCAATTGAGTTGTACTTTGAAAGTGCTGCGCACTTTAATCGCGAGCAAGCTCGCTCCCACACTTGATCGATGTTGCCTGCATTGTTGTGATCGACGCTGAATTAATGTGGGAGCGAGCTTGCTCGCGATGAGGCCATCACAGACGCTATTACCTCCTTGGCCCAACCCCATCCCCTAAAGTACCCTGTGCACAAAATTGACAGGTATCCCCGCGCCCCATGCTCTTTCTGATCGCCTACATCAGCAGTGTCGTGCTGATCAACTACGCCTTTTCCACAGCCCCGCACCTGGACATCATCTGGTCGGCCTGGGGTGGCCTGGTGTTCGTGCTGCGCGACATGGTGCAAACCCGTTTCGGTCACGGCGCGCTGGCCGCGATGCTGGCGGCGCTGGTGTTGTCCTACATCACCTCCGATCCCTCCATCGCCCTGGCCAGCGCCATTGCCTTCGCCGTTTCGGAGTGCATTGACTGGCTGGTGTTCAGCATCACTAAACGCCCGTTGCACGACCGCCTGTGGATAAGTTCGGCGCTGAGCATTCCGCTGGATACGTTCATCTTCTTCGGCATGATCGATGCCCTGACGCCGGGTGTGATCCTTACCGCACTGGGCTCGAAATTCGCCGGTGTGACCATCGTCTGGCTGGCCATGGCCTGGCGTTTGCGCAAGAACGCGCTGGCAAGCTGAGCCAAACCCTCAGGTTCATGTAAAATGCCGCGCTTTCTCCCTGAGGGAAGTGCGCGGCGGCCATACAGGCCACTCATGCAGCGACCCTCGATGATCCGCTCCTTTGAGGACCTGAGATGACCCGTATCGGAACTCCATTGTCGCCAACCGCGACCCGCGTATTGATGTGTGGCTGTGGTGAGTTGGGCAAGGAAGTGGTGATCGAGCTGCAACGCCTGGGCGTTGAAGTGATTGCCGTGGATCGTTACGCCAACGCGCCGGCGATGCAGGTGGCGCATCGCAGCCACGTGATCAACATGCTCGACGGCGCCGCCCTGCGTGCCGTGATTGAAGCCGAGAAGCCGCACTTCATCGTGCCGGAAATCGAAGCCATCGCTACCGCCACGCTGGTCGAACTGGAAGCTGAAGGCTTCACCGTGATCCCGACCGCTCGCGCCGCGCAGTTGACCATGAACCGTGAAGGCATCCGTCGTCTGGCCGCAGAAGAGCTGGACCTGCCGACCTCGCCGTACCACTTCGCCGATACCTTCGAAGACTACCGCAAGGCAGTCGACGACCTGGGCTTCCCGTGCGTGGTCAAGCCGGTCATGAGCTCCTCAGGCAAAGGCCAGAGCCTGCTGCGCAGCGTCGATGACGTGCAGAAAGCCTGGGATTACGCGCAGGAAGGCGGTCGTGCCGGTAAAGGTCGGGTGATCATCGAAGGCTTCATCGACTTCGACTACGAAATCACCTTGCTCACCGTTCGTCACATTGGCGGCACCACGTTCTGTGCGCCGGTCGGTCATCGTCAGGAGAAGGGCGACTACCAGGAATCCTGGCAGCCGCAAGCGATGAGCCCGGTTGCGCTGGCGGAATCCGAGCGCGTGGCCAAAGCCGTGACCGAAGCCCTGGGTGGCCGTGGTCTGTTTGGCGTTGAGCTGTTCATCAAGGGTGATCAGGTGTGGTTCAGCGAAGTCTCGCCGCGCCCGCACGACACCGGTCTGGTGACCCTGATTTCTCAGGACCTGTCGCAGTTCGCCTTGCATGCACGGGCGATTCTCGGCCTGCCGATCCCGTTGATCCGTCAGTTCGGCCCATCGGCGTCGGCAGTGATTCTGGTGGAAGGGCAGTCGACCCAGACCGCATTTGCCAACCTGGGTGCTGCACTGGCTGAGCCGGATACGGCGCTGCGTCTGTTCGGCAAGCCGGAAGTCAACGGTCAGCGCCGCATGGGTGTTGCCCTGGCTCGTGACGAGTCGATCGAGGCCGCTCGCGCCAAAGCGACCCGCGCCTCTCAGGCCGTCGTTGTAGAGCTCTAACCGCGTCGCGGCTATCGCGAGCAAGCTCGCTCCCACATTGGATTTCAGTGGTACACAAAATCTGTGTTCACATCGGTCAAATGTGGGAGCGGGCTTGCTCGCGAAGCTTTTGCTTTTACTTCAGGCAACCTGATTCAGGTCGTTATGCCGCGTTTCTTTCAGGCACAGCACCGCGATCAAGCTGATCACCGCTGCCACTGACACATACCCGCCGACCCAACTCAATCCGCCCATCGCCACCAGCTTCTGCGCGAAGAACGGTGCCGCCGATGCGCCAACAATGCCGCCCAGGTTGTAGGCCGCCGACGCGCCGGTATAACGCACGCGGGTGGGGAACAGTTCCGGCAGCAGCGCACCCATCGGGGCGAACGTCACGCCCATCAGAAACAGCTCAATGCACAGGAACAGCGCCACGCCCCAGGTCGTACCGTGGGTCAGCAGCGGTTCCATGGTGAAGCCCGAGAGAATCGCCAGTAAGCCGCCAATGATCAGCACCGGTTTGCGCCCGAAACGGTCGCTGGCCCAGGCCGACAGTGGTGTGGCTGCGGCCATGAACAGCACGGCGAAGCACAGCAGGCCGAGGAAGGTTTCGCGGCTGTAACCCAGGGTTGAAACACCGTAACTCAGGGAAAACACCGTCGAGATGTAAAACAGCGCGTAACAGACCACCATCGCCGCCGCACCCAACAGCATCGGTGCCCAGTATTGACTGAACAGCTCGACCAGCGGGATCTTCACCCGTTCCTGGCGTGCTATCGCGTTGGCGAAGACCGGCGTTTCATGCAGTTTCAGGCGCACATACAGGCCGACCATCACCAGCACGGCGCTGAGCAGAAACGGAATCCGCCAGCCCCAGGAGCGGAACTGCTCGTCATTCAGGGTCATCGCCAGGGTCAGGAACAGCCCGTTAGCCGCGAGAAAACCGATAGAAGGGCCGAGTTGCGGGAACATGCCGAACCAGGCGCGTTTGCCCTTTGGTGCGTTTTCAGTGGCAAGCAACGCTGCACCGCCCCATTCGCCGCCCAGCCCAAGGCCTTGGCCGAAGCGCAATACGCAGAGCAGGATCGGTGCCCAGGCGCCAATGCTCTCGTAGCCCGGCAGCACGCCAATCAGCGTGGTGCAGACGCCCATCAGCAGCAAGGACGCGACCAGGGTGGATTTGCGCCCGATACGATCGCCGAAGTGGCCGAACAGCGCCGAGCCCAAAGGGCGGGCCAGGAACGCGATACCGAAGGTCAGGAAGGCCGAGAGCATCTGGGCGGTGCCGGAGGTCTGCGGAAAGAACACCGGGCCGATCACCAGCGCGGCGGCGGTGGCGTAGACGTAGAAGTCGTAGAACTCGATGGCGGTGCCAATGAAGCTGGCCGTTGCGACTCGCGTAGTGGAGTTCGTCGGTTGGGCAGGCGCAGCGTCGCTGTAAGTCGTGCTGGTAGTCATGCGGTAATCCCTGACAGTCATGTGCTCCGGTGGAGCGAATTATTATGGTTGAAACACCCAGGGATGTGGGTTTACGACGGCCTTAGTGCCGAACGCAGGCTTGTGGCCTCGCCAGCAGCTACGTGCCAGATCAATACCCGGCTGACGCGGTTGTCTTCGGTTTCGAGGATTTCCAGGCGATACCGCCCGATTTTCAGGCATACCGCGCTGTCTGGAATGGTTTCCAGCGCTTCGGTGACCAGCCCGTTGAGGGTTTTCGGGCCGTCGCTCGGCAGGTGCCAGCCAAGACTCTTGTTCAGTTCACGAATCGAGGCCGCGCCCTCGATCACCAACCGGCCGTCGGCCTGCGGGTGAATGTGCGGGTTGTCGAGGCTGTGCTGGCTTTCGAATTCGCCGACGATTTCTTCGAGAATGTCTTCCAGGGTGACGATGCCTTCTACTTCGCCGTATTCGTCGACCACCATGCCCAGGCGGCGCTGCTGTTTGTGGAAGTTCAGCAGTTGCAGTTGCAGCGGGGTGCTTTCCGGGACGAAGTAAGGTTCGTGGCACGCCGCCAGCAAGGCTTCTTTGGTCAGGCTGGCGTCGGGCAGCAAATGGCGGATCTGTCGGGTATTGAGTACCGCTTCGACCTGGTTGATATCGCTGTGAAACACCGGCAGGCGCGTGCGTTTGTTGACGCGCAGCTGTTCGATGATTTCATCGATCGAGTCGTCCAGATTGATCCCGTCGACTTCACTGCGAGGAACCAGAATGTCGTTGACGGTAATGTTGTCCAGCGCATGAATGCCCGACAGCACGTGTGGGCGGCAGGCTGCGTGTTCGTGGTCGGTGCCGTTGTTTTGCGGGGCCGCTGGCTCGTCTTCGCTTTGCTGTACGACCTTGACCTTGCGTGCGAAGGGCTTGAGCAGCAATTGGCTGATGCCGCTGAGCAGCCACGCGGCCGGGTAGATAATTTTCAGCGGCACGCCGAGCAAGGTGTTGCCCAGCGTCAGAATGGTGTCCGGATAACGGCTGGCGAGGGTGCGTGGCAGGTAATCGGCAAACACCAGCAGTGCAGCGCCGGCGCTCAGGCAGGCCAGCCATGGACCTTTTTCAGCCCAGCCGAAAATCGCCAGCAGGGTGCTGATGACCACCACCAGCGCGCGGCACAGGGTATTGCAGAGGATCAGGCTGTTGAGCGGGAAGTTGAGTTTCGCCACCGGCTTGTCGCCGGAGCGCGAGGCGGTGCGCTGAGTCATCAGCTGCTGCTGTGCGGCTTCGATGGCGGTGAACAGCCCCGACCATAAGATCAGCAGGGCCAGCACGGCGAGCAGCGGCCCTATGGGCAGGTTATCCATAACGAATACCCGTCAGATGTGCAGGATGAATTCGCGGACCAGCTTGCTGCCGAAATAGGCCAGCATCAGCAGGCAGAAACCGGCGAGGGTCCAGCGAATGGCCTTGTGGCCGCGCCAGCCAAGACGATTGCGGCCCCACAGCAACACACTGAACACGATCCAGGCCAGGCATGCCAGCAGGGTTTTGTGCACCAGATGCTGGGCGAACAGGTTTTCGACGAACAGCCAGCCGGAGATCAGCGACAGCGAGAGTAAGGTCCAGCCGGCCCAAAGGAAACCGAACAGCAGGCTTTCCATGGTTTGCAGCGGCGGGAAGTTCTTGATCAGGCCGGACGGGTGCTTGTGCTTGAGCTGGTGATCCTGGACCAGCAGCAGCAACGCCTGGAACACCGCGATGGTGAACATGCCGTAGGCGAGGATCGACAGCAGGATATGCGCAAGAATCCCCGGTTCTTCGTCGATCACCTGTACGGTGCCCGACGGCGCGAACTGCGCCAGCAGCACCGTGGCCATCCCCAGCGGGAACAGCAGCACCAGCAGGTTTTCCACCGGGATCCGTGAACAGGCCAGCAGCGTCAGAGCGATGACGGCAGCGGCGATCAGGCTGGCGGCACTGAAAAAGTCCAGGCCCAGGCCAATCGGCGTCATCAGGTGGGTGAGGAGGCTCGCGCTGTGGGCCAGCACGGCGAGGATGCCGAGCGAGACCAGCAGGCGTTTGTTCGCCTTGGCGCCTTGGGCCAGACGAGTGCCTTGATAGAGAGTCGCAGCGGCGTACAAGCAGGCGGCGGCGAGGGTGCTGAGCAAACTGGGTGACAAAGGGAGCATAAATCCTGTTAGGCAAGCCCGAAAGAGGCTGAGTTTGGCATACAACCGACATGACACGAAAGACCACTCAACCAGACGGCGGGTGTGCGCCAGACGCAGTCTTCGCTATAATCCGCGACCTGCCCACGCCGCAGGCTCGCCGAGCACATGTTTTTCACGGTCTGGGCCGCCATTACCTCGGTCTCCATAGGGCCTGAAAGGATCGCGCATGTTTGAAAACTTAACCGACCGTCTCTCGCAGACGCTGCGCCATGTCACCGGCAAGGCCAAGCTGACCGAGGACAATATCAAAGACACGCTGCGCGAAGTGCGCATGGCGTTGCTCGAAGCCGACGTCGCCTTGCCGGTGGTCAAAGACTTCGTCAATTCGGTCAAGGAGCGCGCTGTCGGCACCGAGGTGTCGCGCAGCCTGACGCCGGGCCAGGCCTTCGTGAAGATCGTCCAGGCCGAACTCGAAAGCCTGATGGGCGCGGCCAACGAAGATTTGAACCTGAACGCCGTGCCGCCAGCCGTCATTTTGATGGCCGGTCTGCAAGGTGCCGGTAAAACCACCACCGCCGGCAAACTGGCGCGCTTCCTTAAAGAGCGCAAGAAGAAGTCGGTCATGGTGGTGTCGGCGGACGTTTACCGCCCGGCCGCGATCAAGCAGCTGGAAACCCTGGCCAACGACATCGGCGTGACGTTCTTCCCGTCCGACCTGAGCCAGAAGCCGGTCGATATCGCCGAAGCGGCTATTAAAGAAGCAAGACTGAAATTCATCGACGTGGTCATCGTCGATACCGCCGGTCGCCTGCACATCGACGAAGAGATGATGGGCGAGATCAAGGCCCTGCACGCGGCGATCAAACCGGTCGAGACGCTGTTCGTGGTCGACGCCATGACCGGCCAGGACGCCGCCATCACGGCCAAGGCCTTTGGCGACGCGCTGCCGCTGACCGGTGTGATCCTGACCAAGGTCGACGGTGACGCCCGTGGCGGTGCCGCGCTGTCGGTACGTGCGATCACCGGCAAGCCGATCAAGTTCATCGGTATGGGCGAGAAGACCGAAGCCCTCGAACCGTTCCACCCGGAGCGGATCGCTTCGCGCATCCTCGGCATGGGCGACGTGCTCAGCCTGATCGAACAGGCTGAAGCGACCCTCGACAAGGACAAGGCCGACAAGCTGGCCAAAAAGCTGAAGAAGGGCAAAGGCTTCGACCTCGAAGACTTCCGCGATCAGCTGCAACAGATGAAGAACATGGGCGGCCTCGGCGGGCTCATGGACAAACTGCCGAACATCGGTGGGGTGAATCTGGCGCAAATGGGCAATGCCCAGGGTGCGGCAGAGAAGCAATTCAAGCAGATGGAAGCCATCATCAATTCCATGACCCCGGCCGAGCGCCGCGACCCTGAGCTGATCAGCGGTTCGCGCAAGCGTCGGATCGCCATGGGTTCCGGCACCCAGGTGCAGGACATCGGTCGCTTGATCAAGCAGCACAAGCAGATGCAGAAGATGATGAAGAAGTTCTCCGCCAAAGGCGGAATGGCCAAAATGATGCGCGGCATGGGCGGTATGTTGCCCGGCGGCGGCATGCCGAAAATGTAAAACTTTCGCGCCGGCATTCATGTCGGCGCGGCCCCACACGGACGTGGGACCCACAGCAAGCCCGCATTGGCGGGAGCTGACTCGCCGTTGTTCGCAACGGCTCTATAGCAAATCTGGATGGCACACTGACAGGTGCCGGAAAAAGACATTTGCAAAAGTCCGGATATTCCTTAGAATATGCGGCCTTTCGGGCACCTATGCCCGCTGTGCATTTAGATTTGCAGCACCGACTACAGGAACTATGTTCACATGCTAACAATCCGTCTTGCCCTTGGCGGCTCCAAAAAGCGCCCGTTTTACCACTTGAACGTGACCGACAGCCGCAACCCACGCGACGGTTCGCACAAAGAACAAGTTGGTTTCTTCAACCCGATCGCTCGTGGTCAAGAAGTCCGCCTGTCCGTGAACCAAGAGCGCGTAGCCTACTGGCTGAGCGTTGGTGCACAACCTTCTGAGCGTGTTGCTCAGTTGCTGAAGGACGCTGCTAAGGCTGCGGCCTGAGCAATATGAACGCGACGCCAGCAAATGCTGATGATTTGATCGTTATCGGCAAGATTTATTCTATTCATGGCGTTCGCGGCGAAGTGAAGGTCTTTTCCTTTACTGATCCGATTGGAAACCTGTTGGACTACAAGACCTGGACGCTCAAGCGCGAAGGCGATGTACGGCAGGTAGAGCTGGTCAGCGGCCGCGTACAAGGCGGCAAGTTTCTGGTCACAAAGCTCAAAGGTCTCGATGACCGCGAAGAAGCTCGTCTTCTGGCCGGTTTTGAAATCTGCGTGCCGCGTAACCTGTTTCCTGATCTGACCGACGGCGAGTACTACTGGTACCAGCTGGAAGGTCTGAAGGTTATCGACCACCTCGGGCAATTGCTCGGGAAGATCGATCACCTGCTGGAGACCGGCTCGAACGATGTCATGGTGGTCAAGCCTTGCGCTGGCAGCCTGGATGATCGCGAACGCCTGTTGCCCTATACGGAGCAATGCGTGTTGGCCGTCGACCTGGCAGCAGGCGAGATGAAGGTGGATTGGGACGCGGACTTCTAAACGTGGCTAACTTGCGCGTCGAAGTGATCAGTTTGTTTCCCGAGATGTTTTCCGCCATCAGCGACTACGGCATCACCAGTCGTGCGGTGAAACAGGGGCTCTTGCAGCTGACCTGTTGGAATCCGCGAGACTACACAACGGATCGACATCACACTGTGGATGATCGCCCATTTGGCGGTGGTCCGGGCATGGTGATGAAGATCAAGCCCCTGGAAGATGCTCTGGTTCAGGCCAAGGCAGCAGCCGGGGAGGCGGCGAAGGTAATTTATCTGTCGCCCCAAGGCCGTCAACTGACTCAGTCGGCGGTACGCGAGTTGGCGAATGAGGAAGCATTAATCCTGATTGCCGGCCGCTATGAAGGCATTGACGAGCGTTTTATTGACGCTCATGTCGATGAAGAGTGGTCGATTGGTGACTATGTACTGTCTGGCGGCGAGCTGCCGGCGATGGTCCTGATCGATGCGGTTACACGACTGCTGCCTGGAGCTTTAGGGCATGCGGACTCCGCCGAGGAAGATTCCTTTACGGATGGTCTGCTGGATTGCCCGCATTACACCCGACCTGAGGTGTATGCGGATCAGCGTGTTCCCGACGTGTTGCTGAGTGGCAATCACGCGCATATCCGGCGTTGGCGTTTACAGCAGTCCCTTGGTAGGACCTTTGAACGACGCGCCGATCTTCTGGAAAGCCGCTCGCTTTCTGGAGAAGAGAAGAAGCTGCTCGAGGAATACATCCGCGAGCGGGACGATAGTTAACAACGTATCGATGGTAGATCCGACGATTTACCTTAGGAGCACAGCATGACTAACAAAATCATCCTTGCACTCGAAGCAGAGCAGATGACCAAAGAGATCCCTACCTTTGCCCCGGGCGACACCATTGTCGTTCAGGTGAAAGTGAAGGAAGGCGACCGTTCGCGTCTGCAAGCGTTCGAAGGCGTAGTAATCGCCAAGCGTAACCGTGGTGTGAACAGTGCTTTCACTGTTCGTAAAATCTCCAACGGTGTTGGCGTAGAGCGTACTTTCCAGACCTACAGCCCGCAAATCGACAGCATGGCTGTTAAGCGTCGCGGTGACGTACGTAAAGCCAAGCTGTACTACCTGCGTGACCTGTCGGGTAAAGCAGCTCGCATCAAGGAAAAACTGGCTTAAGTCCAGCTTCCGATGCAGAAAAAAGCAGCCTACGGGCTGCTTTTTTGTTGCCTGTCATTTATTCCTCTCCCTGAAAGTGCCATGGTTTCGCGAGCGGCCATGCTATGAAAGACTGTTCGCCACCTTCCCGTTGTTGCCTGTCTTGCTTGAGCCTTTATGCCTGCCATCGACCATCCATTGATAGACCAGTTTCTCGACGCCCTGTGGTTGGAGAAAGGCCTGTCCGATAACACCCGTGACGCCTATCGCAGCGACCTGGCCCTGTTCAACGGCTGGTTGCTGGAGAAGGGCCTGGAGCTGGTCAACGCCGGGCGCGAGCTGATCCTCGATCACCTGGCCTGGCGCCTCGAACAAAACTACAAACCTCGCTCGACTGCGCGGTTTCTCTCGGGTGTGCGTGGGTTCTATCGCTATTTGCTGCGTGAAAAACTGATTGCCGTCGACCCGACATTGCGCGTCGACATGCCGCAACTTGGCAGGCCATTGCCCAAGTCATTGTCGGAAGCGGACGTGGAAGCCTTGCTCGCCGCACCGGATCTGAGCGAAGCGATCGGCCAGCGCGATCGCGCCATGCTGGAAGTGCTGTATGCCTGCGGCTTGCGGGTTACCGAACTGATCAGCCTGACGCTGGAACAGATCAACCTGCGCCAGGGCGTGCTGCGCGTCATGGGCAAGGGCAGCAAGGAACGGCTGGTGCCGATGGGCGAGGAGGCGATTGTCTGGGTCGAGCGCTACCTGCGCGATGCGCGCAGCGAGTTACTGGGCGGGCGGCCCAGCGATGTGCTGTTTCCGAGCCTGCGTGGCGAGCAGATGACTCGCCAGACCTTCTGGCATCGAATCAAGCACCAGGCCAAAGTCGCCGGGATCGGCAAGTCCCTGTCGCCGCATACCTTGCGTCACGCTTTCGCCACCCATCTGCTCAACCACGGCGCCGACTTGCGGGTGGTGCAAATGTTGCTCGGCCATAGCGACCTGTCGACCACACAAATCTACACCCACGTCGCTCGCGCCCGTTTGCAGGACCTGCACGCCAAACACCATCCACGCGGCTAGTCGATGTGATAATGGCTTTTTGTGGGAGCGAGCTTGCTCGCGATTGTGGCGGCACATCCAGCATTGATGTGGCTGACAGATAGCTATCGCGAGCAAGCTCGCTCCCACAAGGGTTTTGTGTTCCCCATGATGTCTTGCGTCAGGCGCATTCGGCCACGCGGGCCTTATGTGGTAGGCTTTGCGGGTTTGCACGATGGGCGGTTATGACCCGGTGTTTCATTGCCGGCGTTCTAGCCGACTCATTTGCCCGCCTTCAGGAGTTCTCATGCGTCTGACCCAGATTTTCGCCGCCGCAGCCATTGCGTTGGTCAGCACCTTTGCTATCGCCGATGATGCGGCTGATAAAGCCATTCGTAAAAGCCTGGAAACCCTCAAGCTCGACACCCCGATCGAGTCAATCAGTGCCAGCCCGCTGGCCGGTCTCTACGAAGTCAAACTCAAGGGCAGCCGCGTGCTGTACGCGAGCGCCGACGGCCAGTACATCGTTCAGGGCTACGTGTTCCAGCTCAAGGACGGCAAACCGGTCAACCTGACCGAGAAGGCCGAGCGTCTGGGTATCTCCAAGCTGATCAACGGTATTCCGGTTGCTGAAACCGTGGTTTACCCGGCGATTGGCGAAACCAAGACCCACATCACCGTATTCACCGACACCACCTGCCCGTACTGCCACAAATTGCACGCCGAAGTGCCTGCATTGAACAAAATGGGCATCGAAGTGCGTTATGTTGCTTTCCCGCGCCAGGGCCTCGGCTCGCCGGGTGATGAGCAACTGCAAGCGGTCTGGTGCTCGGCTGACAAAAAAGCGGCGATGGACAACATGGTCGACGGCAAGGAAATCAAGGCTGCCAAGTGCGCCAACCCGGTTTCCAAGCAGTTCGCCCTGGGCCAGTCGATCGGCGTGAACGGTACACCGGCTATCGTTTTGGCCGATGGCCAAGTGATTCCGGGCTACCAGCCAGCACCACAAGTCGCCAAACTGGCACTGAGTGCGAAATAATCCTGCGTCGTCACGGTAAGCCTTTGACGATCATGGAGCGGCGACAGCAGTCGGCGCTCCATTAATAGAGAGCCGCACGTGGTGCGGCTGTTTTCCACGGCCGACCTTGAGTCGGCCGTTTTATGGGGAGTTCACAGTGAAACCGGTCAAAGTAGGCATCTGTGGGTTAGGGACCGTCGGTGGCGGTACCTTCAACGTACTTCAGCGCAACGCCGAGGAAATTGCTCGTCGTGCCGGGCGTGGAATCGAAGTGGCACAAATTGCCATGCGCACGCCAAAGCCTCAGTTCCAGACGACCGGTATTGCGATTACCAACGATGTCTTCGAAGTGGCCACGAACCCTGAGATCGACATCGTTATAGAGCTGATGGGCGGCTACACCGTTGCCCGCGAGCTGGTACTCAAAGCCATCGAGAATGGCAAGCATGTGGTCACCGCGAACAAGGCACTGATTGCCGTTCACGGTAATGAAATTTTCGCCAAGGCCCGCGAGAAAGGCGTGATCGTCGCGTTCGAAGCCGCGGTAGCCGGTGGCATTCCGGTGATCAAGGCGATTCGTGAAGGCCTGTCGGCCAACCGCATCAACTGGGTCGCCGGGATCATCAACGGCACCGGCAACTTCATCCTCACCGAAATGCGTGAGAAGGGCCGGACCTTTGAAGACGTACTCGCCGAGGCGCAAGCCCTGGGTTACGCCGAGGCCGATCCAACCTTCGACGTCGAAGGCATCGACGCGGCACACAAGCTGACGATCCTGGCATCGATCGCTTTCGGCATCCCGCTGCAGTTCGACAAGGCCTACACCGAAGGCATCACCAAGCTGACCACCGCTGACGTGAACTACGCTGAAGCGCTGGGCTATCGCATCAAGCACTTGGGCGTGGCGCGTAGCACTGCCGCTGGCATCGAACTGCGTGTGCATCCGACGCTGATCCCGGCCGATCGCCTGATCGCCAACGTCAACGGCGTGATGAACGCGGTGATGGTCAACGGTGACGCTGCCGGTTCGACGCTGTTCTACGGCGCGGGTGCCGGCATGGAGCCTACGGCTTCGTCGGTGATCGCGGACCTGGTGGATGTGGTTCGCGCCATGACCTCTGACCCGGAAAACCGCGTACCGCACCTGGCCTTCCAGCCGGATTCGCTGTCGGCTCACCCGATCCTGCCGATCGAAGCCTGCGAAAGCGCCTACTACCTGCGCATCCAGGCCAAGGACCATCCGGGCGTGCTGGCTCAGGTCGCGAGCATCCTGTCGGAGCGCGGTATCAACATCGAATCGATCATGCAGAAAGAAGTCGAAGAGCATGACGGTCTGGTGCCAATGATCCTGCTGACTCACCGTGTGCTGGAACAGCACATGAACGACGCGATCGCCGCCCTCGAAGCGTTGGCTGGCGTGGTCGGTCCGGTTGTACGGATCCGCGTTGAGCATCTGAACTAAGCCGTTATCGTTCACCGGGCTCGCTTGCGGGCCCGGGTTTGCGAACACTGTCTATTGGAGCCAGTCATGCGTTATATCAGTACCCGCGGCCAGGCACCGGCCCTGAATTTCGAAGACGTCCTGCTGGCCGGTCTGGCCACTGACGGCGGTCTGTACGTCCCGGAAAACCTGCCACGTTTCACCCAGGAAGAAATCGCTTCCTGGGCCGGCCTGCCATATCACGAGCTGGCTTTCCGGGTGATGCGCCCGTTTGTCACCGGCAGCATTCCTGACGCTGATTTCAAAAAGATCCTTGAAGAAACCTACGGCGTGTTCTCCCACAACGCCGTGGCGCCGTTGCGTCAGTTGAACGGCAACGAATGGGTGCTGGAGCTGTTCCACGGCCCGACCCTGGCATTCAAGGACTTCGCCCTGCAATTGCTCGGTCGTCTGCTCGACTATGTGCTGGAAAAACGCGGTGAGCGCGTGGTCATCGTCGGCGCCACCTCGGGCGATACCGGCTCGGCCGCCATCGAAGGCTGCAAGCACTGCGAAAACGTCGACATCTTCATCCTGCACCCGCACAACCGCGTGTCCGAAGTGCAGCGTCGCCAGATGACCACCATCTTCGGCGAGAACATCCACAACATCGCCATCGAAGGCAACTTCGATGACTGCCAGGAAATGGTCAAGGCGAGCTTCGCTGACCAGAGCTTCCTCAAAGGCACGCGCCTGGTGGCGGTGAACTCGATCAACTGGGCGCGGATCATGGCCCAGATCGTCTACTACTTCCATGCAGCCCTGCAGTTGGGCGGCCCGGCGCGCTCGGTGTCGTTCTCGGTGCCAACCGGCAACTTCGGTGACATCTTCGCCGGCTACCTGGCACGCAACATGGGTTTGCCGATCAATCAGTTGATCGTCGCCACCAACCGCAACGACATCCTGCACCGCTTCATGAGCGGCAATCAGTACGTCAAGGAAACCCTGCACGCCACGTTGTCGCCATCGATGGACATCATGGTCTCGTCGAACTTCGAACGCCTGCTGTTCGACCTGCACGGTCGCAACGGTGCCGCGATCGCCGGCCTGATGGACACCTTCAAGCAAGGTGGCGGTTTCAGCGTCGAGCAAGAGCGCTGGACCGAAGCGCGCAAACTCTTCGACTCGCTGGCCGTGGATGACGCGCAAACCTGCGAGACGATTGCTGAAGTCTTCGAACAAACCGGTGAGTTGCTCGATCCGCACACTGCCATCGGCGTCAAGGCTGCGCGTGAGTGCCGTCGTAGCCTGGATATTCCGATGGTGATTCTGGGAACGGCCCATCCGGTCAAATTCCCTGACGCTGTCGAAAAAGCCGGCGTAGGAAAAGCGCTTGAACTGCCTGCCCATCTTTCTGATCTGTTCGAGCGAGATGAGCGCTGCACCGTTTTGCCAAACGACCTGAAAGCCGTGCAGGCTTTTGTCAGCCAGCATGGCAACCGCGGCAAGCCACTCTGACAGGGTTTCCTGTCGCATGTTGAAGCCCGTCTCCTGACGGGCTTCTTCGTTTCTGCATGGCGCACTTGTCGTGGTTCCGCTCCTCCAGCAGCCGTTTAACCTGCTGTTTTTTTCTTGTCATCTTTCCCATGCATGCTCTGAAGACTCAGGGTAAAGCGACATACCGTCAGTCGAGTTCAGAACTTTCTTCTCGGGCCAGTGGTCATTTATCACGCCCTTGGCACTTTGTTTTCGGACTATTGAGTGGTGATCGAGATGGAAAGTATCAGCCTATTGCTGGGTGAGGCATTGAGCCCGTATCAGGTAACGCTGACCCCGTCAGGTGCCCACGGCGAATGCCTGGTGACATTGAAGAGCGCCACTGGCGCCATCGTGGTCGAACGGGAGTTCAATCAGACGCAGTTCACGGACAAACGACTGCTGACAGACGTTGTCGACGGTTTGCATCGCGATGTGCTGATTGCCGAGGGACGGCTGGAACCCAGCGTGATTGCGGCACTGCGCAATGTTGCGCAAGACAAGCGTGTGGATGGCAGAAGCTGATTTGTTTTTTTCGGGAACCTTCGCGCAATCAGGTTAGTCAGACCCTGTATCAACAAGAGCAGGCATTGTGCTCCGGTGCTTGTCGCTTGTTGGGCGGGTCTTTGTAGGCCACGTTTAACCCCGAGTCGTCTCCCCACTTCTCGGGGTTTCTTTTGCCTGGCGTTTGGTCAGGGTGTCTCATTCTGGAAAAACCGCTTGGCGTCTTCCAGATACTCGCTGCGCATTTTCGGGTCGAGCCATTGGGCGTAAAGCTCGACCAGCCTGGTCTGCCCCGGTCCGCGCAATATTTTGTTGATGTGAGTGATGGCCTGACGGCCCTGCTCGGTGTCCGAGCACGCAATGTGAATCGACTGGTACTTGTCCGTGCCGCGAATCGCGTAGAACTCCAGATCGTCGAGCGATATGCCTTGCTGGCGGGCCTGATAACGAATTTCCGACCAGTACCCCAACAGGGCGGTCAAACGCCCCAGGCGCTGCATTTGCAGCAGACTGCCAAGGGCATCGTTACCGTAATGGGCTGACAGACTGTTGCTCGGTGCCTGTTGCAGCAGGCGGTCAACGACCTGGCCGTAACTGCGTTCGGCGACCACGCCCAGTTTCTTGTCCTGATGCGCCAGCAACTGCTCCAGATCGACGCTGTTGTCGATGATGAAAGGCGCGAGTGCTTTGCGGTCCTGATGGCGTATCACAATGCCGTTGCCAGGGACTCGATAGGCCGCGATGGAATAGACGATCCGTTTCGCCCGTTCCGCGCTCCAGAGCAACGAAGGGTCGCAGGTGAAGCTGGGTTCCAGGAGCATTTGCATGCCGCGTGCGCGGTTGACCTGAAAGGTTGTGTGTTGGTACTCGGGCATGCTGGCGATCAATAGCGGTAAATACCGGTCGATCACGCCCTGGTTTTTTTGCGGCCCGTCGACAATCGTCAGCGGCGGCAGATCGCGCAGCAACCAGATCAACGTGTCCTTGGCTTGAGCGGCCGTGGGGATTGCCAGCAGGCATGACAGCGTTGTGCCGAAACCCAGCACACGAAGGCATCTGCGAATGGCTGACAACCCTTGCAGTTTAGATAGCCCCATCTGCACGCAGTTGCGCGATCTGTTCCACGTCATAGCCAAGCTCGCTCAACACCTGCACATTATGTTCACCGAGCTGCGCGCCAACCCATTCGCAAGCGCCCGGTGTTTCCGAGAGTTTCGGCACGATGCCCGGCATCTTGAAGTCTTTTCCATCGGGCAGCTTGGCTTGCAGGAACATTTCCCGGGCAAGAAATTGCGGGTCGCTGAACATGTCTTCGGCGCTGAAGATCCGGCTGGCTGGCACTTCGGCCAGGTTCAACTGCTCGATCACCGCATCCAGCGGCAACGAACTGACCCAGCGATCAATGACCCCATACAGCTCATCGCGACGGCTATCGCGACCATCGTTGCTGGCAAGCGCTGGATCGTTGGCCAGGTCGTCGCGGCCGATGGTCTGCATGAAGCGCTTGAAGATCGCATCGCCGTTGGCGCCGATCTGCACGTGTTTGCCGTCGGCGCTGGTGTGAATGGAGGAGGGCGTGATGCCGGGCATGATGTTGCCGGTGCGCTCGCGGATAAACCCGAACACATCGAACTCCGGGACCATGCTTTCCATCATGGCGAAGATCGCTTCGTACAAGGCCACGTCCACCACTTGCCCCTGACCACCGTTGACCTCACGGTGACGCAAGGCCATCAGCGCGCCGATCACGCCCCAGAGCGCTGCAATCGAGTCACCGATGGAAATCCCGGTACGCACCGGCGGTCGATCCTCGAAGCCGGTGATGTAACGCAAACCGCCCATGGATTCGCCCACCGCGCCGAAGCCCGGTTGATCCTTCATCGGCCCGGTCTGCCCGAAGCCCGACAGACGAACCATCACCAGTTTCGGGTTCAGTGCATGCAGCACGTCCCAGCCCAGGCCGAGTTTTTCCAACACACCGGGACGGAAATTTTCGATCAGGATGTCGGCTTCGCCGAGCAACTGCTTGAGGATTGCCAGGCCGTCGGGGTGCTTGAGGTTCAGCGTCAGGGACTTCTTGTTGCGCGCCTGGACGAACCACCACAGCGAAGTGCCCTCGTAGAGTTTGCGCCACTTGCGCAACGGGTCACCGCCATCCGGAGATTCGATCTTGATCACTTCGGCGCCGAACTCGGCACAAATACGCGAGGCGAAAGGCCCGGCGATCAAAGTACCGAGTTCAATGATTTTCAGGCCGGCAAGGGGTTTGGCGGTGAGCGGCATGGTCAATCCTGTAGGACAAAGGCTGAGCGAGTAGATCGTTTTATCATAGGCCGGAGCTCATCGCCCACGCTTGATGGCCGTCATGATTCGTTGATTGACCCCGGCATCGGTTAGACTTGCCGCCTTTCCTCGTATCAAGAAGCCCGTTCATGGCCCAGCCGTCCACGACCTACAAGTTTGAACTGAACCTTACCGACCTCGACCGCAGTGTGTACGAGAGCGTCAAGCAGACCATCGCCCGCCACCCTTCGGAAACCGAAGAACGCATGACCGTGCGGCTGTTGGCCTACGCCCTCTGGTACAACGAGCAGCTGTCCTTTGGCCGTGGTCTGTCAGAAGTGGACGAGCCAGCCCTGTGGGAAAAGAGCCTGGATGACCGCGTCCTGCACTGGATCGAAGTCGGCCAGCCAGACGCCGATCGCCTGACCTGGTGTTCGCGTCGTACCGAGCGCACCAGCCTGTTGGCTTACGGCAGCTTGCGCGTCTGGGAAGGCAAAGTGGTGCCCGCAGTAAAAAACCTGAAAAACGTCAACATCGCCGCGGTTCCTCAGGAAGTCCTGGAAACCCTGGCCAAGGACATGCCCCGCGTTATCAAGTGGGACGTGATGATCAGCGAAGGGACGATCTTCGTCACCGACGACCGTGGTCAACACGAAGTCCAGCTGCAATGGTTGGCGGGCGAGCGCGGCTGATTTTTCGCCGCAGGATCGCATCACCCGGTTTTATCCTACGTATTCAAGAGAAGCACCTGTCACCTCATGCGCATCGAACCTCGCCTATTGCCCGACACCCTGCCATTCCTCGGTGATATTCCACCCCTGCTGACCCGTTTATACGCGGCGCGGGGTGTGCAGTCGGAGGCTGAGCTGGACAAGAGCCTGGCGCGCTTGATCCCGTATCAACAGCTCAAGGGCATCGAGGCTGCGGTGGACTTGCTGGTGGTGGCGCTGGAGCAGCGTCAGCGGATTCTGATCGTTGGCGACTTCGATGCCGATGGCGCGACTGCCAGTACTGTTGGCCTGTTGGGGCTGCGTCTGCTCGGCGCGGCTCACGTCGATTATCTAGTGCCGAACCGCTTTGAGTATGGCTATGGCCTGACCCCGGAAATCGTCGAGGTGGCCTTGCAGCGCGAGCCACAGCTGCTGATCACCGTGGACAACGGCATTTCCAGCGTCGAGGGCGTGGCGGCGGCGAAACAGGCCGGGCTCAAGGTGCTGGTCACCGATCACCACTTGCCCGGCGACGAGCTGCCGTTGGCCGATGCCATCGTCAATCCGAACCAGCCAGGTTGTGAGTTCCCGAGCAAGGCGCTGGCCGGTGTCGGGGTGATTTTCTATGTGCTGATGGCGTTGCGTGCACGCCTGCGTAGCCTGGGCTGGTACGAGAGCAGGCCGCAGCCGAACATCGGCGAGTTGCTGGATCTGGTGGCGCTGGGCAGTGTTGCCGACGTGGTGCCGCTGGATGCCAACAACCGGATTCTGGTGCATCAGGGCCTGGAGCGGATTCGCGCCGGCCGGGCTCGGCCGGGCATCAAGGCGATTCTCGAAGTGGCCAAGCGTGACCACTCGCGCATCACCTCGACCGATCTGGGGTTCATCCTCGGCCCACGCCTGAACGCGGCAGGGCGTCTGGACGACATGAGCCTGGGCATCGAATGCCTGCTGACCGAAGACGTGGCGCTGGCCCGTGAAATGGCCGCGCAACTCGACGGCATGAATCAGGACCGCAAATCCATCGAGCAGGGCATGCAGCGCGAAGCGTTGGCCCAGCTCAAGGACTTGCCGCTGGAGTCGATGCCGTTTGGCTTGTGTCTGTTCGACCCTGAATGGCACCAGGGTGTCATCGGGATCCTTGCTTCGCGTATGAAAGAGCGCTATTTCCGTCCGACCATCGCCTTTGCCGACGCCGGTGACGGCATGCTCAAGGGCTCGGGACGTTCCGTGCAGGGCTTTCATATTCGTGACGCCTTGAGTGTGGTGGCGGCGCAGCATCCAAATCTGATCAGCAAGTACGGTGGCCACGCCATGGCCGCGGGCCTGACGTTACCGGAAGCGAATTTTCCGTTGTTCGCCGAGGCCTTCGATACTGAAGTTCGTCGGCAAATGCGCGAAGAGGACCTGACCGGACGGTTGCTGTCGGACGGCACCCTGGCGGTCGAAGAGTTTCACCTGGAACTGGCCCGCGCCCTGCGCCATGCCGGTCCCTGGGGCCAACACTTTCCGGAACCGCTGTTTCACGGGGTGTTCCAGTTGGTCGAGCAGCGCGTGGTCGGTGAACGCCACCTCAAGGTGGTGCTGAAAAGCGAATGCGGTTCGGTGAAACTCGACGGCATTGCGTTTGGCATCGACCGCGACGTCTGGCCGAATCCGACCATTCGCTGGGTCGAGCTGGCCTACAAACTCGACGTCAACGAATTTCGTGGCCAGGAAACCGTCCAGCTGATGATTGCCCATATCGAACCGCGTTAGGCGCAACACAGATCGTTCCCACGCTCTGCGTGGGAACGCATCCCGTGACGCTCCGCGTCACAAAGGCGAACGCAGAGCGTCCATTGAGGCATTCCTTTGCGACGCATGGGAACGATCATCAGCCGAAACTTCCTTGAACCCTCCCTCATCCGCCGATGTCGACTAGGCTCTAATCACTGCTTGATTGGCCTTGTGACGTTTTGTCCATTTTTTACCCGCGGGGGCGGGTGCCGCATCCTTTCCTGTCACTCGTCGACTATTCAAACAGAACCCTGGAGCCTGCCCACTGATTTGAGAGGTGCCCCATGAGTCTGCTGCTTGAACCGTATACCCTTCGTCAATTGACCCTGCTCAACCGCATCGCGGTGTCGCCGATGTGCCAATACTCCAGCGTCGATGGACTGGCCAATGACTGGCACCTGGTCCACCTCGGTAGCCGTGCCGTGGGCGGGGCCGGCCTGGTATTTACCGAAGCCACGGCAGTCACCGCCGAGGGGCGGATCACCGCTCAGGACCTGGGCCTGTGGAACGATGAACAGATCGAACCACTGCAACGCATCACCCGCTTTATCACCGCTCAAGGTGCGGTTGCCGGTATTCAGCTGGCCCACGCCGGACGCAAGGCCAGCACTCACCGGCCGTGGCTGGGCAAACATGGCAGTGTCAAACCGGAGGATGGCGGCTGGACTCCGGTCGGTCCTTCGTCGATAGCCTTTGACCCTCAACACACACCACCCACACCATTGACCGAGGCGCAGATCGCCGAGGTGATTCAGGCGTTCGTCGAGTCGGCCAAGCGTGCACTGACCGCAGGCTTCAAAGTAGTTGAAGTGCACGCGGCGCACGGCTATCTGTTGCATCAGTTTCTGTCGCCGTTGAGCAATCAGCGCCGTGATCAGTACGGCGGGTCTTTCGAAAACCGCATTCGTCTGGTGCTGGAAGTGACCGAGGCGGTACGCGCGGTCTGGCCTGAAGAGTTGCCCTTGTTCGTTCGCGTATCGGCCACCGATTGGGTCGAAGATGGCTGGAACCCGGATGAAACCGTGGAACTGGCGCGGCGCTTGAAAGCGTTGGGGGTCGATCTGATCGACGTATCGTCCGGCGGCACGGCGGCGAATGCGGAGATCCCGACCGGGCCGGGTTATCAGACGCGGTTTGCCGAGCGTGTGCGTAAGGAGTCGGGGATTGCCACCGGCACCGTCGGCTTGATTACCGAACCAGCGCAGGCTGAACACATTCTGCGCACCTGTCAGGCCGACATCATCCTGTTGGCTCGCGAACTGTTGCGCGACCCGTATTGGCCGTTGCACGCCGACGATGACTTGGGCGGACGCAAGGCCATCTGGCCGGCGCAGTATCAACGGGCGACGAGCCGCGATCAGCCGATCCATGAGTCGGATTTGCGGGACTGAGTGACGCTGAAAAAAAAAGCCCTCACCGTTTGGTCGGGGCTTTGTTTGTCTGACGGATTTTTGGTGGTTGTACCGCCGTCATCGCGAGCAAGCTCGCTCCCACATTAGGTTTCGGTGTACACAAAATCTGTGTTCATACCGGTCAAGTGTGGGAGCGAGCTTGCTCGCGATGGGGCCGGCTCGGACGTTACTTATCTCAAGTGGCAGGCCAATCCGGGTACTTGCGCTTGTCCGGCGCTGGCGGGAAATACTGATACAGCCAGGTTTCGCTCAACGTCCGGTCATGGGTACGGATGAACAAGCGCAGCTCCACTGGCGCCACACTGTCATCAGTCGGGACCCAGTCGAAGGTGATTCGGTAGCCTTTGATGTCATCCAGCGCCAGCACGTTGAAATCCTTGACCTGACCGCTCGACGCCGTGACCACCGGTTCGATGCCGGTGCCTTCAGGCAAACGATCCAGTCCTCCACCGGTAAAGTCGACCGCAAAACGCCGCGCCCAGACTTTCGGATAGTGCTCGCCGGGGGCCCAGCCTTCGACGAAACCACCCATGCCCGAACGCGTGGCGTTGACCCGCGCCAGCGGCGTGCCCACCGGCGGCAGGGCGCTCCAGTAGAGCTTGTAGCCGTAGTTCAGCGAGTCGCCTGCAGCCACCGGTTTTTTCGGGGTCCAGAAGGCCACGATGTTGTCCAGGGTTTCGCCGGTGGTCGGGATTTCCAGCAGGTCGACGGAGCCTTCGCCCCACGCGGTGGTCGGCTCGACCCACAGGCTCGGGCGCTTGCTGTACCAATCGACGGTGTCCTGATAGCTGGCAAACTCATGGTCGGTCTGCACCAGACCAAAACCTTTCGGGTCTGTG
Organism: Pseudomonas sp. 05N431; assembly: GCF_056397005.1. Classification (NCBI taxonomy): domain Bacteria; kingdom Pseudomonadati; phylum Pseudomonadota; class Gammaproteobacteria; order Pseudomonadales; family Pseudomonadaceae; genus Pseudomonas; species Pseudomonas sp. 05N431. The sequence goes on from NZ_JBFTMN010000015.1 coordinate 34,384, forward strand.
TCGGCGAAGGCGTTGAACTGCAGGGTCGCCGGGTTATTCAGCGGACGGCAGATCCACTCGCCATTGCCACGCCACATGGCCAGTCGATCCGAGTCGTGGATCTGCGGATGAAGGGTGTCGCACATGCGCCGTTCGTGAGTGCCGCAACTGAACATGCTGGTCATCGGCGCGATGCCGAGTTGCTCGATGGCGGTGCGCGCGTTGACGTGTGCGTCGACGGCCATCACCACCTGATTGGCCTGGCAGTCGATGTCAAAGCGGTAGGCACCAGTGGCACTCGGTGAGTCGAGCAGGGCATAGACCACGAAACGGGTGCTGTCCTTGTCCGGGGTTTCAAACCAGAACTTGGTGAAGTCCGGAAACTCTTCACGCTTTTTGGCGTAGGTATCGATCGCCAGGCCACGGGCCGACAAACCGTACTGGCCGGTGTTATCCACAGCACGGAAGTAGCTGGCGCCGAGGAACGACACCACGTCATGTTTATCCAGCTCCGGGGCCTTGAACAGCTTGAACCCGGCAAACCCCAGGTCACCCTTGAGCTGCGCGGTATCGACGCCGCTGTTCTGGTAATTGAACAGCGACGGGTGGAAATGCACTTCCCGCGCCTGACGGGTCTTGGGGTCGACGCTGTACATGCGCACCGGTTGTTTGAAACCCATGCCGACGTGGAAGAACTGCACGTCGAGTTGCCCGTTCAGGTCATTCCACAGCGAATGTTTGGCGTCGTACTGAATCGCGTTGAACTGCTGCGGCGTCATGTTTGCCAGCGTCGCTGGCAACACCTGCTTGGTGTCGACATAGCCACTGCTGGCCAGTTGCTTGGCTTGTGCCTGCAAGGTCTCGAAGTCGAAGGCCTGGGCCTCGCCATCAGCCGTCCCGGCCCAGGCCCGCGCGGCCAACAATCCAGTGGCCGAAAGGCCGGTGTAGGCAGCGATGGCCATGGAGGCTTTGAGCAAATTCCTGCGGTGCATAGGACAACCTGTTGTGGACGATCCCGCGGCATTCCTGGCTGCGATTCGGATCAAAATGTGAGGTTCGGACAAGCCTTCGACCAAACGCATCGGATTTTAAACAGATGCCCAATAAGATAAAGCGTTCGAAATAGCTCGAAAATGATGAGTGTGCGCTTTATGGAAAACTCCCACAGGCCGCGCCAGGGCTGTGTGTTACTCGAAACGCCGGACCTGCAGTTGCATGAGCTGGAACCCGAGGATACTCAGCTGTCATTCAAGCCGATATAGCGTTTCAAATAAGCGTTTTCATTTATTTGACTAATTACTCTAAAAACAGCTCGCAAACGTTTTTTTGTCCCTATTCTTAGGCTCATGACCGGTCTTTGCCCTTGAGACCGGTGAACGTTCAGCCGCACTCACGCAAGTGCCAGGCATGGTTGAAACAGGAGCAGGGCGATGAGGTATTTGAAGTTTCAGTTCACGTGCAGAGGGACATCGTCCATGGAAAAAGCGCAAGGCATCATCGGGTTTTTAGGGATTTTCTCAGGCTTGAGCCTCTCGCGAAGATCGCGCCGGCTCAGCTCGGAGGAGGTGAAACTCGTCGAGCAGTATCGAGCGTTATCGGAGAATGACCGGATTGCAATGCGCTATCTGGCGGATGCGATGCACCGTGTTTCGCGGTTTTGAGGCGGGTGACGGTCCCTCCCATGTTCGCTTATGGGAGGGGCTGTTTGTCTTGTGCACCAGCCCCGATTGCATAGAGTGTCACCACTCCTGATTACGCTCGGTTCGTTCATGCAATATTCGCAGGATCTGCACTTGGCCGAGTACCAGGCGATAAGGTGCAACAAATGGAAGCTGATTCAGCACAAGCTCACGTATATCCGGTACCGGTGAAGGACGCCCGGAGCCGGGGAACAGTTCAAGTTGGCTAAAGGTGTTGAGGATGCTTGTCACCACATCGTTGGCAGCGGCTGTGCCAATCAGCCCGCAATAGTGTTCATGAATAGCGTCCAGATCACTCTCAGCTTTCTCGGTCAGTGCGACTCTCGGCACGATTTGCCCACTTAGCCTTCACGGCGTCCAGATCGGTCAATTTTCCAGCATCGGCATCGGCAATACCTTCGCTGATTGCTTGCAGGTGCCAGGATTCGGCTTCTACATAACGCACCAGTGCGCGCTTGAGGTGGTACTGACGGTCGCGATCGGTCGCTGCTGCAAGCTGATCCAGTTGCTGGGCAAGAATCTCTTCGACTCGAAAGGACAAAACGGGCGAGGCCATCGCGGCTCTCCTGTGAAGGTGTATACATTGTAAACGACGTAAACACCCTAGGCCCTGCCAAGATTTCAGTCAATCACCAGTTGCGCGCGCGGTGTCAGGAAATCTTAGCGGGGCAGGTGCTTCTGTTTAATCCTTTCCCAAATCCTCGGTCCGAGGCTACGTTGCCTTGCGTCGCTGCCTACACCTACGCCAGAATCCGCCGGCTTGTGCGTCTTGGGCCGGGTCCCTATTGTTTCCGTGTCGCTGCCCATTCAGCGACCGGGTTTCGCAGCCCGGGTAATCTCTAGACGCACAACGTCCCCGTTCGTGAGCAGGTGTCCTCTATGCCTGTCAGTTCATGTTATGGCGGTTGTGCGTGGGAGACCTTCGGGTCTGCCGGTTCTAGAGTCCCGGTCTGCGAACCCGCGTACAGCTGCCACCTCCCTTTGCTTCGCAGCGAATCGTGGCAGCTCCATGACTCTAGGAGCATCAGCATGTTCAAACCAACTCCAAATCCTCCCGAAACAGACCCCGTTTCCCCCTACGCCTCTCTCAATTCGAAAGAACTCCACGCCGCCGCGCACCGTGCGCTCGATCACTACCTGGTGCTACCCGAAACCAAGACATTGCTAGCCGACCGACGCCCCGGCTGCATTTTCGTCATTGCCCCCGACATCGACAGCGAAACCCTGCTGGCCCATGCCTGCGAGACGCTCGCGTCGGTGAATGTCATGGCCAGCGATCTGGCGTTCGAACTCGAAGGCCCCAAACGCAATACCGCGCTGGCGATTCAGCAGATGATCTCGCTGGCCGAGCTGGCCGTGAATCGAGCACTGGATCACCTCGACCCACCGGAGTAACGGATAAGAACGCGGCTCCCCGTAGCAGCTGCCGAGCCTGCGAGGCTGCGTTCGAGGACGCAGTCCTCGCAAACCCTGCATACGCGATTTACCTGATAGAACGCGCGGCCTGATCTTACGACCGCTTCGCGGCCGAACGCAGCCTCGCGGGCTCGGCAGCTGCTACGAATTTGTGGTTGGTCAGGTAGACCGCGTTATCGTTCATCGCGGGCAAGCCTTGCTCCTACAGGTGTGGCGTATATCGACTAAGGTGGGAGCGCCGAAAATCCGTAGGAGCAAGGCTTGTCCGCGATGGCGTCTGTGAGATCGCCATCGCCGGCAAATCGTGTTCCTACAGGATCTACACAGCCCCTCAATAAAGCGGTTATCCGTTTTTCATTTCAAGATGAGACGCAGTGTGCAACCGCAGACAAAACGCGGCGTGCCCTCGGCTATACTCCCCTCCATTTGAACCGCCCCGAGGACTGACTGTGAAGAACTGGACGTTACGCCAACGCATTTTGGCGAGCTTTGCGGTAATTATCGCCATCATGCTGCTGATGGTCATGGTCTCGTTCTCGAGTCTGCTGAAGATTGAGTCCAGCGAGGAAACGGTCCAGTTGGATGCCGTTCCGGGGTTGTATTACAGCTCGATGATTCGCGGCGCCTGGGTCGACACCTACGTCTTGACCCAACGGATCGTTGGCCTCTCGGAGCATCGCGACATGAGTGCCGCTGACCTGGAGCTGTACAAGGGTGCCGAGGCGCACCTGAAAGACGAGATGGCCAACTATCGGAAAACGATCTTCACTGCCGAGGATCGGGCCGAGTTCGAAGTGTTCGAGGCTCGTTATCAAACGTACAACCAGGCGTTGGCTAAAGTCGTCGGGCTGTATCAGCAAAAACAATACGAACAGGCTCGCCTGGCGCTGGAGCAGGAGTTGACGCCTGCGTGGATCGATGGCCGCAAGCAGTTGAATGTTGTGATTGATAGCAATCGTGATCAATCCGCTAATGCTACCGAGGCCATCCGCCAAGCAGTCACCGCGGCAAAAGTCAGCATGGGTGTGTCCTTGCTGGTGGCGGTCGTTGCTGCCGGCCTCTGTGGCCTGCTGTTGATGCGCGCGATCATGGCGCCGATGAACCGCATCGTGCAGATCCTCGACATCATGCGCACCGGCGATCTCAGCAGCCGCCTGAACCTGGATCGCAAAGACGAATTCGGCGCGGTGGAAACCGGCTTCAACGACATGATGACCGAGTTGACCTCGCTGGTATCCCAGGCGCAGCGTTCCTCGGTACAGGTCACCACCTCGGTAACCGAAATCGCGGCTACCTCCAAACAACAGCAGGCGACCGCCACTGAAACGGCGGCCACCACCACCGAAATCGGCGCCACCTCGCGCGAAATTGCCGCCACCTCGCGGGATCTGGTGCGGACCATGACCGAAGTTTCCACCGCTGCCGATCAGGCCTCGGTGCTGGCCGGTTCCGGTCAGCAGGGGCTGGCGCGCATGGAAGAGACCATGCACTCGGTGATGGGCGCGGCCGATCTGGTCAATGCCAAACTGGCGATCCTCAACGAGAAGGCCGGTAACATCAATCAGGTGGTGGTGACCATCGTCAAGGTTGCGGACCAGACCAACCTGCTGTCGCTGAACGCCGCCATCGAGGCCGAAAAGGCCGGTGAATACGGTCGCGGTTTTGCCGTGGTCGCCACCGAAGTTCGACGTCTGGCAGACCAGACCGCCGTCGCCACCTACGACATCGAGCAGATGGTTCGCGAGATCCAGTCGGCGGTGTCGGCCGGTGTCATGGGCATGGACAAGTTCTCTGAAGAAGTCCGCCGTGGCATGTCCGAAGTGCAGCAGGTCGGTGAGCAACTGTCGCAAATCATCCACCAGGTTCAGGCGCTGGCGCCGCGGGTGTTGATGGTCAACGAGGGCATGCAGGCCCAGGCCACGGGCGCCGAACAGATCAACCATGCGCTGGTGCAGTTGGGCGATGCCAGCAGCCAGACAGTCGAGTCATTGCGTCAGGCCAGTTCCGCCATCGACGAGCTGAGCCAGGTGGCCGTAGGGCTGCGCAGCGGCGTCTCGCGATTCAAAGTCTGATGAGCGAACTCGTGGCGAAACGCGGCGCAGGCATGGCGCCCAGGCAGTCATTGTTTCTGGTGTTTCGCATCGGTGACGAGCGTTATGCATTGCAAGCCATTGAAGTGGCCGAGGTGCTGCCGCGCCTGCCGCTAAAACCGATTGCCGGGACGCCTTCATGGGTCGCGGGGGTGTTTGCCTATCGCGGTGCGGTAGTGCCAGTGATCGATGTTGGCGAATTGGCGTTCGGTCAGCCGGCCCAGGCGCGCACCAGCACTCGATTGGTGCTGGTGCATTATCAGCCGGATGACGCCACGCCCGGGCAATTGCTCGGGCTGATTCTCGAGCAGGCCACCGACACTCTGCGTTGCAACCCGGCGGACTTCCAGCCCTATGGTCTGGATAACCGTCAGGCGCCGTATTTGGGGCCGGTGCGTGAAGACGCGCAAGGGCTGCTGCAATGGGTTCGTGTCGCAGACTTGCTGGATGCCCAGGTGCGGGCGCTGCTGTTCCCGTCGCCGCCGCTGGACCTGGCGATGCTTGAGGAGCGCCCATGAGTAGCGACCAGCGCTTTTTCGATTTCCTCAAAGAGCGTATCGGCCTGGACGTGAACTCCGTCGGCCCGGCGATCATCGAGCGGGCCGTGCGCCAGCGGATGACGGTGCAGCACGTGGTAACGGCCGATGAGTACTGGCTGCGGCTGCAAGGCTCGGCAGACGAACAACAGGCGCTGATCGAAGGCGTGATCGTCCCGGAAACCTGGTTTTTCCGTTACCCGGAATCCTTTGCCACGCTGACCAGGCTGGCGCTCAAGCGTCTGGCCGAGATCAAGGGCATGCGCGCGCTGCGGATTCTCAGCCTGCCGTGCTCGACTGGCGAAGAGCCGTATTCGATTGCCATGGCGTTATTCGATGGCGGGCTCGCGCCGCATCAATTCAAGGTCGACGGGGTGGACGTCAGCCCGCTGTCGGTCGAACGGGCCAAGCGTGCGCTGTACGGCAAGAACTCCTTTCGTGGGCAGCAAACCGATTTCCGCGAGCGCTATTTCAGCACCGAAGACGACGGCTATCGCGTCAGCGAGCGGGTACGCGAACAGGTGCGTTTGCAGGTGGGCAACCTGCTGGACCCGACCTTGCTGGCCAGTGAGCCAGCCTATGACTTCGTGTTTTGTCGCAACCTGCTGATCTATTTCGATCAACCTACCCAGAAGCAGGTTCTGGAAGTGCTCAAGCGCCTGACCCACGTGGACGGCGTGCTGTTTATCGGCCCGGCCGAAGGCAGTTTGCTGGGGCATCTGGGGATGCGTTCGATTGGTATCCCACAATCCTTCGCCTTCAGCCGCCACAGCGAGCCCGAACCTGCACCGCCCCCCATGTTTATTGCGCCGCCGTTGCCGGTGAGTTTACCGCTGCGCAGCGTTCCAGCGCCGTCGGTGCGCAACCGACCTTTTGCCGCCGTTGCACCTGTGCAGCGTGCGAACCTGGAGAAAGCACCGAATACCGATGCGGCCGCGCTGCTGGCAAGCATTGCAACCCTGGCCAACGAAGGTAAAAGCCTCGAAGCGCGGGCCGCCTGTGAGGAATACCTGCGCAACCACGAGCCGGTGGCGCAGGTGTTTTACTGGCTGGGGTTGCTCAGTGATGTCGCCGGCAACGTGCTGGAGGCCCAGGGTTTTTATCGCAAGGCGCTGTATTTGCAACCGCAGCATCCCGAAGCGCTGATGCACCTGTCGGTGTTATTGGCGTCCCAGGGGGATGTGTCCGGCGCCCGTCGATTGCAGGAACGCGCTGCTCGCAATGAGCGCACCGCTGACAGTGAGCGTAAACGATGACCGGTTCTGTTTCGCTGAACGTAACCCATGAAGATGCCCAGGCTATTGACGACTGCTGGAACCGTATCGGTATCCACGGCGACAAGTCCTGTCCGCTGCTGATCGAACACATTCACTGTCGCAATTGCGCGGTGTATTCCGCCGCGGCGACGCGTTTGCTGGATCGCTATGCCTTGCAACAGGACGACCGCGCGCAAGCATCCATTGCCGTTGAAGCGGACGTGGTCACACGCTCGCTGTTGATGTTCCGCCTCGGCGAAGAATGGCTCGCCCTGGCCACCCGCAGCCTGGTGGAAGTGGCGCCGATGCAGGCGATTCATTCGCTGCCGCATCAGCGTTCGCGAGCGTTGCTGGGCGTGGCGAATGTGCGTGGCGCGCTGGTGGCGTGCCTGTCGCTGGTGGAATTGCTCGGGCTGGACGCAACTACAGGTGTCGCCTCTGGCGTGCGGATCATGCCGCGCATGTTGATCATTGCTGCTCACGGCGGCCCGGTGGTGGTGCCGGTGGACGAGGTGGACGGGATACACGCCATTGATGAGCGGGTTCTCGACGCCGCGTCCCGCTCAGGCGAGCAGGCCAGTGCCAAGTACACCCGTGGCGTCCTGCAATTCAGAGGTCGCAGCCTGCGCTGGCTGGATGAAGAACAGGTGTTGTCCGCCGTGACCCGGAGCCTGACATGACCCCCGATCAAATGCGCGACGCGTCACTGCTGGAACTCTTCAGTCTTGAAGCCGAGGCCCAGACCCAGGTGCTCAGCGCCGGGTTGCTGGCGCTGGAACGTGACCCGACCCAGGCCGATCAGCTGGAAGCCTGCATGCGCGCCGCGCATTCGCTCAAGGGCGCGGCGCGGATCGTCGGTGTGGACGCCGGGGTCAGCGTTTCCCATGTGATGGAAGATTGCCTGGTCAGCGCGCAGGAGGGGCGACTTTTTCTGCGCCCCGAACACATTGATGCGCTGCTGCAGGGCACGGACTTGCTGATGCGCATCGCCACGCCCGGCAGTGCCAACGTGGCGTCAGGCGACATCGATGCCTACGTGGCGCTGATGGGGCATTTGCTCGATCCCCTGGCGCTTGCAGCACCTGCCGTAGCACAGCCCTCATTGCCGCCCGAGCCAGCGGCACCGCACGTCGAGCCACCGGACCTGGTGTCAGAACTCGAGTCGTCGCTGGCGGCCTCGGTCGAAGCGTCGCGTAAAGCCAAGCGCGTCACCGAAGGCGGTGAGCGGGTGTTGCGAGTAACTGCCGAACGCTTGAACAGCCTGCTCGATCTGTCGAGCAAATCGCTGGTGGAAACCCTGCGTCTCAAGCCTTACCTCGCGACGATGCAGCGTCTCAAACGCACGCAGAGCAACAGTCTGCGCGCCCTGGAAAACCTCAACGTTCACCTCAAGGAGCAAGACCTGAGCCTTGAGGCCCTGGAGGCGCTCGGCGATGCGCGGCGGCTGTTGGCCGAGTCCCAGCAGTTGCTGGTGGAAAAAACCGCTGAGCTCGATGAGTTTGCCTGGCAGGCGAATCAACGTGCTCAGGTGCTGTACGACACGGCGCTGGCCTGTCGCATGCGGCCGTTTGCCGATGTGCTGACCGGGCAGGCGCGGATGGTTCGCGACTTGGGGCGTAGTCTGGGCAAACAGGTGCGGTTGGAAATCGAGGGTGAAAAGACCCAGGTCGACCGCGACGTGCTGGAGAAACTCGAAGCGCCGCTGACCCATTTGTTGCGCAATGCCGTGGACCACGGCATCGAGACACCCGAGCAACGCCTGCTGGCCGGCAAGCCTGCCGAAGGGTTGATTCGCCTGCGCGCATCCAACCAGGCCGGGCTGCTGTTGCTGGAGTTGAGCGACGATGGCCATGGCGTGGACCTGGAACGAGTGCGCCGCAGCATCGTCGAGCGTCAACTGTCACCGGCCGAGACCGCGGCGCAGTTGAGCGAGGAAGAGTTGCTGACGTTCCTTTTCCTGCCGGGCTTCAGCCTGCGCGACACGGTCACCGAGGTGTCCGGTCGTGGCGTAGGCCTGGATGCGGTTCAGCACATGGTCCGCCAGTTACGTGGCGCCGTGGTGCTGGAGCAGAAGGCCGGCGAGGGCAGTCGTTTCCAGCTCGAGGTGCCGCTGACGTTGTCGGTGGTGCGCAGTCTGGTGGTGGAAGTGGGCGAGGAGGCGTATGCCTTTCCATTGGCGCACATCGAGCGCATGTGCGATTTGGCATCGGACGAAATCGTTCAGGTGGAAGGTCGTCAGCACTTCTGGCACGAAGGTCGACACGTCGGCCTCGTCGCGGCCAGCCAGTTGCTGAACCGCCCGGCGAGTCAGAACAGCCCGGCGACCCTTAAAGTCGTGGTCATCCGTGATCGCGACACGGTGTACGGCGTGGCCGTCGAGCGTTTTATCGGCGAGCGCACGTTGGTGGTGCTGCCGCTGGATGAGCGGCTGGGCAAGGTTCAGGACATTTCTGCCGGCGCCTTGCTCGATGACGGGTCGGTGGTGTTGATCGTCGACGTCGAAGACCTGCTCCGCTCGGTGGACAAACTGCTCAATACCGGTCGCCTGGAGCGGATCGCCCGGCACAGCCAGCAAGCCGCCATCGTTGCGCGAAAACGTATTCTGGTGGTCGATGACTCGCTGACAGTGCGTGAGTTGCAACGCAAGCTGCTGCTCAATCGGGGTTATGACGTGGCCGTTGCGGTTGACGGCATGGACGGCTGGAACGCACTGCGTGCCGAAGATTTCGATCTACTGATTACCGACATTGATATGCCGCGCATGGACGGGATCGAACTGGTTTCGTTGTTGCGACGTGACAATCGGCTGCAATCGCTGCCGGTGATGGTGGTGTCCTACAAGGATCGTGAAGAAGACCGTCGTCGTGGACTGGACGCTGGAGCCGACTACTATCTAGCCAAGGCCAGCTTTCATGACGATGCGCTGCTCGATGCAGTGGTTGAGCTCATAGGAGGAGCGCGGACATGAAGATCGCTATCGTCAACGATATGCCCATGGCCGTGGAGGCCCTGCGTCGAGCCTTGGCATTCGAGCCGGCGCACGAGGTGGTCTGGGTCGCCCGCAATGGCGCCGAGGCGGTGCAACGTTGCGCCGAGTTCACCCCGGACCTGATTCTGATGGACCTGATCATGCCGGTCATGGATGGCGTCGAAGCAACACGCCGGATCATGGCCGAGACTCCATGCGCTATTGTCATTGTCACGGTGGACCGGCAGCAGAATGTCCATCGGGTGTTCGAGGCCATGGGCCACGGCGCGCTGGATGTGGTCGATACCCCGGCCCTCGGCGCGGGCGATCCGAAAGAAGCTGCGGCGCCACTGCTGCGCAAGATCATGAACATCGGCTGGCTGATCGGCGAGCGCGGTAACCGCGTGCAGTCCGCGCCGGCCCATCCGCGTATTCTCGGGCAACGCCAGAGCCTGGTGGCGATCGGTTCTTCTGCCGGTGGGCCAGCGGCGCTGGAAGTCTTGCTCAAGGGCCTGCCACGCGATTTTGCGCCGGCCATCGTGCTGGTTCAGCACGTTGACCAGGTGTTTGCGGCCGGTATGGCTGAATGGCTTAGCAGCGCCAGCGGCCTGAACGTGCGCCTGGCTCAGGAAGGCGAGCCGCCGCAAAGCGGGACGGTGTTACTGGCGGGCACCAATCACCACATTCGGTTGTTGAAGAACGGTACGCTGGCCTACACCGCCGAGCCGGTCAACGAAATCTATCGACCCTCGATCGACGTTTTTTTTGAAAGCGTGGCCACTTACTGGAACGGAGATGCAGTGGGTGTGCTGCTGACCGGAATGGGGCGCGATGGCGCCCAGGGACTTAAATTGATGCGCCAGCAAGGCTACTTGACCATTGCTCAGGATCAGCGCAGCAGTGCGGTATATGGCATGCCGAAAGCGGCCGCCGCCCTCGACGCCGCTGTAGAAATTCACCCGTTGGACAAGATAGCGCCACGATTGCTGGAGATCTTTGCAAAATGACTCATCATTGCAGCTGTACTTGCCTTATTCAGGTGCCCGCACATGGATGATTTACAGCTCGACGCCTTTAAAACCGATGAAAACGCCGCGATGGTCCTGCTGGTCGACGACCAGGCGATGATCGGCGAAGCCGTGCGCCGCGGGCTGGCGAACGAAGAGAACATCGACTTCCATTTCTGCGCCGATCCGCACCAGGCCATCGCCCAGGCGATTCGTATCAAGCCGACGGTGATCCTGCAGGACCTGGTCATGCCCGGTCTCGACGGCCTGTCGCTGGTGCGCGAATACCGCAACCACCCGGCGACCAAGGACATTCCGATCATTGTGCTGTCGACCAAGGAAGACCCGCTGATCAAGAGCGCGGCGTTTGCTGCGGGGGCCAACGATTACCTGGTCAAGCTGCCGGACAACATCGAACTGGTTGCGCGCATTCGTTATCACTCGCGCTCCTACATGACCCTGATCCAGCGCGACGCGGCCTACCGGGCGCTGCGGGTCAGTCAGCAACAGCTGCTCGACACCAACCTGGTGCTGCAACGCCTGATGAACTCCGACGGCCTGACCGGCCTGTCGAACCGTCGCCATTTCGACGAATACCTTGAACTGGAATGGCGTCGGGCCATGCGTGACCAGGTGCAACTGTCGTTGTTGATGATCGATGTCGATCACTTCAAGTTGTACAACGACAACTTCGGCCACCTGGAAGGCGACGAAGCCCTGCGCAAAGTCGCCGCGGCGATCCGCGATGCCAGCAGCCGGCCTTCCGATTTGCCGGCACGCTATGGCGGTGAAGAGTTTGTCCTGGTATTGCCCAATACCTCGCCGGGCGGGGCGCGGCTGGTCGCGGAAAAACTCCGGCAGACCGTAGCCGGGATGAAGATTGCGCATGTAGTTCCGGCAGAAGATGCGAGCCTGACCATCAGCATCGGCCTCTCGACCATGACCCCGCAGCCAGGCAGTGATTACCGTCAATTGATCTCGGCAGCGGACAAGGGGTTGTACCTGGCGAAGAACAATGGACGCAATCAGGTGGGCATCGAATGAGGATCAGCCCGCAAGATTGAAATGCGGCACCCGTAGCAGCTGCCGAGCCCGCAAGGCTGCGTTCGAGGACGAAGTCCTCGCCAATCCGGTGTATGCGATTGACCTGGAAGTACGCGTTATCTGATTTTACGGCTGCTGCGCAACCGAACGCAGCCTCGCGGGCTCGGCAGCTGCTACAAGAGTCAGCCGTCTTCATATGGTTTCGTCCAAAACCATTCGCCCTAAAGCCGCCAGGCGGGCTGCCGTGACAGCGTGATTACGTTATACTCGCCGGCTTTCAAAAGTTCGCCAACGAGTGCTGCCCGCCATGGAAATCAACCCGATCCTTAACAGCATCAAGGACCTGTCCGAGCGCTCCGAAACTATTCGGGGGTATCTTTGACTACGATCAAAAGCATGAGCGTCTGACTGAAGTCAATCGCGAGCTTGAAGATCCGAATGTCTGGAACAACCCGTCGTACGCTCAGGAACTGGGCCGCGAGCGGTCCCTGCTGGCGCAGATCGTCGAAACCCTCGACCAGATGCACAGCGGCCTTGCCGACGCCAAAGACCTGCTGTTGATGTCCGCAGAGGAAGAAGACCAGGCCGCCGTCGATGACGTCGCTGCCGAAGTCGAGCGTCTGCGCGAGGCCCTGGAAAAACTCGAATTCCGTCGCATGTTCAGCGGTGAGATGGACGCCAACAACGCCTACCTGGACATCCAGGCCGGCTCCGGCGGTACCGAAGCCCAGGACTGGGCCAACATCCTGCTGCGCATGTACCTGCGCTGGGCTGACAAACGCGGTTTCGACGCGACCATCATGGAACTCTCCGCCGGTGAAGTCGCCGGGATCAAGGGCGCAACCGTGCACATCAAGGGTGAATACGCCTTTGGCTGGCTGCGGACCGAGATCGGCGTGCACCGTCTGGTGCGCAAGAGCCCGTACGACTCCGGTAACCGTCGTCACACCTCGTTCTCGGCCGTGTTCGTGTCCCCGGAAATCGATGACAACATCGAAATCGACATCAACCCGTCGGACCTGCGCATCGACACCTACCGCTCCTCGGGCGCCGGTGGTCAGCACGTAAACACCACCGACTCGGCCGTACGTATCACCCACGTACCGACCAACACCGTGGTCAGCTGCCAGAACGAACGTTCCCAGCACGCCAACAAAGACACCGCGATGAAAATGTTGCGGGCGCGCTTGTACGAGCAGGAAGTGCAGAAACGCAACGCTGCCTCCCAAGCCCTGGAAGACACCAAGTCGGACATCGGCTGGGGTCACCAGATCCGCTCGTATGTGCTCGATGCCTCGCGAATCAAGGATTTGCGCACTAACATCGAACGCAGCGACTGCGACAAGGTGCTCGACGGCGACATCGACGAATACCTGGTGGCGAGCCTGAAGCAAGGCTTGTAAACCGCCAGTCAAGACCTCAAGTCCCCTGCCATCGGTGGGGGCAACGAACCTGTGATGGAAAATTTAAAGACATGAGCGACCTAGAACTCGATTCGCAAGCCCTGCAACAGGAAGAAAACTCCCTGATCGCCCTGCGCAAGGAAAAGCTTGCTGCCGAGCGCGCCAAGGGCCAGGCCTTCCCCAACGACTTCCGCCGCGACGCCTACTGCGAAGACTTGCAGAAACAGTACGCCGACAAGACCAAGGAAGAGCTGGCAGAGGCTGCGATCCCGGTCAAGGTTGCCGGTCGTCTCATGCTCAACCGTGGCTCGTTCATGGTGATTCAGGACATGTCCGGACGCATCCAGGTTTACGTCAACCGTAAAACCCTGTCCGAAGAAACCCTGGCCGCCGTGAAAACCTGGGACCTGGGCGACATCATTGCCGCCGAAGGCACCCTGGCCCGTTCGGGCAAAGGCGACCTGTACGTTGAAATGACCAACGTGCGTCTGCTGACAAAATCCCTGCGCCCGTTGCCGGACAAGCACCACGGCCTGTCCGACACCGAGCAGCGCTACCGCCAGCGTTACGTTGACCTGATCGTCAACGAAGACGTGCGCCAGACCTTCCGCGTGCGTTCGCAAGTGATTGCGCATATTCGCAGCTTCCTGATGAAGCGCGACTTCCTGGAAGTCGAAACGCCGATGCTGCAAACCATCCCGGGCGGTGCGGCGGCCAAGCCGTTCGAGACTCACCACAATGCGCTGGATATGCAGATGTTCTTGCGTATCGCGCCGGAGCTGTACCTCAAGCGTCTGGTGGTAGGTGGTTTCGAGAAAGTCTTCGAGATCAACCGCAACTTCCGTAACGAAGGTGTTTCGACTCGTCACAACCCTGAATTCACCATGTTGGAGTTCTACCAGGCCCACGCCGACTACGAAGACAACATGGACCTGACCGAAGAACTGTTCCGCGAGCTGGCGCAGCTGGTTCTGGGCAGCACCGACGTGCCTTACGGCGACAAGGTGTTCCACTTCGGCGAACCGTTCGTGCGTCTGTCGGTGTTCGACTCGATCCTCAAGTACAACCCGGATCTGACCGCTGACGACCTGACTGACATCGACAAAGCTCGCGCTATTGCCAAGAAGGCCGGCGCCAAGGTGCTGGGCTTCGAAGGTCTGGGCAAGTTGCAGGTAATGATTTTCGAAGAGCTGGTCGAGCACAAGCTGGAGCAGCCGCACTTCATCACCCAGTACCCGTTCGAAGTGTCGCCGCTGGCCCGTCGTAACGACGAGAACCCGAACGTCACCGACCGTTTCGAGTTGTTCATTGGTGGCCGTGAAATCGCCAATGCCTACTCCGAGTTGAACGACGCGGAAGACCAGGCCGAGCGCTTCATGGCCCAGGTGGCCGATAAGGACGCCGGCGATGACGAAGCCATGCACTACGACGCTGACTTCGTTCGCGCGCTGGAGTACGGCATGCCGCCGACCGCCGGTGAAGGGATCGGCATCGACCGTCTGGTGATGTTGCTGACCAACTCACCGTCGATCCGCGATGTGATCCTGTTCCCGCACATGCGGCCACAAGCGTAAATGTTTCAACTAAAAAGCCGCCTATAACAGGCGGCTTTTTATTGCCTGTCTGGTACAAACGTATCAATTGGTTACTTTTGACGTTAGAGAGGAATATCTGTCGTGAATCGTGCAATGGCTCAAGAAGGAGCAGTTGGCATTGCCACTGCGGTCGCTGAAAGTGTTCAGTATCAGGGACGCAAAGCCAGCCGACAGGGCAGTGAGCAGCGTCGACAGGAAATTCTCGATGCAGCGATGCGCATCGTCGTGCGCGACGGTGTCCGTGCGGTGCGTCACCGTGCCGTGGCCGCCGAAGCCGGTGTGCCATTGTCGGCGACCACTTACTATTTCAAGGATATCGATGACCTGCTCACCGATACCTTCGCTCAATACGTCGAACGTAGCGCCGCCTACATGGCCAGGTTGTGGGCCAACAACGAAGGCTTGTTGCGCGAGATGGTCATCAGTGGTGATGGCAGTCCCGAGTCCCGCTCACAGTTGGCTGACGATATTGCCCGGCTGATGGCGGACTATGTTCACCGGCAATTGATCAACCGCCGCGAGCACCTGATGGCCGAGCAGGCCTTCCGCCAGGAAGCGTTGCTCAACCCGCGCCTGGCACTGCTGGTGCGCTCGCATCAGCAAATCCTCTTGCAGGGCACCTGCCAGCTTTTCCAGGTATTGGGTTCGCGAGAGCCGCAGCAGGATGCCAAAGTGTTGACGGCGATAATCGGCCGGATGGAATATCAGGGCCTGCTCAACGACGCAGAGCCGCAGGCCGAGGAAGAGATGCTCGGCATCCTGAATCGGTACATGCACCTGGTACTGGCATCGGTCTGACCTTGTGGGAGCGAGCTTGCTCGCGATAGCAATTGAACAGTCGACATTCATGTTGAATGTCGGACCGTCATCGCGAGCAAGCTCGCTCCCACATAAGGCCCTCGTGCGCGCTTAGGGAGTGTTGAATGCAGTCCCGGCGTGTCGTGATCGCCTTGTCCAATAAACGCAACACGCAACGGTTATCAACGGGAGCAACCGGTGGACGAATACCAGCAGACGATACGCACCTTGTCCGATCGCATAGTGCTGGCGCAGACGCCGATTCGGGTCCTCGATGCGGTCAAGTGGGATGACAACATCCGCAAGGGTTTCCTCAAGGCCAAAGGCAAGGAAATGCCGGCGGTGGACCGCGATTACTACCTCAATCGGCCACTGTCCTTCGACTCCAGCAAAGTGAAGCTGGAGTTCCAGAACATCGAGCGCGACATCACCCGTCAGCTCGGTCAGTTCAACCCCGTCGGGCAGATCATGCGCCGCATGTGCAAGGAATACCGCATGGTGGTGCGGATGCTCGAAGCGCGTGGCACCGAAGATTTCGGGTTGATCTCCCAGGAGCTTTACGGCGCCGCGTCCGATGCGTTCCACGCCGGTGACCCGACCCTGGCCGACCTTGGCCTGATGATGTCCGACTACCTGAACAACATCGATGGCCGGGGCGACCTCAAGGACGAGCCGAAGATTCTCACCGCCAAAGAAGCCGTGCACCTGCTGCAAACCCGCTTGAACAAGGTCTTTGGCGAAGCCGAGGAAACCATTCGGGTATTCGAGTCCGACGGTATTGTCGCGGATGCGGCGGCCGGTGCCGACTACATCAAGATCCGCGCTGACGCGATGTTCAACGAACGTGACGTGCGCGCTTTGGAAGTCCATGAAGGCCTGGTGCATGTCGGCACCACCCTTAACGGTCTGAACCAGCCGATCTGCACCTTCCTCTCCAAGGGGCCACCGTCGTCGACCGTGACCCAGGAAGGCCTGGCGATCCTGATGGAAATCATCACCTTTGCGTCCTACCCGAGTCGCTTGCGCAAACTGACCAATCGTACCCGTGCGATTCACATGGCCGAGGAGGGCGCGGACTTTTTGCAGATCTTCGAGTTCTTCCGCGCTCAAGGTTTCGAGATGGCTGAAAGCTATAGCAATGCCAGCCGGGTTTTCCGCGGTTCGATACCCAATGGCCTGCCATTCACCAAAGACTTGTCCTATCTCAAGGGCTTTATCATGGTTTACAACTACATTCAGTTGGCCGTGCGTAAAGGCAAGCTCGAGCAGATTCCTTTGCTGTTTTGCGGCAAAACCACCCTGGAAGACATGCGAACCCTGCGTCAGTTGGTGGATGAAGGCCTGGTGGAGCCACCCAAGTACCTGCCGGACCAGTTCCGTGACATGAACGCCTTGTCGGCCTGGATGTGTTTCTCCAACTTCCTCAACCACCTGAGCCTGGACCGGATCGAAGCGGATTATTCGAACATTTTGTAAGAGCACCACAGTCCAAATGTGGGAGCGAGCTTGCTCGCGATGACGGAATTACATTCAACATCAATGTTGACTGACCCACCGCCATCGCGAGCAAGCTCGCTCCCACAGGTTATGTGTTTCAACTCCTTTTTCGCGGGGCTTCAACGGATGAGAATCCTCGGCATTCTTTGCCTTCTCCTGACCCTCGGCGGGTGCAGCTCCTTGCTGTTCTATCCCGATCCCGGTCTGCCGTTTACCCCGCAAAAAGCCGGGCTTGAATACCGTGACGTCACCCTGACCACCGCCGATGGCGTGAAACTCAACGGTTGGTGGCTACCGGCCAAAAAAGGCGTGACGGTCAAGGGCACGGTGCTGCATTTACACGGCAATGGCGGGAATCTCGCCGGGCATCTGGGGGCCAGTTGGTGGCTACCGAAGCAGGGTTATCAGGTGCTGCTGGTGGACTATCGCGGGTATGGCCTGTCGCAGGGTAAACCCGGCCTGCCGGCGATCTATCAGGACATCGACGCTGCATTCAAATGGCTCGACCAGGCGCCCGAGGTTCAGGGCAAACCGTTGATCGTCCTGGGCCAGAGCCTTGGCGGTGCGCTGGTTGTGCATTATCTGGCGGAACACCCCGAGCGTCAGCGCCAGCTCAAGGCGCTGGTCCTCGACGGCGTGCCGGCCAGCTACCGGGATGTCGGGCGGTTTGCACTGAGTACGTCGTGGATGACCTGGCCGTTTCAGGTGCCGTTGTCCTGGCTGGTACCGGACGCCGACAGCGCGATCAACGCGATGCCGCAGCTCAATGGCGTGCCAAAGCTGATCTACCACAGCATCGATGATCCGCTCGTGCCTCTTTCCAATGGCATTCGACTGTATCAAGCTGCGCCCCCGCCGAGGGTCCTGCAATTGGTCCGTGGCGGCCATGTGCAGACGTTTGCCGACCCGGTCTGGCGCACCGTCATGCTGCGCTATCTCGATGACCCGCAACATTTCAACGGCTTGCGCCGGTTGGGAGAAATCCCCAATTACCCGGCCCCCCCGAATTCAGAAGTTGAACCTCCAGAGAGTCCGCAATGAGTGAAGAACGTAACGCCATCCCGCTGATCATCACCGGTATCTGCAGCATCCTCGGCACGGTCGGGGCCCTGTGGTACTACGGCTACCTGCACTTCGCCAAACCGGAAGACGCATTGCTGCTGAATGACTTCACCATGCTCAAGACCGTGCCGGGAGAAAACTACAAAGTCTCGCTGGAGCCGGCGGCAGAAGTCGCCCAGTGCGTTGATGGCGTGCTGGTGCTGTTCGACACCGAACAGAAAGGCCTGACTGGTGTGCTGGTCAACAACAAGAAAAAAGCCGTGCGTTGCATGGGGCAAGAGACGCCGCAGTTGGAGCAGTAGCCGGTTTAGATCAGGCAAATGAAAAAGCCCCGGTTTCTTGGTAGGAACCGGGGCTTTTTCCATGCGACGTGATCAGCGGTTTTGTCAGGCGAAGACATCAGGTTCAGTTCAATGGCCTATCGGCTGGCGGCTGACGTATCGGGATTTACTCCGAATTTAATAGTTGTTGTGTCAAGGATACCGCCGAAGTTTTGAATCAAATTCAATAGGTATGCTTTACCTGGTTTCCCAGATCCTTGTCCAGTCCAGTTGCCTGCATTATCCGAGTTGAGGGGGAGGGTCCAAGTGGCGAAATTCGAAAGGTCGACGTAGGTCAAGAAGAACACCGCACCGGGCTGTCCAGACCCGCTGTAGGGCGTACCGTTGTTGATCCATTCTCCATCTTTTGGAGTCGTGAAGGTCGGCTTCTTCAGGGATGAACAGGCCGCTGGTGTTTCACCGTTGAAACCAACAGAAATGGCAGCATACGATCCGACCAGGGGCTCAACTGCGCACACATGCACGGTAATGCCTGCTGCCTCGTCCTTCAACGTTCTACCTGCTTTCAAGGTTGCATCTTGTGTTGAAGTCGTTTCGGGCGTGCCATCGAGTTGGGTGTCCTGAACGTAGGCCCCTATGTTGGTGTAGCGAGCCCAGACGCCCACGGCATAATTGTCTGGAAACTGGCTGTCGAACGGTGGACGACCAGGCTGACGCACTTCCAGTGCTATTTGCTTCGGCTGGTTTGGGCCTGTTGTCGGGCGATCAATCAAGTAACTCTGTCTGAGGGCGAGGCGATAGATGCCCGACTTGTTGATGTGGGTTGCCGTGGCGTCATCCTGCCAGCCTGCGTACCAGCGGAAGTGATTGGGATACAGCACCGACAGACCGCCTGAGACGGGATTGCCATAGTCGGGGTAGAAGACGATTTTGCATTGGTCGGGCGCTTTGATGACATTGCCGTTCAGAGGGCAACTGGAGTAGGTAGGCCCAGGAAGAAAACCCAGGTTATTGCCGAACAGGTGAATCCAGAGATGCGAGCTCTCTGGCTGTTTGTAGATTGCCAGTACCCGGCCGGGAACATCGGCATTCCCCGTACCTGTTTCGCAGGGGGCCGCGATGAACAGATAGTCATAGGCGTCAGGATTCAGGCCTTGAGCCCTGGCGGCGGCTTCGGCGGGGCCTTTGACTGCGTCGCGAGTGCTGCAGATGGCCGGTTTTGCACCGAAGTCAGCGGTGATCATCTTGCCTTCCAGGGTCAGCTTCTTGCCTGAAACATCGGCGATGTAACTGCGCAAGGAAGATTTGTCCTCTGGAGAAAGGCTCTGCGACCACAGCACGTCCTTGTCCAGCGCGGGCATGCCGGCCCACTTACCGACCACCAGCAACACTTTCTTTGTGCCCACGACCGGTCGTTGGTTGACGCCCGGAACGGGCAGGGGTTTACCGGTGAGAATGGTCTCAGGGTCGAGAGGGTTGTACTCGGGCTCGCCGCTTGTCGAGACGCCGACTTTCGAGTCATGGGCGGACTGTGCACACCCTCCCTGAATCAGTGCTGCACTCAACAGCAAAAAAAACGTCAGCATTCGCATGGTGGTGCTCCTTGATGCCCGTAATCCTGGCCTGGAGCTCACTTTTACTCGCGCTGCTGGAGGCTGCCTACTGTCAGAAATAACAGGTGGCGACGAGTGGTAAGAGCGTGCATGTACACAAAAGCCCCACCTGATCAGTTCAGGCGGGGCTTTTGCGTTACAGGCTGCCTCAGTGTTTTTGCTTGCCGGCCTGAGCCGATAAGTCGTGCAAATGGCGCCGCGACAATTCGAGAAAACGCGGTGTCGGGCCGACGTCTTCGTAGAGCGGGTCGCCTTCCTCATCGGTTGCGACCACCTGCTGACCCTTGATGTAAGGGAAACTCGCTTCGAGCTCTTCCAGGGCCGCGCCGATCAGTTCGCCCAGCAGTTCTTCGGGGTGGCGTTTGGGGTACATCTCGGTAATCGCCGCCAGCCGCGCCGCGGCTTCGACGTCCAGGTGAATGGTGTAGCCGGTCTTGGTCAAACGGCCTTTGGCGGTTTCTTCCCAATGTTGGGCTAGCTCACGGATTTTCATAATGACCTCAATAGGCACCTGCTGGTGGCAGGGGAGATGAGTGTCCGGCCGTGGCCGGTGGCAAGCCTTTGTACGGCTTATTCTTCAGACTAGCCCCAACCTTCAGGGTTTACCGTCGATTTGTCGTCTGACTTGTAAGAACCCGCTGCGGACGGCACTCTTGGAGTCGACTGCCATTCGCTGGAGAACTGCTGATGACTGATATCGATGCACGCTTGCGCGAGGATGTTCACCTGCTGGGTGAGTTGTTGGGCAACACCATTCGTGAGCAGTACGGGGATGGCTTTCTCGACAAGATCGAGCTGATCCGCAAGGGTGCCAAGGCTGATCGTCGTGGCTCGACGGACGCCGAACTGCGCGCCAGTCTCAACCAGTTGACTGAAGATGAACTGCTGCCAGTGGCGCGAGCGTTCAACCAGTTCCTCAATCTGGCGAACATCGCCGAGCAATATCAGCTGATTCATCGCCGCGAAGAGTCCCAGCCAGCGCCGTTCGAAGCGCGGGTGCTGCCTGAACTGCTCGCTCGCCTGCGGGCGGAAGGGCATGGCAGCGACGCGCTGGCGCGGCAATTGGGACGGCTGGAGATCGAGCTGGTGCTGACGGCGCACCCGACTGAAGTCGCCCGCCGGACCTTGATCCAGAAATACGACGCCATCGCCGCGCAACTGGCGGCGCAGGATCATCGCGACCTGACCGGTGCCGAGCGCGAGCAGATCAAGTCGACCTTGCAGCGCCTGATCGCCGAAGCCTGGCACACCGAAGAAATCCGCCGCACCCGGCCAACCCCGGTCGATGAAGCCAAGTGGGGCTTTGCGGTGATCGAGCATTCGCTGTGGCAAGCGATTCCCAACTACCTGCGCAAGGCCGACCAGGCCTTGCATGCGGCCACCGGTCTGCGCTTGCCGCTGGAAGCGGCGCCGATTCGCTTCGCCTCGTGGATGGGCGGCGACCGTGATGGCAACCCGAACGTCACCGCAGAGGTGACCCGTGAGGTCTTGCTGCTGGCGCGCTGGATGGCGGCCGATTTGTACTTGCGTGATGTCGATCATCTGGCCGCCGATTTGTCGATGCAGCAGGCCAGCACCGCGTTGCGGGCCAAGGTCGGGGACAGCGCCGAACCTTACCGTGCAGTGCTCAAACAGCTGCGTGAGCGCCTGCGCGCGACCCGTAACTGGGCGCAGGCATCCCTGACCGCGAGCATCCCGGCACCGGCCGATGTGCTGCAGAACAACCGCGAACTGCTGGACCCGCTGGAGCTGTGCTATCAATCGCTGCATGAATGCGGCATGGGCGTGATCGCCGACGGTCCGTTGCTCGATTGCCTGCGTCGGGCGGTGACGTTCGGCCTGTTCCTGGTACGACTCGACGTGCGCCAGGACTCGTCGCGGCATGCGTCGGCGATGACCGAAATCACTGACTACCTTGGGCTCGGTCGCTATGAGGACTGGGACGAGGAAGCGCGCATCAGCTTCCTGATGGGCGAGCTGAACAATCGTCGGCCACTCCTGCCGGCGTATTTCAAGCCTTCGGCCGACACCGCCGAAGTCCTGGCGACGTGTCGTGAAATCGCGGCGGCACCGGTGGCGTCGCTGGGCTCTTATGTGATCTCCATGGCGGGCGCCGCGTCGGACGTGCTCGCCGTGCAACTGCTGCTTAAAGAGTCCGGTGTGTTGCGACCCATGCGCGTCGTGCCGCTGTTCGAAACCCTCGCCGACCTCGACAACGCCGGCCCGGTGATCGAGAAACTGTTGCTGCTGCCGGGTTACCGCTCGCGGTTGCAGGGCCCGCAGGAAGTGATGATCGGTTATTCCGACTCGGCCAAGGATGCCGGCACCACGGCGGCGGCCTGGGCTCAGTACCGGGCGCAGGAACGCTTGGTGGATATCTGCCGCGAACAACAAGTGGAACTGTTGTTGTTCCATGGTCGCGGCGGCACCGTGGGCCGTGGCGGTGGCCCGGCGCACGCGGCGATTCTGTCGCAGCCTCCGGGGTCGGTGGCCGGGCGTTTCCGTACCACCGAGCAAGGGGAAATGATTCGATTCAAGTTCGGCCTGCCGGACATCGCCGAGCAAAACCTCAACCTGTACCTGGCCGCAGTGCTGGAAGCAACGCTGTTGCCGCCTCCACCGCCGGAACCCGCGTGGCGTGGCCTGATGGACGAATTGGCGGCTGATGGCGTCAGCGCTTATCGCGCCGTGGTGCGGAAGAATCCGCAGTTCGTCGAGTATTTCCGTCAATCCACGCCCGAGCAGGAGCTGGGACGTCTGCCGCTCGGCAGTCGTCCGGCCAAGCGTCGTGCCGGCGGGATCGAAAGCCTGCGGGCGATTCCGTGGATCTTCGGCTGGACCCAGACCCGCCTGATGCTGCCGGCCTGGCTCGGCTGGGAAGCGGCATTGAGCAACGCCTTGGCGCGCGGTGAGGGCGAGTTGCTGGCGCAGATGCGTGAGCAGTGGCCGTTCTTCCGCACGCGCATCGACATGCTGGAGATGGTGCTGGCCAAGGCTGACGCGGACATTGCCCAGTCCTACGACGAGCGATTGGTTGCGCCTGATTTGTTACCTTTGGGTGTGCATTTACGCGACCTATTGTCGCAGGCGTGCTCCGTGGTCCTTGGCCTGACCGGTCAGTCGCAGCTGCTGGCACATAGCCCTGACACCCTGGAGTTCATCCGTTTGCGCAACACCTACCTCGACCCGCTACATCTATTGCAGGCCGAACTGTTGGCGCGCTCGCGGCAGCCGGAAGTGGTGCAGGGCAGCCCGGTGGAACAGGCTTTGCTGGTGTCTGTGGCAGGGATTGCAGCCGGTTTACGCAATACCGGCTAAGGTCTTTTGCGGGATGTTGCAGGCGGTTTCACTGCGACAAGCGACCGGTCCGCGGGGGCCGGTCGCGCTTGTCAGGCGACACTTTGTTATGGGGTTGCGACTTGGATCGCCTCCTCGACAGGGCGTAACAGACACGGGTTGCTCCGACTTTCGGCGGCTTGTGTGGGCAGGGCCTGCTGTGTATCTTGATCAGCCTTTGGCCGTTTGGGCGGCCCACGACCCTATTTTTGAGATTGGCCCCACGCGGCAAATCCGATCGTTATCTAAATAAGAAATTGAGGAGCACATCGATGCGCGTCATTCTGCTGGGAGCTCCCGGGGCCGGTAAAGGTACTCAGGCTAAGTTCATCACTGAAAAATTCGCTATTCCACAGATCTCCACCGGCGACATGCTGCGTGCTGCCGTCAAGGCCGGCACCGAGCTGGGCATTAAAGCCAAGAGCATCATGGACGCGGGCGGCCTGGTCTCCGATGACCTGATCATTGCATTGGTCAAGGATCGTATCGCTCAGTCCGATTGCGCCAATGGCTTCCTGTTCGACGGTTTCCCGCGCACCATTCCTCAGGCTGAAGCCCTGGTCGATGCCGGTGTAGAACTGGATCACGTGGTTGAAATCGCCGTTGATGACGAAGAAATCGTTCAGCGTATCGCCGGTCGTCGTGTACACGAAGCCAGCGGCCGCGTTTACCACACCGTCTACAACCCGCCGAAAGTCGCGGGCCAGGACGATGTCACCGGCGAAGCGCTGGTGCAGCGTAAAGACGACACTGAAGAAACCGTGCGTCATCGTCTGTCGGTCT
This sequence comes from Pseudomonas sp. 05N431, assembly GCF_056397005.1. NCBI lineage: Bacteria > Pseudomonadati > Pseudomonadota > Gammaproteobacteria > Pseudomonadales > Pseudomonadaceae > Pseudomonas > Pseudomonas sp. 05N431. The sequence continues at coordinate 58,748 of NZ_JBFTMN010000015.1, forward strand.
ACCATTCCCAGACCAAGCCACTGGTGGATTTCTACCAGCAGCTGTCGGCTGCTCAAGGCAAGCCGAAGTACAGCCACATTGCAGGCGTCGGTTCGGTTGAAGCGATCACCGGTAAAGTGCTTGAAGCGCTGAGCTGAGAAAGCTGATTTGCTTTACGTTCAACGGCCCGCTTGCGGGCCGTTGTTGTTTATACTGGCGCACTTTTTCCACTTCTCTTTACGGAAACATCGATGAGCACCTTGCTGGCCCTGGACACCGCGACTGAAGCTTGCTCCGTTGCCTTGCTGCATGACGGCAAGGTCACGAGTCATTACGAGGTGATCCCGCGCCTGCATGCGCAGAAGTTGTTGCCGATGATCCAGCAGTTGCTGGCTGATGCAGGCACCACCTTGCAAGCCGTCGATGCGATTGCCTTTGGTCGCGGCCCGGGTGCGTTCACTGGCGTGCGAATTGCCATTGGCGTGGTTCAGGGCCTGGCATTTGCGCTGGATCGTCCGGTGTTGCCGGTGTCCAACCTGGCGGTACTGGCGCAGCGTGCATTGCGTGAGCACGGTGCACGGCAGGTCGCGGCGGCCATCGATGCACGGATGGATGAAGTCTATTGGGGCTGCTACCGCGAAACCGCCGGCGAAATGCGTCTGGTGGGGGCTGAAGCGGTGTTGCCGCCAGAAGTCGCCGCATTGCCGGCCGATGCCACGGGCGACTGGTTCGGCGCGGGCACCGGTTGGGGCTATGGCGAGCGCATCGCGGTCAACCTGATCGGTCAGGATGCCGGCATGTTGCCTCACGCCGAAGACTTGCTGACCCTGGCCCGTTTCGCCTGGGAACGCGGCGAAGGCATCCCGGCGGACGACGCACAACCGGTTTACCTGCGCGACAAAGTGGCGACCCCCAAGGCCCGGTAATCTGCGATACCGAGTTGTCCCATTCGCGAGCAAGCTCGCTCCCACAGGTACGATGGTGCCCTTGTGGGAGCGAGCTTGCTCGCGAATGCGATCTGCGTAACACAGCCAATGGTCAGTTTCTGCCGCGCGCCTTTAAACCTTTTCCGGTTTCTGTGCTCTAGTTATCACTTGGGAGTTTGCGCACACCGGTAAGTGCCGCTAAATTGCCATCATCGATAGCGAGTTTGTACCTATGCGAATAGACGGCTTTGCCTCTCAGTCCTACCCCATCAAGCGCAAGCCCCGCAAAGGCGATGTGTCGGTGGACGAGTCCCTCGAGGATATCGATGGCGAGCAGGAGTTTCCTTCTGAGGAGCAACTGGCCGCCCGTGCCGCCAAGGCTTCTGCGCAACGCCTGAGCAATCTCCCCGCCCGTCAGCAGGACATGATCTACCACCGCGCCATGAGCAAAAGCGTGGCGATGGCCCTGGCCAGCTACCTGAGCACCGCGGCTTTCGTCGATTGGGATATGGAAGTGCTGGGTCTCGACCTGCACATCTGATGCGGTTGCCTTATTACCTCGGTTGCCCGTCCTGGAGCGAAAACGCCTGGCGCGAGTACCTGTATCCGCAAAACGCTCGCCCCAATGAATTTCTCGGCCTGTACTCACAGGTGTTCAACGCCGTTGAAGGCAATACCACGTTCTACGCGCGCCCTGCGCCAGCGACGGTGGAGCGCTGGGCGCAGACGATGCCGGAACATTTTCGTTTTACCGCCAAATTCCCCGGCGACATCAGCCACGGCGGCGACCTGCGCGAGCAACTGAGCGCCGCCGAAACCTTCGTGCAATTGCTCAGCCCGCTCGGTGAGCGGGTTTCACCGCTCTGGCTGCAACTGTCGGCAGCCTTTACCCCGCAACGGCTGGGCGAACTGGCCGGGTTCATCGATGGGCTGCAGCGGCCCTTGGCCGTTGAAGTGCGGCATCGGGATTTCTTCGCCAAAGGCGATGCCGAGCGCAGACTCAATCGGCTGTTGCTGGATCGTGGCGTGGAGCGCATTTGCCTCGATCCACGGGCGCTGTTCAGTTGCACGTCGACTGAACCCTCGGTACTTCATGCGCAATCGAAAAAGCCCAAAGTGCCACCGCGTCCGGCGGCTTTTACTCAGTTCCCGCAGGTGCGTTTCATCGGTCATCCGGTGCTTGAAGCCAACGATACGTTCCTGACGCCATGGGTCGAGAAAATCGCTCAATGGATCGAAGAGGGCCGCACGCCGTACATCTTCCTGCACACCGCCGACAACCTGCTGGCCGCCGCTTTGGCGCAACGCTTTCATACTCGGTTGATGACGCGTTTGCCTGGCTTGCCGGCGCTGCCTGAGCTATACAGAGAGCCCGCCGCCGAGCAGCTTGGGTTGCTCTGACGACGGGTCTATCCCTTCTGCAGGAGTGAGCCAATGGATGCGCAAACCCTTAAAGCTCAGGCCTTCAAGGCCTTACACGAAGGTGCCGGAGCTTTTGTGATCCCCAATCCATGGGACGCCGGTTCGGCAAAAATGCTTGCCGGCCTGGGTTACCAGGCGCTGGCGACCACCAGTGCCGGTTATGCTTTTTCGCTGGGCCGCCCGGATGGCGCGGTGAAACTCGAAGAGACACTGATCAACGTCCGGGCGATTGTCGGCGCGAGCGATCTGCCGGTGGCGGTCGATCTGGAAAACGGTTTCGCCGACAGCCCGCAAGAGTCCGCCGGGAGCCTGCTGCGTGCCGCCGCTGCTGGCGCGGTCGGTGGCTCGATCGAAGACGCTACCGGCCGTGAAGACGGCCCGATTTACTGCTTTGAACACGCCGTCGCACGAATCGAAGCGGCGGTCGCGGCCGCGCGCAGTTTGCCATTCCCGTTCACCCTGACCGCGCGTGCCGAGAATTACCTGCACGGTAACCCGGACTTGGCCGACACCATTCGCCGCTTGCAGGCCTTTGCCGAGGCAGGCGCCGATGTGCTGTATGCGCCGGGCCTGCGCAACGCTGAAGAGATATTGGCGGTGGTCCGTGCCGTGGCGCCGAAACCGGTCAATGTGCTGATGTCCGGCGGTCTCAAGTTGAGCGTCGCGCAGCTCAGTGAAATGGGCGTCAAACGGATCAGCGTCGGCTCGGCCATGGCCCGTGCCGCCTACGGTGCGTTTTATCAGGCCGCGCAGGAAATTCAGGGGAAAGGCACCTTCGATTTCGCCGACCGTGCGCTACCGTTCGGGCAGATCAATCAGTTGTTCAAAGGCTGACCCACAGGGAGTTGTCGTGCGGTTTCTGAAAGTGCTGTTGGCGGTGCTGCTGGTGATGGGCGGCTTGCTGGTGGGTGTCTGGCGTGGCTGGCTGCCGTTGCCGGCGGCCTGGAACCCTTGGGCGCCGCTGGATGTCCGGGCCACGCCGAACCTGCTGACACGCTTCAAATTGATGAGACTGCGCGATAACCCGGCACTCTGCGACCAGGTGCTCAGCGGTGCGGGGTTGAAGTTCAGCCGCCAGGCCGACAGCAACCCGGACATTGATTGCCCGTTGAACAACACCTTGCGCGTGCAAGGCGGCGAGGTGGCGCTGAGCAGCAGCTTCCTCGCCAGTTGCCCGCTGGCGGTGGCATTTGTGCTGTTCGAGCGGCACGCCCTGCAACCGGCAGCGCAGGCCACGTATGGGCAGGCGGTGGCGCGGGTTGATCACCTCGGCAGTTTTGCCTGCCGCAACATGTACAACCGCGAAAACGGCTCGCGCAGCCAGCACGCGACGGCCGATGCACTGGATATCGCCGGCTTTCGCCTGGCGGACGGGCGCAGTATCAGCGTGCTGCGGGACTGGCCGAAGGACAATGACGATGCACGCTTTCTACGCAAGGTTCGCGATAGCGCGTGTGACATGTTCAGCGTGGTGTTGAGCCCGGACTACAACGCCGCCCATCGCAACCATTTTCATCTGGATGTCGGGCCGTGGTGGGTGTGTCGCTGAGGTTGAGGCTTAAGCGGCGATGCGCAGGTTTTGCAGGACGATCGGGCGAGCCCAGCCGTTATCGAAGTCGAATTGCTTCTGTTGTTCGACCAACTCTTCATGCGGGTAAGGGGTTGCCGGTTTATCCAGCAGGTCGAGTTCGAACTCGGCAATCGGCAGGTGCAACGGACGTGGTTGCGGTGCCGGGCCTGGTGCAGGCAATGGCTGGCCGGCGGCCAGGACGATCGGGCGCACCCAAGCGCTTTCGAAGTCTTGTTGCTTCTGCTGCGCGAGAATTTCTTGCGGCGGGAACGGCGGGAACGGTTTGTCCGCCAGGTCCATTTCGAATTCGGCAATCGGCAGGAACAGCGGCTCAGGCGGGCGGACCTCATTGTCCTTCACGTTGCACGCGCGTTGCGTGACGATGTGTTCGAGCAATTCTGCGCCAACGGTCGGTTCGACCGGGCCGTCGATGGCGACGGGGGGGTAATTGCCAGGCGCCGGTGCAGCATCGCCCAACTGATCGGCCAGAGCCTGGGCAAAAAAATCCTGCCACAGGTGACTGACGCCGCTCAGTGCTTGGGAATTGCGCAGGCCATAATCGCCGTGGGGCGAGATGTAGCCTACTGATGTGCGTTGAATGTCTGACATTTCTCTCGGTCGACGCTCAGCTCTGGCAAAATGCTCGATAGTTTTGTTATCGGCCGTTTTTGCCGATCATTAATTTTTTGAGTGTGTTTTCTGATGAGTGAGCAACCCGCGGCCAGCCGCATCAAAGTCCAGGCCTTGGCCGAAGCGTTTCAGGCACGCGCCGAGCACTGGGCCGAGCGATTGAACTTGCCGTTGCTGCTGGACGATGCCGAGTTTGCGTTGCAAGTGGGTGAGCACGGCTTGCAGCTGCAACAGCTCGGCCCGGACGCACCGGGACCGGTGCGGGTGGACTTCGTCGAGGGCGGCGCGGCCCATCGCCGGTTGTACGGTGGCGGCAGCGGCCAGATGATCGCCAAGGCTGTCGGTGTCGCTCAGGGCGTGCGGCCGAAGGTGCTGGATGCCACGGCGGGGCTGGGCAAGGATGGTTTTGTATTGGCTAGCCTTGGCTGCGAAATGAGCCTGATCGAGCGTCAGCCGTTGATTGGCGCGTTGCTCGAAGACGGTCTGGCCCGCGCGGCGGAAGATTTTGAGGTGGCGCCGATTGTGGCGCGGATGACGTTGCTCAAAGGCAACTCGATCGAGTTGATGCGCAACTGGGAAGGTGAGCCGCCGCAGGTGATCTACCTCGACCCGATGTTCCCGCACCGTGAGAAAACCGCGTTGGTGAAGAAGGAAATGCGCCTGTTTCGCCCGTTGGTAGGCGATGACCCGGACGCACCGGCCCTGCTTCAAGCCGCACTCGCGCTGGCCAGCCACCGAGTAGTGGTCAAGCGCCCGCGCAAGGCACCGTGCATCGAAGGACCGAAGCCGAGCCATGCGCTGGACGGCAAGTCCAGCCGCTACGACATCTACCCCAAGAAAGCGCTCAAACCATAGGACCGCGTCGTCCGCATCGCGAGCAAGCTCGCTCCCACATTGGACCGAGTCTTTCAATAAGAACGCGGTCAACTGTGGGAGCGAGCTTGCTCGCGATAGCGTCAGCCCAGGCGCTAAAAACTATCAGGCCGAATCCGGCCGATACGCCCGCATAAACAACCCCACCACTTCCTGTATGTGAGCCTCGGCCGCGTCCCCGGTCAAGGGCTCGCCGCAGCCGTAGAGCAAACGAAAATTCGCTGCGCCTTTGAGCAGGCAGAAAAAGTGCTCGGCGGCATTCAGCGGTTTGTCGATGCTCAAGGCGCCGATCTGGTCGATCTTCGTCAGCAAGCGTTCCATGCCCTGCAACATCCGCTGCGGACCTGCTTCGAAGAAGATCTGCGAAAGTTTCGGGTCCTGGCTTCCCAGCGCGATGATCAGGCGATGCAGGTTCACTGATTCATCGCTGTTGATCAGCAGATGAAAGCCTCGGGCGATGTTCAACAGCACATTCTCGAACGGCATGCCGTCGGGCAGTTCGAAGAACAGCGTGGGCAATTGCTCTTCGCATTTGGCCATCACGGCAGAGGAGAACAGCGTCTCCTTGTCGTTGAAGTGACTGTAAACGGTCAGCTTCGATACACCGGCTTCTGCCGCCACCGCGTCCATGCTGGTGCTTGCGTAACCATTGCTCAGAAAAAGACGCTTTGCCGCCTCAAGGATCGCCTCGCGCTTGGCGAGATCCTTCGGGCGGCCGGGGCCGTTGGGTGCAGGAAGATTGTTGGACATTTTTCGCTTTAATACTGGACTGGTGAGTTTGCTATTAATAACATACTGGTCAGTATAATTATTCAAAACCCCATTAGCGAAGGATCGTTCACCATGTCGCGCTTTGCGTTGCCAGTCAGCCTGGCATTCCTGTTGTCCGCGTGCGGCCACGAAGAGCCGGTGCAAGTCACCGTGCGTCCGGCCATGGTGGTTCAGCCAGAGCCTTCCGCGCAGGCGATGGACAGCTATCCCGGCGAAGTTCGCGCGCGTTACGAGCCAGACCTGGCCTTCCGTATCGGCGGCAAAGTAAGCCGACGACTGGTCGAGGAGGGCGAGCGGGTCAAGGCCAACCAGCCGCTGGCAGAACTCGATCCCCAGGACGTGCGCCTGCAACTGGAAGCGACCCGAGCGCAGGTTGCTGCCGCTGAGGCCAACCTGAACCTGGTGCGTGCCGAGCGTGATCGCTACAAGACCCTGATGGACCGTCAGATGGTCAGCCGTTCGCAGTACGACAATTCTGAAAATCTCTACCGCTCCGGCGAAGCGCGACTCAAGCAGATCAAGGCCGAATTTGACGTGGCCAGCAACCAGGCCAGCTACGCCGTGCTGCGCGCCCCGCATGACGGTGTCGTGGCCAAGCGTGCCGTGGAAGTCGGGCAAGTGGTGGCCGCCGGGCAAACCGTCTTCACCCTGGCCACCGATGGCGAGCGTGAAGTGCTGATCAGCCTGCCGGAGCAAAGCTTCGGCCGTTTCAAGGTTGGCCAGCCGGTCACCGTTGAACTGTGGACCCAGCAAGGTCAGCGGTTCGCCGGGAGCATTCGTGAGCTGTCGCCGGCCGCCGATCCAAAGTCGCGGACCTTTGCCGCGCGCATCACCTTTACCGCTGGCAAGGTTCCGGCCGAGCTTGGCCAAAGCGCCCGGGTATACATTCAAATCGCCGACGTGGTGCCACTGTCGGTGCCGCTCTCTGCGGTCACCGCGGAAAACGGCGCGACGTATGTATGGGTCGTGGGTGCCAACAACACCCTGAAAAAGGCCCCGGTCCGTGTCGGCGCCTTCGGTGAGAAAACCGTGCCGGTGCTTGACGGCCTCAGCCCCAGCGACTGGGTGGTAGCCGCTGGCGTTCATGTGCTCCACGAGGGCCAGCAAGTGCGGCCGGTGGATCGCTCCAACCGCGTGGTCAATCTGGCGGTCAAGGAGTAATCCCCGATGCGTTTCAACCTTTCCGAATGGGCGCTGCATAACCGCCAGATCGTACTGTTCCTGATGATTTTGCTGGCAGTCGTCGGCACGCTGTCCTACACCAAGCTAGGCCAGAGCGAAGACCCGCCGTTCACCTTCAAGGCTATGGTGATCAAGACCAATTGGCCGGGCGCGACGGCCCAGGAAGTCTCGCGGCAAGTCACCGAGCGCATTGAAAAGAAGCTGATGGAAACCGGTGAGTACGAGCGGATTGTCTCGTTCTCCCGCCCCGGTGAATCCCAGGTGACTTTCATGGCCCGGGACTCGATGCATTCGGCGCAGATCCCCGAGCTCTGGTATCAGGTACGCAAGAAGATCAGCGACATCCGCCAGACCTTGCCGCCGGGGATCCAGGGACCGTTCTTCAACGATGAATTCGGCACCACCTTCGGCAATATCTATGCGCTGACCGGTGAGGGCTTCGATTACGCGGTGCTCAAGGATTACGCCGACCGTATCCAGATCCAGCTGCAACGGGTCAAGGATGTGGGCAAAGTCGACTTGCTCGGGCTGCAGGACGAGAAGATCTGGATCGAACTGTCCAACGTCAAACTCGCCACCCTGGGGTTGCCGTTGGCCGCGGTGCAGCAAGCGCTGGAAGAACAGAACGCGATGTCCAACGCCGGGTTCTTTGAAACCTCCAGTGAGCGTTTGCAACTGCGGGTGACGGGCAATTTCCAGACGGTCGATCAGATCAGGAATTTTCCGATCCGTGTCGGCGACCGGACCTTCCGTATCGGTGATGTAGCGGACGTGCGCCGTGGCTTCAACGATCCACCGGCGCCGCGCATGCGTTTCATGGGTGAGGACGCGATCGGCCTGGCCGTGGCGATGAAGGATGGCGGCGACATTCTGGTGCTCGGCAAGGCGCTGGAGCTGGAATTCGAGCGTATCCAGAACAACCTGCCGGCCGGCATGCAACTGCGCAAGGTCTCCGATCAGCCCGCCGCGGTGAAAAGCAGCGTTGGCGAGTTCGTCCGGGTGCTGGTCGAAGCGCTAGCGATTGTCTTGCTGGTGAGCTTCTTCTCCCTCGGTGTGCGCACCGGCATGGTGGTCGCCTTGGCCATTCCGCTGGTGCTGGCAATGACGTTTGCCTGCATGTATTACCTCGGAATCGGCCTGCACAAGATCTCTCTCGGCGCGTTGGTGCTGGCCTTGGGATTGCTGGTGGACGACGCGATCATCGCCGTGGAAATGATGGCGATCAAAATGGAGCAGGGCTACGACCGGCTCAAGGCTGCCAGCTTTGCCTGGACCAGCACCGCATTCCCGATGCTCACCGGGACGTTGATCACCGCAGCCGGTTTCCTGCCGATTGCCACCGCGCAATCCGGCACCGGCGAATACACCCGCTCGATCTTCCAGGTGGTGACCATCGCGTTGCTGGCCTCGTGGGTCGCCGCGGTGATGTTTGTGCCCTATCTGGGTGAAAAACTCCTGCCGGACCTGGCGAAAATTCACGCCGCCAAACACGGTGCCGGTCAGCCGGACCCTTACGGCACACCGTTCTATCAACGCGTTCGGCGTCTGGTGGAGTGGTGCGTGCGCCGCCGAAAAACCGTGATCGCGTTGACCATCCTGCTGTTCGTGGCCTCGGTGCTGTTGTTCCGTTTTGTGCCGCAACAGTTCTTCCCGGCTTCTGGGCGCCTGGAACTGATGGTTGATCTGAAACTGGCCGAAGGCGCCTCGTTGAGCAATACCAACGAGGAGGTCAAGCGCCTGGAAGCAATGCTCAAGGAACGCGCGGGCATCGACAACTACGTCGCTTATGTCGGCACCGGTTCGCCGCGTTTTTACCTGCCGCTGGACCAGCAATTGCCGGCAGCGAGCTTCGCGCAATTTGTGGTCCTGGCAAAAACCATCGAGGAGCGCGAAAGCCTGCGCACCTGGCTGATCGAAACCCTCAACGAACAATTCCCGGCCTTGCGCTCGCGGGTCACGCGCCTGGAAAACGGTCCGCCAGTGGGGTATCCGGTGCAGTTCCGGGTCACTGGCGAACACATTGAAGAAGTCCGCGCCCTGGCACGTAAAGTCGCGGCCAAGGTGCGTGAGAACCCGCATGTGGTCAACGTGCACCTGGACTGGGAAGAACCGAGCAAAGTGGTGTACCTGAACGTCGATCAGGACCGCGCGCGAGCCTTGGGCGTGAGCACGGCAAACCTGTCGAAGTTTTTGCAGAGCTCGCTGACCGGCTCCAGCGTCAGCCAGTACCGTGAAGACAACGAGCTGATCGAGATCCTCTTGCGCGGCACCTTGCACGAACGCACCGAGCTGTCGCGGCTGTCGAGCCTGGCGGTGCCGACCGACAACGGCAAAAGTGTCGCGCTGTCGCAGGTGGCGACCCTGGAGTACGGCTTCGAAGAAGGCATCATCTGGCACCGCAACCGCTTGCCGAACGTGACGATTCGCGCCGACATCTATGACAAGGAGCAACCGGCAACCCTGGTCAAGCAGATCCTGCCGACACTGGAGCCGATTCGCGCCGAACTGCCTGACGGTTATTTGCTGGACGTTGGCGGCACGGTGGAAGACTCGACCCGTGGCCAGAACTCGGTGAACGCCGGCGTGCCGTTGTTCATCGTGGTTGTGCTGACCTTGCTGATGCTGCAACTGCGCAGCTTCTCACGCACCGCGATGGTATTTCTGACGGCGCCGTTGGGATTGATCGGCGTCACCTTGTTCCTGATGGTGTTCCGTCAGCCGTTCGGTTTCGTGGCCATGCTCGGGACCATCGCGCTGTCGGGGATGATCATGCGTAACTCGGTGATCCTGGTCGACCAGATCGAACAGGACATCCGCGCCGGGCTCAAACCCTGGCAAGCGATCATCGAAGCCACGGTGCGCCGCTTCCGGCCTATCGTGCTGACCGCACTGGCCGCCGTGCTGGCGATGATTCCGTTGTCGCGCAGCGTGTTCTTCGGCCCGATGGCGGTGGCGATCATGGGCGGGCTGATCGTCGCGACGGCGCTGACCTTGCTGTTCCTGCCGGCACTGTATGCGGCGTGGTTCAGGGTCAAGAAAGAAGCGGTCTGATCCCAAACCGTATTGATCCAGCGGCCTTGTCTCAATTTTTTGAATAATTGAGACAAGGCTGCTTATGTGTTGTACTCATAACTCAGTTTCGCGAGTTTTTGAGACAGCGATGATAAAAAGCCCTCCAGTCATAGACCCGAGCCTGTTCGAAGCGCTCAGCCAATCGCCTCACAAGGAAAAGCTGGTCGACTATCTGGCACTGCTCAAGCCGCTGGATGATCAGGGGCGTTACTTGCCGTTCGATGACCTGCGTTTTCGCTGGCCGCCCGGTCTTGATCCGACCTTATGCTGGGCCTTGGTGAAAAAGGCCCGTGTGGCGCAATACGTGCGCTTGTTGCCGCTGGGCGAGCCGAGCCAATGGGGCCAGTTCGTTCTGACACCGCTGGCGCAGAAAACCCTCTCGACGGTTGATCGTCAGGCAACGACTGCCGCGCTGGAATACATGACCCATCATATTGGTGAGACGGCGCATTTCAGTTACCTGCTCAATGACCTGATCGAAGACGAAGCCATCAGCAGTAGCCAGCTCGAGGGTGCCGCAACCACCACGCTGGTGGCCAAGGACATGCTCAAGCGTAATCGCCTGCCGCGTACCCCGGACGAGCGAATGGTCATCGGCAACTACAAAATGATGATCTTCGCCTGGGAGAAGCGTCACGAGCCATTGAGTGTCGAACTGATCCGGCAACTGCATCGTGTCGGCGTCGAAGGCATTGATGACGCGCTGTATTCGCCGGGACTTTTTCGCAGCAATGATCAGGTCGTGGTCCAGGATGGTGAAGGCAATACCGTTCATACACCGCCGCCAGCCGCGGGCATCAGTGCTCGGCTCGATGGATTGGCGAGCTGGATCAACCAGCCCCACGACGACCCTCTGAGCGTTGATTATGTGCACCCGATGATCAAGGCCATCGCCCTGCATTTTGCCCTGGGTTACGAGCATCCGTTCCGCGATGGTAATGGCCGGGTGGCACGGGCGTTGTTTTACTGGTTCATGTTCAAGAATGACTTCTCGGCGTTTCGCTACATCGCGATCAGCATTCTGCTGCGCAATGCGCCGGTGAAGTACGGTCGGTCTTATGTGCATACCGAGAGTGACGGACTGGACCTGACGTACTTCATCGATTACCAGTGTTCAGTGATTTTGCGGGCGGTAACCGGGTTCACGGCGGCTTATCAAAAAAGCCTGGTTTACGCCGAAGGTTTTGATCGCTGGCTGGAGGAGTCCGGGCTTTTCGAGCAGTTGACCGAGAAGCAGCGCACGCTGTTTCAAATTGCCAAGAGCGGCATGGCCAAGGAATTCACCGCGGTCAATGTGAAGGAAAACCTGAACTGCTCCTACAACACGGCGGCCACGGCCTTGAATGGTTTGGTTGAGTTGAAGCTGTTCGAGAAGAAAAAGATGGGGCGTGAGTGGGTGTTCTTTTTGCGCGAGTCATCACACATCAAAACAGACTGGTCGTAGAAGCTGCCGCAGGCTGCGAATGATCGTTCCCACGCTCCGCGTGGGAATGCCGCCATGGACGCTCTGCGTCCGCTGTGGATGTGACGCGGAGCGTCACGGGATGCATTCCCACGCGGAGCGTGGGAACGATCGATTTTCGGCTGCTCCAACACTGTTCGGTGTGGGTTGGGTTACGGCGGGGTGTCGATGTTATCCAGCGCGCGGTTCACCGCCAGTTCTGCCAGGGCAACCATCTGCTGAATCGCCAGCGCGCTGTTGCGTTTGGGGCCGTCGAGTTCAAACGCCAGGTCGCTGGCCATGACATTGGCCGAGGCCAGGGTTTCGCTGGCGTGGGCCAGTAGGGTTTCGCTGTCGACCTCTGGGGCGATGACGAAGATGCAGCTGGGGCGGCGGTCGGTCAGCAACTTCTTGGTTTCAGGTAACAGCAGGTAATGATCGAGCGCCCGGTGGGCGGCGGCGTGGAGTTCTTTGGAGTCGAGGGACGCGTAGGGGGACACGCTTTCGGCGTCGGCTTCGGGGGGATTGGGTGTGGGCTTGAACATGGTGAAACTCCTAGTACGTAAGTAAGGAGCCGACACCATCGCTACCAAACGATTAGGGTGGCGGCCATACGCAGGTTGGTAGACCGGTGTACTAGGAACCCGGCGCACCCGAAGGCGCCCTGCGCACGGCCACCATTTAGCAGAGGCCAAAGTATGGCTCCGCAGAAGTGACGCTTTGCGCCTAGTACCACCGGGCTACCAAACCCGATCGCTGATTTTCAGCGACCCGGAGACGATAGAGTCCAGTGCCCAAGCGCACAAGCCGGCGGATTCTGGCGTAGGTGTAGGGCGCAACGCAAGACGCTGTGGCTTGTGACGAACGCAGTCGCCATGCAATTAAACACCACCAAACTGATGTGGGGGCGGGCAAGCCCTAATCCCCGTAGTCAAGCCGTTACGCGACCCTGTAGCAGCTGGCGAAGCCTGCGTTCGAGTGCGAAGCGCTCGCAAAATGGCAAACTTCGTCCTTTCAGGAACACCGCATATCGCCTATTTGCGACCGCTTCGCGGCCGAACGCAGGCTTCGCCAGCTGCTACAGGGAATGTGCCGAGGCTGACATTCCTTGACTTACAGGCATTAAGGCAAGCCCGCTTGTATTGATCGTTCCCGCGCGTGGGAACGATCAGCGGGGGGAGGTTTACAGCAAGCCGAAGACTTTCTTCGCCAGGCTGGTCGCGGCTTCTGCCGGGTTGGCGCGGATGCCTTCTTCTTTCTGGGCGATCATCTTGAACAGGCCGTCCAGGGCCTTTTCCGTCACGTAGCCTTCAACGTTGGCGCTCTTGGCATCGAGCACACCGAAGGTTGCCGCCTGGCTGGCGAACGAGTTGTACTGCTTGGCCAGGCCTACCTGGTCGGTGGCCTGTTTGACGATCGGCAGGAACTTGGCGCGGATTTGTTCGCGGCTGGTCTTGTCCAGGTACTGGGTGGCCGAATCCTTGCCGCCGGTGAGGATGCCCTTGGCATCGGTCACGGTCATCTTTTTCACCGCATCTACCAGCAGCGCCTGGGCCTGCGGCATGGCCGCTTCCGCCGCCTTGTTCATGCTGGTTTCCAGTTGATCGACCTGGTCCCCCATGCCGAACTGTTTCATCTTGCTGGCGACCTTGCCCAGTTTGCCCGGCAGTTCGATCTTCACGTCAGGGTTGTTGCTGAAACCGCCCGGTTTGCCGAGCGTGGTGACGGCCGCTACGGCCCCTTGGGCCAAGGCGTCCTTGAGACCGCCCGAGGCTTCGCCCTGGGAAAGACTGCCCAGCGACAGGGCCAGCGCGTTGGCGGAGATCAGCAGGCCTGCGCACAGGCCGGCGAAGCGAAGGGTAGAGCGAAGCATGGCAGTTTCCTTGTTCGATAAAAGCAATTAACGGACCGCGGACGGCTTTAAATCATTTAGTCGGCTTGCAGCGCAGGCGCCGGTTGATCCGCCGCATCTTCACTGCGATGCAGCGCCACCTGACGGATCGACAAGCGAATCTCTGCCGGCAGCACGCGTTTGGCCGCGCCCTCAGCCAGTTCGCCGAGCAGTTCGTGGTGGCTCAGCTTGCCGGCTTCGTCGCGCTTGAGCACGTCGAGGTTCAGCAGGGTCTGGATGAAGTGGCGGAACAGGCTCTTGTCGAAGAACTCCGGGGCGTTCAGGCCATGCAGGATCGACAGGCGCTGGGCCATGACCGTGCACAGGTCTTCCAGTTCTTCGGCGGTGAGGGTGTTCTGGCCGCTGTTGAGCAGCAGGGAAACCGTCATGTAGAAGCGCTGCAAGGTCTGCGCGATGCTCTTGGACAGCAAGGTCAGCAGCACGAAATGCCGGGAGCTTGGCGCCGGGCGCAGGTACACGTTGTTCTCGAAACGCAGCAGGCCTTGCTCGACGAAGGCTTCGAGCCATTGATCGATCACCGCATCCAGTTCGTCCAGCGACCAGCGAATGAACAGCTCCGATTGCAGGTACGGATACAGCGCGCGCGCGTAGCGCAGGATCTGTTCGCGGCTCATGCGCGACGCACTCTGGAAGAAGCTCGCGAGCAACGCCGGCAGGGCGAAAATGTGCAGCACGTTGTTGCGGTAGTAGGTCATCAGGACGGCGTTTTGCTCGTCCAGGTAAAGAATTTTGCCCAGTGCATCGCTTTGCTCAGAGAGCAGGTCCATGTCCTTGACGTGTTCGATCAACGCCCGGCCGTCACCTTCCGGCAGCGTGGTGTGTGGCGAGTAAGGCACTTTGCGCAGCAAGGCCAGATACAAATCGAGCACTCGCGCCATGGCGCGGTCGTCCAGCGCCAGACGGCTGGTGGAGAGCAGGGCCAGCGCCACCAGGTTTACCGGGTTGATCGCGGCCGCTTCGTTCAAGTGCCGCGCCACGCGCTCGCCGAGGCGGTTGGTGGTTTCGTTGAGCCAGGCGGGCCTGAACTGTGGGCCAAGCTCTTGGGTGCGCCAATCCGGTTGCTCGCTGTCGAGGAACTCCGCCAGTTTGATCGGCTCGCCGAAGTTCACCGCCACCTGGCCGAAGCGCTGCTTGAGCGCGCCGATGACTTTGAAAATGTCGAAGATCGACTCTTTCTTCTTGCTTGCGCCACGCAGTTCGCCGAGGTAGGTCCGGCCTTCGAGCACTCGCTCGTAACCGATGTACACCGGGATGAAGACGATCGGCATGCGCGAGGAGCGCAGGAAGCTGCGCAGGGTGATCGCCAGCATCCCGGTTTTCGGTTGCAGCATGCGCCCGGTGCGCGAACGGCCGCCCTCGACGAAGTACTCCACCGGGAAGCCTTTGGTGAACAGCGTGTGCAGGTATTCGTTGAACACCGAGGTGTAGAGCGGATTGCCCTTGAAGGTGCGGCGCATGAAGAACGCCCCGCCGCGCCGCAGCAGGCTGCCGATCACCGGCATGTTGAGGTTGATCCCGGCGGCGACGTGCGGCGGCGTCAGGCCGTTGCGAAACAGCAGGTAGGAGAGCAGCAGGTAATCGATGTGGCTGCGATGGCACGGCACGTAGATCACTTCGTGACCTTGGGCGACTTTCTGCACGCCTTCGATGTGGTTGACCTTGATCCCGTCGTAGATCTTGTTCCAGAACCAGCTCAGCACCACTTCCAGAAAGCGGATTGCGGTGTAGGTGTAGTCCGAGGCAATTTCGTTGCCGTAACGCAGGGCCTGCGCCTTGGCTTTCTCGGGCGAAATGTTTTCGCGCTCGGCTTCGTCGAGGATCGCCTGTTTGACCAGTGGCTGATTCAGCAGGCCTTTGACCAGGTTGCGCCGGTGGGAAATGTCCGGGCCGATGACCGCGGCTTTGAGGTTGCGAAAGTGCACCCGCAAAATGCGTTGGGCCATGCGCACGGTGCGTTCATGGCCCTTGTTGTGCTCGATCAGCTCGCGCAGGTGGATCGGCGCGGAGAATTGCACGCGGGTCTTGCGCCCCAGAATCATGATGCTCAGCAGTCGGCGCAGGCGCCCGGTCACGGCCCAGCTATCGGCAAAGAGCAATTTCCACGGGCTCGATTCGCTGTCCGGCGACTGGCCCCAGAACACGCTGACCGGGATGATTTGCGCGTCTTCGGCGCCATTCTGGCTCAGGGCGCTGACCAGTCGGGTCAGGGTGGGCGGCGCGCCGCGCTTGTCCTGGCGGCCGAGCCAGTCGGGCTCAGGCGTCAGGTAGAAAAACGCCGCAGGCTCCAGCAGGTTGCCCACCGATGTCGGCAACACCGGGCGTGGCAGCCCGGCCTTGCTGCATTCGGTATCGACCACGGCGAGGTCGGTCAGCGAAGGATTTTGCAGGACGTAGAACACCGGGCGACTGCGGTCGAGGTTGAGGGTGAGGGACGACTGGTTGATCGTCTCCGAGCGAACCCAGAGGTACAACAGTCGGCGCAAGGTGCCAAATACCAGACGGCGGAACGGGGAACGGGTCATACGGCTTCTGCTTTAGTTGAAAAAAACCGAGCAAGCGCTCGGGGCCGGTAGTGTGCCGGATTCGTCGAAAATCGGCAAAAAAGCGCCGAAGTAATCTTGAGTTGAGAGTTTTTGCAGCTGTCATATACTCGGCCAGCCGTTTGCCACTATCGGCGCTGTTTCTTACAGAAAACCAAGCGCTGGCAAACGTTCTCAAGGCTTGTCCCTGAACAGGCCGACCAATAATAAAAAGAGGGGGGATTGATTGATGGCAACGCGCGAGACCGGCAACGTGAAGTGGTTCAACGACGCCAAGGGTTACGGCTTCATTCAGCGTGAGGGCGGGGCAGACGTGTTCGTGCACTACCGCGCGATCCGTGGCGAAGGCCACCGCTCGTTGGCCGAAGGCCAGCAGGTTGAATACGCAGTGGTGGACGGGCAGAAAGGCTTGCAGGCTGAAGACGTAGTAGGTTTGTAAACCCGATCACTGTGGGAGCGGGCTTGCTCGCGAAAGCGGTTTGTCAGTCACATCAATGTTGGATGTGCGACCGTTTTCGCGAGCAAGCCCGCTCCCACATTTGATTTCTGTCGGGCATGCCATTTTGGGCATCCCATAGGTTCAGGTTTTAAGCGGTTTTCCAGGTGATCTCTTCTTCACCGTCGACGCTGATGCGAATCCAGCGATCTGCCGACTCTTCACCTTCTTCCTCGACCCAAGTCCCCGGCGCGCAGCGCACTTCGACGTTCAGCGCGGCAAAGGCGGCGCGGGCGCAGGCGATATCGTCGTCCCACGGTGTCTGGTCGCTTTCCAGGTACAGGCTGTTCCACTTGCCCACGGCTTTTGGCAGCCAGGTCACGGGCACGTTGCCGGCCTTGCACTTGTAGGTCTGACCTTTCTGAACCCAGTCGGTGCAAGGGCCCAGAGCCGCGCCGAGCCAAGTGGCGATGGCCTTGTAGTCGACGTCGGCGTCTTTCAGGTAAATCTCGATATCGGGTTGGCGCATGGATGTTCCTCACTGCGGGTTTCGAAAAATCCATTCGCGGATTTAGCCGGTCTCAAGCCACTGCTCAAGACCAAAAGTTTAAAGGTTGCTCTGAAATAATTACTGCAGAACGAAGTAATCGTAGCGCATCGACACACTGACCTCGAACGGCTCGGCTTGTTCGATGACGGCCGCCCGGCGTTCGGCACTCGCGCGCCAGCCGTGAGGCGTCATGGCCAGCAGGTTGGCGCGGTCCTGGCCGCTGACCAGGTTCAGCTTGAATTCGAGGATTTCGCTGTGTTGCAGCGTCATGCCTTCCGGCACCAGCGCCAGGTGCTTGTCATCGGTGTATTCGCGCACTTCGTCATACAGACGCTCACGCAGTTCCATCAGATGGCCGCTGGTCGGCCCTACTTTCATCAAGCCGCCACCCGGGCTGAGCAGGCGTTTGGCTTCCTGCCAGTCGAGCGGGCTGAACACGCTGGCGAGGAACTGGCAGCTGGCATCGGCCAACGGTACCCGGGCCATGCTGGCGATCAACCAGGTCAGCTGCGGGTTACGTTTGCAGGCGCGCTTGACCGCTTCGCGGGAGATGTCCAGCGCGTAGCCGTCGGCATTCGGCAGGGCGTCAGCGATTTGCGCGGTGTAGTAACCCTCACCACAACCGATGTCCAGCCAGCGCTGTGGCGCACGTTCAGCCGCCAGTTCGGCGAGACGCTTGGCCACCGGCGCGTAGTGCCCGGCGTTCAAGAAGTCGCGACGGGCCTCGACCATTGCCTGGTTGTCGCCTGGGTCACGGCTGTTTTTGTGCTGCACCGGCAGCAGGTTCAGGTAACCCTGGCGGGCACGGTCGAAGCGATGTCCGGCCGGGCACGCGACGCCGTTGTCGACCGCGTTCAGCGGCGCGCTGCAGATAGGACAGGCGAGCATCAGGCGAGCAACTTGATCAGGGTCTGGTAGTAGATTTCGGTCAGCAGATCGAGGTCGCTGGCCAGCACGCGCTCGTTGACCTGGTGAATCGTCGCGTTGACCGGGCCAAGCTCGACCACTTGCGTCCCCATGGTGGCGATGAAGCGCCCGTCCGAAGTGCCACCGCTGGTGGACGCTTTGGTTTCGCGACCGGTGATGGTCTTGATGCTTGCCGACACCGCATCGAGCAGGGCGCCCGGCTCGGTGAGGAATGGCAGGCCGGACAGCGCCCAGTCGATGTGCCAGTCCAGGCCATGTTTGTCGAGGATATCGGCCACACGCTGTTGCAGGCCTTCGACGGTCGACTCGGTGGAGAAGCGGAAGTTGAACACTGCCACCAGATCACCTGGGATCACGTTGGTCGCGCCAGTGCCGGAGTTGACGTTGGAAATCTGGAAACTGGTCGGCGGGAAGAAGTCATTGCCGTGGTCCCAGTGCTCGGCGGCCAGTTCGGCCAGGGCCGGAGCGGCGAGGTGGATCGGGTTCTTCGCCAGGTGCGGGTAGGCCACGTGACCTTGCACACCGCGCACGGTGAGCTTGGCGCCAAGGGAGCCGCGACGGCCGTTCTTGACCACGTCACCGACCAGGGTGGTGCTCGACGGTTCGCCGACGATGCACCAGTCCAGACGCTCTTTGCGCGCTGCGAGGCGTTCGACCACTGCTTTAGTGCCGTGATGCGCCGGGCCTTCTTCATCGCTGGTGATCAGGAAGGCGACCTTGCCCTTGTGGTCCGGGTAGTCGGCGACAAAACGTTCGGCCGCCACGGTCATGGAGGCCAGGCTGCCTTTCATGTCTGCCGCGCCACGGCCGCAGAGCATGCCGTGTTCGTCGATCACAGCGTCGAACGGGTCGATCTGCCAGGCCTGCACCGGGCCGGTCGGCACCACGTCGGTGTGACCGGCGAAGCACAGCACCGGGCCTTCGTGTTTGCCGTGGGTGGCCCAGAAGTTATCCACATCTTCGATGCGCATCGGCTCAAGCGCAAAACCGGCATCGCCCAGGCGCTGCATCATCTGCTTCTGGCAATCGGCGTCGACCGGCGTCACGGACGGACGACGGATCAGGTCGATAGCGAGTTGGAGGGTCGGCGAAAGGTCGGCGTGGGCCGTCATTGGAAGCTCCGGAGACTGTCAATGTGGGAGCGAGCTTGCTCGCGATGGGGGCACGACAATCAACATAAAGGTTGAATGTGACGGACTCATCGCGAGCAAGCTCACTCCCACAGGTATTGGGTCAGGCCTTTGGGGCCAAGCCCTGCAAAATGGCGGATATCTTAAAGCAAAACGGCGGCCAGAGGCCGCCGTTTAGTGGTTTGCGCAGATTTAAGCGGCAGGTGCCGGCTCGGTCTCCGGTGCTGGTTTTGGCAGCGAAGACAGGAAGGCCATGATCAGTGCGGCCAGATACGGCAGCGACTGCACCAGCAACATGGTCACCCAGAAGCGCATGTCGTTGCTCGGGATGCCCTGCACCAGGTAAATCCCCAGCGCCGCGCCCCACAACAGCAGCATGATGAACAGCTCTTCGCGCGCTTCCGAAATCGCTACCCAGAAGCCGTGGTTATCGGCATTTTTCGGGGTACGGAAAAACGGAATGCTGCTGGTGAAGAAACCGTACAGCACCGCTTTGGCGATGGTGTGCGACAACGCCAGGCCGGCCAATGCCGCGCAGAATGCGTCCTTCAGGTTGACCCCGACCGCACGACGGTAGAGGAAAATGATCTTGCCCACCTTGAACACGAACAGCGCCAAAGGCGGGATTGCGAAGATCAGCAGCGGTGGATCGACCCGTTGCGGCACGATGATCATCGCCGCCGACCAGAGCAGGGCACCGACGGTGAAGAAGATGTTCATGCCATCCGCCACCCACGGCAACCAGCCCGCGAGGAAGTGGTAACGCTGGCCACGGGTCAGTTGGGTGTCCTTGCCGCGCAACAGGCTGGCAGTGTGCCGCTTGATGATCTGAATCGCTCCGTAGGCCCAGCGGAAACGCTGTTTCTTGAAGTCGATAAAGGTATCGGGCATCAGGCCCTTGCCATAACTGTTGTGGTAATACGCCGCCGACAGGCCTTTTTCGAACACCCGCAGACCCAACTCGGCGTCTTCGCAGATGCACCAGTCAGCCCAGCCGAGTTCTTCGAGAACCGAGCGACGGGTCATGGTCATGGTGCCGTGCTGGATGATCGCGTCACGGTCGTTGCGGGTCACCATGCCGATGTGGAAGAAGCCTTTGTATTCCGCGTAGCAGAGCTTCTTGAAGGTACTTTCGTTCTGGTCGCGATAATCCTGTGG
Organism: Pseudomonas sp. 05N431; assembly: GCF_056397005.1. Taxonomy (NCBI): domain Bacteria; kingdom Pseudomonadati; phylum Pseudomonadota; class Gammaproteobacteria; order Pseudomonadales; family Pseudomonadaceae; genus Pseudomonas; species Pseudomonas sp. 05N431. The sequence goes on from NZ_JBFTMN010000015.1 coordinate 79,267, forward strand.
CGACTGCACCACGGCGATTTTCGGATCGGCGAAGTGCGGCACCATGTGCTTGAGCCAGTTCGGATCGACGCAGTAGTCCGAGTCGATCACCGCGATCACTTCGGCATCCTTGGCGGTGTGCGGGATCAGGTAGTTCAGCGCGCCGCCCTTGAAACCGGCCAATGGCGAGACGTGGAAGAACTTGAAGCGCGGGCCGAGGGTTTCGCAATAGGCCTGCACCGGTTCCCAGACGGCCGGGTCCTTGGTGTTGTTGTCGATGATCAGGACTTCGAAGTCCGGATAGTCGAGGTTGGCCAAAGCGTTGAGGGTCTGTTTGACCATCTCCGGCGGCTCGTTGTAGCACGGCACGTGGATCGAGACTTTCGGGCGGTAGTCCGAATCGCCCACCACCGGCAGGAATTCACGCCGGCGTTTGTGAGTCCAGACGGTCTCGGCCAGTTCGTGGGCTTCGGTCAGCAATACGATAAATACCCCGAGCGCACCGAGGGCGAGCAGGAAGCCCACCGTCAGGCTGAACCAGGTGCTGTATTGCTGGCTGTAGTCGTAAGCGATCCACACCAGTGCCGAGCCGCCGAGGAAAGCGGTGAAGGTCAGGAAGGTCCGACCGCGCTGGCGCAGTGCCGAGCCGTCGATCATCAGCAAGGTCAGGGACAACAACGCCAGGACCACCGAGCCGATGGCCAGCACTCGCCATTGCGGAATCGCGACGACCGGGCCTTCGAAGTTGAATTTCTGCTGACGCGCGGCGTTGAACACGCCCCAATAGGCGCCTACCGAACCTTCGTCGCTGGCTTTCCATGGCTGGTCAAACGCTTCGATCACGAAGTAGTTGAAGCCCTGGCGGTTGAGCTTGTTCACCAGTGTGCGCAGGTAAATTGCCTGGTCAGCCGGGGTTGCATCAGCACCACCGCGCATGCGGCCATTGCTCGGCCAGCCCACTTCGGACAGCAGCAACGGCTTTTTCGGGAAGAGTTTTTTCAGGTCGCGAGCACGGTCCAGAACAAACTGGCCGGCCTGGTCCACCGGGATGAATTCCCAATACGGCAGGATGTGAGCCGCGATCAGGTCGACGTGCTTGGCCAGCATCGGGTTTTCTTCCCAGACGTGCCACTGCTCGGACGTGGTCACCGGGACCTTTACCGCTGCGCGTACGCGATCGAGGATCACGCTCAATTGCTCGGCGGTGATTTCCTTACGGAAGATCGCTTCGTTACCGACCACCACGCGCACGACGCTGCGCGAGCTGTTGGCCAGCTCGATGGCGCGCTGGATCTCGCGCTCGTTGCGCTCAAGATCCGGGCTGATCCAGATCCCCAGCGTCACGCGCAGGCCGAATTCTTCCGCCAGTTTCGGGATGTCCTCCAGCGTACCGTCGACGGAGTAGGTCCGGATGTTGTCGGTCAGCTTGCTCATGATCTCCAGGTCGCGACGCATTTCATCGTCGGACGGGAACTGGTTTTTCTGTGGGAACTGGCCTTGTTGGAACGGCGAGTAAGAAAAACCGGAGATCTGCTCAGGCCAGTTGGGGGTCGTGACGGGGCGGTTGATCAGCGCCCAGAAACCGGTGAACAGCGCGGCAATCGCCAGCACTACCACCAGATTGAGTCCAAATTTACGCGATGACATAGCTATATCGGGTTCCAAAAGGTGTGGAACGAGGGGACGGTTGGCACGCGCCAATCGGCGCGCATCCTACACTGGCCTTCAACTGAGCGTACAGCAGACAGAAAAAAGCCGGACATTGGGCAAGTCATCTTCGCTTAAGTTCTTTTGTGTGACAAAAAATGTACATATGCCGGCACAAATAAAGCACGACCCGCTGCCGTTTATAGCGCAAAGATGTTCTTGGCACGCATCGGCACTATAATGCGCGCCGGTTTTTAGGGTAGTGGTCATGAGTACAGAAGATCCGCGGTTTGCTGGCATTGCCCGCTTGTATGGCATCGAAGGCCTGGCGCGTTTGCGCGCAGCCCATGTGGCGATTGTTGGCGTCGGTGGCGTCGGTTCCTGGGCGGCGGAAGCCATGGCCCGTTGCGGTGTCGGCGAAATCTCGCTGTTCGACCTCGATGACGTGTGCGTCAGCAACGCCAATCGCCAGTTGCATGCACTGGACAGCACAGTCGGCAAACCCAAGGTCGAGGTGATGGCCGAGCGCCTGCGCGGGATCAACCCGGAGTGCACCGTGCACGCGGTGGCGGATTTCGTTACGCGCGAGACCATGTCCGAGTACATCACGCCAAATATCGACTGCGTGATCGACTGCATCGACAGCGTTAACGCCAAGGCTGCGCTGATTGCCTGGTGCAAACGTCGCAAGATCCAGATCATCACCACGGGCGGTGCGGGCGGGCAGATCGATCCGACGCTGATCCAGGTCTGTGACCTGAACCGGACCTTCAATGACCCGCTGGCCTCGAAAGTGCGCTCCACGTTGCGTCGCGATTATGGTTTTTCGCGCACCGTGACCCGTCACTACAGCGTGCCGTGTGTGTTCTCCACCGAGCAACTGCGCTATCCGAAACCCGATGGCAGCATTTGCTTGCAGAAGAGCTTTGTCGGCGATGGGGTGAAACTCGACTGCGCCGGTGGTTTCGGCGCGGTGATGATGGTGACCGCGACTTTTGGCATGGTCGCCGCGACCAAGGCTGTGGATAAGATCGTGGCGGGTGTGCGGCGCCCGGCGGATCGGGTCAAATCCCAGGCTTAGTGTTGCTGCTGATGGCCTCATCGCGAGCAAGCTCGCTCCCACATTGGAATGCGTTCACTGTGGGAGCGAGCTTGCTCGCGATGGCGATTAACCCGCCAACTCATTCATTCGCTGTAACACGGCGTTGAGGCCATTGCTGCGCGACGGAGATAGCTGTCTGCTCAGGCCCAGCTGATTAAACCAATCCGGCAAATCCACCTGTTGCAACTCGGCGGCGGTCAATCCGTTGACCCGCGCCAACAGCAGCGCCACCAACCCACGAATCAACCGTGCATCGCTGCTGGCAGCAAACTGCCAATGTCCATCGTGCAACGCGCCCACCAACCACACCTGACTTTCGCAGCCGTGTACGCGGTTGGCGTCGGTCTTGTCTGCATCGCTCAACGGCGGAAGCCGTTCGCCCCATTGCATCAGCAAGCGAGCGCGTTGTTCCCAGCCGGCGGCGGCCTGAAAGGTTTCCAGTGCCGTAATGGCATCAGCCGGCAGGCTCATCGCAGCAACTCCAGCGCCTGATCAAGGGCTTCGAAAAAGCGCTCAAGGTCTTCCGAGTCGTTGTACAGCGCCAACGAAACCCGAATCGCTCCCGCCAGTTCGAAGCTTTTCAGCAACGGCATCGCGCAGTGGTGTCCGGCACGTACGGCAATGCCCTGTTCAGTGAGCAGATGCGCCAAATCGGCGTTGTGCACGCCTTCGACGACAAAACTGGCCAGTGCCAGTTGGGGTTTGCCCAACAGGCGAATGCCATTGCGCGCCTGCAAGCCCTTCAACAGGTAATCATGCAGCGCGGCTTCGTGGGCGCACACGGCGTCCTGATCCAGTCCTGCCAGATAGTCGAGGGTCGCCCCCAGGCCAATCACGCTGGCAATCGGCGGTGTGCCGGCTTCAAAGCCCAGCGGGGCGGGGCGGAAACGTGCGTCGTGGTAGTTGGCGTCCAGCACCATCTCGCCGCCGAACTGCCATGGGCGCAGCTGTTGCAAGGCTTCGTTGCGGCCATACAGCACGCCGAGACCGTCCGGGCCATAGAGTTTGTGGCTGGAAAAAACATAAAAGTCGCAACCCAGTGCCTGCACGTCATGGCGGCCATGGACCACGCCTTGGGCGCCATCGACCACGGTCAAGGCGTTCTGCGCCTTGGCCAGCGTCAGCAACGGCGCTAACGGTTGCCAGGCGCCGAGCACGTTGGACAACTGGCTGACCGCCAGCAACCGCGTGCGTGGGCCGATCAACTGGGCGGCGGCGTCAAGATCGATCAGACCCTCCGAGTCCAGCGGCAACACCACCAGTTTCAGCTCGCGACGGTGGGCCAATTGCTGCCACGGCAGCAGGTTGGCGTGGTGCTCCAGGGCGCTGATGACAACTTCATCGCCCGGATTGAATAGGTGTTCCAGGCCATAGGCCAGGAGGTTCAGCGCAGAGGTTGCGCCGTGGGTGAAGATGATTTGCCCGCTGTTGCCAGCATTGAGCCAGTGCGCGACTTTGCTGCGGCTGCCTTCGAACGCCTGCGTGGCGTGGGCGCCGGGCAAGTGTTGCGCACGATGGACGTTGGCCGCACCGTTGGCGTAGTAATGCGCCAGTGCGTCGAGCAGGGCTTGGGGTTTCTGGGTGGTGGCGGCGTTGTCCAGATAGGTCTGGTCTTGCCGTTGCAGAGCGGCGATGGCCGGAAAATCGGCGCGCCAGGGCGAAGGAATCATCATATGTTCGGCCCTGTGAACATGGGGCGGGTGTAGGCCAGACCCTGTGGGAGTGAGCTTGCTCGCGAAGGCGTCCTTAAGGTCGCCAAAAGCTTCGCGAGCAAGCTCGCTCCCACGGGTGCCTGCGGCACTTAGTTGTGAGCGTGCAGCGCTTCGTTCAGTTCGATGGCCGATTTGTGGGTTTTGCATTCCACGGCACCGGTCTCCGAATTGCGGCGGAACAGCAGGTCAGGCTGGCCGGCCAGTTCGCGGGCCTTGAGCACTTTGACCAGTTTGTTGTTCTCGTCCAGCAGCGCCACTTTGGTGCCAGCGGTCACGTACAGGCCCGACTCGACGGTGTTGCGATCACCCAATGGAATGCCGATACCGGCGTTGGCGCCGATCAGGCAGCCTTCGCCAACCTTGATCACAATGTTGCCGCCACCCGACAGGGTGCCCATGGTCGAGCAGCCGCCGCCCAGGTCCGAACCCTTGCCGACGAATACGCCCGCAGAGACGCGGCCTTCGATCATGCCCGGGCCTTCGGTGCCGGCGTTGAAGTTGACAAAACCTTCGTGCATCACGGTGGTGCCTTCGCCCACGTAGGCGCCCAGACGGATCCGCGCGGCGTCAGCGATACGCACGCCAGCCGGCACGACGTAGTCGGTCATTTTCGGGAACTTGTCGACCGAGAATACTTCCAGCAGCTCGCCACGCAGACGCGCTTCCAGTTGATGCTCGGCCAGCTCGTTCAGGTCGATTGCGCCCTGGCTGGTCCAGGCCACGTTCGGCAGCAACGGGAAAATCCCGGCCAGGTTCAGGCCGTGTGGCTTGACCAGACGATGGGACAGCAGGTGCAGCTTGAGGTAGGCCTCAGGTGTGGAGCTCAGTTGTGCATCTTCGGCCAGCAGGGTGGCGACCAGCGGCTTGTGGCTTTCGGCCAGGCGGGTCAGCAACGCCGCTTGAACGGTGTCGACGCCTTTGAGCGCTTCAGCCAGTTGCGCGGCCTGGGCGGTAGTGAAAGCGATAGCCTGATTGCCTTCGGTGTAGCCCAGAATCGGCGCGACAGCGGCGACGAGCTCAGCCGATGGCTTGAGAACCGGAGCTGCGTAAAACACTTCCAGCCATGCACCTTGACGGTTTTGAGTGCCGACACCAAAGGCCAGGCTGAACAGGGTAGTGGACATGTTTATACCTCTAACAAAATTGAACGGGCTGGCTTACTTGAGCGCTGCCGCGTAAATGTCTGGCTTGAAGCCAATCAGGGTTCGGTCACCGAGATCGAGCACCGGGCGCTTGATCATCGAAGGTTGTGCGAGCATCAATTCGATAGCTTTCGCCTGGTCGAGATCGGCTTTGCGTTCGTCGTCGAGTTTGCGAAAGGTCGTGCCTGCACGGTTGAGCACCACTTGCCAGCCGTGCTCGTTGCACCACTGGGTCAGGTGTTCACGGTCGATACCGGCCGTTTTGTAATCATGAAAGTCAAAATGCACAGCGTTTTCATCGAGCCAGGTGCGCGCCTTTTTCATGGTGTCGCAGGCTTTGATGCCGAAAAGGTGCAACGTTTTGCTTGAAGCGGTCAAGGAATTGCCCCCCTTTGGAGGTGCTGGAAATAAAAGATCAAGGATTATGCCATGAGCGAGCGGGTTCGGCGTGGGCCATGACCGGGCTTTGTCGCATTGTGCGATAGGTTGCCCGGCCAGGTGCGACCTTTGTGCAACGGCCAGACTGTAGCCTAAACGTCTAATATGGCACTTCGACGGCAACCTGTTGCCAGATGTGTGCCGCTTCGACCGGGAACTCCGCTTTATGCAAACCGCTTATACCGTCCTCATCCTGCTGATGCTGGTCAGTGTCTCGTGCCTGATCGGACGAGTAATACCGCTGCCGTTGCCGCTGGTGCAAATCGGCGCGGGTGCGTTGCTCGCCTGGCCAACATTGGGCCTGCATGTGGCCCTCGATCCTGAACTGTTCCTCTTTCTCTTCTTGCCACCGCTGCTGTTCTCCGACGGTTGGCGTATGCCCAAACGTGAGTTCTGGCAATTGCGCGGGCCGACCCTGACCCTGACCCTGGCAGTGGGGCTGGCGGCAGTGCTGTCGCACCCCGCATCTCCAACCTTCAAGCGCTCTTTTCACCTCCGCGATCCCCATCATCCGCAACCCGTCTAGTCCCAGCAATATCAACCAAAAGCCATCTTGACATCCATTGCCAACTCACCAAGCTTCTCAAGCAAATCGCTCATCCTTTTGGTAGCCTCCTGCCACTACAAAACCTATTTGAAATCGAGCACTGTCCATGGAAGACCAAGCACCACTGTACTGCCTTGCGCTGCTAGGAACCGTCCCCGGAGGCCGGTCAGCGGAGCTCAAAGAAGAAATCGCTGTCCGCCTCAAAGACCTGGGTCTTGAGCTTGGCAAAGACGTGAGCTTGTTCGAAGGCGACCTCGTTAATTTCCACCCGGCCATTGACCGGTGTAGCGCCGCCTTGTGTTTCGGTTTACACGGAGGCGGCAACGCTCCGGGCCAGACTCAGAACGATGCCGCCGTCGCCCAACTGATCAAACGCCGCATCCCCCTGGTCCCCGTAGCGACCTGCAAGACCCGGTTCGCCGTCGAATTCCCGGGCAAGCTGGGCGGCCTCAATGGCGTTGATATGAAAGGTGGTCTGGGCAGCCTCGCTATGGCTCTATTAGAAGGCGCATCGCTGGTTCCCAAGCAGCGCCGGGTTTTCCTAAGCTACCGTCGCGTCGAGTCGACCAATGCCGCCCTGCAGCTCTACGCAGCCCTGTCGGCCCGCCAATACGACGTGTTTCTAGACACGCACGACATCCTCCCTGGCGAGCACTTCCAGGAGGTACTGTGGCAGCGCCTGTGCGACTCGGATGTGATCGTCTACCTGGACACAAAGGAATACTTCGACAGCCGTTGGACAGTGCAGGAATTCGCAAAGGCCACCCTGCGTGGCCTCTGCGTGTTGCGGGTGGGGTGGCCAGGGGTGGAGTCGAAGGCGAAACAAACTGCCTGCGGTGAAGTCCGTCTGTCCCAGCAATCCCTGAATTCCATAGGCCAGCTTCAAGACGCCGAGCTGACCGAAGTCATCGATATGGTCGAGATGCTGCGCACCAAGAGCGTTGCGCAACGTTACTCCCGTCTGATCGGCAAGCTTCGCAACTCCATCGAAGAGTATGACGGGGTGATCCAGGGGTTCTCGGTACGGCGGAGCGTGATCGTAACCATTGCCGGCAAAAGGATTGTCGCCTATCCGGAAATGGGTGTGCCCACGAGCTATGCGCTGCATGAGGCGACCTTGGATTTGCACCGGCTACCTGTTGCTGTTGTTTACAACCAGGTAGGAATCAAAGAGCGGAACTGGAGAGCCCATATGGAGTGGTTGAACGACTGTGTTACGGATCAGGTTCGTCTGATTTCCACGGATGACGCTGGCTGGGCGTTCACCGAGTGGCCTGAGACACATAACGTGGCTTGAACGAACAGCTGTGGATTTGACCAGCTTCGGATATTCAAGCCTATGATAACTCATGGCCAATCAGAATTTATTTGGAATCATAATGAGCAGCATCTTCCTATCCGCCAGCGTTCCTGACATCGAGAGCCCATATTACAAAAGGTGTGATCCGGTACTGATCCAGGCCGCCTTGCGCTCATTCCTCTTCACAGTGCTGGGTCGTAAGCACCTGGTTTTCGGCGGGCACCCGTCCATTTCGCCTTTGATCCTAGCCGCATGCGAAGACCTAGGAATCACTAACAAGAATGCGGTAACAATATTCCAGAGCAAGCATTTCTCAGAAAGCTTCCCTGAAGACAATCTGCAATTCGCAAATTTCATCGCAACCCCTGTTGGTAAGGATCTCGGAACCAGCCTTGCCATCATGAGAAAGCAGATGTTTACCACTTATCACTATGATGCGGCGGTCTTCATTGGTGGCAAGGAAGGCATTGTGACGGAATATCAACTCTTCAAGAAATTCTGCCCAGAAGCCAAAATTCTTGCGCTGAAAAGCCCAGGGGGAGCTGCGGCGGAAATTCAGGGCGTACCTGCCAATGAAGACGATGAGCTGCTTGATTATGTGCGTGCATTCTCGTCTGGACTTGGGCTCCATCAAAAGCTCGATCGCCAACCCACTGCCCCGAAACGACGCGGTCGCGAGACTCCATCACCAGGAATCTAAGTAATGCATTATGGATTTAATCTGAGTCTAGATCGCAGAGATTTGCCAGTTTCGAAGACGATCGTTGAGGCGCACACGAAAAGTGTTGATGCCAAGGTGGTTGATCTGCGCAGATACCTCATGAGGGATGGTAACAGCATAAATGCAGAACTGATCGCTGAACACTTGTTTCCGAAGGTGAATTGCGATGTTTTCATCTCCCATTCCTACGATGATCAGGATATAGCTATTCAGTTGGCTTACGAACTGAAGAAGAAAGGTGTCGAAGCTTTTGTAGATTCTGTTGTGTGGGGTTCAGCCTATGAGTTGCTTAGAGTGATTGATAACAAGTACTCGAAAGTCGACGGTAATGAGAATTACAATTATGAACGCCGCAATCGATCTACTGCGCATGTTTACATGATTTTGGCAACAGCTCTGCAAAAAATGATCATGCGGTCTTCGAGTCTTTTGTTCCTGAATACTGGCCGCTCTATTTCCACCAAGCACTCGATTCAGGGTGAAAGCATGACGCACTCTCCCTGGATTCATATGGAGCTCATGTTCAGCCAAATGATGTGGGAGTTGGAGGGTGGGGCTATGTTGGATGCGGCAATGGAGTCGGCTTCAGCAGCACCAGTATTTCATACAGCACCTACTTGGCATTTGAGAAGTGTGTCGTCGTCTAAGTTTGTCAACTGGCTCAACGCTCGTCCTAATGGCCAGGGTGCTACAGCATTTAATTTGGCAATCCAGCGTTTCCACGCTGACCCCAATCGAGTTCAATAGTTGGATAGAAAGCTAAAACACCTGGAGTTCGTCTAGGCGGTTGTCAATCGAGTGTCCACGAACTCCTTCCTCCTGAAGGGCTGGTCGGTCGTGCTCATCACTGGGTTGTTCGCACTGGCAGCTGCGCAAGACAGTAAAGGATTCGCTATCTTCTCTCTCGCGCCGGCAATTACGCTGTGGGGCTTGGATGGATATTTCTTGACGCTTGAGCGGAATTACAGGGCTATGTATAAAAAGATTCGGGTGCTGCCATCGGATCAAGTTGATTTCGATATGGAGCTTGTGGTCGTTAACGGGAATATGGACTTCATGCGAGCCTGTTTTTCCAAGACGCTGTTGATTTTTCACGGCGCGATTGTCTTATCAATCTGGGCTGCAGTGAAAATCTTCTGATCGAGCTCACGCGATGCTAGATGAAATCTCACCCCAAGAGTTTCCAAAACTACTGGCCCCGTGGGGCTAATGCCACGCATTAAAGGATAGCTTGCAATGCCTATTGATCTCGGCACCCTTCGATCTGCTGCTTTTAGGAAAAGTCGCAGTTACTCCACCGCCAACAATTCCCAGAATGCACGCGTGATGGGCTATAAAACTGCATTTCTTTGTCATAGCCATCGTGACAGAACGCTTGTTGAAGGTCTGATTCAGCTGTTCAAAGAAGATGGAATGCTTATCTACGTCGATTGGATGGATAGCGAGATGCCTGAAACCACTAACGGTGAGACGGCGAAGCTAATCAAGAACAAGATTCGGGAAGCTGACATGTTCCTTTTCCTAGCCACCCCGAACTCACTCGCGTCCAGATGGTGCCCTTGGGAAATTGGCTTCGCCGATGGGGTTAAGCAACACGAAAGGATCCTAGTGATACCGACGACCGAGCACGGCCAAAACTACGGTAATGAGTACATCGATATCTACAGGCGTATTGAGCGGGCTAACGACGGTAGGCTGGCTGCCTGGTACCCGCGTACCCACTCGAATGGTACCTACGCACGCTCGCTCTGAGTGCCTAAGCAAAGCCCGGAATGCACCGATATTCATACTCGGTGCACACCCGTATAAAATCATCTAATCATTGAAAAACATTCAGAACTCGTACTTTTCCTTGCGTTGGATGAACGCCGCTCGACCGCCTTCTAGGATCTTCGCCACTTGGTCGCGAATCGCTGGTACATCGATCGAGCCCTGAGCCTCTAGAGTCAGGGAACCGCGTTTTTCTTCTGCCGTGAAGACGCCAATCCATTCCGCGTCACCAAAGACTGGGATGTTGGCATTGTGGGTGGCGAACAAGAACTGCCTGGACGTTTTTGCATCACGTAGCTCAGCCACGATCCTCTCTGCGATAAAGGCGTTGTCCAGATTGTCCTCCGGCTGATCCATCAGCAGCGGGTCAGGGTTGCCCAGGAGAAGCATGTGAAGGATCGCCGTGCATTGCTGACCGGTCGATAGTTTGTTTAATGGCCTGAACACAGGTTCGACGCCTTCGTGTGCGACGTTCAGAGAAATGTCGACGCGGTGCTCCAATGCCAATGCCTCCAGCTCCATGATTTGAGACGGCTGAAGTTTGGTGAGCGCTTCTGCAACCAAACCCGTTATTCCCCATTCGGGGAAAGGAGGCCAGGGCCATCGGCGATGGATTTCACGAGCGCGGCAGGAGAGAGGCCCGTGGCTTCATCGATCCAGGCGAGGCGTTTTTCGCCGACGTTTTCTAGTTTGCAGGCCAGCAGGAAGTCTCGAGTCGGTGACCTATCGGCGTCAGGAACAATGTCAATTTTCAGCTTGCCCCTTAGACTTCGAGTCATGGCTTTCGCGGCCCGGATCAAAGCAGCGATATGCTCGGCCCAGCAGATCTGAAAGCTCAGCTAGCCTGTTGCGGCGCTCTTGCCTCAAATCATCCAGCTGACCCTGATGGCTAGGTAGCTTCGTCTTCAAAGGTTTGATTCCCTCAATGTCCTCCTGCAGGCGTTGGTATGCCGCCCCGAGTTCCTGTCCGCTTTTCCCGGCCATGTCGGGCAGGGCGCGAAGCTCTTTCTCAAGCTCGACGTCATGCTCTTTGACCTGCTGCTCCCAACTGCCGTGCACAGCATTGAAGGACTTCACCGCTTCGTCTAACGGTCACCGTAGTAATACGGTTCCGTGTGCGGGCAAATGACCTCTGATGCCTGGTTAAGGCGTCTTGACGTCCGCATACGGATTGTCATGTACTCCACCATGGCGAGCGTATAGGGTAGAGCGCTACTCGCTACGCGAGCCGCCCCTACAGCAGCGTCACTGGACAGCCTAGAATCAGAAGGAATCGACATGCCAAAAAAAATGGACTCTGATAAGTACTATCGAATCGACCACCCCCTCCTGCACGACCTGGTATTTCACGATGGAAAAGTCTGCCCTGCCCCCCATAGTGGCCAAATCAATGGACGGGGCACGGGTGGCCGCCAGGCTGTGGAAGGAACGCTCTTCTTACCTCGCAGCCGCGGCTCCAAAGAGCTCCCGTCTAAATGGTCGGACAAAATCGAAATCCGGGGGCTTATCGCACACTTCCCTGATGGTACCTTCGCTCCGATCTATGAGCGCGGCACCCCGAGACCGTCCGACGAGGCAACTCGACAGCAGATGGTCGTGGAGATCGGTGGAGTCTACGAAGCAAAGCGCTTGGAGTTAATTCAGTCCGTGGTCGCCTGTATGGGGACGCTGAAAGGCCCTCAGGCAGAAACAATCTTAGGTAACATACTGCATAACCTGACTACTGAGTGGTCTCAGAGCGACATTCGACTCCAGTTTGGCGGGTTCCTCTATGCGTTGCTTGCGCTAGAACTGATCAACCAAAAGCAGCAAGGTGAACTCCTGCACGCCTTTAATGAGGTGTGCGACCTAGGCATCGAGCTCAGGGGATACATCCAGGAGCAGGGCCGCTGAACCTCGGAGCCCACCTGGATTTTTCATGGTGGCGCTGATTTAGAGCCCATCTTAATCACTTAGGCTTTGAACCGGGCCTGTTACAGCACTGAAGGTGCATTGAAATCCCGACAGTGCTGAAGCTCTGCGCTCTTAAATTGGTGGGAGCCGTATTCTTCAGCGCCGGGCAGGAAGGGTGCGTTGGATCAGACCGATCGGATGGAAGCATGTTGTCGGGCAACCTTGCGCACGAGATCTATGAGTACGAATCTGACTGAAGCTGAGATGCGCAAAGCGCTGTTCGGGAGTAGCGATACCCCCGTTCATAGTGGCGCGGTCGAAAAACCTGAAATTCTTCCTGACGCAATGTTCGTCCCGCCTCCTGCACCATCGAAAAAGAAGAAGCCAGTCAACGCGTTCACACCTCGGTTGAGAGTAGTACTGCAAGTCGGTAACGAGTTCGAGGGCGCCACGCAGGAATTCGTGTATGAGGCGCACGCTCCTGGCTGAACAAGAGGCCGTGAGGTCTGCAAGGAAGAAATCCAGATACGTCGACGTGATATCGATCAAGCCAATGTAGATGGCGTGTGGTGCAGTGAAGGTGCAGCACGAAACAGCTAATCAAACCCGCAAGCCACCTCAGCTATCAACGCGGTGTGACCTAGGTGCTTTCAAGCAGTTGTGCTCGTACAAGGCATGTAGTTCAGTAAGCGAGTCGGTTGATACCCCCGATGATCTGGCTCGACGCGGCTGCGAGTTTCCTCTCGGCGGGACGTGATCTGCCCATGGTCTGAGCGGATACTTCTTCGCTTTGCAATCAAGGACGGTGCGGAGGAATCAGGCGGTGCATTCTGATCCCATTAACCGGCGAACTTGAAAGCCGCCCTTCATCCTGCGAAGGGCGCACCTGTGAAGGTTAGTTGGGCTTGCGATGCTTTAATCTGGCGCTGCGGGCTTTAACGACAATCGAGGTATAAGCGATGGACAGCGAGATGGGATTTGGCTGTTCAGCTAAAAGCAATAAGTGGCGCCCAATAGTCTCCGGATCAAAGCCTTTAATGGCCTCGTTCGTCAGCATGTCCAGATCAATAGAGGACACGATAGGCTCCTCCTGGGCAGCCCAATCTGATTCTATAGTCGGCTGCTCTGCCTTGAAACCGTTAGAGCTTGATGAGCGCTTTGTATCGGGTACAGGGGCTTCATTGGTCAGAGGCTTCGTCAATTCGGCGGGCCTTGAGTGCTGGTGGCGTGGGGGCCGATCCTCGGAACTAGGCTGAGCCCTTTCCGGTTGCTGAAACATATCCGGCGTGTCCATCACCGCGGGGGGCGAAGGCGCGAGAGTATCTGACTCTAGGGCACTGTCAGCACGATATCGGACGAGAATTGATTGCCCAAAATCCAACGTGAACCAGCGCCAAGCAGTGTTCTTCTGCAAGCCGGTGTAAGGTTCTCCAGAAGCAGTGGCATTGCCCAGGCCTTCGACGAACGCTTGATTCCCATTTCTACCTAGCATATCAATCGCTGCGCGCGGGGCTTGCCAGTAAAGCGTATCTGGATAGTTGAAGGTCGCAGCTGACTCCCCTTGGCTGACCTCGTACATGCGCGTAGCTTCGTCGGTGATGTAGACGTTATCTTGTACTGGCCCGATAAAGCGAGCATCCGGATTTGCGGCGCCGATAAGCGCACCCGCCATAGTCCCAATCGTGTCTGTATCGCTATCGAGCAGATTAGCCACCATTTCGATAGTTTCTTGGGAGCCGTACCGTTTGCCGATGAAGGCAGCTACGTTGGCGAAGAGCGCGCACTTGAGGCCAGATCCGCGCTCCTCTTTGCTTAGTCCATTCTCTAACGTGATTAATTGCGCGTAGATGGTCGTTCCATCTGAATGGTAGGTCGTCTCAACCAAATTGGACGCATTGCGCGCTGATTGCCGCCACTCGTTGGCAGTTTCTGAAACTGCGGCAATCAAAGTTCGTCCAGACTTCTCTTCCCAAGTGGGGAGCCAGAACGTCGACAATTCATTGTCGTTCGCTATGATCTGCGGAATATATTCAATATCCTTCGCATAGCTTAGCCATTCTTCGGGCCCAGGAACTCTTCCTGTTTCAAGAGTGTGAGCAAGACTCAAGGCATGAACCACGGCTCCTGCAACCCCTCGCATATGCCCATGGGTACATAAGGAGTTGCGAATGACGTCCGGTAGGTAAGAATCTTTCTTCTTCAGGTCAGCTGCAGCCCAGACGTGCGGCTGAACCCGCATAGCTGCGCCATTACCCCCACCGTTCTCATAGCCGGTGAAGAAGTTGCTGAACCAGCTATTGCTTCTATTGCACAAGGCCCCTGCAGCAGATTTACTGCCCCGGCCCGCACCAAGTGCGTAGGCTTGCCATACTGGAAGCTCAATTTTCGCGAATGCTTCTACGTCGAAGTAGCCCTGTCCAGTAATGGCTCTGCACGTCGAAAGGCGCAGTTGCGTATCATCAGAATAGGCGCCGGCTGGGAGCTGAACTTTTGCGCCGAAGCGGCCACCGATGAGGCGTTTCCAGCTCTCTGTACGCGTTACCCTAGAATGTCCGAGGCGCTGTTGAACAGTCTTGTCCGACGCCAGTTCCGTAGGAAAGCCCAGGGCATCCCCGTAAGCCGACCATAGGGCTGAAGAGACTGTACGTTTGAGTCGATTTTCTGACATTTAATGGCTCACTTAATCTCGTCAAACAGGTCGGGGTTCACGATGACGGGTACTATTCGGTGACCCACCGCGTACATCTGCGCAGCGATCTCATTGCTGTCTGAGTCGCACCGAGCGTACACCCGCTGGAGGTGGTCAGTAGAGACCTCACCTGGATAGAGGATCTCTGCCTGGGGGCAGGTCGGAAGGCACAATGGCTGATCAGCGGATCGAGCGAGTACGTTGCCCGACCACAGCGTGGTGTTGTCCTTGAACGCATCACTCAGCCCCTTGAGACCCTGAGCGCGGCGTACCCCCGAGTAGATATTGTTCGTTGTCGTGAACCAGACCCCATCGTGCTGCATTATCTCAGGTGAAAAATCAAAAATGCACCAGAAAAAATCTTGCTCACGATGCCAGTTGCCTGAGTAGTTGAAGAAGCTGGTGTTGATGCGGCTGATCGAAAGGTTGGCATAATCCAGCCAATCAGCATCCTTGTTCCTGCGTTGGGCATTGGGTTGGAAAATGTGTTTAAGCTGATCATCTACATCGAGGCGCTGGCGAGATTTGAGTGCATTTGACGCAAAAATGCCAAGGGCACCACGGTTGGTGGTGAAATGCACAATGGACTCAATGCCTCGATCTTCGCAGAATTGCTTGATGCTCATACCTTCACTTCCGTGTACAGGTCATTGTCGATGAAGCGCATGATATCGGGAGTATCGGAGGTTTTGAATCCAAGAACGACGCTTTCCCTGGCCCTGCCTATTCCCATGGCAATCAGCCTGCGCAGGCGTGCAGACAGCTCGTATTCATCGCTGCTCTGATCGTCGGCGTCGTCCTGAGGAGCTGAAACATCAAGGATGCTGCCATCTAATCCGATCATGATGACGTGATCGAACTCCAGGCCTTTGCTCGAATGAACGCTGCACAACGCGATATTCTCCGGGCCCTGGGGCCAGTTGGGCTCACCGGTGATCTCGACAAAGCCTAGCTTGCGGGACTGAAGCAATGGCTTGAGATCCCGAAACCAGACTCTCGGGTGGAGAAAGGCGACTGATTCTTTCTCCAGATCGATTTTTGCCAGGTAGTTCACGGCCCATCGCAGTTGGGCAGGGTAATCGCCTGTTACCACAAAGGGTTTGATGCCATTAGATCGGGCGCTGCCAAAATCGGGCATGGTGCCGTTGTCGTCCAGCGTCAGGCCGGTGAGCATAGCGCTGGCAAACTGGGCAATTTCACGAGTATTTCGATAGTTGGTCTGTAGTCGGCTGCTCTTCTCTGGCCGCAGGGTCACACCTACCTCGCTCCAGGTAAAGTTGCGGCTGTAGATGCGCTGCGCACTGTCCAGAACGAAGGTGACGGTTGCATCCTCGGATTTCTGATTCAGAACTGCGCGGATTTCATTGGCCGAAAAATCTTGAGTTTCGTCAACAACGATGACGTCGTATTTGCGGAGCTCTTGGGTCGAAAGCTTCGCAGCAAGATCATTCCAATCCACTAGCCGTTTCGCCCGTTTCATCTCGATGTAGGGGCGAATGACATGATCCAATAGCCGTTGGCGAGCCGGACGCTCCATACGAGGGGTGATCCCGCGACCATCCCGCCGAGCCGTAAGGTAGTCGTCCAGTCTGTCGGGTTCAAAGCGACCAAGGACGTAGACTGCCTCGTCGACAACGAAATCGGCATCCATTTTTATGCGGTTGGCCAAGGCTCTAAGGTGGCCCTCCGTCCCCGTAATATTGATGATGCCTTGGGCGCCGGTCAGGTGTTGGGCCCACTTGTTGAAGGTATAGAAATCGAGGTTAACCAGGGGCTCGTTTGCAAATTGCCGCTCAGTAAGCTCAGCAATATATCCGCGTAATGTCCGGTTAAATGTCAGCACCAAGATGTTAACCGAGCCTGGAGTGGGACGTTTCTTCTCACGGTTCAGATAGAAGCCCGCCGCTGAGCGAAGCTTGAGCAGCGCCGTGGTCGTCTTTCCGCTGCCAGCAGCCCCTCGAATTACCTCGACACCCGCGCTGCTGCGTGAGAAAAGCGCCAGTTGCTCTGGGCTCGGTTTTACATTGATCAGCGCTTTCATACTGCAATCCCTGGCAATAAAAGGCTAAATGCTATCATCGAACATCCGCTATTGCTGCAAGTGTTAGCTCCCCAAAACAAAAGGCTATTTAGGGGAGAGCTGTAGCAGGGTGGCTTCCTTGAGTCCGTTTGAGGAGCTCAGACCTTTTGACCGTTTTTTCTTTAACCGCGTGCTTGGGGGCTTGAGGGCAGAAGGCAAAATGTCACTAGGCGGTGATAGAATCATGCGCCCAGGAAATTCGATCTATAGCGTCCCCGGCGGCACGGTTAGCTAAACGGCAGAGAACCAGTGGCGCCCGTGTTAGAGCCCCCTAGACATTCGAGTAAGGAAGATCGATGTACGTAGGTTTCGAGCTGAACGAGTACCAACCCCTTCGCAAGGTTTCTTCATTGGAAACCTACCATTTCAAAGAACAGGCGAAGGGCACCTTCGACAGACTATCTGATTACATGGTGGGCAAATTCAAAGGCAAGGACGTCATCGACGCCGAACAGCTTGCTGACCATTTGTTCCCTACCAAGAAGGCTCATGTGTTCCTGTCCCATTCGCATCGGGATGCTGATCAGGCAATCGAGCTGGCTGTGGCCCTGAGGGATAAAGGGCTAGACGTCTTTGTTGACTCATGCGTATGGGGCTACTTCCATGATCTGCTCGACGCTTTGAACGAGGTTTATGCAGAGCCTAAGAGAAAGCCCGAAGGTGGGGTCGTCTATGACTACAGAAAAGCGACCGACCTGACCGCGGGAGTGCACATGATGCTTGCGGGGGCTCTCCAGGCGATGATCGACCGATCGGAGCTTTTCGTTTTCCTCAACACCAGCAACTCCATACCCCTCAATAATTTTGCAGGGGTGGATCGAACATTTTCGCCATGGATTTATTCCGAGCTCCAGTTTAGCGCGACTGCTCGTAGCCGAACTCCCATGCGAAAAAGCATAGCCATGGACTCGCTGTCTATCGAAGAGCACCGTCAGTTCAAAGCGATTGCAAGCACTGAGGCGTTGTTATCCTTCAAGGCTTTCAACAAGCACTTGCCCAAGGTCAACGGCGGCGAATTGAGCACATGGTTCAGTAATACGTACGAGCAGGGGCATCGGGCGCTCGACAGTTTGTATAGCGCCTCAGATATTCATGAGAATTTCTTCCGGCTGCGCCAGGTGTTGGAGAAATCTGAGTTACTGGGTTCTCAGTAGTTCAACGACAATCGGCGAGCAGGGCGCTGCTACGCGCCCATCCCCCTGACCGCTTAGGTCACTGTATTCAGTCGATCTTGGTGAATCGAATTCAGCCGCTCGGGTACCCGAGCGGCCTCATGGCTGTAGAGGCCCGCCTGGCAAAGCTGGGCAGCACCGTGAAGCCAAACCATCGTGAAAAGGCTCCAGGATCAGTACTACCTGATTGCTGAAACCCTTGTTCTCGATTTCGCTGATGCTCGGTGCCCTCGGATAACGGCTTGGGCTGGAATGAGGGTTGACGGCATTGGTACCCTTTCTGAGCCAGTGCGTCCGCAGCGACTTGCTGACCTCGACACCTGCAGCTCACTAAGTCAGGAATAGGGGGCGCGTTCTGAGCCTAGGCGTTGCGTTTGCGAATCGCCGTCTCGATCCAGCTTTCCATGTTCGCATGGATGTTGCCGTAAACAGTCTTACTGTCCTGGCCCTGTGGAGTGATTAGGTCGACGTAGCTCGACAGCTTGCCGCCACGGTGGCCGATCTTGTCGAAGGGGTTCAGGCCCGGCTTTGACGACTTGCCTTCTGTGTCGAGAAGCTTGTCGATGCGAATACCGAAAACACCCTTGCCGGCATCCCAGCCTTTGACGATCTCCTTGAGCACCCACGGACGCAAAGCGGTCTCGTAACCGACGAGTACGACGACGCAGCTTTTGCCTTTCATATTCTCGTCGATCCAGGCCTCGATCGAAGCTGCACCTTTGCGCTTGACCTCCTCCCACTCGTTCGGGCGGCATACGGTCTGACCTTGCAAGGCCCCCATCTGACGAATCTGGTGGGTACGCCAGAAATCGTTGCCGAAGTGAAAGCTGAAAAATACATTCCTGGCCATTTTCGCACATCCCTCGCAGTTGGGTGGTCAGCAAATCTACCCCGCCGCCTGAGTACTGGCAATTGGACATTTTTAACAGGGGATCAGACGGCGTAGTCGACCTGTTGCTTGGATTCATGCCGTTCAAGCTGGCCTTTGCGGGCGGGTAGTTGGCAGAAAAGGAGGTGTTCAACGATTCCGCCGAAGCCCAGGCGCTGGCGTTTCAGATGGATTTGCTGGAGCGTCGTTTACGGCTTAAAGCCCTGCGGGCGCAACGTCTGGAGCTGTACAGCTTAAGCCGTCATCACCAGATCGGTGATGACGTTTTGAGGGAAGTGTTAGGTGAGCTGGATTTGAGCGAGGCAAACCTGGGGCAGGTGAAGTAATGCCGCCGGCCGTAGGAGCTGTTATCGACGACGCAGAATGAAGTCGCGAATCCGTTCTGCCGCTTCAACGCACTCCGCCAAAGGCGCGACCAATGCCAGGCGCACCCGGCCAGCACCCGGATTGAAACCGTCAACCTCACGGGACAGGTACGAGCCCGGCACCACCGTCACGTGTTCTTCGACAAACAGGTCACGGCAGAACGCGGCATCATCGCCTTCAACGTTTGGCCACAGGTAGAAACCGCCGTCCGGGCGCTGTACGTCCATCACCGGGCTGAGGATTTCCAGTACCGCATCGTATTTCTCGCGGTACAGCGCACGGTTGGCCCGTACATGCACTTCGTCATTCCACGCGGCAACGCTGGCGAGTTGGGTCTGAACCGGCATCGCGCAGCCGTGGTAGGTGCGATACAGCAGGAAGCCCTTGAGAATGTCGGCATCGCCGGCGACAAAACCCGAGCGCAGGCCCGGCAGGTTGGAACGTTTGGACAGGCTGTGGAACACCACGCAGCGTTTGAAATCCTTGCGGCCCAGTTCCACGCAGGCGCTGAGCAGGCCTGGCGGTGGGGTCTGTTCGTTGAAGTAGAGCTCGCTGTAGCACTCGTCGGCAGCGATCACGAAGTCGTGTTCGTCGGCCAGGGCGATCAGTTTTTTCAGGGTTTCGACCGGGATCAGCGCGCCCGTCGGGTTGCCTGGCGAGCACAGGAACAGGATCTGGCAGCGCTTCCAGATATCGTCCGATACTGCATCGAAGTCCGGGTTGAAGCCGTTTTCATCCAGGCACGGCAGGTAATGCGGCTTGGCGCCTGCGAGGAACGCTGCGCCTTCATAGATCTGGTAGAACGGGTTCGGGCTGACGATCAGTGCATCGTCGCCGCGATTGACCACGGTCTGGGTGAAAGCGAACAGCGCTTCGCGCGTGCCGTTGACCGGCAGCACGTTGCGCGCCGGATCGATCCAGCCGCTTGGCACGTTGAAGCGACGTTCGCACCAGCCGGCAATCGCTTCGCGCAGTGCGGGAATGCCGAGGGTTGTCGGGTAGACGGCCATCTGATCCAGATTGCTTGCCAGCGCTTCAGCGACAAAGCTTGGCGAACGGTGTTTCGGCTCACCGATGGACAGCGCAATCGGGCGCTTGTCGGGGTTTGGCGTCACCGCACCGAGCAGGGCGCGCAGTTTCTCGAACGGGTAAGGCTGGAGCTGGTTCAGAGCGTTGTTCATCGGTGCAGGGTCTCGTTCAATGTGGGAGCGAGCTTGCTCGCGATAGCGATAGGTCAGTCACTGGCGATGCTGAATGGACTGACGCCATCGCGAGCAAGCTCGCTCCCACAGGGGAAAATTTGTTAATTCAGAAGCTGATGCGTGAAAGTTTGATATCCGGTTCGGGGCTGACGCTCAGTTGTTCGACGATCGCATCCTGCAAACGGCTGCACAGCTGGGGGTCGGACAACGGGTGGTTGTTCGCGTCGGTGATGAAGAACACGTCTTCGACCCGCTCGCCGAGAGTGGCGATCTTGGCATTCTGCAGCGACAGGTCGAACTCGAGAAAGATTGTTCCGATCCGTGCCAACAGACCCGGACGGTCGGGGGCGCTGAGTTCTAGCACCGTCACCTGGCGCTGGGCATCGTTGTGGATCGTCACTTGCGGTGCGAACGCAAAATGCTTGAGCTGGCGCGGCACCCGACGCTGGATGATGGTCGGGTAGTTGTCCGGGTTGCGCAGGGCTTCGGTCAGGCCGTCGCGGATCTGCTTGACCCGCGCCGGGTTGTCGCCAATCGAGTCGCCGTCGGTGTCGAGCACGATATAGGTGTCGAGGGTGAACTGGCTGGTGGAGGTGATCACCCGGGCGTCGTGAATGTTCAGGTTGAGCTGGTCCATCGCTGCCACGGTCACGGCGAAGAAGTCGTGCTGGTCCGGTGCATAGATGAAGATCTGCGTGCCACCCTCGAACTCGCGCTGGGTGGTTTCCTTGATCAGTACCAGTGGCCCGCCGTCGGCTGGCTGCTGGAGGATGGCCTCAGTGTGCCAGGCCACGTCGCCGGCGGTGTGACGCAGGAAGTAATCATCGCCCAGTTGCGACCAGAGTTGTTCGACATCGTCCGGGTCGGTGCCGCCGCGTACCAGAATATCCAGGGCGGCACTTTGGGTCTGGCGGATCTGCTCTTCGCGATCGACCGGGTTTTCCAGGCCGCGGCGCAAGGCCCGCTTGGTTTCGGTGTAGAGCTGGCGCAGCAAACTGGCGCGCCAGGAGTTCCACAGCGTCGGGTTGGTGGCGTTGATGTCGGAAACGGTCAGCACGTACAGGTAATCGAGTCGGGTTTCGTCGCCGACGATTTGCGCGAAGTCGTGGATCACTTGCGGGTCGGACAGGTCTTTGCGCTGGGCGGTGGTCGACATCACCAGGTGGTTTTGCACCAGCCAGACAATCAGCCGGCTGTCCCACACGGGCAGTTGATGGCGTTGGCAGAACGCTTCGGCGTCGACCGCCCCGATATCCGAGTGATCGCCATGCCGGCCCTTGCCGATGTCGTGGTACAGCCCGGCAAGGTAGATCAGCTCTGGCTTGGGCAGCTTGCCCATGAGCTTGCTGGCCAGCGGGAATTTCTCGGACACCTGGGTGTACTGCAATTTGCGCAGGTGTTTGATCAGGTTCAGGGTGTGGGCGTCGACCGTATAAATATGGAACAGGTCGTGCTGCATCTGCCCGACGATAAAACCGAACTCTGGCAGGTAGCGCCCGAGAATGCCGTAACGGTTCATCCGTCGCAGGTTGCGGTGGATGCCGATCTTGCACTTGAACAGTTCGATGAACAGGCTGGTATTGCGAATGTCGTTGCGGAAGTCGTCATCGATCAGGTGCCGGTGTTCGCGCAGCAGACGAATGGTGTCAGCCCGCACGCCCTTGATTTCCGGCTGCTGGGCCATCAGCACGAAAATTTCCAGCATGGCAAACGGCGTGCGTCTGAACACGTTGGTGTTGATCGCCTCGATGTAGCCGTCATGCAACTGGAAGCGCGAGTTGATCGGTTGCGGCGGCGCTTCATCTTCCGGCGCGAGGATAACTTCCTCGAAATGCTGGATGATCAGGTCGCTGAGCTGGGCAATGCTCATCACCACCCGGTAGTACTGCTGCATGAAGTTTTCGATGGCGTGCTTGGCGTCATCGCCTTCAAAGCCCAGCAGCCCGGCGATCGAGCGCTGGTGGTCGAACAGCAAGCGGTCTTCGGCGCGGCCAGCGAGCATGTGCAGGGCGTAGCGAACCTTCCACAAAAACTCCTGGGACGAGGCCAGCAGGGCGTTTTCGCTTTCGACCAGGAAGCCTTCGCCTGCCAGTGCACGCAGGTTGAGCGTGCCGTATTGGCGGCGTGCCACCCACAGAATCGTCTGAATATCCCGTAGGCCGCCAGGCGAGCCTTTGACGTTGGGTTCCAGGTTGTATTCGGTGTCGTTGTATTTGTGGTGACGTGCCTTCTGTTCAGCACGTTTGGCCAGGAAAAAATCCTTGGCCGGCCACATGTGCTCAGTGCTGGTGACATCGAGCATGCGCTGGCGCAAGTGCTCGGGGCCGGCAATGGTGCGGCTTTCCATCAGGTTGGTGATGATGGTCAGGTCGGCGCGGGCCTGTTCGGCACATTCGTCCACCGAGCGTACGCTCTGGCCAACTTCCAGGCCGATGTCCCATAGCAGCGTCAGAAAACGCTCGATGGAGTCGCGGAAAACTTCGTGATCGGCGTTATCCAGCAGAATCAGCAAATCGATATCGGAGTAGGGGTGCAGTTCGCCGCGACCGTAGCCGCCGACCGCGACCAGCGCGATGTCGGCGTCTTCACTCCAATTGAACTGCTCCCAGGCCTGTTGCAGGACGTTGTCGACGAACCAGGCGCGATCCTCGATCAGCCGGCGAATATCCCGCCCGCTGCGAAATCGCGCGTCGAGCACCTCTCGTGCCTGGCGGATGGCCTTCTTGAAGGCCGCGATCGGGCTTGCCTTCAGGGCCAGTTCGGCCTGGAACTGGCCGCGGTCGAAGAGTTCGGGATCCACCTGCGGCATCGATTGGCATTCCTTCTATAGGCTGGGGGCGGAGCTTGTCGGATCAGGCCGAAACGCGAGGAATGGTGTCATCGCTGCGCAGGGTGAAGATCTCGTAACCGGTTTCGGTCACCAACAGGGTGTGCTCCCACTGGGCCGACAGCTTGCGGTCCTTGGTGATCGCGGTCCAGCCATCGCCGAGCACCTTGGTGTCGGCACGGCCCTGATTGATCATCGGCTCGATGGTGAAGGTCATGCCGGCTTTCAGTTCCATGCCGGTGCCGGCGCGGCCGTAATGCAGGATTTGCGGTTCTTCGTGGAACACCTTGCCGATGCCGTGGCCGCAGAACTCGCGAACCACCGAGAAACCGTTCTTTTCAGCGTGCTTCTGGATGACTTCGCCGATATCTCCGAGGCGGCAGCCGGGCTTGACCAGTTCGATGGCCTTGTACATGCATTCCTGGGTGACTTGTGACAGGCGCTCGGCCCACACCGGCACGTTGCCGACGTGGAACATGCGGCTGGTGTCGCCGTGATAGCCATCTTTGATCACGGTGACGTCGATGTTCAGCGTGTCGCCATCTTTCAGCGGCTTCTCGTTCGGGATGCCGTGGCAGACCACGTGGTTGATCGAGGTGCAGATGGACTTCGGAAAGCCTTTATAGTTGAGCGGGGCAGGGATGGCTTTCTGCTCGTTGACGATGTAGTCGTGGCAGATGCGGTCCAGCTCTTCGGTCGTGACACCGGGCTTGACGTATTCGGCAATCATTTCCAGCACATCGGCGGCAAGCTTGCCGGCGATCCGCATTTTTGCGATGTCCTCTGGGGTTTTGAGGGTGACGGTCATACAGGTTCTCTCTACGCTCAGTGGCGCTTTCTATACGGAATGGGCTCTGCGTGATGCTGCTCGCAGCCCTGAAAAACACGATTCTAACAGACGATCACGGCGAATCTGTGCCTCTGTGCATCGCTTCTCTCTATAGAATGGCGCATTCTGGGGGGATTCCAAGGGCCGGAACAAAAGCACTGATCAGGTTTTAAGATTCCGGGTTTCGTTTTCGCCCTCCTTGTGATATAAAATGCGCCGCTTTCCGGGTATACCCCGAAAAGCTTAAATCCACACACGTGTCGACACGATGACCTGGGTGCCTTCAGCTGATGCTGCTGGTTGGTCATTGGGATACGTGGAGGCCAAACCCGACTTATTAAGGAACTATCATGTCCCAAGTCAACATGCGCGATATGCTGAAGGCCGGTGTGCACTTCGGTCACCAGACCCGTTACTGGAACCCGAAAATGGGTAAGTACATTTTCGGCGCGCGTAACAAGATCCACATCATCAACCTTGAAAAAACCCTGCCAATGTTCAACGAAGCTCTGACTTTCGTAGAGCGTCTGGCCCAGGGCAAAAACAAGATTCTGTTCGTCGGCACCAAGCGTTCCGCTGGCAAGATCGTTGCTGAAGAAGCAGCACGCTGCGGTTCGCCGTACGTCGATCACCGCTGGTTGGGCGGCATGCTGACCAACTTCAAAACCATCCGTGCTTCCATCAAGCGTCTGCGTGACCTTGAAGTGCAAGCCGAAGACGGTACTTTCGCCAAGCTGACCAAGAAAGAGGCGCTGATGCGCACTCGCGACCTGGAAAAGCTGGATCGTTCCCTGGGTGGTATCAAGGACATGGGCGGTCTGCCTGACGCACTGTTCGTTATCGACGTTGATCACGAGCGCATCGCGATCACCGAAGCCAACAAGCTGGGCATCCCGGTTATCGGCGTAGTCGATACCAACAGCAGCCCGGAAGGCGTTGACTACATCATCCCAGGCAACGATGACGCAATCCGCGCTATCCAGCTGTACATGGGTTCGATGGCTGACGCTGTAATCCGCGGTCGCAACCACGTTGCTGGCGGCACCGAGCAGTTCGTTGAAGAAGCTCCGGTAGCAGCAGCTGAGTAATTGACGCCTTGGCGTTGACTCAGTAAGCAAAAAGGGGGCTTGGCCCCCTTTTTGCCACCTCGAAAACCATTTGTTGGCGCCTGTTTTCAGGATGCCGCTACTGCATCTGTAATGTGCAGCAGCTAACAAGGGTGGTTCGGGAAGAATTGAACGCCCGTTCGATCGGGTGGAATGGTTGATAACCTATCCAAGAGGAATTTTGAAATGGCAGAGATTACTGCAGCGTTGGTCAAAGAACTGCGCGAGCGTACTGGCGAAGGCATGATGGACTGCAAGAAAGCCTTGACCAAGGCTGGCGGCGACATCGAGAAAGCCATTGATGACATGCGTGCTTCGGGCGCCATCAAGGCAGCCAAAAAAGCAGGCAACGTTGCTGCTGAAGGCGCGATCGCTCTGAAGGAAGACGGTAAATCCGCAGTCCTGCTGGAAGTGAACTCGCAGACTGACTTCCTGGCTCTGCAGGACGACTTCAAGGTATTTGTTGCTGCTAGCGTTGAAAAAGCGTTCGCCGACAAGCTGACTACCGTTGAGCCTCTGATCGAAGCTCAAGAAGCTGCTCGCCTGGTATTGGTCGGCAAGGTTGGCGAAAACGTCAACATCCGTCGCCTGACTCGTGTTGAAGGTGATGTTGTCGGTGGTTACCTGCACGGCAACAAGATCGGTGTAGCTGTTGTTCTGAAGGGCGGCAACGTTGAGCTGGCCAAAGACATCGCTATGCACGTAGCGGCTACCAACCCTGAATTCCTGCTGCCGTCGGAAGTTTCCGCTGAAGCGATCGAGCGCGAGAAAGGCGTGTTCCTGACCCTCAACGCTGACAAGATCGCCGGCAAGCCAGAAAACATCGTTGAAAACATGGTTAAAGGCCGTATCAGCAAGTTCTTGGCTGAAGCAAGTCTGGTTGAGCAGGCGTTCGTCAAGAACCCTGAAATCAAGGTTGGCGAACTGGCTAAGAAAGCCGGTGCTGAAATCGTTTCTTTCACTTACTTCAAAGTAGGCGAAGGCATCGAGAAGCCAGTCGACAACTTCGCTGAAGAAGTTGCTGCTCAACTGGCTGCTGCCAAGCAGTAAGACGGTTTTTTAACTGTCGCCCTGAAGAGGCTGCCCGCTCACGCGCGCAGCCTCTTTTCAGATGGGGAAGCCAATTTATTTGGTTTTCCGTCGGAACTGGCTTACAAAGCCGTGTTCCGATGGCGCTGTGACAGCGTCACGTTAGAGTGAACGCAGGCTGCAAACAGCCCGCAAAGAATTTTTTAAAATACGCCGCAGGAGAGATTCGCAATGGCTCAGCAGGGCAGTGGTTATCAGGCTCGCTATAAACGCATTCTACTCAAGCTTAGCGGCGAGGCCTTGATGGGCTCCGAAGAGTTCGGAATCGACCCCAAGGTTCTGGATCGCATGGCGCTGGAAGTCGGCCAACTGGTCGGTATCGGCGTTCAGGTTGGTCTGGTGATTGGTGGTGGTAATCTGTTCCGTGGTGCGGCACTGAGTGCGGCCGGCATGGATCGGGTAACGGGTGACCACATGGGCATGCTGGCCACTGTGATGAACGCCCTGGCCATGCGTGACGCGCTGGAACGTGCGAATATCTCGGCTATCGTGATGTCGGCTATTTCCATGGTAGGTGTGACCGATCACTACGATCGCCGCAAAGCCATGCGTCACCTGAACTCCAAGGAAGTGGTCATCTTTGCTGCCGGTACCGGCAATCCGTTCTTCACTACGGACTCGGCAGCCTGCTTGCGCGCGATCGAGATCGATGCCGACGTCGTGTTGAAAGCGACCAAGGTTGATGGCGTGTACACCGCTGACCCATTCAAAGACCCGCATGCCGAGAAGTTCGATCATCTGACCTACGATGAAGTACTGGATCGCAAGCTGGGCGTGATGGATCTGACGGCAATTTGCCTGTGCCGCGACCACAAAATGCCGCTGCGCGTATTTAACATGAACAAGCCCGGCGCCCTGCTGAACATCGTGCATGGCGGCGCTGAAGGAACCCTGATCGAGGAAGGCGAACAATGATCAACGAAATCAAGAAAGACGCTCAAGAGCGCATGACCAAGTCCCTGGACTCGCTGGTGCACGCTTTTGGTCAGATTCGTACAGGCAAGGCGCACCCAAGTATCCTGGGCAGTGTGATGGTGCCTTACTACGGTTCGGATACTCCTTTGAGCAGCGTGGCCAACGTCACCGTGAAGGACTCTCGGACCCTGCAAGTCGTGGCTTTCGAGCGCAACATGCTCGCAGCGGTCGACAAGGCGATCCAGAGTGCTGGCCTGAACCTCAACCCGACTAACCTGGGTGAGTTGCTGCTGATATCCATGCCGGCCTTGACCGAGGAGACCCGCAAGGGCTTCACCAAGCAAGCGCGCAGCGCAGCCGAAGACGCTCGTGTCGCGGTGCGTAATATTCGCCGTGATGCGCTGGGCGATCTGAAGAAGCTGGTCAAGGACAAGGAAATCAGCGAAGACGAAGAGCGTCGCGCAAGTGCCGATATCGACAAGTTGATCAAGGACTTCGAGGCTCAGATCAATAAGCTCACTGAAGACAAAGAAAAGGACCTGATGGCCGTATAAGGGGTCAGGACGCCTTCATGGAAAAGACCAAGCAGCCAGTGCTGTCCTCGGTGCCGCGCCACGTCGCGATCATCATGGACGGTAATAATCGCTGGGCAAAAAAACGTTTCTTGCCCGGTGTTGCCGGGCACAAGGCTGGCGTCGATGCTGTGCGCGCGGTCATCGAGGTGTGCGCTGAGGCCGGGGTTGAAGTACTGACCCTGTTCGCCTTCTCCAGTGAAAACTGGCAGCGTCCGGCCGATGAAGTCAGCGCCTTGATGGATTTGTTTTTCAAGGCGTTGCGTCGCGAGGCCAAGCGTCTCAACGACAACAACATCACGTTGCGTATTATCGGCGATCGTTCGCGTTTTCATCCCGAGCTTCAGGCAGCCATGCGTGAGGCGGAGGCAATGACAGTCGGCGCCAATCGTTTTGTCCTGCAGATCGCGGCCAACTATGGCGGCCAATGGGATATTGCCCAGGCTGCACAGCGTCTGGCGCGAGAGGTTCAGGCCGGGCATTTGCGTCCGGACGACATCACTCCCGAGTTGCTGCAGACCTGTCTGGCTACCGGTGATCTGCCGTTGCCGGACTTGTGCATTCGTACCGGTGGCGAGCATCGCATCAGCAATTTCCTGCTGTGGCAATTGGCGTACTCCGAGCTGTATTTCTCCGACCTGTTCTGGCCGGACTTCAAACACGAAGCCATGCGTAATGCATTGGCCGATTTCGCTTCTCGCCAGCGTCGATTCGGTAAAACGAGTGAGCAGGTCGAGGCTGGAGCCCGGATTTAATGCTTAAACAACGAATCATCACTGCGCTGATCCTGCTGCCGATCGCCCTGTGCGGATTTTTTCTGCTCGAGGGCTCCGGTTTTGCGCTGTTTATCGGCCTGGTCGTGACTCTTGGTGCCTGGGAATGGGCGCGTCTGGCAGGTTTCACTGCACAACCGATCCGTGTCGCTTATGCGGCGGTAGTCGCGGCGATGCTGTTTGTCATGCACGTGCTGCCGGGGCTTTCGCCTTGGGTGTTGGGTGCTGCCGTGCTCTGGTGGGCGGTGGCGACCTTCCTGGTGCTGACCTATCCCAAGACCAGTGAGCATTGGGCCAGTGCGGCCTGCAAGCTGGTCATCGGCCTGCTGATCCTGTTGCCGGCCTGGCAAGGTTTGATCCTGATCAAGCAAGAGCCGCTGGGTAACTGGCTGATCATGGCAGTGATGGTGCTGGTCTGGGGTGCAGACATTGGCGCTTACTTTTCCGGTCGGGCATTCGGCAAGCGCAAGCTTGCTCCGCAGGTCAGTCCTGGCAAGAGCTGGGAAGGCGTGTACGGCGGCTTGCTGCTGAGTCTGGTGATCACCGCCATCGTTGGTCTGGTGCGTGACTGGACGATTGGCGAGATGCTGAAAGGATTGATCGGCGCGGCGATTATCGTGTTTATCTCGGTGGTCGGCGATTTGACCGAAAGTATGTTCAAGCGCCAGTCGGGCATCAAGGACAGTAGTAATCTGCTGCCGGGCCATGGCGGCATTCTGGATCGTATCGACAGTCTCACCGCGGCGATCCCGGTGTTTGCGGTATTGCTGTGGATGGCTGCATCGTGAGCCGCCCACAACAGATCACAGTCCTGGGGGCGACCGGTTCCATTGGCTTGAGCACCCTTGATGTCATTGCGCGTCATCCCGAGCGCTATCAAGTCTTTGCCTTGAGCGGTTTCTCTCGCCTGAGTGAACTACTGGCCTTGTGCATCCGCCATGTGCCGCGTTTTGCTGTTGTGCCGGAGCCCTTGGCTGCCCGGCGTTTGCAAGACGATCTGCGCGCTGCGGGCCTTTCAACGCGGGTGCTGGTGGGGGAGGAGGGCCTGTGTCAGGTCGCTTCCGACGCTGAAGTCGATGCGGTGATGGCGGCGATTGTCGGTGCGGCGGGTTTGCGTCCGACGCTGGCGGCGGTCGAGGCGGGCAAGAAGATTCTGCTGGCCAACAAGGAAGCGCTGGTGATGTCCGGCGCGCTGTTCATGCAGGCCGTGCACAAGAGCGGGTCGGTGCTGCTGCCGATCGACAGCGAGCACAATGCGATCTTTCAGTGCATGCCCGCAGACTTTTCCCGTGGGCTTGGCGCTGTAGGCGTTCGTCGGATTCTGCTGACAGCCTCTGGCGGTCCGTTCCGGCAGACATCGATGGCTGAGTTGGCGCATGTTACGCCAGAGCAGGCGTGTGCCCATCCCAACTGGTCGATGGGGCGCAAGATTTCGGTCGATTCGGCCAGCATGATGAACAAAGGTCTGGAACTGATCGAGGCCTGTTGGCTGTTTGATGCAAAGCCGTCTCAGGTTGAGGTGGTGATTCATCCGCAAAGCGTGATTCATTCGCTGGTCGACTACGTCGATGGTTCGGTATTGGCGCAGTTGGGCAATCCGGATATGCGGACGCCGATCGCCAATGCGCTGGCATGGCCTGAGCGAATCGACTCCGGGGTTGCGCCGCTGGATCTGTTTGCAATCGCGCGTCTGGACTTCCAG
The DNA here is from genome assembly GCF_056397005.1 of Pseudomonas sp. 05N431. Taxonomy (NCBI): domain Bacteria; kingdom Pseudomonadati; phylum Pseudomonadota; class Gammaproteobacteria; order Pseudomonadales; family Pseudomonadaceae; genus Pseudomonas; species Pseudomonas sp. 05N431. The sequence continues at coordinate 109,729 of NZ_JBFTMN010000015.1, forward strand.
GCGCCCGACGAAGAGCGTTTCCCGTGCTTGCGTCTGGCGCGCCAGGCGGCCGAGGCCGGGAACAGTGCTCCGGCCATGCTGAACGCCGCGAATGAGGTGGCTGTTGCAGCCTTTCTCGATGGACGTGTCCGTTACCTGGAGATCGCGAGTATCATCGAAGAGGTGTTAAATCTCGAACCTGTGGTTTCGGTCGATGATCTCGATGCGGTTTTCACTGCGGACGCGAAAGCGCGTGTCCTGGCCGAGCGTTGGTTGAGTCGTCACGGGCGATAGGTGTTGCGGCGGGTTTGCCCGCGGCAGCACTGAATAGGATTGCGGAGAAAGTAGATGAGCGCGCTCTATATGATTGTCGGCACCCTGGTGGCTTTGGGCGTGCTGGTCACCTTCCATGAATTTGGCCATTTCTGGGTCGCGCGTCGCTGTGGCGTCAAGGTTCTGCGTTTCTCCGTGGGCTTCGGCCTGCCATTGCTGCGCTGGCATGACCGGCGCGGCACCGAGTTCGTGATCGCCGCCATCCCTCTGGGTGGTTACGTGAAGATGCTTGACGAGCGTGAAGGCGAAGTGCCGTCCGATCAGCTTGATCAGGCCTTTAATCGCAAATCCGTTCGTCAGCGCATTGCCATCGTTGCTGCCGGGCCTGTCGCCAACTTCTTGTTGGCGTTGGTGTTTTTCTGGGTGCTGGCGATGCTCGGCACTGAACAGGTGCGCCCCGTCATCGGTGCCGTTGAAATCGGCAGCATGGCCGCCAAGGCCGGTTTGAATCCGGGGCAGGAAATCGTCGCCATCGATGGCGAACCGACTTCGGGTTGGGCGGCGGTGAATCTGCAGCTGGTCCGGCGTCTTGGTGAAAGCGGTTCGATGCAATTGCTGGTGCGCGAACAGGGCTCTACCGTCGATTCGCCGCGCGAGCTGGTCCTGGATCATTGGCTCAAGGGGGCTGATGAGCCGGACCCGATTCGTTCGCTGGGTATTCGCCCTTGGCGTCCGGCGTTGCCACCGGTGTTGGCTGAGCTGGACCCTAAAGGCCCGGCGCAGGCCGCTGGCCTGAAGACCGGTGACCGTCTGCTGGCGCTCGATGGCCTGGCGCTGACTGATTGGCAGCAAGTGGTCGATTGGGTGCGTGTGCATCCTGATACCAAAATTGTGCTGCATATCGAGCGTGACGGTGCTCAAATCGACGTCCCGGTTACCTTGGCAACTCGCGACAAGGCGAAAGTGGCCAGTGGTTATCTGGGTGCCGGGGTGAAGGCTGTCGATTGGCCGCCAGCCATGATTCGCGAGGTCAGCTTCGGTCCTGTGGCGGCGATTGGTGAAGGTGCTCGACGCACTTGGACCATGAGTGTGCTGACCCTTGATTCACTAAAGAAAATGTTGTTCGGCGAGCTCTCGGTAAAAAACTTGAGTGGACCGATAACCATTGCTAAAGTGGCGGGCGCTTCTGCCCAGTCGGGTGTCGCTGATTTCCTGAATTTCCTGGCTTATCTGAGTATTAGCCTGGGCGTTCTGAATTTGTTGCCCATTCCTGTACTGGATGGGGGGCATTTGTTGTTTTATCTGATCGAGTGGGCGCGTGGTCGTCCCTTGTCGGATCGGGTGCAGAGTTGGGGGATACAGATCGGTATCAGTTTGGTGATCGGGGTGATGTTGCTTGCTCTGGTCAACGATCTGGGTCGACTGTAACGCTTCGCTGAATTGCGAATCTGCCGCATTTTGCGGCAGTTTGTTTATTGCCAGTTGGAATAAGAAAGGACTTCATGAAACGTCTGCTGCTAACTGCGGTTTTCACCGTATTGATGATCGCCGAAGTTCACGCCGAGTCCTTCACTATCTCCGATATTCGCATCAATGGCCTCCAGCGGGTATCCGCGGGTAGCGTCTTTGGTGCCTTGCCGTTGAACGTCGGTGAACAGGCGGATGACCGTCGCCTGGTGGAATCCACTCGTGCGCTGTTCAAAACCGGTTTCTTTCAAGATATCCAGCTGGGCCGCGATGGCAATGTCCTGGTCATCACGGTAGTCGAACGCCCGTCGGTCGCCAGTATCGAGATCGAAGGCAACAAGGCGATCTCCACTGACGACCTGATGAAAGGCCTTAAACAATCCGGTCTGGCTGAAGGCGAGATCTTCCAGCGTGCGACGCTTGAAGGCGTGCGTAACGAGCTGCAGCGCCAGTACGTCGCTCAAGGTCGCTACTCGGCCACCGTTGACACTGAAGTTGTTCCTCAGCCGCGCAACCGCGTTGGCTTGAAGGTCAATATCAACGAAGGCACTGTCGCGGCTATCCAGCACATCAACGTGGTGGGTAACACGGTTTTCCCTGATGAAGACCTGATCGACCTGTTCGAACTCAAGACCACCAACTGGCTGTCGTTCTTCAAGAACGATGACAAGTACGCTCGTGAAAAACTTTCCGGTGACCTGGAACGCCTGCGTTCCTACTACCTGGACCGCGGCTATATCAACATGGATATCGCTTCGACCCAGGTGTCGATCACCCCGGACAAAAAACACGTCTATATCACCGTCAACATCAACGAAGGTCAGAAGTACAACGTTCGTGACGTGAAGCTCAGCGGTGACCTGAAGGTCCCTGAAGACCAGATCAAGGCGCTGCTGCTGGTGCAAAAAGGTCAGGTGTTCTCGCGCAAGCTGATGACTACGACTTCTGAGTTGATCACCCGTCGCCTGGGTAACGAGGGTTACACCTTCGCCAACGTCAACGGCGTACCGACTCCGCATGACGACGATCACACCGTTGATATCACCTTTGTGGTCGATCCGGGCAAGCGTGCTTACGTAAACCGTATCAACTTCCGCGGCAACACCAAGACGGAAGACGAAGTGCTTCGTCGTGAAATGCGCCAGATGGAAGGTGGCTGGGCTTCGACCTACCTGATCGACCAGTCCAAGACCCGTCTGGAACGCCTGGGCTTCTTCAAGGAAGTCAACGTCGAGACTCCGGCTGTACCGGGTGTCGATGACCAGGTTGACGTGAACTACGCCGTTGAAGAGCAAGCTTCCGGCTCGATCACCGCCAGCGTTGGTTTTGCTCAGAGCGCCGGTTTGATCCTGGGTGGTTCGATTACCCAGAACAACTTCCTGGGTACCGGTAACAAGGTCAGCATTGGCTTGACCCGTAGCCAATACCAGAGCCGTTATAACTTCGGTTATGTCGACCCGTACTGGACAGCCGATGGCGTGAGCCTGGGTTACAACGCTTTCTATCGCACCACCGACTACAAAAACCTTGATGTCAACGTAGCCAGCTACGCGGTAGACAGCTTGGGCGCGGGCATCAACGTCGGTTATCCGATCAGTGAAACTTCGCGTCTGACCTTTGGTCTGACCGCACAACAAGACAAGATCAAGACTGGTCAGTACACCGTTGACGAAATTTTCAACTTCGTTAACACGCAAGGCGACCAGTACCTGAACTTCAAGGCTTCGGCCGGTTGGTCCGAGTCGACACTGAACAAAGGCGTGCTGGCGACCCGTGGTCACTCGCAAAGCCTGACACTGGAAGCCACTACCCCGGGCAGCGATCTGTCGTTCTTCAAGCTCGACTACCGTGGCCAGCTGTTCCAGCCATTGTCTGAAAATTACACCATGCGCCTGCACACCGAGCTGGGTTATGGCGATGGTTATGGTTCTACCAGCGGGTTGCCGTTCTACGAGAACTATTATGCAGGTGGTTTCAACTCGGTTCGTGGTTTCAAGGACAGTACGCTTGGCCCTCGTGGTACCCCGAGCCGTGGTGTTGATGTGACCGGGAACCAGGGCACCCTCGCTGACCCGGATGATAAAGCTCTGCCATTTGGTGGTAACGTCCTGATTCAAGGTGGCGCAGAAATTCTGTTCCCGCTGCCTTTCGTCAAAGATCAGCGATCCCTGCGTACCTCTGTGTTCTGGGACGTCGGTAACGTGTTCGACTCCAAGTGCGAGCAGGTCAGGAATACCAATGGCACCCTTTCCAATACACAGTGCAACGACATCAGCTTCAGCAATATGGCCAGTTCGGTGGGTGTGGGTGTGACATGGGTTACCGCCCTTGGTCCGTTGAGCTTTGCCTTGGCAATGCCGGTCAAGAAGCCGGACAGCAATGCGGAGACTCAGGTGTTCCAATTCTCCCTCGGTCAGACTTTCTAATAGCCTGATCCAAGATAATGACAATGGATTTTGTAGGAGTGCATCGTGCGTAAGTTGACTCAATTGGTTCTCCTGGCAACTGTCCTGGTAGCAACCCCGGCATTTGCCGAAATGAAAATCGCGGTACTGAACTATCAGATGGCTCTGCTGGAGTCTGATGCGGCGAAGAAGTACGCCGTGGATGCCGAGAAGAAGTTCGGGCCGCAGCTGACCAAGCTCAAGGCCCTGGAAAGCAGTGCCAAAGGTATTCAGGATCGTCTGGTAAGCGGCGGTGACAAAATGGCCCAGGGCGAGCGTGAGCGTCTTGAGCTTGAATTCAAGCAAAAGGCCCGTGACTTCCAGTTCCAGTCCAAGGAACTGAACGAAGCCAAAGCCGTTGCTGACCGTGAAATGCTGAAGCAGCTCAAGCCGAAACTGGACAGCGCTGTGGAAGAAGTCATCAAGAAAGGTGCTTTTGACCTGGTCTTCGAGCGTGGCGCAGTGATTGATGTCAAGCCTCAGTACGACATCACTCGCCAGGTTATCGAGCGCATGAATCAGCTGAAGTAATCCATGACAGCGACTATAAAGCTCGGCCAATTGGCCGAGTTCCTCGGCGCCACTCTTCGTGGCTCCGCGGAGAAAGAAATCACTGGGCTAGCCACCTTGCAGGAGGCTGGCCCAGCTCAGTTGAGCTTTCTGGCAAACCCCCAATACCGTAAATATCTGGCCGACAGCCAGGCCGCAGCCGTGTTGCTGAAGGCCGCTGACGCAGAAGGTTTTGCAGGTGATGCGCTGGTTGTGCCTGATCCGTATGCGGCGTATGCCCGGGTTTCCCATCTGTTCGACCCCAAACCCAAGGCTGCTGCCGGTATCCATCCGACAGCGGTGGTGGCAGCGGACGCAGTGGTTGATCCGGCTGCGAGCATTGGCGCTTTTGCCGTGATCGAAAGCGCTGCGCGAATCGCCGCAGGCGTGACGGTCGGTGCTCACTGCTTCATTGGTGCGCGCAGCGAGATCGGTGAGGGTGGCTGGTTGGCCCCGCGCGTGACGCTGTACCACGACGTACGCATCGGCAAGCGCGTGGTGATTCAGTCCGGTGCCGTGCTCGGTGGTGAAGGCTTTGGTTTTGCCAACGAAAAAGGCATCTGGCAGAAGATCGCCCAGGTGGGTGGGGTATTGATCGGTGACGATGTGGAGATTGGCGTGAATACCGCTATCGACCGCGGTGCACTGGCCGACACCATCATCGGCAATGGCGTGAAGCTCGATAATCAGATTCAGATCGCCCACAACGTGCAAGTCGGTGATCACACCGCCATGGCGGCGTGCGTGGGGATTTCCGGCAGCACCAAAATCGGCAAGCACTGCATGCTGGCGGGTGGTGTGGGGCTGGTCGGACACATTGATATTTGCGACAACGTATTCCTGACCGGAATGACCATGGTGACTCACTCGATTACCGAGCCGGGTTCCTATTCGTCCGGGACGGCCATGCAACCGGCTGCCGAGTGGCGCAAAAGCGCGGCACGTATCCGTCAGCTCGATGATATCGCGCGACGTTTGCGACAGCTGGAAAAGCGTGTTGGGGACGTGACCCCTGACAGCAATGCTTCATCAGATGGCTGATACCATTTCCATATCAAGTGTGCACAGCCGTTAGACTGCCTCCTTGATTTGCTAGAGGAGTGTGCGTCAGTCGCGCGCTCCCAATCTTTACATAGGCTTCCCCCCGAAATGATGGACATCAACGAGATTCGCGAATACCTGCCTCACCGTTACCCGTTCCTGTTGGTGGACCGGGTAGTGGAGCTGGATGTTGAAGGCAAGCGCATTCGCGCCTACAAGAATGTCAGCATCAACGAGCCATTCTTCAACGGTCACTTCCCTGCGCATCCAATCATGCCGGGCGTTCTGATCATTGAAGCGATGGCTCAGGCTGCCGGGATCCTTGGTTTCAAAATGCTCGACGTAAAGCCGGCCGATGGCACGCTTTACTACTTTGTCGGCTCCGACAAGCTGCGTTTCCGCCAGCCGGTTCTGCCGGGTGATCAGTTGATTCTTGAAGCGAAGTTCATCAGTTGCAAGCGTCAGATCTGGAAGTTCGAATGCCAGGCTTCGGTCGATGGCAAGCCAGTCTGCTCTGCTGAAATCATCTGTGCGGAACGCAAACTATGAGTTTGATTGACCCTCGCGCAATCATCGATCCGACGGCCATTCTGGCCGACGACGTCGAGGTCGGCCCGTGGTCGATCGTCGGCGCTGGTGTGGAAATCGGCGAGGGAACAGTGATCGGCCCGCACGTGATTCTCAAAGGGCCGACACGTATCGGTAAGCACAACCGCATTTACCAGTTTTCCTCGGTAGGTGAGGACACGCCCGATTTGAAGTACAAGGGTGAAGAAACCCGTCTGGTGATCGGTGACCACAATGTCATCCGTGAAGGCGTGACCATTCACCGTGGCACTGTTCAGGATCGTTCCGAAACGACCCTGGGCGACCACAACCTGATCATGGCCTATGCCCACATTGGCCATGACAGCGTTATCGGCAATAACTGCATCCTGGTCAACAACACCGCGCTGGCCGGGCATGTGCACGTCGATGACTGGGCGATCCTGTCGGGTTTTACCCTGGTGCATCAGTATTGCCATATTGGCGCCCACAGCTTTTCCGGTATGGGCACAGCCATTGGCAAGGATGTTCCAGCCTATGTCACGGTGTTCGGCAACCCCGCCGAAGCTCGTAGCATGAACTTCGAAGGCATGCGTCGCCGTGGTTTCAGCGAAGATGCGATCCACGCATTACGCCGAGCCTACAAAGTGGTTTATCGCCAGGGTTTGACGGTCGAACAAGCGCTTGCCGAGTTGCTCGAGCCGTCGGAAGAGTTCCCGGAAGTCGCGGTGTTCCGTGACTCCATCCAGTCCTCGACTCGCGGCATCACCCGTTAATCATGGCCAATCTGCGTATTGCGCTGGTGGCGGGCGAAGCCTCCGGCGATATTCTGGGTGCGGGTCTGATGCGCGCGCTCAAGGCACAGCATCCTGCGGTTGAGTTCATCGGTGTCGGCGGACCGCTGATGCAGGCTGAAGGCCTGACCTCTTACTTCCCGATGGAGCGGCTGGCGGTCATGGGCCTGGTCGAGGTGCTCGGTCGATTGCGCGAGCTGCTGGCCCGCCGCAAAAAACTGATCGCGACCCTCATCGCCGAAAAGCCGGATGTTTTCATCGGCATCGACGCACCGGATTTCACCCTTAACATCGAACTCAAGCTGCGTCAGGCTGGAATCAAGACTGTGCATTACGTCAGTCCATCGGTTTGGGCGTGGCGTCAAAAGCGTGTGCTGAAGATTCGCGAAGGCTGCGATCTGATGCTCACGCTGTTCCCGTTTGAAGCCAAATTCTACGAAGAGAAAGGCGTGCCGGTGAGGTTTGTCGGTCACTCCCTGGCCGATGCAATCCCCCTTGAGGCTGATCGCTCGGCTGCGCGCGCCGAATTGGGATTGCCAGAAGACGCCCCGTTGGTTGCGCTGATGCCAGGCAGTCGGGGCGGGGAGGTTGGGCGCCTGGGTTCCTTGTTCCTCGACACTGCCGAGCGTTTGCGGGCCATGCGGCCCGGCGTGCGGTTCGTCATGCCGTGCGCCAGCCCTGAACGCCGCGTGCAGCTCGAAGAGCTGTTGGCTGGCCGCGATTTGCCGGTGACCTTGCTCGATGGCCGCTCCCATCAGGCGCTGGCCGCTTGCGATGCGGTGCTGATTGCTTCGGGAACCGCGACGCTGGAAGCCTTGTTGTACAAGCGGCCGATGGTCGTGGCTTACCGCCTGGCGCCGCTGACGTTCTGGATTCTCAAGCGCATGGTGAAAAGCCCTTACATCTCCTTGCCGAATTTGCTGGCTCAGCGTCTGCTGGTGCCCGAATTGCTGCAAGACGATGCGACCCCGGAGGCATTGGCGCTGACGCTGTCGCCGTTGATCGATGGCGGTGAAGAGCAAACCACCGGTTTTGACCAGATTCACCGGACCCTGCGTCGCGACGCCTCGAATCAGGCCGCAGATGCCGTCCTCAATCTGATCGGCAAATCTCAATGAGTAACGTAAAGATGCAAATGGGCCTGGATTTTACCCTCGTTGCAGATGCCGAAGACCTGGTCGCCGGTGTCGATGAGGTCGGTCGCGGCCCGCTCTGCGGCGCAGTGGTGACGGCGGCGGTGATCCTCGATCCGAGCCGGCCGATCCTCGGGCTCAATGACTCGAAGAAGCTCACCGAAGCACGCCGTGAAAAGCTCTACGACGAAATCCGCGAGAAAGCCCTGAGCTGGTGCATTGCACGTGCCGAAGTCGAAGAGATCGACGAACTGAATATTCTGCACGCCACCATGCTGGCCATGCAGCGGGCTGTCGAAGGCCTGCACATCACGCCGAAACTGGCGATGATCGACGGCAACCGCTGTCCGAAACTGGCTATGCCGGCTGAAGCCGTGGTCAAAGGCGATAGCAAGGTCCCGGCCATCGCAGCGGCATCGATTCTGGCGAAAGTCAGCCGTGATCGCGAAATGGCGGCATTCGAATTGATTTATCCGGGTTACGGCATCGGCGGCCACAAAGGCTACCCGACGCCCGTCCATCTGGAGGCCTTGGCCCGACTGGGGCCGACGCCGATTCACCGGCGTTCGTTCGCTCCGGTGCGCCTTGCTTATGAGACCCGCGAGGGTTTGATCGAGAGCTAGTCTCAAGGCTGATGTTTTTGCCAAGGCCCGGTACAATCCGGGCCTTGTTGTCTTCACGTTTTCAGACAGGATCACTATGCCGGCTTCATTCGTTCACCTACGCCTGCACACTGAATACTCCCTGGTCGACGGTCTGGTGCGGATCAAACCGCTGGTCAAGACCCTGGTCGGCATGAACATGCCTGCCGTGGCGGTCACCGACCAGAACAACATGTGTTCCCTGGTCAAGTTCTATAAAAACGCCATGGGCGCCGGGATCAAGCCGATCTGTGGCGCCGACCTGTGGCTGTCGAACAAGGACCCTGACAATCCGCTGAGCCGGATCAGCTTCCTGGCGATGAACGCCGTTGGCTACCGCAACCTAACCGAGTTGATCTCGCGTGGCTTTATCGACGGTCAGCGCAATGGTCAGATCATCATCGAGCGCGAGTGGGTGGCCGAGGCCAATGAAGGCTTGATCATGTTGTCGGCGGCGAAGGAGGGCGAGATCGGTATCGCCTTGCTCGGCGGCAATCCTGATGAAGCCGAGACGCTGGCACGTGAGTGGATGGCAGTATTCCCGGATCGTTTCTATCTGGAAATCCAGCGCACCAATCGTCCCAACGACGAAGAACAGTTGCACGCCGCTGTGGCCCTGGCCGACAAGATCGGCGCGCCGCTGGTGGCGACCAACGATGTGCGCTTCATCAAGCAGGAAGACTTCGCCGCTCACGAAACCCGCGTATGCATCGGTGAAGGGCGAGCGCTCGACGATCCGCGCCGTTCGAAGAACTACAGCGATCAGCAGTACCTGAAAAGCGCCGAGGAAATGGCCGAGTTGTTCAGCGACTTGCCCGAAGCGCTGGAAAACACCGTCGAGATCGCCAAGCGCTGCAATATCGATGTGAAGCTCGGCAAACACTTCCTGCCCAACTTCCCGATTCCCGATGGCATGACCATCGACGAGTATTTCCGCAAAGTCTCCTTCGACGGCCTGGAAGAGCGTTTGAGCGTTCTGCTGCCCAAGGACACGACCGAAGATTACGAGGCCAAGCGCCAGGTCTATGTCGACCGGTTGAATTTCGAGCTGGATATCATCATCCAGATGGGCTTCCCCGGTTACTTCCTGATCGTTATGGACTTTATCCAGTGGGCCAAGAACAACGGCGTACCGGTAGGTCCTGGCCGTGGGTCGGGTGCCGGGTCGCTGGTGGCCTATGTGCAGAAGATCACCGACCTCGACCCGCTGGAATATGACCTGCTGTTCGAACGTTTCCTTAACCCGGAACGGGTTTCCATGCCCGACTTCGACGTCGACTTCTGCATGGACGGTCGTGACCGGGTGATCGACTACGTGGCCGAGAAATATGGCCGCAACGCGGTAAGCCAGATCATCACGTTTGGTTCCATGGCCGCCAAGGCTGTGGTCCGAGACGTGGCGCGGGTGCAGGGCAAGTCCTACGGTTTGGCGGATCGTCTGTCGAAGATGATCCCCTTCGAAGTCGGCATGACCCTGGAAAAAGCCTACGAGCAGGAAGAAATCCTCCGCGACTTCATCAAGGTCGATGAAGAGGCCGCGGAAATCTGGGAGATGGCGCGCAAGCTTGAGGGTGTTGTACGTAACGTCGGTAAGCACGCCGGTGGTGTGGTGATCGCGCCGACCAAGCTGACCGACTTCTCGCCGATCTATTGCGACGAAGAAGGTGGCGGCCTGGTAACCCAGTTCGACAAGGACGACGTCGAGGCTGCCGGTCTGGTGAAGTTCGACTTCCTGGGTCTGCGAACCCTGACCATCATCGATTGGGCGCTGAAAACCATCAACCGCGACCGCGCCAAGGTCAATGAGCCGCCGCTGGATATCGCGTTTATCCCGCTGGACGACAAACCGACCTACACGCTGCTGCAAAAAGCTGAAACCACCGCGGTGTTCCAGCTCGAGTCGCGCGGCATGAAAGAGCTGATCAAAAAGCTCAAGCCCGACTGCCTGGAAGACTTGATCGCACTCGTGGCGTTGTTCCGTCCGGGCCCGCTGCAATCGGGCATGGTGGATGACTTCATCAACCGTAAGCACGGTCGTGCCGAGCTGGCGTACCCGCACTCGGATTACCAATACGAAGGCCTCAAGCCGGTATTGGCACCCACCTACGGCATCATCCTGTATCAGGAACAGGTGATGCAGATCGCTCAGGTCATGGCCGGTTACACCCTCGGTGGTGCGGACATGCTGCGTCGGGCCATGGGTAAGAAAAAACCCGAAGAAATGGCCAAGCAGCGCGGCGGTTTCATTGAAGGGTGCGCAACCAATAATATCGATGCCGACCTTGCCGGTAACATCTTCGACCTGGTGGAAAAATTCGCCGGTTACGGCTTCAACAAATCTCACTCCGCCGCCTACGGCCTGGTGTCGTACCAGACCGCCTGGCTGAAAGCCCACTACCCGGCACCGTTCATGGCCGCGGTACTCTCGGCGGATATGCACAACACCGACAAGGTCGTGACCTTGATCGAAGAAGTGCGGACCATGAAGCTGCGTCTCGACGCGCCGGACGTGAACACCTCGGAGTTCAAGTTCACGGTGAACGACGAAGGTCGGATCATTTACGGTCTGGGGGCGATCAAGGGGGTTGGCGAGGGGCCGGTTGAAGCAATTACCGAGGCGCGCCTGGAAGGGCCGTTCAAGGATCTGTTTGATTTTTGCGCCCGGGTCGACCTCAAGCGTATCAACAAGCGGACCCTCGACGGATTGATCCGCAGTGGTGCGCTGGATCGACTCGGTCCGTACTTCCACGATGAGCCTAAAGCCTATCAGGCCAACATCGACCGCAATCGCGCTGTCTTGCTGACGGCTATGGAAGAAGCGATCAAGGCGGCCGAGCAGACTGCACGGACCCACGACAGTGGGCACGCGGACCTGTTTGGCGGCCTGTTTGTCGAAGCAGACGCCGACGTCTACGCCAATCACCGCAAGGCCAAGGAGCTGACGCTCAAGGAGCGCCTGAAAGGGGAGAAAGACACCCTGGGGCTGTACCTGACCGGTCACCCGATTGACGAATACGAAGGTGAAATTCGCCGCTTTGCCCGTCAACGCATCATCGATTTGAAACCGGCGCGTGATACACAAACGGTCGCGGGCATGATCATCGCCTTGCGGGTGATGAAGAACAAAAAGGGCGACAAGATGGGTTTCATCACTCTCGACGACCGTTCGGGCCGGATCGAAGCGTCGCTGTTTGCCGAGGCGTTCCATTCTGCGCAGTCGCTGTTGCAGACCGACGCGATGGTGGTGGTCGAAGGCGAAGTCAGCAATGACGACTTCTCCGGTGGCCTGCGTTTGCGGGTCAAGCGGGTGATGAGCATGGAAGATGCGCGTACCAACCTGGCCGAAAGCCTGCGTTTGAAGGTCCAGACCCAAGACCTCAAAGGCGATCAGCTACGCTGGCTGGGCGAGTTGTTCAAGCGTCATCGCGGCGCGTGTCCGATTACCATGGAGTACACCAGTCCCGATGCCAAGGCCTTGTTGCAGTTCGGCGAGACCTGGCGAATCGATCCGGCGGATGCCTTGATTCAAGCCCTGCGTGACCAGTTCGGGCGAGACAACGTCTTCCTCCAATACCGTTGACGGTCAGGTGCCATTCTTTACCTTTGAAAGCTTGGCCTTGACCTTGACCCAATTTTTAATCTCGACCTGAACGCGCCTGTCCCTTAAGGTAGGGCGCGAATAGACAACCGGCCGGCCCAAGCTCTCTTGGACGTCGACCCAAGACGGACGCCTATGAACCCGAATTTTCTTGATTTCGAACAGCCGATCGCCGACCTGCAAGCCAAGATCGAAGAGTTGCGCTTGGTCGGTAATGACAATTCGCTGAATATCGGCGATGAAATCTCCCGCCTGCAAGACAAGAGCAGCACGCTCACCGAAGACATCTTCGGCAAGTTGACCAGCTGGCAGATCGCGCGTCTGGCGCGTCACCCACGTCGTCCGTACACCCTGGACTACATCGAACACATCTTCACCGAGTTCGATGAATTGCACGGTGACCGTCACTTCTCCGACGACGCTGCGATTGTCGGTGGTGTAGCCCGCCTGGACGACCAGCCGGTGATGATCATCGGTCACCAGAAAGGCCGTGAAGTGCGCGAGAAGGTTCGCCGCAACTTCGGTATGCCGCGTCCTGAGGGCTACCGCAAGGCCTGCCGTCTGATGGAGATGGCCGAGCGTTTCAAAATGCCGATCCTGACCTTCATCGACACCCCAGGTGCATACCCTGGCATCGACGCTGAAGAGCGCAACCAGAGCGAAGCGATTGCCTGGAACCTGCGTGTCATGGCGCGCCTGAAAACCCCAATCATCGCCACCGTGATCGGTGAGGGTGGTTCCGGCGGTGCACTGGCGATCGGCGTTTGCGACCAGCTGAACATGCTGCAGTACTCGACCTATGCGGTGATCTCGCCAGAAGGTTGCGCTTCGATTCTGTGGAAGACGGCCGAGAAAGCACCGGATGCCGCTGAAGCCATGGGCATTACTGCCGAGCGCCTGAAAGGCCTGGGTATCGTTGATAAAGTGATCAGCGAACCTCTGGGTGGCGCGCACCGTGATCCGGCTGCGGCTGCTGCCTTGATCCGTGCCGAGCTGAGCTCGCAACTGGCGATGCTGAAGAAGTTCGACAACGACGCGCTGCTGGCCCGCCGTTACGAGCGTCTGATGAGCTACGGTCTCTGATCTGACGCTGCTTCGGCAAACGACGCAAAACTACTGTGGGAGCGAGCTTGCTCGCGAAGGCTGTGTAACGTTCAATGAATTAGTTGATTGTTATATCGCTATCGCGAGCAAGCTCGCTCCCACATTGGTTCTATGTGGAAGCGACGGACGCCTATGAATCCTTCAAAGATGAATCTGTCTGCCCAGCTGCTGCTGAAACTTGCGCCCTGGCGCACCGCGCCGGCCTGGCGTGTCGCTTTCTCCGGTGGTCTCGACTCCACTGTTCTGCTGCACCTTCTAGCGCAACTCGCAAAAAAAAATTCCCTGCCTGAGCTCAAAGCCATTCACATCCATCACGGCCTCCAGGCTGCGGCTGACGCGTGGCCGGAGCATTGTCAGCGGGTGTGTGACGCACTGGGTGTACCGTTGGAGGTTGTTCATGTTCAGGTCCAGCCTGGGGCGAGCCTCGAGCGTGCGGCTCGGGAGGCGCGGTATGGCGCCTTTGTCGAGGCGACCCAAACCAATGAGCTGTTACTGACGGCGCAGCACCGGAATGATCAGGCAGAAACCCTTTTGTTCCGTCTATTGCGCGGGGCAGGGGTGAGAGGCTTGTCGGCGATCCCGTCGCAGCGTTCATTGGGGCGTGGTTTCTTGCTGCGGCCGTTGCTTGAGGTGTCGCGGGCCGAACTCGAAGCCTATGCCGTCGAGCATCAGTTGAGCTGGATCGAAGATCCGTCGAACGCCGATCAACAGTTTTCTCGCAATTACCTTCGCCAGCAGATTTTTCCAGCGCTGACTCAGCGTTGGCCGCAGGCTGTGACCACCATTGCCCGCAGTGCTGCGCATTTGAGTGAAGCGCAGGGCCTGCTCGATGATTTGGCCGAGATGGATCTGGCGCCCGCCGCAACTGGAAGCGAATTCGATTGGCTGGGCGTGCCGTCGCTGGAAATGGCTGCGCTTGAAAAACTTTCCGCCGCCCGCCAGCGCAATGCCCTCAGCCACTGGCTGGCGCCGTTGACGCGTATGCCGGACAGCGACCATTGGTCGGGTTGGGAAAATCTGCGCGATGCAGCGACGGATGCGCGGCCGATCTGGCGCCTGGCAGACGGTGAATTGCATCGTGCGAACGGGCGAATCTGGTGGTTGTCCGGCCATTGGCTGAACCTCCCCGAGCCCGCTCCACTGTGGCCTGATCCGTCGGCGGTACTGCTGCTGCCGAATAACGGACGGTTGACCTTCAGTGGGATTGTTCCTGCCGGCGTATTAAGCGTGCGCTACCGGCAGGGCGGTGAAGTCATGCAGTTGCCGGGGCGGGGTCATCGTGACCTCAAGCGTCTGCTCAATGAAAGCCGCCTGCCGCTGTTTGCCCGTGGCAGATTGCCGCTGCTCTACTGCAATGAGCAATTGCTCGCGGTGGCAAACCTGCGTGGACTCGACGGTAGCGCGGGGGGAAACGGTCTTTTGCGGTGGCAGCCGGCGATCAACGATCAAGGTTTGAGCTGAAAGGGGCTTTCCGGTAGACTACGCTCCCTTCTTGATACAACTTCTGTGGATTCAACTGAATTGCAGGAGTTGCCGATTACCAAGCAGTCTTTGCTGGGCGATTCCAAAAAATGTGTAGCGAGCAACGTACCGGTGATTCTTCTTCCGGTCTGTCCCAACGCGGCGGTTTTTTTGAAAGATGCACTGTAATTAATGCAGGTGATCGGGGGCTTCGGCCTTCCTTCGCTTTCCCCGGCGGCTCGGACCGCTTTAACGCAGACTTCTAGGGTTTTTCATGACGCGCTACATATTCGTCACGGGCGGTGTTGTTTCTTCATTGGGGAAAGGCATTGCATCGGCTTCATTGGCGGCCATCCTGGAGGCGCGGGGACTTAAGGTCACCATGCTCAAGCTGGACCCGTACATCAACGTTGACCCGGGCACCATGAGCCCGTTCCAGCACGGTGAAGTGTTCGTCACTCACGACGGCGCCGAGACCGACCTGGACCTGGGCCACTACGAGCGGTTCATCCGCACGACCATGACCCAGAACAACAACTTCACCACCGGCCGTGTCTACGAGCACGTCCTGCGCAAAGAGCGCCGTGGTGATTACCTGGGCGCAACCATCCAGGTGATTCCGCACATCACCGACGAAATCAAGCGCCGCATCATCAAGGGGGCAGGCGATGCCGACGTGGCGATGGTCGAGATCGGTGGCACCGTAGGTGACATCGAATCCCAGCCGTTCCTCGAAGCCATCCGTCAATTGCGTTTCGAAGTCGGCGCCAAGCGCGCGATGCTGATGCACCTGACGCTGGTGCCATACATCGCCACTGCCGGCGAAACCAAAACCAAGCCAACTCAGCACTCGGTCAAGGAACTGCGTTCCATCGGTCTGCAACCAGACGTGCTGGTGTGCCGTTCCGACCACCCGATCGATATCTCTTCGCGTCGCAAGATCGCGCAGTTCACCAACGTTGAAGAACGTGCGGTCATCGCGCTGGAAGACGCCGACACCATCTACAAGATCCCGGGCATTCTGCACTCCCAGGGACTGGATGATTTCGTCGTCGAGCGTTTCGGCCTGCAATGCGGTGGTGCCGATCTGTCCGAGTGGGAAGCCGTGGTCGATGCCAAGCTCAACCCGGAGCACGAAGTCACCATCGCCATGGTCGGCAAGTACATGGAACTGCTGGACGCCTACAAGTCGCTGATCGAAGCGATGAGTCATGCCGGCATCAGCAACCGTACCAAGGTCAACCTGCGTTACATCGATTCCGAAGACATCGAGAACCAGGGCACTGCGCTGCTGGAAGGCGTTGATGCGATTCTGGTACCAGGCGGCTTCGGTCTGCGTGGCGTGGAAGGCAAGATCACCGCCGTTCAATATGCCCGCGAAAACAAGGTTCCGTACCTGGGGATCTGCCTGGGCATGCAAGTCGCCGTGATCGAGTTCGCCCGTAATGTGCTGGGCTGGAAAGACGCCAACTCCACCGAATTCGATCGCACCAGCGGTCACCCGGTCGTGGGTCTGATCACCGAGTGGGAAGATGCCACCGGCGCCGTTGAAACCCGTTCCGAATCGTCCGATCTGGGCGGCACCATGCGTCTGGGTGCTCAGGATTGCCTGCTGGAAGCCGGCTCCCTGGTCCACGATTGCTACGCCAAGGACGTGATCGTCGAGCGTCATCGTCATCGCTACGAAGTGAACAACAAGCTGCTGCCGCAACTGATCGAAGCCGGTCTGAAAATTTCCGGTCGTTCCGGTGACGGTGCGCTGGTTGAAGTGGTTGAAGCGCCGAACCATCCATGGTTCGTTGCTTGCCAGTTCCACCCGGAGTTCACCTCGACTCCGCGCGACGGTCATCCGTTGTTCAGCGGCTTCGTCAAAGCAGCTTTGGCTCAACACCAGAAGAAGGCTTGAACCTGATGGCTCAAAAGATCATCCGCGTAGGCAACATCGAAATCGCCAACGACAAACCGATGGTGCTGTTCGGTGGCATGAACGTGCTGGAAAGCAGTGACATGGCGATGCAGGTCTGTGAAGAGTACGTAAAGGTCACCGAGAAACTCGGTATCCCTTACGTGTTCAAGGCCAGCTTCGACAAGGCCAACCGCTCGTCGGTAACGTCTTACCGGGGCCCCGGCCTCGAGGAAGGCATGCGGATTTTCCAGGACATCAAGCAAGCCTTTGGCGTGCCGATCATCACCGATGTCCATGAGCCTGAGCAGGCTGCTGTTGTCGCTGAAGTCTGCGAGATCATCCAGTTGCCGGCCTTCCTGTCGCGCCAGACCGATCTGGTCGTCGCGATGGCCAAGACTGGCGCCGTGATCAACATCAAGAAAGCCCAGTTCCTCGCCCCTCAGGAAATGAAACACATCCTGAGCAAGTGCGAAGAGGCCGGTAACGATCAGTTGATCCTCTGCGAGCGTGGTTCGAGCTTCGGCTACAACAACCTGGTGGTGGACATGCTCGGCTTCGGCATCATGAAGCAGTTCGAATACCCGGTATTCTTCGACGTGACCCACGCGCTGCAAATGCCAGGTGGTCGCTCGGATTCTGCCGGCGGACGCCGCGCCCAGGTCACCGACCTGGCCAAGGCGGGCATGAGCCAGTCGCTGGCCGGCCTGTTCCTGGAAGCGCATCCGGATCCGGACAACGCCAAATGCGACGGCCCTTGCGCCTTGCGTCTGGACAAACTGGAGCCATTCCTGGCTCAGCTCAAGGCTCTGGACGAGCTGGTGAAGAGTTTTCCGACGGTAGAAACCGCGTAATCCTCAATTCTCCGGTAAAGTACCGCACGATTCATTGAACGCTCAGGCCCTCGGGCTTGAGCCTTATCGTCCGCAAGTCTGCCCGCTGCCAATCACTTGCTGACGGTAAAAGATTTCCTACAGCTGCGTCGTTTTCGTCAACTTTGGAGTGTTTACAACAATGGCAAAAATCGTCGACATCAAAGGTCGTGAAGTTCTCGACTCCCGTGGCAATCCCACCGTCGAAGCGGACGTTCTTCTCGATAACGGCATCATCGGCAGCGCTTGCGCGCCGTCCGGTGCTTCCACCGGTTCGCGCGAAGCGCTCGAGCTGCGTGATGGCGACAAGAGCCGTTACCTGGGCAAGGGTGTACTGAAAGCTGTAGCCAACATCAATGGCCCGATTCGCACCGCTCTGCTGGGTAAAGACCCGGTTGACCAGAAAGCCCTCGACCGCATCATGATCGAGCTGGACGGTACCGAGAACAAGGGCAGCCTGGGCGCCAACGCGATCCTCGCCGTGTCCCTGGCTGCTGCCAAGGCTGCTGCTCACGACCAGGACCTGCCGCTGTACGCACACATCGCTAACCTGAACGGTACTCCGGGTGTTTACTCGATGCCGGTTCCGATGATGAACATCATCAACGGTGGCGAGCACGCCGATAACAACGTCGACATCCAGGAATTCATGGTTCAGCCAGTGGGCGCCAAGACTTTCTCGGAAGGTCTGCGCATGGGCACCGAGATTTTCCATCACCTCAAAGCTGTACTGAAGGCTCGTGGCCTGAGCACTGCGGTGGGTGACGAAGGTGGTTTCGCACCGAACCTGGCGTCCAACGAAGATGCACTGAAAGTGATCTCCGAAGCCGTGGCCAACGCTGGCTACAAACTGGGCACCGACGTGACCCTGGCTCTGGACTGCGCGGCCAGCGAATTCTACGAAGATGGCAAGTACAACCTGTCCGGCGAAGGCCAGGTGTTCACCGCCGAAGGTTTTGCCGACTACCTCAAGGGCCTGACCGAGCGTTACCCGATCATCTCCATTGAAGATGGCCTGGACGAGTCCGACTGGGCTGGCTGGAAAATCCTCACCGACAAGATCGGCGAAAAAACCCAGCTGGTGGGCGACGACCTGTTCGTGACCAACACCAAGATCCTGAAAGAAGGCATCGACAAGAAGATCGCCAACTCGATCCTGATCAAGTTCAACCAGATCGGCACCCTGACCGAAACCCTGGAAGCGATCCAGATGGCCAAGGCCGCTGGTTACACTGCCGTGATCTCGCACCGTTCCGGCGAAACCGAAGATTCGACCATTGCCGACCTGGCCGTGGGCACTTCGGCTGGCCAGATCAAAACCGGTTCGCTGTGCCGTTCCGACCGCGTTTCCAAGTACAACCAACTGCTGCGCATCGAAGAGCAATTGGGCGGCAAAGCCAAGTACAACGGTCGTGGCGAATTCCGCGGCTAAGCTTGGGAAGGTAAAAAGACACCGGATTGTGTCGAAAAAATCGCAGCATCAGTCCCTGTAAAAACGTAATGAGCGCAGGAAAGACAAGGCAAAAACAGGCGAGGACGCGGAGTTTACGTGTTGTAAATGAGCAGTCCGAGCCTGTTTTTAACGCAGTATTTTGTGCGTAACGCCGAAGGCGCACAGCCTGTGGTAGTTTTTACAGTGACTGATCGGGATTTTTGCCACTAATCTGATGCCTTAGAGTACGAGCCTGGTTCTTCCAGGCTTCGTACTATCAGAAGCTTTAAAGTTGGCATGGCTGTCTTTTTTCACTGGATACCTGATATTCGATGCGCAGTCCTTACTGGTTGTTTCTTGTCTTGCTCTTGCTGCTGGCTGGTCTGCAATACCGCCTGTGGGTGGGTAATGGCAGCCTGGCGCAAGTGGCCGAGCTGACCCAGCAGATTGCCGATCAGCACGCTGAGAACGAGTCGCTGCTGGAGCGCAATCGAGTCATGGACGCCGAGGTCAGTGAGTTGAAAAAAGGCATGGAGACCGTTGAAGAGCGGGCTCGCCATGAGTTGGGCATGGTCAAGGATGGTGAAACCCTTTACCAGTTGGCCCAATGATGAATACGTTACCGGCCTTCTGGGCCGTGATTCCTGCCGCGGGCGTTGGTGCCCGTATGGCCGCGGACCGTCCCAAGCAATATCTGCAACTGGGCGGACGCACTATTCTCGAACACAGCCTTGGCTGTTTCCTCGATCATCCCGCCTTGAAAGGCCTGGTGGTCAGTCTTGCCGTTGATGACCCTTATTGGCCAACCCTGGCGTGTGCCACTGACCCGCGTATTCAGCGGGTGGACGGTGGTGAAGAGCGCTCGGGTTCGGTGCTGAACGCATTGCTGCATTTGCACGCGCAAGGCGCTGCCGATGACGACTGGGTGTTGGTCCACGACGCTGCGCGACCGAACCTGAGTCGTGACGATCTCGATAAGTTGTTGTCGGAATTGGCTGATGATCCTGTCGGCGGGTTACTGGCTGTGCCTGCGCGTGACACGCTCAAGCGTGTGGACAAGCATGGTCGGGTTCTTGAAACCGTTGATCGCAGTTTGATCTGGCAGGCGTATACGCCGCAGATGTTCCGTCTTGGAGCTTTGCATCGGGCGTTGGCGGACAGTTTGGTTGCTGACGTGACCATTACCGATGAAGCCTCTGCGATGGAGTGGTCGGGTCAGGCGCCACGCTTGATCGAGGGGCGGGCGGATAATCTCAAGGTTACCCGGCCTGAAGACCTTGAATGGTTGCGCCTGCGTTGGGCTAATCGTCGCTGATACCTCTGTCGCACCGCTCACCTAATGTGGGAGCTGAGCTTGCTCACGATGGCGGCCTGACAGCCGCCCCATCTCTTGCATATGTACGCAGTTCAACTGTGGGAGCCGAGCTTGCTCGCGATGGCGGCCTGACAGCCGCCCCATCTCCCGCAGATGTACACCAATCCACTGTGGGAGCGAGCTTGCTCGCGATGGCGGCCTGACAGCCGACCCATCTCTCGCAGGTGTACATATCCATTCCTGCGGTAACGGCCGCTTAGGGTTTCGCCCTGACGGCGAGTCCCTTTTTCAAACGCCAAAAAGGAACCAAAAGGCTTCGCCCCAAGCGTACGGCACCTCGCCTAGGCTCGGCGTYCCCTCACTCC
This sequence comes from Pseudomonas sp. 05N431, assembly GCF_056397005.1. NCBI lineage: Bacteria > Pseudomonadati > Pseudomonadota > Gammaproteobacteria > Pseudomonadales > Pseudomonadaceae > Pseudomonas > Pseudomonas sp. 05N431. The sequence continues at coordinate 130,646 of NZ_JBFTMN010000015.1, forward strand.
GGTGTCCATCAGGGGGCATCGCCTACGGTCTGCTGCGCGACGACCTCCTCTCGATGTGTCCGGCTGCGCCGTACGGCGCTGCGCGCCCACCCCCTGATGA
>NZ_JBFTMN010000016.1:0-123380 GCF_056397005.1 Pseudomonas sp. 05N431
CGAAGCAGACCGTAGGCGATGCCCCCTGATGGACACCGGAGTGAGGGGACGCCGAGCCTAGGCGAGGTGCCGTACGCTTGGGGCGAGCGTTTTTTTGCTTACTTTTTTTAGGCGCTTGTAAAAAAAGTGAGTCGCCGTCAGGCGAAACCGTAAGTGGCCGTTACCGCAGAAATGGATATGTACACCTGCAGGAGATTGGCCGGCTGTCAGGCCGCCATCGCGGGCAAGCCCAGCTCCCACAATGGATTGATGTACATCTGCAAGAGAATGGGTGGCTGTCCGGCCGCCATCGCAGGCAAGCCACACACTTTTGATTGATGTACATCCGCGGGAGATTGGGCGGTTGTCAGGCCGCCATCGCGAGCAAGTTCGGCTCCTACGAGGACTAGCTCGGGGCTGAGTTCTTGCGTTGTTGAGCCTGGGCGCAAATCACCCGGCGGCGATCATCGTCCGCCGAGCGCCATTCGCGGATATCTTCGACGTGGCGAAAACAACCCAGGCAGACTTTCTGCTCGTCCAGCCGACAGACGCTGGTGCACGGCGACGGCACCGCCGCACTGACATTGCTGTACAGCGGCTTTGGCGGTCGGACAGGCGCTGCCTCGGTCACCAGATCACAGCCCTTCGAAATCAAGCTTGGCACCGGCCTGCTCGCCGACAATGCGCTCAAGCATCTCGCCGAGCTGCTCTTCGCTCTTGTCACACATCCAGCGCTCGCTTTCTTCGTCGTAGTCGAAGTGGAAGCCGCCGGAGACTGCCGCCAGCCACAGCTGACGCAGCGGTTCCTGGCGACTGAAGATCAACTGGCTGCCGCTTTCGAACTTGACGGTGAGCACACCGGCCGAGCTTTCCAGATCAACATCCAGGCCACTCTCATCGAAAATATCCTCCAGCGTTTGCTGGGTGGCATCGACCAGATCGTGGAAACGGGCTTCAGTCAAACTCATTGCGGGAACCTCAAAAAGTGTCTACTCACGCTCAAGCGCCGCAAGATACGGCCGAGCCCCAGCGATTGCAAAGGATACCGACCAAGCATCGGACAAGAGTAGAAAATATCGGCACGCCTTGCGCCGCTTGATCGCTTGCCGGGGCAAAGGCCCGCCGGACGGGTGGTCCGTCGCATAGGCAAGCTGCCGGGTGGCCGGTATACTCCGGCGCAATTAACGCATTTTCAAGGATTTCGCCATGAAGCGCCTGATCTCTTCCCTTGCTGCGCTCGTCGCGGTTGCCTGCCTTGTCACTGCCTGTGGTCAAAAAGGTCCGCTGTATCTGCCCGATGACAGCAAATCCCCTGAAGAACAGGCGAAGTCGTCGCAGGCCAAAGCGCACCAGCACAGCACCAGTACCAGCACCTACTAAGGGAACATCATGGACGCTTTTAACTACCGTGACGGTGAGCTGTTCGCGGAAGGTGTTGCCCTGTCCGCCATCGCCGAACGCTTTGGCACACCGACCTACGTCTACTCCCGCGCGCACATCGAAGCTCAGTACCTGGCCTACGCCGATGCCCTGGCCGGTACGCCGCACCTGGTCTGCTTTGCGGTCAAGGCCAACTCCAACCTGGGTGTACTGAATGTCCTGGCGCGTTTGGGCGCCGGTTTCGACATCGTCTCCGGTGGCGAGCTGGAACGTGTTCTGGCCGCCGGTGGCAGCGCCGACAAGATTGTCTTCTCCGGTGTCGGCAAGACCCGTGAAGACATGCGTCGCGCCCTGGAAGTCGGCGTGCACTGCTTCAACGTCGAATCCACCGATGAGCTCGAGCGCCTGCAAGTCGTAGCGGCCGAGCTTGGCGTTCGTGCGCCGATCTCGCTGCGGGTCAACCCGGACGTCGATGCCGGCACTCACCCGTACATTTCTACCGGTCTCAAAGAAAACAAGTTCGGCATCGCCATTGCCGACGCCGAAGACGTGTATGTCCGTGCCGCCCAACTGCCTAACCTGGAAGTGGTCGGTGTCGATTGCCACATCGGTTCGCAACTGACCACCCTGCCACCGTTCCTCGATGCCCTCGACCGCCTGCTGGCGCTGATCGATCGCCTGGGCGATTGCGGAATCTACCTGCGCCACATCGACCTCGGTGGTGGTTTGGGCGTGCGTTATCGCGATGAAGAGCCGCCATTGGCTGCCGACTACATCAAAGCCGTACGCGAACGCATCGACGGTCGCGACCTGACGCTGGTGTTCGAACCGGGCCGCTTCATCGTCGCCAACGCTGGCGTGCTGCTGACCCAGGTCGAGTACCTCAAGCACACCGAACACAAAGACTTCGCCATCGTCGACGCGGCCATGAACGACCTGATCCGCCCAGCGCTGTATCAGGCCTGGATGGACGTCACGGCCGTGCGCCCGCGTGCAACTCCGGCACGCGCCTACGACATCGTCGGGCCAATCTGCGAAACCGGCGACTTCCTCGCCAAGGATCGTCAGCTGGCACTCGAAGAAGGCGACTTGCTGGCCGTGCATTCGGCCGGCGCGTACGGGTTTGTCATGAGCTCCAACTACAACACTCGCGGCCGCGCCGCTGAAGTGCTGGTGGACGGTGATCAGGCAATTGAAGTGCGTCGCCGCGAGACGGTAGCCGAGTTGTTTGCTGGCGAAAGCCTGCTGCCGGAGTAAACCCATGCTGCTGCGTTTTACCAAGATGCACGGCCTGGGCAACGACTTCATGGTCCTCGACCTGGTCAGCCAGCACGCGCACATTCTGCCCAAGCACGCCAAACAATGGGGCGACCGGCACACTGGTGTCGGTTTCGACCAGCTGCTGATCGTCGAAGCGCCGAGCAACCCGGACGTGGATTTCCGCTACCGGATCTTCAACGCCGACGGTTCCGAAGTCGAGCAATGCGGCAACGGTGCGCGCTGCTTCGCACGCTTCGTTCTGGACAAGCGCCTGACCGCCAAGCGGCAGATTCGCGTCGAGACCAAAAGCGGCATTATCGAACTGGATATCCGCAACGACGGCCAGATCAGCGTCAATATGGGTGCACCGCGCCTGGTGCCGGCAGAGATTCCGTTTCAGGCGCCCGCTCAGGCCTTGAGTTATCAGGTCGAGGTCGATGGCCAGACCATCGAGCTGGCTGCGGTCTCCATGGGTAACCCCCACGCCGTAGTGCGGGTCAGTGACATCAACAACGCGCCGGTGCATGAACTGGGGCCGAAAATCGAGAACCACCCGCGCTTCCCGGCGCGGGTCAATGTCGGTTTTCTCCAGGTCATCGACCGGAGCCGTGCGCAATTGCGCGTCTGGGAACGCGGCACCGGGGAAACCCAGGCCTGCGGGACCGGGGCCTGCGCTGCCGCAGTGGCTGCGATCAGCCAGGGGTGGATGGATTCGCCGCTATTGATCGACCTGCCCGGCGGGCGCTTGTCCATTGAATGGGCAGGTCCTGGCCATCCGGTGATGATGACCGGCCCGGCAGTACGCGTATACGAAGGACAAGTGCGTCTTTGAGTGAGCGAAATACATGACTGATCAGCCTCAGGTTCCAGCCCCACAGCCCGACGAATCCCCTTCCGAAAGCCTGGAGGCGGCGGCGATTGCCGCGTACCTGGAGGCTCATCCGGATTTCTTCGTCGAGCACGAAGAACTGCTCCCGGCGCTGCGCATTCCGCACCAGCGCGGCGACACCATCTCGTTGGTCGAACGCCAGATGAAAATTCTGCGCGAACGCAACATCGAGATGCGCCATCGCCTCTCGCAATTGATGGACGTCGCCCGCGACAATGACCGGCTGTTCGACAAAACCCGCCGACTGACGCTCGCCTTGATGGACGCCAGCAGCCTGGACGACGTGGTCATCAGCGTCGAAGACAGCCTGCGCCAGGATTTCCAGGTGCCCTTTGTCAGCCTGATCCTGTTCAGCGACGAGACCTTGCCGGTCGGTCGCTCGGTGACCAGTGCCGACGCACAAAAGGCCATCGGCGGCTTGTTGTCGGAAGGCAAAAGCGTCAGCGGCAGCCTGCGCGAACACGAACTGGACTTCCTGTTTGGCGAAGAACAGCGCAAGCAGATCGGCTCCACGGCGGTGGTCACCATCAGCCATCAAGGCCTGCACGGTGTCCTGGCGATTGCCAGTCGTGATCCGCAGCATTACAAAAGCTCGGTGGGCACGTTGTTCCTCAGCTATATCGCTGAAGTCATGGGCCGCGTACTGCCTCGGGTCAACACTTCGCTACGCTCGGTACGCTGACCATGGAACGACAACTGGACGCCTACTGCGAGCACCTGCGCAGTGAGCGTCAGGTGTCGCCTCACACGCTGGAAGCCTATCGGCGCGACCTGAACAAGGTCCTGGCGCACTGCAAAAAACAGAACATCAGCAGCTGGACCGCACTGGACATCCAGCGCCTGCGCAGCCTGATCGCCCGCCTGCACTCACAAGGGCAATCTTCGCGCAGCCTGGCGCGGCTGCTGTCGGCGGTACGCGGGCTTTATCACTACCTGAACCGTGAAGGCCTCTGCGACCACGACCCGGCCAACGGCCTGGCGCCCCCCAAGGGCGAGCGCCGCCTGCCGAAAACCCTCGACACCGACCGTGCGCTGCAACTGCTCGATGGTGCCGTGGAAGACGACTTCATGGCTCGCCGCGACCAGGCGATTCTCGAGCTGTTTTACTCGTCCGGTTTACGCCTGTCGGAGCTGACCGGGCTCAACCTCGAACAGCTCGACCTGGCGGACGGCCTGGTGCAAGTGCTCGGCAAGGGCAGCAAGACCCGGGTGCTGCCTGTCGGCAAAAAGGCCCGCGAAGCCCTGGAATTGTGGTTGCCGCTGCGCGCCATGGCGAACCCGGTGGACGATGCGGTATTCGTCAGCCAGAAAGGCCGGCGCCTTGGCTCACGGGCGGTTCAGGCGCGAGTCAAAGCCGTCGGTGAGCGCGAACTGGGGCAAAACCTGCACCCGCACATGTTGCGACACTCCTTCGCCAGCCACTTGCTGGAGTCCTCGCAAGACTTGCGTGCAGTGCAGGAATTGCTCGGCCACGCGGACATCAAAACCACGCAGATCTACACCCACCTGGACTTCCAGCACCTGGCCTCGGTCTACGACAGCGCCCATCCACGGGCCAAACGCATCAAAGGCGATGAGCAATGACAATCCAACTGATCACCTTCGACCTCGACGACACCCTGTGGGACACCGCCCCGGTGATCGACAGCGCTGAAGCCGTGTTGCGCCAGTGGCTGGCCGAGCACACGCCGAACCTCGGTGCCTTGCCGGTCGATCACTTGTGGACGATTCGCGAGCGGGTATTGAGCCACGAACCAAGCCTCAAGCACCGCATCAGCGCCCTGCGCCGCCGAGTGCTGTTTCACGCACTGGAAGAAGCCGGTTACGCCCATGAGCAGGCCAGCGAGCTGGCTGATCAGGGCTTCGAAGTGTTTTTGCATGCACGGCATCAACTGGAAATCTTCCCCGAGGTGCAACCGACGCTGGAGATTCTGGCCAATCACTACGCCTTGGGCGTAGTCACCAACGGCAATGCGGATGTGCGCCGGCTAGGGCTGGCGGATTACTTCAAGTTCATCTTGTGCGCAGAAGATATCGGCATCGCCAAACCCGATGCCCGGCTGTTCCACGAAGCCTTGAAACGCGGCGATGTAACAGCTGAGGCCGCAGTGCATATCGGCGATCATCCGGGCGATGACATTGCCGGCGCTCAGCAGGCGGGATTGCGGGCGATCTGGTTCAACCCGGCCGGTAAAGCCTGGGCAGCCGACAAGGCACCTGATGCCGAGATTCGCAGCTTGACCGAGCTGCCGGCATTGTTGGCGCGGTGGAACACCCAACACTGACCATAAATGACACACAATCCCTGTGGGAGCGAGCTTGCTCGCGATAGCGGAGTGTCAGCCGACATCAATTCTGAATGTTATGCCCTCATCGCGAGCAAGCTCGCTCCCACAAGGGTTGCGCCATGCATAAAACTTTTCCTTCACCCATGAAAAAGCCCGCAGCGACGGCGGGCTTTTTCAGCAAGCACGTAGCAGGCGCTTAGATAGGCCGGCTGCCGTACTTGTTATCAGGCTTCTTTGGCGGATCCGCCACCACGTTGGCCTCGACTTCCTGAACCTTGCCGCCTTTGGCAAGGAACTCTTCCATCGCGCGCGCCAGAGCATCACGCTCTTTGTTCTTGGCCTCGACACTCGGCAGCTCGTCTACCGACACCGCAGCCTTGGCCTTGCCTTTGGCGGTCGGGACCGGCGTGTCATCACCGCCATCGTCGTCAGCAACGTCTTCCGCCGCTGCTTCCAGGCCTTCTTCGGTCTCGTCTTCGTCGCCTACTTCGAGGTCGTCGTTTTCCAGATCATCGTCGCTCATGTTCTACCTCATGACTTGCGAAAAGCAGATTAGTTATAGCCCAGCTTTGTCGTCTGTCGACGACCGCTGGAAAAAAATCAACATCCACTGGTAACCAGCGGTTTATGCCTCTTCACCGTGCACGGTGGCGAGGACTTTGCGAGCACCGCCATGATCGCGGTGCTCACCCAGATAAACACCTTGCCAGCTACCTAACGCCAATCGGCCTGCCCTGATCGGCAGACTCAACTGACAGCCTAGCAAACTGGCCTTGAAGTGCGCCGGGAGGTCGTCCAGGCCTTCGTCGTTATGCTCATAGCCAGCTGTTCCTTGTGGGATCAGCCGATTGAAAAACCGTTCGAAGTCGCGACGTACCGCCGGATCGGCGTTCTCGTTGATGGTCAACGACGCCGAGGTGTGCTGCAGCCACAAATGCAACAGACCGACCCGACATGCCTGGAGTTCAGGCAGGCCGGCGAGTAACTCGTCCGTTACCAGATGAAAGCCCCGGGGCCGTGCCCGCAGGGTAATCAGAGTCTGTTGCCACATACAGTTCTCCGCACGTTCGGGGCGCATTCTAGCGCGCTCTGGGAAAAAACAAAGGCCCTAATATTCCTTCAATCATGTAAGCCATTGGCCGCAGAAAAACGCCCGCCACAAACACCCCTAAACGTGTACGAAAAAACCTTTCAGCCGTACTTTCAGAGACAAAATCCAGACAAAAAAATGCCCGGCAAGCCGGGCAAATTTTTATGCGCTTGCTTACATGTTGTAGCCGCGCTCGTTGTGAAGTGCCAGATCGATACCCACCGATTCTTCTTCCTCGGTAATGCGCAGCCCCATGACAGCGTCGAGCACCTTGAGGATGATGAACGTGGCGATCGCGGTGTAGATCACCGTGAAACCCACGCCTTTGCACTGAATCCAGACTTGTGCCGCGATGTCGGTCACGGTGCCGAAGCCACCCAGAGACGGAGCCGCGAATACACCCGTGAGGATCGCGCCGAGGATACCGCCAATGCCGTGCACGCCGAAGGCGTCGAGGGAATCGTCGTAACCCAGTTTGCGTTTCAAGGTCGTGGCGCAAAAGAAGCACACCACGCCCGCTGCCAGACCGATGATCATCGAGCCCATCGGGCCAACAGTACCCGCAGCCGGAGTGATCGCAACCAGACCGGCAACCACGCCCGAAGCGATACCCAGTGCGCTAGGTTTGCCGTGGGTCAGCCACTCGGCGAACATCCAGCCCAACGCCGCTGCGGCCGTAGCGATCTGAGTTACCAGCATGGCCATACCGGCAGTTCCGTTGGCGGCTGCGGCAGAACCTGCGTTGAAACCGAACCAGCCAACCCACAACATCGCGGCGCCCATCAGGGTGTAACCGAGGTTGTGCGGAGCCATCGGAGTGGTCGGGAAGCCTTTGCGCTTGCCCAGTACCAGGCACGCCACCAGACCTGCGACACCGGCGTTGATGTGGACCACGGTGCCGCCCGCGAAGTCGAGCACGCCCCAGTCACCCAACAGCGAACCCGGACCGCTCCAGACCATGTGTGCGATCGGCGCGTAAACCACGGTGAACCAGATGCCCATGAACACCAGCATCGCGGAGAACTTCATCCGCTCGGCGAAGGCACCGACGATCAGCGCCGGGGTGATGATGGCGAAGGTCATCTGATAGGTGACAAACACCGCCTCGGGGAACAGCGCCGTAGGGCCGGTAATACTGGCAGGCGTAATGCCGGCAAGGAACGCCTTGGCGAAGCTGCCGACAAAGGAATTGAAGTTGACGACGTTGGCTTCCATACCCGTTGTGTCAAACGCCATGCTGTAGCCATAAAGGAACCACAGGATGGTGACCAGGCCGGTAATGGCGAAGCACTGCATCATCAAAGAAAGAACGTTTTTGGAACGAACCATGCCACCGTAGAACAGCGCGAGGCCTGGAATGGTCATGAACAGCACGAGGGCAGTAGAGGTCAACATCCAGGCGGTATCGCCGGAATTGAGGACTGGAGGAGCCACCGGATCTGCCGCCATGGCCAGGCCGGGCATTACGATGGACAACAGGGCTCCTAGCCCTGCGAATTTACGCAGAGTCATTTTGTTTTCTCCTGGGGCGTTGGGTTTGGCGGCTTAGATTGCGTCGGTATCGGTTTCGCCGGTACGGATGCGAATAGCCTGTTCCAGATTGACCACGAAGATCTTGCCGTCACCGATCTTGCCGGTGTTGGCCGCCTTGGTTATCGCCTCGATAACCCGGTCCAGATCCTTGTCGTCAATGGCGACATCGATCTTCACCTTGGGCAGGAAATCGACCACGTATTCCGCGCCGCGATACAGCTCGGTGTGACCCTTCTGCCGACCGAAGCCTTTGACCTCAGTGACGGTAATGCCCTGCACGCCGATCTCGGACAACGACTCGCGTACGTCGTCCAGTTTGAACGGCTTGATGATGGCAGTGACTAGCTTCATGAAAACTCTCTCCCGAATTGGTGGACTTGCCCCAGGAAAACAAACCCGACTCAAGTCTAAGCGCAGTGCCTGGCTTTGTAACGCATCGTCGGCCCTACTCGCCCGACTGACGCCAGTTAACCGTTCCTGACGAAACTCCCCGCTCCGTCTGCCGCACTGCATTCGTCACAGCGACTGCATCAGTGCATGGGTCACAAGGGACTAAGCAGAAAGCTTGCCATCTCGTGAAAAACCACTGATTTCAATCCCTTGGCCGCTGCCGCAGGCGCTGATGCCCCATCACTGCCAGCGATACGCACAACAACAGTGCGCGAACGCCCGGCAACATGCGCGAAAAGCGTGCATTCGTGCCCGCGCCAATGACTATAGACACTGCGTGATACACTGCCGGCCATTGTTTCCAGGACATTTCTCATGCTCGCACCCAAAGACTTCCTTGATGCCCTGAGCGGCACCGCCTCCCGCCTGTTCAGCGGCGAAACCCCGCTGCCAAAAAGCGAAATCGAAAGCCAGTTCAAAGCCCTGCTGCAAAGCGGTTTCAGCAAACTTGACCTGGTGAGCCGGGAAGAATTCGACAGCCAGATGGTCGTCCTGGCACGCACTCGGGCACGCCTGGAGAGCCTTGAGGCAAAAGTCGCGGAGCTGGAAGCGAAGCTGAATCCAGCGGCTGAATAACGTGACCACCCACCCCGCTCCTGGCGTGGACGCGGGGGGCTTGCACTACCGAGAGCGAAATGAAATCCCGGACGAATGCAAGTTGGAAAGCGGCAGGACTAGCTGACGCAATACAGTTTAGAGAGTAAATAGTCGACCATGACTTTCAGCTTTTGAGACCCGTGTCTATTCGGCTGATACAGCAACCATGCCATGCCCTGTGAAGCCCCCACATAGTCCCAGCCTGGCAACACGGCATATAAGCGCTTTTCCTTGATAGCCTGGTCGGCCAGAGCAAAAGGCAAACAGGCAACGCCAAGATTACTTAGGGTTGCCTCAAGAACAGCTTCGCTGTCATTTGAGCAGTAACGTCCCTTTACGCTGATCTGAAATTTTTCTGCGTCGTTTATAAAATCCCATTTTTCTCCGTCAGAGTTTTCAGCCATGACGATACAACTGTGATCAGCCAAGTCCGCAGGGTGCAACGGAATACCATACTCGGCAATATATTCTGGGGAAGCACAAAGCATATAGCCAACCTTGAACAACTTTCTCCCTATCAATCCCAGTGGTGGTTTGTCGGTGATTCTGACACTGAGATCAATCTCATTAGAAATCAGGTTGAGCTCCGCATTATCAAATATGAACTGGACATTAATATCTGGGTATTTTCGCAAAAACTCAGGCATTAATTGGCTGAGTATATTATTCATCATTTTGGGGGCCGATATTCTTATCAACCCTTGCGGACGCACCAACTCTTCTTTCAACTCAAACACTTTGGACGAAGAATGCAATAACGCCTTGCAATGAGAGTAAATTTTCGCACCATCCTCATTGACTTTTAGCCGCCGAGTACTACGCTCCAATAATCGCAGTGACAGCGCTCGCTCCAACTTGGAAATTTGCCGGCTCACGGCTGAAGCCGAGACTCCCAGCTTCATAGAGGCATCAATAAAACTACCGGTTTCTACGACGACTGCAAATGCAGCCATACAGGGGAGCATTTCAATATGACCCTTATGCATATAGTTATCCTCAATCCTTTGGGAAGATGTTTTATTATCCGCGGACTGAAAACTCGTGAATAAAGCACTCATGATCAGCCATAACTATAAACAGTGGATGACACACCATTAAGACATAGCGTGCCTGGCACGCACGACTACATAAGCCGGTGCCATTTCATTATATTGAAACTTTGCTCCTCCTCGCAGGCTATTTACAAGGGGAAACAAATTTCTCTACCGACAAAGCCCTAGGGCTTACTTTTTATCCATCAACGCCCACAAACGCTTGTCTATCTCCCTAAAAATCTCAATGAAACAGATGAAGAATTATCGCTCCTACCAAGACCAGTACAATACCCGCTACCTGAATTATGCCAAGCCTCTCTTTAAAAAAGAGATAACCCAACACTGCTGCGATTCCGCCTGACAAAGTACTGATGACAGTAACCACCGATACCGAGCCGTTGACAACCCCAAACGAAAAAGCCGAAAAACCGCCAAGGTTCAATAAGCTGGCACTTGTCAGCGTGCCAAAACTTTTTACAGAGGGCAATTTCAGACCGGACTCTACCTTTAACACCAAGAGAAACAAGATGGATAGACCTACCGCGTAACCCAGCCACAACATAGTAATCGGGCCTAGCGACGGAAGTGCGTACTTACCCTGAATCCAGAAACTTGCGCCATATAAAAGTGCTGCGAGCAGACCGTAAACTATTGAAACTTTGTTTTGACGCTTGACCTTACCATCAGCATTATCATGTGCACTTGTCAGCAGCACCCCGACAACACAAACCGCGATCCCGACGAACTGGCTGAATACAATGACATCCCCACTGACCCATGCCAGCGCAGTAGTGAATACCCCATAAGATGTTACAAGTGGTGCAACAATTGCTGCCTTCCCCAATGCAAAAGCCTTAGAGAGCGCAAGGGCACCCGCGACCGTAAATATGGCAGCAGCACACCCTAATACCCAGACTTGTGTGGGAGCAGACAACGATTTGACAAGGTAGGCTGGATAGAGCAACAACAGAGCACTCATCAAGATAAAACCCAGCGCCTGACCAAAAAAAACGGCTCTTTTGACGCCAACAGCCCGGGCATTTAATCCTACAAGAAAGTCTGTTCCACCCCAAAATAACGCAGCAACAAAGCCCATCATTATATCCACAGCCAAAGTCCTTTTTTATTGGTTAATTTTTTTGGTCTGACCGCAAAAATAGGCTTAATCCAATTAAAAAGTCAAGTCTTTGCTTCGACACTACTTATAGTCGATGCATCTCCGAATCTGGAAGAGTACTGCATCCATACATTCAACAATGGCATGATCATCACAGTGGAGAACAAGGCAAGAACCAATAAAATACTGTAAGTAGTTTCTGACAAAATGCCTAACTCAAGACCAATGCTCAACACCACCAGCTCAACCAGTCCTTTTGTACTCATCAACACGCCAACTTCCACGGCCGTTACCGACGTCAGTCCGCAGATTCTACTACCCAAATAGGTACCGCCAATTTTTCCAAGAAATCCGCCCAGAGTGAAGAGCGCTAGCCACCCCCATACGCTACTCTCTGAAAATGAACCAAATGAGGCTTGAAGCCCAGAGTACGCAAAGAATAATGGAGTGAGAAATGTTCCAGAGAATCGACCGATTAAACTTCCCCAATTACGCTCAAGTCCTGGGACATCGCAAAAAACGTACGCGGCTACTATTGCTCCAATGGCGTGGTGAAAGCCAAGTCTCGCGGTAATTTCCGCACTGACCAAGCAATAGCAAAATGCAACAGACAACTGAATGCGGCTACTTCCCGTCGACTTCATAAACTGCAAACCTGACACTGACGGACGTATAATGTAAAAGGAAAATATGAAGAACCCGATTAGTAGTAATGTCTTGCTCAGAGTTTCCAGAACATCAGTCTCACCCACCGAATGGAAGGCTACCAAAAGGGCCACACCTAACCATGCAAATACATCGGTATAGATTGCGGATGAAAGTGCGTATGACGCCGAGGCAACACTGATATTTTTGGCATCCGCAATGATCCGTACTAATACGGGGAGCGCCGTGACTGAAAGTGCCAACCCACAAAAAAGTACATAAGACCAAAATGCTTGGCCAGGAGCCATATCCTCCTTGGATAAAACAGCTATCACACAACCGATTAAAAACGATGAAAACATTCCGAACAGGGCTATCGTGATTGGGATAAACCTCGCTACCGGCGCCCGATCGAAGTGACGAGCGGGGGCGTGCCAAGCAATTTCAAACATCAAAAGCACCAACCCCAACTCTGCAAGCACTTTCAAGTTACTCAACGAGTCTGCGAAAAACAAAAACTCGGAAACGTTCGGAAAGAGCGTCCCCATGACTGACGGACCTAACAGCAGACCCGTTGCAATCTCTCCAATTACCCGGCTTTGTCCGAATCTCTCGGCAACTCTACCAAGCAAGATGGCAACGGCCAAAATAAGACAAACCTGAAGCATCCAATGCGACATAAACTCTCCCTCGAGACAAACAGCACTACACGGTTTATTCAACGCAGCAAAAGCACGCGGCTGCCCGAAAGCAGCCGCCCCGTATCAGGTGTGGTGCAAGCGCAAGGTTTCATGAACGACTCTGGAATGCTCGACAAGGACTTGGGGGTCCTCATGGACAAGGTACACAAATCCCCACGTTGATAAGAAATCCTGGGTGTCCTGTATATATTCCCCTTCCTTCACCAACAGATTGATATCGTGCACAGAGGACAGCCTTGAGACGGCCTCTAACCCTGATATCGATTTAATTTCCCCTGGCTGTGTATTGATTAGGCAACAAATACAAAAGTGCTTGATGTAAGCGACATCGCGAAAATCGTCCGTCGCCAGCCCCAGAAAAATATCCAGGTTCAAACTGTAACAGTTGAGCCCGGTACACGCTTCCACCAGAAAAGGTACATTTGCACCTGGCAAGCGCCCGTTTTGCTCAATGATGAAATGACCTTTTTCGTTGATCTTGAACTCAACATCATTGATCCCGAAATCGGCCTCCAGCGCTTCGTTCACTTGGCTGATATAGGCAAAAGCCTCAATAGCTTTTCCGCTCAAGGGCGGAAGGGATCGTATGTTTTTGTAGACGCTAGGATTGTTGCCGACACTGATTTTTTCGTATTCCGCGAAACACAAAATCTGCTTTTTTTTACTTTTCCCAAAATTCGCCGTGGCGATAAAATACTCAGGACCTTCAATAAACTCTTCAATGAGCGCCCCCCGCTCCTCCTCCACATGCCCCTCGTTGGCGGATTCGATCGCGGCCAACGCCTTGTAAACGTCACCTCGGCTATGACAAACCTTTACGTTTTTGCTGCCAGTCCCCTGGCTAGGCTTGACCACTGCCGGGAAATCCAACGTCAGTAACTCACCCTTGAGCATTTGATCGAGAGACATTTGGGTCGATTGGGTAGCAGGGACACCGCACAATCCGAGCTGCCGCTTCATAGCGAACTTGTTGGTTCTCGCCTGTCGCGTCTCCATCGGATTACCGACCAGAGCGAAGTGTTGCGCAAGCCGGTCGCTCATTTTAAGTGCCGAATCCGATCCCGGAATGATTGCCTTGATGTTGAGGCCGGAGAGTTTCTCAACGGCTTCATCAAATTCATAAGCCTTTATGGATTCTGAAAACCCCTCGCAACTATGCAGACGATGAAGCATGCCCGGAAACCTGTCGCGGGTAGTGAGAGCAATGGAGCGGAACCCTTTCTTCGTAATCTCACTACCGTAACGACGGCCGGAACTCACCGGATCGATAACCACGATAGCTGGGGCGGCGGTGGTCATGATCATATCCCCCGCATTGCGTCGTACATGTATCGGTAGTATCGGACTGCGACGTTGTATCGAATGAGCACTCCCATCGCCAGCTCTTGGACTACCTTCGCGCCACCGTGGGAATAATGCTGCAGAACCGTGTCGAACCACACCTCACTGTGATGTGTATCAATACCGATATGAGCCTTGTGGTAAGCAATCACTTCCTTGGGTTGATTCAGGCGCTCCAGTGCCTGAGTCGTGGCACCAAACCTCGTGGGAGCAGACCCTTCGACAAGCCCCATCGCACCGATCAAGCGCATGTTGTATTCACGACGCGTTGCCCACATCAAAAGAATGTTGCCGTTCATCAAACACTCTTTAGGAGGAATCTCAGGGGTGATGTTCTTTTGAGCAAGGATATTTCGCATGTAAGCCGATGAGATCTTGAACATTGAAGTGTGGACAAAATCAAAGTCCCCATTCCCCATTTCATCCCAATAGTTCTCACCCGCAACCATCTTGCAATTTATCGGCATCCCCAGCTGCACGACAGCCATCAAATCATCGAACGAGCCGTCCACCATCTCTTCCATACATATGTAATATGCTACTTGCTCAAGCGTCGCACTGTTTTTCATGTATTCAACAAAGAAGCCGATATCTTCGTTAATTTTTCTTTCGCAATCCAAATACCATATCAGAAACTCTTCTTTTTTGGTTGGCAGTTCACGCAAGTCAATTTTGGCTTCTTCCGCGATCGTCCATTCATCTTCAATGCGTTCGACCCCCTCACGCAGGGTGCGCAGATGTCTACCCTGCCCAACCAACGCCGCCGGATCGTTCAAGAAGCCACGATAGTAATCGGCAATATATTGCTGGCCATCACGTTGTTCAAAGTCCATTTCTTACCTCCTCAGCAAATCACAATTGGCCGCTCACTTGACTTCAGATCAAATGCTTGGTGGGAAGGCCCGACCTCATAAAGAATTTGCATCTTCTCATGCGCTTCCTTCAACGTAGGAACATGCCCCTCGTCAACCCACCACATCACCACGCGGGGTTTATTGATCGGAAGGAACCACTCGCTGCCTCTCTTTCGAAATTCGTTATGAGGAGTCTTATACAAAAAATCTTTCAATGCCTCCGGACTTTTCCATAATGAAAGTGTATAGAGATAGCCCTTCCCCCATAACTCGTCCAAAAGCGCCTGATCTTCATTTAACTCGCGCCAAATAAAACCCGAGTGCTGCTCTGCAAGATTGTTCACGTACTGAGTAGACTCGTAAAAACCCTTCATACGAGAATCGTTTTTTGGAAACCGGGGTTTTACCAGATCAAACTGCGCCAAGACTGCCATTCAATAGTGATCCCACATTTGAATTTCAATTATATTTCGATCAGGGTCTCTCACATACACGAATGTACAAACCCCGATACTGTCGATTACTTGACTGACGAGCTTTCCAAGCATCCAGCCACCACCCCTGATAACTTTAGAGCAAACATCATCCATATTCGAAACCTCAAAAGCCAGATGAGTCAGGCCCTTTGAATTGGCGTAGGTCATTTCCCGTTCTCGATTCTCAAAATATTGGAAAATCTCCAGAGTCGGGCCTTCCGGGCCATAGCCCGGCAATTTCAAATGCACGCCTTCAAGTTGTGCATTCTCAACGCCTGTCCCCCCGGAAACACCTACCCCGGACAAATATCGAATCGGCCCAATCTGTTCACAACCAAAAACATCAGTATAGAATCTGGCGAGACTTCTCCAGTCCGAAGCAATTAGATTGGTATGACTGTATTTGATTGTACTCATGCTCAGGAACCCAACTTATTCATCAGTCTCGAAAAACAAATGTCTCGTGCTCCACATGACGATCACGGTTTCGTGCACGCTCCCATGTCGTATTCAGAATAATTCGTTGAACATTTTGAGTCAGTGGCTTGACCCGATGCAGCGTGGTGTCTGCCTTAAGTAGATAGACATCCCCTGTCATATGGAAATACGAGTCGATAGTGTTTTCTACCAAAAGATTTTCAACCCTCGGGTTCTTCTTATCCCAATGGGTATGCGGCACACACTCCAGCAACCCGCCGGATTCGATACCAGGAGCCTCTACAATCCAAATGATCGTGTATGGGTAGTCACCCCAGTGCCAACCATGGGTATCACCTGACTTATGCTGACTATTGATAATATAGTTATCCCACTTCCAAGGCGTTGGAATGACCTCTTCCTTGACAATATTGGCAATCAGACTCATCAAATATTTTGAGTTATAAGCCAGTGGAATATATTTGCCAAACTCCTCAATATTGTCCCGACTGACATTGCTCAAATAGCGAGGCGTATTACCAGTGGATTCAATTAGAAAGTCACGACGCTTGGCATGATTTGCCATCAGATACTTCACGTCGGCCATAATTGAATCCCGCACATGAGGATCAATCAAATGATTGATTTTTAGGTAGCCGTCACGTGCAAATCGGTGTTGCTCCCAAAAAAAATCTCGCTCCTTATATGGGTCGCTGCCCAGAATATCAAAATGCGCTTCGTCGACATTCACAACATCCAGGTTCTCGGCCATCATTAATTCCTTTTATAAACGCTAGTAAGTTATCAATTTATTGCGGCGCTAGAGATCCTATCCAGCTTTCAAAGCCGGATAAACGCGGGCAGAGGAACTACAGTCATTCGCCAGACGAAGTAATACGGTGCGCCAGCACACGGCAGCCCCACGCTTCAACTTCATTATTTTGCGGAAAAGTAATTAGCAACATACTGTGACGTATCTAGTTGTTTCAACTTCCCGCTGAGCCACGTACACCCGTCTACGCTTTTGAAACCGCAGGAAGCGGGTCCCATCAACTCAAGGAATGATCATGTCTCTGGCTATCGTCCACAGCCGCGCCCAGATCGGTGTGGAAGCGCCCGCCGTTACCGTAGAAGTCCATCTGGCCAACGGCTTGCCGTCGCTGACGATGGTGGGCTTGCCGGAAGCTGCGGTGAAGGAAAGCAAGGACCGGGTGCGCAGTGCGATCATCAATTCCGGGCTGCAATTTCCGGCGCGGCGCATCACCTTGAATCTCGCCCCGGCCGATTTACCGAAGGACGGCGGGCGCTTCGATCTGGCGATCGCCCTGGGGATTCTGGCAGCCAGTGTGCAGGTGCCGACTTTGACACTGGATGACGTGGAGTGTCTGGGCGAGCTGGCGCTGTCAGGCGCGGTGCGGGCGGTTCGTGGTGTGTTGCCGGCGGCACTGGCGGCGCGCAAGGCCGGGCGATCGCTGATGGTGCCGCGGGCAAATGCCGAGGAAGCGTGCCTGGCGTCAGGACTGAAGGTCATTGCAGTGGATCATCTGCTGGAAGCGGTCGCGCACTTCAATGGCCATACGCCCGTGGAACCGTTTGTTTCCAATGGTTTGCTCTATGCCAGCAAACCTTATCCCGATTTAAATGAGGTACAGGGCCAGATTGCGGCCAAGCGTGCATTGTTGATCGCTGCTGCAGGGGCTCATAACCTGCTGACATTGTGATAGGTTACAAAACACTCCAATAAGCAAGCAAGCGACCAACCATCTCATGATCAGCAAGGCGTACTCCTACATCCGGTTTTCCTCCCCCGAGCAAGCCAAGGGTGATAGCTACAGGCGACAACGGAAAGCCGCAGAAGGGTACTGCTCAGAGCACGGGATAGAACTTGCGTCGTCACGCGAATACACGTTCCTCGATAAAGGGCGGAGTGCCTATAAGGGTCGTCACCTTGACGATGAAGGGCAGTTACGGAGATTCCTTGACCTTGTCGAAAGCGGCGCCATCGAACGTGGTAGTTACTTGCTCATAGAATCGCTGGATCGCCTTTCACGTGAAAAGGTGAGTACCGCCCTACCGCGATTTATGGATTTACTCAACAGCGGCATACGTGTCGTTACCCTGTCAGACAACCGCTTGTACACCGAGGACTTCAACGAGCTGGATTTGATTATCAGCATCGTCCATATGAGCCGTGCCCACAACGAAAGCTCGATAAAAGCTCAGCGTCTGTCGTCAGCTTGGGACAACAAGAAGACACTTGCACGGACTCAACTCAAGCCATTGGGCCGGGCGTGTCCAGCATGGCTCGAACTGAGGGATGGTAGATATCAACCTATCCAACAACGCGTTGAAACCATTGGATTGATCTTTGAGTTGGCAATCGCTGGTTACGGACAAGGCGTCATACCACGGATGCTGAATGAGAGGGGCATACCCGTCTTTGGCAGTCGCAACAGAAACCATTCTGGGGCGTGGGGCACCAGCAGCGTTTCCAAGATATTGGGCAACCGTGCGTTGCTTGGCGAGTACCAACCGACTCATATTGTTGATGGCATGCGAGTAAATGACGGAGAGTCAATCCTTGGGTTCTTTCCCTCAGTGGTTGCCGAGGATGTTTTTTATCAAGCACAGGCTGTGCGGGCTGAACGCAGAATACATAAGACAGGAAAGCAATCGAAGCGATTCAATGTCCTACAGGGTGTTGCCAAATGTTTTACGTGCGGCGATGCAATGCATGTCGTTAACAAAGGAAGACCGCCCAAGGGCGCGACCTACATTCAGTGCCACTCGGCACGTAAAGGCGTGTGCAAAAACGGATACATTCGCTTGGAACGCATTGAGTTCACACTGCGTGAAATTCTCGCGAAAGTTGACTCACTGAGCCTCGTACAAACGAGCAAAGGTGAAGCACTGAAGCAGCTCAAAATCATAGAGGGAAAACTTGAAGGAGTGAGTCAGCGTCACTCGCAAATGAATGCCGATTACTATGCGTCACCGTCAACCTCAGTCGCACAAATGATTTCCAAACTGGAAGCAGAACAAGCCTCCTTGCACATAGAAAAAGAACATTTGAAACAAAGCGTCGCAGCCTCTCAAATCGTCTCCAAGGAGCATTTCTTCGAACGCCTAGACCTTACCTCATACGAAGGCCGTCACGCCGTAAACAGCCTCCTGAAGCGGCTAGAGTTGTACATCTTCGCTATAGGTCACGACCCAATACACCAGTCGTACTTCATCTCAGATAAAAACCAAATCCCTCACCCCTTTACACCAGAATTCGAAAGCTTGCGCTTCACTGCAAACCACATCGGCGACGATGTCATCATCCATGCAATTCGAGACGAACTCATTGACCTACAGGTACTACAAGGCGAGCTAACTCCGCTTCAGGCACTGCTTGAGAGAACCGAGTCGTGGGATGAGTTACCTGGTGATGTGATCTTTCAGCTGATCAAAAGAAGATAGCCACAGCCGATTCTGCCCGCGTGACTCACGCCCCTATCTGCAACAAATAGGACAGTGGATGCCGTCACCCAAACAGTCCAGGAGTTGGAGGTTTATGGTGGCGGTGAATGCAGTACGTACGCCCGACCGCGAGCCGTTAGCCCTGCAAGAAGTGACCAAGGCCGATTTCCACACAAAAACCAAACCCGCCCCAAAATTTTCAGCCTCATGTTTATGAATTTTAGTTTTTCAATCTGCAATATAAGCTGGGGCGTTCCCCCTGAAATTCTGGTGTGAAAGCCAGTGCTGCTTAATCACAAAATCCGGCGCCAGCTAGAAAGGTCCAAGCGGAACCATAAATAAGTGGGCAAGCAATCTTGTGGCGCCCGATCGAATCGGTGCAACGTTGTTACCTTTTTCCCTCGCCATCCGAAGTGCACACAGACTACACAAGGACACTTGGAGCCTCCACTGAAGGAAGTACCGCTAATAAAACATCGACAGGCTTCGCGAAATTATTACTTCACTACTGTGCGGGAGCCCCCCAAAGCCCTGACATCCTAAACTTGCCGTCTGCTTCTTTTATCACAACGATGCGCTCATAAAATTTTCCAGCTGCATACACATTTACATAATTAAAGGAATATATTTCCCCATTAAACCCATCAGAGCTTTGGGAATACGCCACGCCAGCAAGCTCTGATTTACCCGGAGCTCCAAGTTGCAGCCTACCAATAGCCATATTTGAAACAAAAGAATTTTTCGTTGTTTGCGATTTAAAAAAATCACTTGTCTGACTATCCCAAAGAAATTCATATTTTTTCTGCTGGATGGATTCCAGTATTTTATTAGCTGCTTTCGTTGCATCACTTTCGTCACGTGCATCTCTCGCCAACGCGGAAGCGGCAGCCGTAAAGCAGAGGAACACAACCAGAAAATATTTTTTTACCAATATACTCATATTCATGTGATCAGTCCTTATTGGCTGGATGAACAGCGGCGTTCCTTTCTAAACTCTACCGGGTACTTCGTATAGTCCGCATATGCAATCTCTGGGCAATCGGACTCTGAATTAAGTATTGGTGGATCAATAACTGGCCGAGGTCTAGCTCTCAGAGATTCCATGACTGGCGTAACACTCTGCACCGAAGACCTAATTAAAAGTTTAGGAGTACCAGAACTAGAACTAGAACTAGAACTAGAACCAGATAATGCACTTACTATATATTTAATATCTTTCGGCCAACCAAACAGCACAGACGAAAACATTGTAATCGCAATCACGATCACAAAAAGAAGTGAAAACCACGTAAATACCAATGCGGGAACTCTCATGTCTGGGCTCGCAAGGCTTGACAGTCTTGCGAATACAACAAGCGATGTCATGAGCAAAAGCATAATAATTGTGCCAACAAGAGCCACGCCATAGT
Source organism: Pseudomonas sp. 05N431 (assembly GCF_056397005.1). Classification (NCBI taxonomy): domain Bacteria; kingdom Pseudomonadati; phylum Pseudomonadota; class Gammaproteobacteria; order Pseudomonadales; family Pseudomonadaceae; genus Pseudomonas; species Pseudomonas sp. 05N431. The sequence goes on from NZ_JBFTMN010000016.1 coordinate 20,926, forward strand.
CCAGCTTGAATACGCGAATAATAACTATTACACTAGCAATCCCTGCAACTCCAAGTGCATACTTAAGAGCTGGGACTGCCTTTATACTTTCGCGTAAAATTGAAAGCGGGTCCATAGTAAAAAACTCCAATTTCAAAATTGCTCATACATCAGCACTCGAATCAAAGCCTACACTCAGCTTTCCAATTAGATATTTAAATTAACTTACAAGGCTAAAAGCCCGAGAAGCACATAATAAACAAACAAAAATTTATGTGCAGCATCGTAGATACAACGCTAGTCCAGCAATGCGAATTTGGCAATTGGCCTTTTTTGGGGTCACAGAGGCTGGGCGTTCATCTGATGTCCTTCATTTCTCGCTTGATCCTGTACACCGTGGCAATACCACACTCAGCCAACTTGGCAATTTCATCAGCAGACATCGTTGGATGCTTCCGCATCAGCGACTGCACCTCAGCCCACTTAGCAGCATTCCTTCCCTTTCCAGACGGCTTCCATTCAGGATCAGCAGCACGTTTGTTTTCCAGACCCTGCCTGATGCGTTCCACTCGCTTCTCTTGATCCAACCTTGCCATGGTTGCCATCAAATCAATCAGCATGTTGTTGATCACGTCCATGATTTGCCCAGTGATTCCCTGAGCCCCTACCAGCATGTGACTGGTAGGTAGATCAGCTACAACCAGACGTAACCCCTTTGCCTTGATAGTGGCCTTGAGAGTGTCCCAGTCAGCCTGTGAGAGGCGACTGAGGCGGTCTACGGACTCAACCAATAACACGTCTCCCTTCTCGGCAGTATCGAGCAGAGCGAGCAACTGAGGACGGTCGAGCTTGGTGCCACTGATGTTCTCTGCGTAGACGTCAACGATGGTCAAACCTTTTTCCGCAGCGAACAACTCCAGGGCGACTTTTGCACGAGTGGCGTCTTGGTCTTTGGTCGATGCACGGAGATAGAGGTGGGCATTCACGGCAAATTATCCTTTATCATTCGATCTTATAGACAAATGATAAATGAATCATATAGCTTTCCACAATAGTCTATTGATAGTGATTTCCTGATCGCTATCGCACTACCGGATAGGTCTACTACTTTGATAGCGATCATTGCCTGAGCTTGAGAATTCCAGCGGTGATGGCGGATGCGTTCCTGTCGATGGTTTTCAGCGCGGTTATGGCGTTCAAATGAACAACAGGCTCACCCTGTAACCTTACCCATAGGGATAACTCTTCGATTGCAGCAGCCAAAGCGTGCTGGTTGTGTAGCAAGAGGGTCAGCACATCTGCTGTGGCTATGTGGGCATCTGTGTTGTCTGGCATGGCGGTCGTCCTTGGCTGGTAGTGTGGGAATGAGTAACGGCATAAGAACTACCATTCTTATAACCTACCTCGCCAACACACTTTACATGGGGTTACCCTAGTTGTTTTGAACTTCAACGGAGGTTATAGCGGCCCCTCCATGAGCTTTCACGCAGACGTTCCCGAATTGCTTTCCGAGGTTGGTAACCTTTATCGCCCCTCGAACTATCGTGACCACAAGCGCAGGCGTTAATGCTACCTCCTGCCTGTAAGCCTCTACTCTTGGTGAGTTCTCCAGCTCGTCATAAACCACGTTGTCAGTATAGGCATAACCGGACGGTGTTTCTGCTAATCCGAGGCGACACAAATTATCAAGGTACATCGGCACCAAGTCGGGCAACTCAAGCTTTGCCTTTTCTCCAAACAACGAGACGTTAACGGCCACGTCATAGCTACCTTTGCTGAAGTCCTTTTCGCCAGCTCTAACGGTAACAAGAGGAAATACTACGGGCTCCATGAAGTAGGCGATCAACTTCGCCTCATCGGGAGTCAGTTGCTTGATGATCTCCACGAACGCGGGGTGAGCCCCATCAGCAGTGTTCTTGTCCATGGCAGCAGCAAGGAGGTTGGCGTACATGTCGCTCAACGATTCTTCATGCCCTGTGTAACGCAAAGCCTCGATTGCAGGGCCAGCCACATTCGGCTTTGGAGTGACGATGTCCTCAGGCAAAACGTCCTTCAGGCGATCCGCCACCTTCGTCGATATGAACTCCTGGCATTTGTCATAGCCCCAAACCAGCATACCAACAGGGGCGAGAGCGACGTTGATGGCCTTACCAACTGTCTCCAGTGATTTACCAATCTGTTTTGCTACTGGCCGAATTGCATCCTCGTAAATTGGGACAGCCTTAACCAAGCCTGTCACAGCCTCAATAGTCGCCTTGACGTTGTTGTCACCGCCAGCCTCGTCACCCATTGCTTGCCCCTGATCCCTGTAATGACTTCATAAGTCAGAATGCCATGATCACAGTTGCTCAGACAAAGGAATTGCCTACTCGTCAGCAAATCAGTGAGCTGTCATCTGTTGACATGACTTCTCAAACTCTTCGATCAGGTCTTGTAGACCAATCCCAAGGACTTTACACAAGTCGCGAAGCTGCACGATGTCCAAGCGACGTGTACCGCTTTCAACATCACTCATGAATGACTGCGGGCGACCCAGTGCTTTTGAGCACTCAACCTGAGTCAGGGCAGCTGCTTTCCTGTGTTTCTTCAGTAGGGTCAGTAGAGCTGCGTGTTCGGGTCTATGGATCGTCTTGGGCATTGGCTGGATGGCTTCGGTTGGGAAGTCTTGCAACCTATATCTGGTTTTCAGATATCTGAAATTCAGATAAAATTGTTCCTGCTACGCCCACCCCTCTCTAAGCAAGGATTAATCATGAACGATCAGCTCTACTACCTGACCAGACAGAAGAAGAACACAAACCACATCTTGCACCTGCTGATGTGCATCCCGACTTGCGGACTGTGGTTATTCGTCTGGGGTATAACGATGCGTAGCAATGATTGGCATAACCGGAAAATTGACAAACAGATCAGGCAGATTTTGCAACGCAGGGGTTAGTGCGAACTATCTATCAACAGGATTGTTTTTCAGGGCAGGATGTTCATTATTGTTGGTTGTTGGGTTCTCGCACCTTTCAAGGGGGTAACCTTCAAAGGGGATGCCACCTCAAAGGGAAATCCATACCAACCAATCAACATTACAAACCAACCTCCCTGTCAACATCCTGTTGGAACGATAGCCTCCAAGCGAATCACTCTTGAGCTGAAGGCTCGTTGTTGTCCCCCTCGATGCATTGGGCATGAGTGGTATTGCCCAATGAACGTCCGTTCAGGTTAGTTGGAATAGGAATACACTCGGGCGAACGCCCAATGTCTCTGCACCTCAAATGCGACACCACTGGAAATGTTATCCAAACAAACAAATACACAATGACAAATACCAAATGAGCTCAACAGCTCTTGATTGTCCAGTGCAGAAAAGACACCGTAGGTCGTCAGGGTTGTCACGACAGGCTGGCCTGTCAGTAGTGATCTCTTTTTAGGTTGGTTGGTATTATCTGTTTTTGTTTATCTGGATACCATTCAAGTGGATCAGCTTTGAACTGACGTTCGAGTGGTAACAATCTCAGTCGTACCGACTGGAGGTAACCCCTTCCAAGGTGCGAACAGAAACTCCTTTATATAATAGGAATTTCTCGCTCCCCTTCTATTCCGGTGTTTCCAGACGAGTTCTTTCGTAACATTTTGAAAAAACCTACGGGAGAACTACGTGGCAATGGCGAGGTCGTCCGCTACACCTGCCGAGCTAACTGCTTCAAGGTGCAGGTTGCCAACTGGGCGATACCACTCTTCAATGTAGCGATTGCGGCGGTAGTCATCGCCTCTGAAGATCAGTCGGGGGTTCACTACCAGCTTGATTTCGCCCTTGCGGATATTGCCATTCCGCGAGGTGGACACTCGTAGCATGTTGGCATCGATCAAAGTCTTCAGCTTCTTCATCAGGTTCGACTCAATGACTCCCAGCTTTGTTGCCAAGTCAACCTGAGTCATGATGATGACGTTGCGGTAGAGAACAAGACCATGCAGTTTCTCAAGCAGGCGCTGTTGGGGCATTGTGATCCGGCAGTCAACACCGGTGCGACGCCATTCACCGACAGCATGGTCCACTTCATCACGTAACAAATGCAGTTCGTGGGGTGGCAGTTTGCGTCGATCAACGAAGCTTAGGTGATCCTGGAAGTCGTCCACACTTCGGCACTTGCCCAGCTCACATTTATAGTTGGCAAGTCCAGTTAAGACTGATGACTTGCTATCGTGCCCAAAGAACTCTCCGGTGCGTTCATCGAAGATCAGGCCGTTGATGCAGGCGAGTGCGATAGCTTGTTGTTCTTGGTGCGTATTGCTCATGGGTGGTTCTCCTGTTCAGTTCATTTCGATAGGCATTCCTCTCGGGTGTTGCCGGTTAAGTTGGTAAATCGCAGACAAAAAAATACCAATCATCTGGCACTGTATGGGTGCGGGACGTGTTCGGTATGTTTTGCTGAATTGAGAATTGTATGTCACGGCGCCACCATTCGTCAAGCGTTAGTTGTTGCATATACCAATCGAATGATGTAGGCATGCTGTACAAGCGATGCTTTAGCCTCTTCTAATATCCCGTTTGTACAAAACCAATTTCCAGGGGAGAGAAAGCGTCCTGCTTAGTCCAGATAGCCATATAAGCCCGTAAACACTGGGCGGAATAGAGGTGACGATTCGAGACATTAAGAAATCCGGGGCAGCTTTCCGGTAGTTAATTTCAGTTTTTTGACGGTTAAGCCAATACATTCAGAAGTCCAACCTCTGCCCCCACTAAGAGGTTGAGCGACAGGAACTGATGGCGCTCATGTGCTAAATAGTCGCCTAGTCGATGGAGGATATTCAACTAGGGCTTGCACGACCCCCGTCACCGCCCCCAAGGGCTAGCAGTCACAGAAAACGGGGGTTATTTAGGATTAATCAGGTAATTGATCAATTCGTTCACAAGAGGAACCCTCGTTCGCCCCTCATCAAGAAATTCTTTATCAAAATACCGCTCATAGAATCTGACATCCACACTGTCACCGGGATAATTTTTAGTCAGCAGGCGCTTGCATTCAGCGGTCGAAATATTTTCTTGAAGCCTAGTATTCCCCAGCTTCAGGATAGTACCTTCAATAGCAGGGGCAGACTGAAACAATTGAACATTATTTCTTGTGAAATAACGCCTACTGTAATCACAAAGAGCAATATCGGAGTCAAACAATGCGGCTAGAAAATCATAACTCTTGCCTCTTGCACCTGTTACAAGCGCGTCCATAATCCCCAAAGGCCCGGCCCCATGGGCATTTTTTATTTTCACACTAACATTGCAATCCCGACCAACATAGCATTGTTTTACATGTGTCAAAAATGCAAAGTCCGTCTCGCCCTCCACAGCAAACAATACTGTTCTATTTGTTCTTCTAACAACCCTTGGCGGCATAATTTCTACTCACATCTTTGGGACAGCACCATAGGCGCCCKACATATACTTAGCATAGAAGTTATCATCACTCCTAACACCCTCCATATCTGACAGCTTCCAAACTTCACTTGTGCATCCATCTTTTTCAACAAGTAAAATTTGACTTTTCTGCAACTGATTCATAACTTCAATCGAGTGCGTCGTAAAAATCAATTGGGCATTGAAAGGATTAGTGCGCTTACTAAAAAACAATCCAATTATCGATTCAATCATATGAGGATGCAAATTGGCTTCTAGCTCATCATATATCATGATTCCGCCGGTTTTAAGCAAAGGTAAAATTTTACTTAAAAGATAATAGACAGTTTGAGTGCCATTTGACTCAAATACTATCGGGAGTTTAGCTGTTGTATCGCCCCTACTATGAACTATCCAAGGTAAAAGCCGCTCACTTTTAGTTCCATCTTCTTCTGGATGCATGTAACTTTCTATTTGAACATCCGACAAACCAAAGTCTTGCTCCCGAAGAAATTTAGTCATTTCCGACCTTATAACCTCATTGACAAAGTAAAACTTCGAAGCCTCATGAACATCCGTACTACTGAAGAATGTCTCACGACCAAACATACTGATGTTTGTTGATCTAAGTCGAAGAGTATTACATATGGAAATTGCAACTTTACTTTTCAGTCGCTCCGCATAGGATATAAGCGAAACTCCATCACCCACGCTCTCCAGCGCCATCCCCACACTACCAAATCCATTTCGTTTTATGTTGTAACTTTCAGTCTCTTGATCCCAATTCCGGATAAAAACTCTACTCCATTGACGAGTTGCCTTTTTTTCAAGCATCTCACCATATACTCTATTAATAGTTCTCAGTAAGGCATAACGATAGCGAACACCTTCCGCCTCAAATTCGACCTTAAATTCCATAAGACCACTTTCACTGAATACGTGCGGTCGTATAAATCTGTTATCGTCATCTGGATTCACAAAAAAAGAATCCGTCATAAACCAAAGCACATAAGCGAGGGGCTTAATCAAGTTAGTTTTGCCAGAACCATTAGCGCCTACAACTGCAAGCACCTTACTCAATCTTTCTCCCGACAGAGGCGAATCAAAAGACCTATCGTTGAGATTCGATCGCTTATCCATTACAAAGGACACTTTAGTTTTAGCTTCAAATGAAAAGAAATTTTCAAAGCCGAAGCTGTAAATCGTCATAGCTACTCGCCCGATTGATACAATATTTTGTTGAGTATGCTCCAGTAGTGACACCTGTCAACCAGAAGCTGGTTTTGTAACACTGCACAACCTGCTGTTCAGCGGGCCACCGGGGACGGGGAAAACCTTACTGGCGAGTCGTTTGCCCGGGCTGCTGCCGCCACTGGCCGAGAGTGAAGCGCTGGAAGTCGCGGCAATTCAATCGGTCACCAGTTGTGTGCCGTTGAGCCATTGGCCGCAACGCCCGTTCCGCCAGCCACACCATTCGGCGTCCGGCCCGGCACTGGTGGGCGGAGGCTCGAAACCACAGCCCGGTGAAATCACCCTCGCCCACCATGGTGTCCTGTTCCTCGATGAGCTGCCGGAGTTTGATCGCAAGGTGCTGGAGGTACTGAGAGAACCGCTGGAATCAGGGTGCATCGTGATTTCCCGAGCCCGTGACCGCGTACGTTTTCCTGCGCGCTTTCAACTGGTGGCCGCCATGAATCCGTGCCCCTGTGGATATCTTGGCGAGCCGAGCGGCCGCTGTTGCTGCTCACCGGACCAGATCCAGCGTTATCGCAACAAACTGTCGGGGCCGCTGCTGGATCGAATTGATTTGCACCTGACGGTTGCCCGCGAAGTCACGGCGTTGAACCCGGCACCAAAACCTGGCGATGACACCGTAACCGCCGCCGCCAGGGTCGCGGACGCAAGGGAGCGGCAACACAAACGCCAGGGCTGCGCCAATGCCTTCCTCGATTTGCCGGGCCTGCGCCGACACTGCACGTTATCCACAGCCGACGAAACCTGGCTGGAAACTGCGTGCGAGCGATTGACCTTGTCGCTACGAGCGGCACACCGACTGCTCGAGGTGGCGCGCACCCTGGCGGACCTTGAACAAGTCGATGGCATCACCCGCGAGCATCTGGCCGAAGCACTGCAGTATCGACCGACCAGCCACTAGTCGAGGTTATTCCTTGGTGAGATCCACCAACGGTGTTTGTCTCACCTCAGTCTCCCGCCCACCCTGAATCTCACTCACCTGCGCCAACGCTTTATCCACAGCCGCTTTATCCGCCAGCAAGCTGTAGCTGATCTGAAACTGCTTCTGCTCCTTGGCCGCAATCGTCGGCACCAGGTTCAGTGGCCGCTGATACCGGCGGTTGTAGGAAAAACTCGTCCCCGGCTCCAGCCCCGTGACATAGCCCTGGCCTTGGGTATCGGTGTTTTTCCACAGGGAGAACACCGGCAATTGCTTGGTATTGAAGCCTACCGACACCCCGAGGCTGCCCGCCTTGTTATGCAGCACCGTCAGCGTGTCGCCCTTGGCATCGGCATACGGCACGACGTTGTAGACGGTTTCGTCGTAGTCCTTGGTCGGCGCGCGGTAGGTTTGCCAGTCGGGCAAATCCCCCTTGGCCTTGTCGTTGAACGGTGACACCTGTTTCACCGGGGCAGCGAAGCGGGCGCCCTGTTCCAGGAACGGGGTGCTGAAGTTGCTGTGGTAGAGCGCCTGGTATTCCTTCGGATAGTCGCCGTTGTTGGTCAGGGTGTCGTTGAGAGCGAAGCGCACACTGCCGGGTTCGGTGACCAGTTCAGTCATCACCGAGAAGTCGACTTTCTTGAACGCCTGCTCTTTCAACTCACCGCGCAGGCTGATGGCATACGGCGGCTTTTCATCGATGTGCAAAGTGACTTTGCTGGCCGGAATGTTCGCGGCGCGGCCATGCAAGGTCAGCAGTTCGCCGTTGTCCATGCCGGGGTGACCGACCCATTCGTAGCCGCAGCGCGCGACCAGTTCATTGAAGCCTTCCAGCCAGCCCAGTCCGCCACGCCCGTTGAGTTCAATAAAGGATGGATTGACTACGTCCTTGACCGGCGAATCCCAACCCATGCGCACACTGCCTACCGACGCCTGCAGGACGTTCATCCCGCGAGTCGGCACCACCGAGAGTTTCATCGTGCCGTTATCAATGTCGACGATGCTGACGCCCTCCTGCCGACCGCCGTGCAGGGTGCGCAGGGTCACGGAGAACGGTTTATCGGTCTTCACACCGAGCTGTTGGCTGGTGATTTGCTGGTTCTGGGCAGCCTTGTCGGTATCGAGCAGCACGTAATCCCAGGCCATGACGTGGGAGGCAGCGGTCATTGCGCCGAGAGTGACGAGCAGTTTGAGCGGGGTCATGGGGAAAACCTTTCTTGGAGTTGTGCAGTTTTTATAGCGCTGATGAAACGTTTCAGCAAGCATAAAAACAGCGCAACTCCCGCAAACCTCAGTCGACGGATTCAATCGCCAACAACCGGCTTGCCAGCGATGACAATTCCAGAGGTGCCTCAGCGAAAACGATCAACCTCATGCCGCAAATCCGCCGCCAGCTTCTCCAGTTCCTTGGCAGTAATTGCCAGGTTCGACACCACTTCACGCTGCTCGCTGTTGGCCATGGCGATGCTTTGCAGGTTGCTGCTGAGCAAGGTCGCGGTGCTGCTCTGCTCCTGGGTGGCGGTAGTGATCGCAGCGAATTGCTGGCCGGCCGAGCGGCTTTGTTCGTCGATCTGCGCCAGCGCCGACGCAACATTGGCGTTGCGCGTCAGGCCTTCACGCATCAGCAGGTTGCCTTGCTCCATGGTGCTGATGGCGTTACCGGTTTCCTGCTGGATGCTTTGGATCATCCCGGAAATCTCGTCTGTCGCTTCGCGAGTGCGCGAGGCGAGGTTGCGCACTTCGTCTGCCACCACCGCAAAACCACGGCCTTGCTCACCGGCACGCGCGGCTTCGATGGCGGCGTTGAGCGCCAGTAAATTGGTTTGATCGGCAATCGCTGTAATCACCCCGACAATGCCGCCGATTTCCTGGGAGCGCTGACCCAGGGTGTTGATCACCGTCGCCGTGCTATTGAGAGCACTAGCAATCTGCTCAAGGGACGAAGAGGCTTCTTCCATCGACGTACGACCGATCCGCGTCTGTTGTGCGTTTTCCTGGGCCAGACGCTCGGTGTTGCCCATGTTGTCAGCGATGTTCAGCGAGGTCGCACTGAATTCTTCCACGGCGCCGGCCATGCTGGTGATTTCACCGGACTGCTGCTCCATCCCTTCATACGCACCGCCGGACAACCCGGATAATGCCTGCGCGCGACTGTTGACCTCCTCCGAGGCCTTGCGAATGTGCTCGACCATGGTCGATAAAGCTTGGCTCATCTGATTGAAGCTGCGCGCCAGTTGACCGATTTCATCCTGGCTCGACACGTTCAAACGCACGCTAAGATCACCCGCGCCCAAGGCTTCGGCCTGCCGTACCAGATCACCCAACGGTGCCAGTTTGCTGCGCAACAGCCAGACTGCCGCGCCCACAGCCAGCAGCATCGCCAGCAGACTGCCAATCGCCAGGCGGATACCGACGCTCCAGGTCACTGCGCGGATTTCGCTTTTCGGCATGCTCGCTACCACTGACCATGGCCCGCCCTCGAACGGCACCGCAACGCTGTAGAAGTCTTCTGACTTGTCGCTCCAGAACGCACCCTGCCCCGGCGTCCTGGCCAAACCGGCGATGGTCGAAGTCGCCTGATCCAGCCCCTGCACACCGGCCGGCGGCACCAGCCATTTGTTTTGTTCATCGAGCAGTGCCAGCGAACCGCTCTGGCCGATGCGGAAGCGCTTGAGGTTATCGAACTGCGCGCTCTGCGCGTCGGTGTAATCGAAACCTACGAACAACACCGCGATCACCTTGCCACTGCTGTCGCGTACGGGGGTGTACTGAGTCATGTAGGAACGATCGAACAGCAATGCCCGGCCGACATAGCTCTGCCCCGCCATCAGCCGCTGATAAGCCGGGTGCGCATGGTCGAGCAGCGTGCCAATGGCACGGGTGCCGTCCTGCTTGCTCAACGAGGTGCTGACCCGAATGAAGTCCTCACCACTGCGCACGAACAACGTCGCCACGCCGGCAGTCATTTGCTTGAACTCATCGACCTTGTCGAAGTTGTTGTTCAACACTTCATTGCCCAGATGCAGACCCGGAGTCTGCACGCCCGCCACCGTCACCGGCTGCTCCGGGTGCACACTCAAACCGCCGCTGAAACGCTTTTCAAACAACCCGCTCAGGCGCTGGGTGCTTTCGCGCAGCGTGCCGTGGAAAGTGCTCAACTGGTCGGCCAGCAACCGCGCCTCACTGGCCAGATGCTCTTCACGCGTGTCAAGGTTGGCAGAATCCAGCGAGCGCAGGGCGAACACCGTGCTGCCACTGATGACGACCGCCAGGATGACGGCAAGGGCAAGCCCCAATTGTGAGGCGATCCGGGCACGAGGTTGAGACATGACAGCTCCTGGCCGAGGAGCCGGATCATCCTGATCGCGTCGCGTGGCTCGGCAAAATATCCAGTAATAGGGGAAGCGCGAAACCTTTCAGAACGAAGGTTCCACTTTCAAGGATTCGGCGGCGCGGATGAATACTTGAGCGACTCACAAGGATATCGATCAAGGCCGCCATGGCGGCAGCTACATCGATTCAGCCGAGACGCTCGACATCCGGCAATTCCATGGCCTGGACCTCGCCCTGGAGGAAGTCGCTGAGGCGGCGCAAACGTTCACCGCCGGGGCGGGTTTTCGGCCAGACCAGGTAATAATTCAGACCGCTGGCGACGGCGGTCGGCCACGGCAAACTCAGACGTCCCTGAGCCACATCTTCGGCAACCATCAGCAAATCGCCCATCGACACCCCGTAACCTCGGGCAGCGGCGATCATCCCCAATTCCAGCGTGTCGAACACCTGCCCGCCCTTGAGCGACACCTGCTCCGACAGCCCCATGCATTCCAGCCAACTACGCCAGTCACGCCGGTCGGGAGTCGGGTGAAGCAATTCGGTGCTGGCCAGCCGCTCGACATCCCACGGCTGATCATTCAACAGATTCGGTGAGCCGACCGGGATCAGCAGTTCCGGGAACAGGTAACTGGCTTCCCAATCCGGTGGAAAATGCCCGTTGCTCAGCAACACCGCGCAATCGAACGGTTCGTGATTGAAGTCCACCGAGTCGACGTCCATCCAGGCGCTGGTCAGTTGCACCTCGTTACCCGGCTGCAAATGCCGGAAGCGGCTGAGTCGCGCCAGCAGCCAGCGCATGGTCAGGGTTGAAGGGGCTTTCATGCGCAAGACGTCATCTTCGGCGCGCAAGGTATTGCAGGCCCGTTCCAGTGCGCCAAAACCTTCACGTACGCCCGGCAGCAGCAAACGCGCAGCCTCGGTCAGTTGCAGATTGCGTCCGCTGCGCTGAAACAGCCGACAGGCAAAATGCTCCTCCAACGTACGCACATGGCGACTGACGGCGCTTTGGGTGATCGACAATTCTTCGGCAGCACGGGTAAACGAACTGTGCCGCGCTGCGGCCTCGAAAGCGCGAAGGGCATACAACGGAGGAAGACGGCGAGACATTGGGAAAGCTCCTATAGCGCGACCCCGAAACCTTATCAGAAACTCTCCAGCATGAGTTTTAGTCATGCCAGCAATCGTTTTTATCCCTTTGTGCAAACGCTTGCGAGCGCCGAGAATCAACCCTTCCCGATTTATCTGACTAAACGAGCGTGATGATCATGCAGCATCCAGCACGTACCGAACTCTGGGCCATCCTGCGGCTGGCGGGGCCGCTGATTGCCTCGCAGTTGGCGCACATGCTGATGATCCTCACCGATACCTTGATGATGGCTCGGCTCAGCCCGGAAGCCTTGGCCGGTGGCGGTCTGGGCGCGGCGAGCTATTCGTTCGTGTCGATTTTCTGCATTGGCGTGATCGCAGCGGTCGGCACGCTGGTGGCGATCCGGCAGGGCGCCGGCGACATCGAAGGCGCCGCGCGGCTGACCCAGGCCGGGCTTTGGCTGGCGTGGTTGATGGCGCTGGTGGCGGGCCTGCTGCTGTGGAACCTCAAACCGGTGTTGCTGCTGTTCGGCCAGACCGAAAGCAACGTGCATGCGGCCGGCCAGTTCCTGTTGATTCTGCCGTTCGCCCTGCCCGGCTACCTGAGCTTCATGGCCTTGCGCGGTTTTACCAGCGCCATCGGCCGGACGACGCCGGTAATGGTCATCAGCCTTATTGGGACCGTGGCCAACTTCCTGCTCAACTATGCGCTGATCACCGGCATGTTCGGCCTGCCGAAAATGGGTTTGATGGGGATCGGCCTGGTCACGGCCATCGTTGCCAACTGCATGGCGCTGGGCCTGGCCTGGCATATTCGCCGGCACCCGGCTTACGACGCGTACCCACTGCGCAAGGGCCTGTCACGGCCCAATCGCCAGTACCTGCGTGAGTTGTGGCGTCTCGGCCTGCCGATTGGCGGCACCTACGCGGTAGAGGTCGGCCTGTTTGCGTTCGCCGCCTTGTGCATGGGCACCATGGGCAGTACGCAATTGGCGGCGCATCAGATCGCCCTGCAAATCGTCTCGGTGGCGTTCATGATTCCGGCGGGGCTCTCGTACGCAATCACCATGCGCATCGGCCAGCACTACGGCGCCGGGCAATTGCTTGATGCACGCTTGGCCGGGCGGGTCGGGATTGCCTTTGGTGGCGCGGCGATGCTCGGGTTTGCCATGGTCTTCTGGCTGCTGCCGAACCAACTGGTGGGGCTGTTCCTGGACCAAAACGACCCGGCGTTCCGCGAGGTGATCAACCTTGCGGTGAGCCTGTTGATGGTGGCGGCGTGGTTCGAGTTTTTCGACGGCACGCAAACCATCGCCATGGGCTGTATTCGCGGCCTGAAGGACGCCAAGACCACCTTCCTGGTCGGCCTCGCCTGCTATTGGCTAATCGGCGCTCCGGCTGCGTGGTGGATGGCTTTCCACCTCCATTGGGGCCCGACCGGCGTCTGGTGGGGCCTGGCGCTGGGGCTGGCGTGCTCGGCCGTGAGCCTGACGCTGGCGTTCGAATGGAAGATGAAGCGGATGATCCGGCGTGAGCCGTCGTCACAGCCGGGTTTTCAGGTGATTCAGCCAGACTGAGAACCCTGTGGGAGCGAGCTTGCTCGCGATAGCGGTCTGACAGGCACCCCATGGTTGAATGTCAGGCCCTCATCGCGAGCAAGCTCGCTCCCACATGGGTTTGTGGTGTCGGGAGAAAGGGTTAAACCATCACTTCCAGCGCCTGCTGGCTGCTGCCGAAGTCCAGATACTCAACCAACTCCGCCAACGGCAACGGCTTGCTGATCAGGTAACCCTGCACCTGATCGCAACCAAAGCCTCGCAGCAGCTCAAGCTGTTCAGCGGTTTCAACGCCCTCGGCGACCACTTCCAGGTTGAGGTTGTGGGCCAGGTTGATCATCGCGTGGACCAGCTTGCGATTTTCCTCACGCGTCTCCATGCCACCAACAAAGCTCTTGTCGATCTTCAGCAAGGCAATCGGCAGGCTGTTGAGGTGCACGAACGACGAGAAACCGGTGCCGAAATCGTCCAGGGAGAAACGCACGCCCAGACGCCCCAAAGCATCCATGGTCTGTTTGACCAGATCGCTGCGACGCATCACGGCGGTTTCCGTCAGTTCGAACTCCAGCCACTGCGCTTCAACCCCGCGCTCGGCAATCAACCGGCTCAATGTCGACAGCAACTGGCTGTCCTGGAATTGCCGGAACGACAGGTTGACGGCCATGTGCAACGGCGGCAGACCGCGTTCGCGCAACGCCTGCATGTCGCGCAAGGCACGGGAAATCACCCAGTACCCCAACGGCACGATCAAACCGCTCTGCTCGGCCAGCGGCACGAACTCGCTCGGCGGCAGCAGCCCGCGCTCGCCATGGCGCCAGCGCACCAGAGCCTCGAGGCCGACGATTTGCCCATCGTCGAGGTTCAACCGCGGCTGGTAATGCAATTCCAGCTCATCGCGGCGCAAAGCCCGGCGCAGTTCGCTTTCAAGATCGGCGAGGCTGCGCGCGTTGCGGTTGATGCGTTCATTGAAGATATGGAAGGTGCAGCCTTGAGTGCTTTTGGCCTGCTGCATGGCGATGTGTGCGTGCCACATCAGCGGGTCGGCGCCCGCCTGCGCCCGCGCGTGGGCGATGCCCAGGCTACAGCCGATCAACAGGCTTTCGCCGTCGACCCAGTAGGGTTCGGCCATGACTTCGGTGATGCGTTCGGCCATCCACTCGGCGCGTTGCGGTGCGCGGCGGGTGTCGATGAGCAAGGCGAATTCGTCGCTGCCCAGACGCGCCAGTTGATCGCCGGCCTCAAGCTGGCTCTTGAGCCGCGAGACTACTTGCAGGATCAACCGGTCACCGGCCTGGTGGCCGAGGGCGTCGTTGGCGTGTCGGAAGTTATCGAGATCGAGGTGCCCCAGCGCCAGGCCACGGCCGTCGTTTTCCGCCAGACGCGCCGCCAGCAGGGTCTGAAACCCCTGGCGGTTGGCAATGCCCGTCAGCGGGTCCTGCTCGGCGAGGCGCTGCAGGGTGTTTTCGAGCACGCCGCGCTCACGCACATGGCGCAGGCTTCGGCGCAATGTATCCACATCCAGCGCATCGCGAACCAGCCAGTCGCTGACACCGTCCGGCGGGGTGGACGGTTCATGTTCGAGCAACAGCACCGTCGGCAAGCTACAACGGCCCGGCTCCGGTTGAAGTGCCGGAATGGTCAACAGGACCGCACTGCGGTTGTCAGCAAATAGACTGCTCACCGACTCCCAGGTCGGTGCACTGATCAACACAGCCGAGCTCCCCATAGGAGCCAGACACTCGCGTAACAACGCTGCCCACGCTGGCTCTTCGGCCAGTAGCAGCAAACGCAAGGGTTCGACAGGCGTAGACAAGCTAGCTCCCTAGACTCTGCAAAAGATGTTGGCGGCGGGCATTATGACGCGCAGATAAGCAATGACCAATGATATTGATTATCAAACACTCTGTTGTACCGCTGTGAATCAAACATTAGTCGCCAATTCAGCACGCATCCTGCGGGAAAGTAACAAAACCGGCAAATTTAGATAGCGTGGTACGTCACAAGTCGGAGAGAGGCGGCAGAATCTGTGCATCCTGTTAAAATGCCCGCCCTTTTCGCAAACGACTCCCTTTTCCGTCATGTCCCGACTCAATCCCCGGCAGCAAGAAGCCGTGAGCTACGTCGGCGGCCCTCTTTTGGTGCTCGCCGGTGCTGGCTCCGGCAAGACCAGTGTAATCACCCGAAAAATCGCCCACCTGATCCAGAGCTGTGGCATTCGCGCCCAGTACATCGTCGCCATGACCTTTACCAACAAGGCCGCGCGCGAGATGAAGGAGCGGGTCGGCACCTTGCTCAAGGGTGGTGAAGGACGCGGTTTGACGGTGTGCACGTTCCACAACCTTGGGCTGAACATCATCCGCAAGGAGCATGTGCGGCTGGGCTACAAACCGGGTTTCTCGATTTTCGACGAGACCGACGTCAAAGCCCTGATGACCGACATCATGCAGAAGGAATATTCGGGCGACGATGGCGTCGACGAGATCAAGAACATGATCGGCGCCTGGAAAAACGACCTGATCCTGCCGCCCGAAGCCCTGGAAAACGCCCGTAATCCCAAGGAGCAGACCGCCGCCATCGTCTACACCCACTACCAGCGCACGCTCAAGGCGTTCAACGCGGTGGACTTCGACGACCTGATCCTGTTGCCGGTGAAGCTGTTCCAGGAACACGCCGACATTCTCGAAAAGTGGCAGAACAAAGTCCGCTACCTGCTGGTGGACGAATATCAGGACACCAACGCCAGCCAGTACCTGCTGGTGAAATTGCTGATCGGCACCCGAAACCAGTTCACCGTGGTGGGCGACGACGACCAGTCGATCTACGCCTGGCGCGGCGCCCGCCCGGAAAACCTGATGCTGCTCAAGGACGACTATCCGTCCTTGAAAGTGGTGATGCTGGAGCAAAACTACCGCTCCACCAGCCGCATCCTGCGCTGCGCCAACGTGTTGATCTCGAACAACCCCCACGAGTTTGAAAAACAGCTGTGGAGCGAGATGGGCCACGGCGACGAGATCCGGGTGATCCGCTGCCGCAACGAAGACGCCGAAGCCGAGCGCGTGGCCGTGGAAATCCTCAGCCTGCACCTGCGCACCGACCGCCCGTACAGCGATTTCGCGATCCTCTACCGCGGTAACTACCAGGCCAAGCTGATCGAGCTGAAGCTGCAACACCATCAGGTCCCTTATCGACTTTCCGGTGGTAACAGCTTCTTCGGACGTCAGGAAGTCAAAGACCTGATGGCCTACTTCCGCCTGATCGTGAACCCGGATGACGACAACGCCTTCCTGCGGGTGATCAACGTCCCACGCCGGGAAATCGGTTCGACCACGCTGGAGAAGCTCGGTAACTACGCGACCGAACGCAAGATCTCGATGTATGCCGCGACCGATGAAATCGGCCTGGGCGAGCACCTGGACAGCCGCTTCACCGATCGTCTGGCGCGCTTCAAGCGCTTCATGGACCGCGTGCGCGAGCAGTGTGCCGGCGAAGACCCGATCTCCGCCCTGCGCAGCATGGTCATGGACATCGACTACGAGAACTGGCTGCGCACCAACAGCTCCAGCGACAAGGCCGCCGACTACCGCATGGGTAACGTCTGGTTCCTGATCGAGGCGCTGAAGAACACCCTGGAAAAAGACGAAGACGGCGAAATGACCGTCGAAGACGCGATCGGCAAGCTGGTCTTGCGCGACATGCTCGAACGCCAGCAGGAAGAGGAAGACGGTGCCGAAGGCGTGCAGATGATGACCTTGCACGCCTCCAAGGGCCTGGAATTCCCCTACGTGTTCATCATGGGCATGGAAGAGGAAATCCTCCCGCACCGCTCCAGCATCGAAGCCGACACCATCGAAGAAGAACGCCGTTTGGCCTACGTCGGGATTACCCGTGCACGCCAGACCCTGGCGTTCACCTTTGCCGCCAAGCGCAAACAGTACGGCGAAATCATCGACTGCTCGCCGAGCCGTTTCCTCGATGAACTGCCGCCGGACGACCTGGCGTGGGAAGGCAACGACGACACGCCGACCGAAGTCAAAGCCGTGCGTGGCAATAGCGCATTGGCGGATATACGCGCGATGTTAAAACGCTAGAATCGGCTACTTTTCAATCTACTTTCGGCGCCCGTAGCGCCAACAGAGGAAGCTGTTGTGGAAGCACTGCACAAGAAAATTCGCGAAGAAGGCATCGTGCTTTCCGACCAGGTCCTGAAAGTCGACGCCTTTCTGAACCACCAGATCGACCCGCAATTGATGAAGCTGATCGGCGATGAATTCGCCACGCTGTTCAAGGATTCGGGGATCACCAAGATCGTCACCATCGAGGCGTCGGGCATTGCTCCGGCGATCATGACCGGTCTGAACCTCGGCGTGCCGGTGATCTTCGCCCGCAAGCACCAGTCCCTGACCCTGACTGAAAACCTGCTGTCGGCGACCGTCTACTCGTTCACCAAGCAGACCGAAAGCACCGTGGCCATTTCTCCACGTCATCTGACCAGCAGCGACCGCGTGCTGATCATCGACGACTTCCTGGCCAACGGTAAGGCGTCGCAGGCGCTGATCTCGATCATCAAACAGGCCGGCGCTACCGTGGCAGGCCTGGGTATCGTGATCGAGAAGTCGTTCCAGGGCGGCCGCGCCGAGCTGGACGCGCAAGGCTACCGCGTCGAATCCCTGGCCCGGGTCAAATCCCTGGCCGACGGCGTCGTCACCTTTATCGAATAACCCGCCACACCGCATATCCCCCCTGTGGGAGCGAGCTTGCTCGCGATGAGGTCATAACATTCAACATCTATGTCGACTGTTACACCGCCATCGCGAGCAAGCTCGCTCCCACAGGGTTCACTTGTTTGATCGTTAATGCGCGGTGGCCTTCAGGCCTGCCAACAGCAACCGCTGATACAGATCCTCCTTCAAGCCCTCAGGCTTCGTCAGTTGCATCCGCTCCAGATGAACCGGGTACTCCGAGGGTTCCGGCGCATCCAGCGCTGCCTTGCCCAACTCCAGAATCTCGGTGAGTTTGAACTTGCTCTTGAGCCAGTTCAGCGCCCGCAACACATCCCGCTCTTCGCTGCTGAAATCGCTGCCCAGCGGATACTCCGGAAACAACCGAGGGTGCCGTGCAGCAATCGCCTGCAAGCGCTGTGGGCTGTTGTCGGTGAAACGCGGATCGAGGCGAAAATCCTTCGGCAATTTGCCGGCCTTCTGCGCCTGTTCGATCAAGCCTGGCTGGAAGCGTGAGTCGCTGATGTTGAGCAACGCTTCGATCACCTTGGCGTCGGTCTTGCCGCGTAAATCGGCGATGCCGTATTCGGTGATCACTATGTCGCGCAAGTGCCGTGGAATCGTGCAGTGGCCGTACTCCCAGACCATGTTCGAGCTCACTTCACCGCCCGACTCACGCCAGCTGCGCAGGATCAGAATCGAGCGCGCGCCTTCCAGCGCATGGCCCTGGACGACGAAATTGTATTGCCCGCCGACACCGCTGAGCACCCGCCCGTCTTCCAACTGATCAGCGACCCCGGCACCCATCAAGGTCATGGTGAACGCACTGTTGATAAAGCGCGCATCCAGACGCTGCAAACGCTTGAGCTCTTCATGGCCATACAACTCGTTGATGTAGCTGATGGCGGTCATGTTGAATTCAGCAAGTTTGCTGTGAGGCAAATCCCGCAGTCGCTGATAGAAACTGCGTGGCCCGAGGAAAAATCCACCGTGAATCGAGATGCCGCCTACCTGAGCCGATTCATCCAGAGTGCCGGCATTGGCGTGTTGTTGCAGGGCGACGCTCGGATAAACCTTGCGACGCACGATTCCGGCGTCGGACAACGCCAGTAGCCCGTTGACGAACATCTCACTGCAACCATAAAGCCCCTTGGCGAAGGGCTCCACGCCGCCTTCACGGTTAATCAGTGACGTCCAGTCATGCGCATCAAGGTCCGTGAGCAGCGCCCGGTAGCCGTCGTTATCCGCCTGCCGAGCCAGCAACGCGGCGGTCAGCGCATCGCCCATGGCACCGATGCCGATTTGCAGGGTTCCGCCGTCCCGCACCAGGGTGCTGGCGTGCAGGCCGATGAAATGATCCTGAACGCCCACCGGCATGTTCGGTGTGGAAAACAGCGTGCTGCCCTCCTCCTCGTCGATCAGCAAATCGAACGCCTCGCGCTCGACTTCCGAGTCTCCCGGCATGTACGGCAGATCCCGGTGGACCTGGCCGAGCAGCAGGATGGTTTCCCCGGCAGCGCGGCGTTTGGCGATCATCGGCAACAGGTCGAGGGTGATGTCCGGGTTGCAGCTCAGGCTCAGTCGATCCGGCTGTTGCGGATCATGAGCCATCAGTTGCGCCACCAGGTTCAACCCGGCGGCATTGATGTCCCGGGCGGCGTGGCTGTAGTTGCTGCTGACGTAATCCTGCTGCGCTGATGCGCTGTGCAGCAAGCTGCCGGGCTGCATGAAGAACTGCTCGATGCGAATGTTCGCCGGGAGGCTGTCACGCTGCAGGTCGGCGAGAAAATCCAGCTCGGGATAGTCGCCAAACACGCGCTCGATGAAGGGTTCCAGAAAGCGTCGCTGCAAGCCGTCGCCCAATGACGGACGACCCAGGCTCAACGCGGTGTAGACCGTCAGTTGCCGCTCGGGCAACCGGGCGATGCGCCGATAGAGCGCGTTGACGAAGCGGTTGGGTTTGCCCAGCCCCAGCGGCAGGCCGAGGTGTATATGCGCTGGCAAACGTGCGAGCACATCATCGACTGCCTGTTCGATTGATACCGACTGCACCATCAGACCCTCCCGACCTGTCCATGAATTGAGGTCGGTTCGAGCTTGCCGCGTCCTGATCGCGATGACCAGTCTCGAGGTCAAATCCCAGGTACAAAAAAGCCGCTCGCAAGCGGCTTTTTCGCTGAAGACGGGGCTTATTTCAGGCCGGACATCTTCTGGATGGCGCCTTCAAGGTCTTTCACTTCGCAGTCGCTGCAGGTGCCTTTTGGTGGCATCGCGTTGAGACCTGTCAACGCTACTTTCGCCAGGCCAGCAGCAGTGCCGCCTTCTTTGTCGGCGCGTTTTTTCCAGTCTGCAGCATCACCGATTTTCGGTGCGCCCAGCAGACCCGTGCCATGGCAAGCATTGCAATGTTTGGCAATGATTTCATCGGGAGTCTTCGCTGCACCGCCGCCTACCGAAGCGGCGACTTCCATCCCCTTGCACTCCTGGCCTTGTACACAGACCTGGCCGACGGGCTCAAGGCGCTTGGCGATATCGTCAGTGGTCGACGCCTGAGCGCTGACTGCCCAAAGGGCCAATACGGTTGCTGGTGCGGCCAGCATTTTCATAATTAGATTCACGCGTACACCCTCAATGGTGGCTAGTCACGCCCACGGCCACGGTTTCGCAGGCGGGCGCAAGTATAGCGGTAAGCCCGCCACACTGAAACAACCCTAAAGTCCTAGGGGTATTACGTCGTGGCGAAATACAGCATGGGGCGACTCGCAAAACCTTGCCGGACGCCTCTTTTCCTAGAAATTCGCCGGTGTGGCTGCGCTGATTAGTCGCGCTGGCGCATCGAACGGATTTCGAAAACGGTGCGGTTTGGTGCTTTCGAAATAGTAGCTGTCCCCGGCCTCGAGCACGAATGTCTCAAGCCCGACCACCAGCTCAAGGCGGCCTTCGAGCAGAATCCCGGTTTCCTCGCCCTCATGGGTGAGCATCTCTTCACCGGTATCGGCGCCTGGCGGGTAGATCTCGTTGAGGAACGCGATAGCGCGGCTCGGATGAGCCTTGCCGACCAGTTTCATGGTCACGGCGCCATCGGAAATATCGATCAGCTCATTGGCTTTGTAGACGATCTGCGTCGGTTTTTCCTGAAGAATCTCTTCGGAAAAGAACTCGACCATGGACATGGGGATGCCGCCAAGGACCTTCCTCAGCGAACTGATCGAGGGGCTGACGCTGTTTTTCTCGATCATTGAAATGGTGCTATTGGTAACGCCTGCCCGCTTGGCGAGCTCTCGCTGGGATAGACCTTTCAGTTTACGGATCGATTGCAGTCGTTCACCGACGTCCAATGCATTAGCCTCCCAGGATTCAGATTGTGTAGATAGTGAGCGTTATCATGGCGACAGCGTTCAGTATTTACAACACTTGGGTCTGAATCCCGTTCAGTAAAGCGACTTCCGGTCTCGGCAGCCTGCCTCAGCTCCCGGAATAGAGCCGTGGCACGCGACGCAGGTTGCAGAAGATCTGGTAGGGAATGGTCCCGGCCGCCATGGCGACGTCGCTGGCCAGAATGTTTTTACCCCACAATTCGACGGTAGAACCGAGGCCGGCCTGCGGCACATCGGTCAAATCGATGCAGAGCATGTCCATCGACACCCGCCCGAGCAACTGGCTGCGCTGCCCGGCCACCAACACCGGCGTGCCGGTAGGCGCCTGACGCGGATAACCGTCGGCATAGCCCATGGCAACCACGCCGATGCGCATCGGCTTCTGGGTGATGAACTTCGCCCCATAGCCCACCGGTTCGCCGGCCGGCAATTCGCGCACGCTGATGACTTTCGATTCCAGGGTCATCACCGGTTGCAAGCGTGCCGCTACGGGATTGGCTTCTTCAAAAGGTGTCGCGCCATAGAGCATGATGCCGGGGCGAACCCAATCGCTCGGCACCTGCGGCCAGCCCAGCACCGCCGGCGAGTTACACAAGCTGACTTGCGCCGACAAGCCCTGGCGCGCCGCTTCAAACACCGCAACCTGTTCCGCCGCGCTACTGCTATGCAGCTCGTCGGCACGCGCAAAGTGACTCATCAGCACGATCTTCGAGACCTTGCCGCTGGCCAGCAAACGTTGATACGCCGCCTGATAATCCGCTGGATGCAGGCCGACCCGATGCATGCCCGAATCAAGCTTGAGCCAGACCGTGATCGGCTTGCTCAACGCGGCTTTCTCGATCGCTTCGAGCTGCCACAACGAATGCACCACACACCAGAAATCATGCTCAACGATCAGCGACAGCTCATCGGCTTCGAAAAAGCCTTCGAGCAGCAGGACCGGCGCACGAATACCGGCAGCGCGCAGCTCCAGGGCTTCTTCGATGCAAGCCACGGCGAAACCGTCCGCCTCGGCCTCCAGGGCCTGGGCACAGCGCACCGCGCCATGGCCGTAGGCATCGGCCTTGATCACCGCGAGGGCGCGCGCCCCCGAGACTTCGCGGGCCAATTGATAGTTATGACGCAGGGCTTGAAGATCGATCAGGGCACGGGCAGGACGCATGGCGGCAGACTTCTAGGCGGTCATGAGGAAGAAAAAACCGGCGCTGGCTGACAGCGTGAACCGCCAACAGCACCGGGAGAGGGATCGTTGCTTAAGGCAGAGCAGCCACTACCGACAACTCAACCAGGATCTCCGGTTCGCACAGTTTGGCTTCGACCGTCGCACGGGCGGGCGCGACGTTCTTTGGCAGCCAGCTGTCCCAGACACTGTTCATGCCCTTGAAATGGGCATCAATGTCCTTCAGGTAAATCGTCACCGACAGCAGTTTGGTTTTGTCAGTCCCGGCCAGATCCAGCAAACGCTCGATGTTGGCGAGGGTTTCACGAGTCTGCTGTTCAATCCCGGCATTCATGTCGTCGCCGACTTGCCCGGCCAGATACACGGTACCGTTGTGGACAACGATCTGGCTCATGCGCTCATTGGTGAGCTGGCGCTGGATTGACATGTTTTTCAGACTCCTTTGGGGTGTTGCCATAACGGGAAATATCGAGGCCTTCGGCACTGATCTGCGGCGTTTTCTTCGCCATCAGGTCAGCCAGCAAGCGGCCGGAGCCACACGCCATGGTCCAGCCGAGCGTGCCGTGACCGGTGTTCAGGAACAGGTTCTTGAACGGCGTGGCGCCAACGATCGGCGTGCCGTCCGGTGTGGTCGGACGCAGACCGGTCCAGAAACTCGCCTCGGCCAGGTCGCCGCCCTGAGGATAAAGATCGTTGACGATCATCTCCAGCGTTTCGCGTCGACGCGGGTTCAGCGACAGGTCAAAACCGGCTATCTCAGCCATGCCGCCGACACGAATGCGGGTGTCGAAACGGGTGATCGCAACCTTGTAGGTCTCGTCGAGAATAGTCGACGTCGGGGCCATCGCCGGATTTGTGATCGGCACGGTCAGCGAGTAGCCCTTGAGCGGGTACACCGGGGCCTTGATGCCCAACGGCTTGAGCAACTTCGGCGAGTAGCTGCCGAGCGCCAATACGTAGCGGTCCGCGGTTTCCAGCTTGCCGTCGATCCACACGCCGTTAATCCGGTCACCGGTGTAGTCGAGGCGCTGAATGTCCTGGTCAAAGCGGAATTCCACGCCCAGTTTCACGGCCATTTCGGCCAGGCGCGTGGTGAAGATCTGGCAGTCACCGGTCTGGTCGTTCGGCAGGCGCAAGGCACCGGCGAGGATATCGGTCACACTGGCCAGCGCCGGTTCGACCCGGGCAATGCCGGCGCGGTCGAGCAGTTCAAAGGGCACGCCGGACTCTTTCAGGACGGCAATGTCCTTTGCCGCGCCATCCAGCTGCGCCTGAGTGCGGAACAGTTGAGTGGTCCCCAGGGTGCGGCCTTCGTAGGCAATGCCGGTTTCAGCACGCAGTTCATCGAGGCAGTCACGGCTGTACTCGGACAGACGGACCATGCGCTCCTTGTTCACCGCATAACGGTTGGCGGTGCAGTTGCGCAGCATCTGCGCCATCCACAGGTACTGGTCTATATCGGCGGTGGCCTTGATCGCCAGCGGTGCGTGGCGTTGCAGCAGCCATTTGATGGCTTTGAGCGGCACGCCCGGCGCGGCCCACGGCGAGGCATAACCCGGCGAGACCTGGCCGGCGTTGGCGAAACTGGTTTCCATGGCAGCAGCCGGCTGACGGTCTACAACCGTTACTTCAAACCCGGCCCGAGCCAGATAGTAGGCACTGGCGGTACCGATGACGCCGCTACCCAAGACCAGAACGCGCATTTTCGTATCCCTCATCGCGGCTTACCGCTGACGTTTGTTGTTCAAATCACAGATGTGCGCAGTGTAAAAAACATTGGCCAGTGCTTTTCACTATATAAGTGCCTATATTTGGCGACAATTCTCGGCAAAATCCCTTTTTACGGAGGCGCATCCCCTATGCGGACCAATACTCAGACCAAGCGCGAGCTGGACAAGATCGACCGTAATATCCTGCGCATCCTTCAGGCAGACGGGCGGATTTCGTTTACCGAGCTAGGGGAAAAAGTCGGATTGTCGACCACACCCTGCACTGAGCGGGTGCGACGCCTGGAGCGCGAAGGGATCATCATGGGCTACAACGCCCGGCTCAACCCGCAGCACCTCAAGGGCAGCCTGCTGGTGTTCGTCGAGATCAGCCTCGACTACAAGTCCGGCGATACCTTTGAAGAGTTCCGACGCGCCGTGCTGAAACTGCCGCACGTACTGGAATGCCACCTGGTGTCAGGGGATTTCGACTACCTGGTGAAGGCGCGGATTTCCGAGATGGCCTCGTACCGCAAACTGCTGGGCGACATCCTGCTCAAATTGCCCCACGTGCGTGAGTCCAAGAGCTATATCGTGATGGAAGAAGTGAAAGAGAGCCTGAGTTTGCCGATTCCGGATTGAGGTCAGGTCTGAGGAAATGGTTGCCTGAGCGGGCGCCATCGCGAGCAAGCTCGCTCCCACAGTAGATTTTCAGTGGGCACTGTTTTGTGTACGGCAAGGCCCCAATGTGGGAGCGAGCTTGCTCGCGATTGAAGCGACTCGGTCTACCTGAAGCAACGGTGCTTCTAAACGAGGACTTGCCGGGTGCTGGCCATGTATTCATGGATCTGCTTCTCGACCCGAGGGTGAATCAACTCCACCGGGCGGCGGCCATTGGGGCATGGCAAGGTCTTGGTGGTGCCGAACAACCGACAGATCAACGGCCGCTCGTCATACACCGTGCAGCCATCGGGGCCCAGGTGCACGCAGTTCAGTTCGTCCATCGCAGCGTCCTGCTCGGCCCTTGTCTTACGCGGCAGGCGCGACATTTCTTCTGGTGAAGTGGTCACCGGGCCACAGCAGTCATGGCAGCCGGGCACGCACTCGAACGAGGGGATTTGCTGACGAAGAGCGCGGATTTTCTGACTGTTGCAGCTCATCGAAGCGAGTACCGGGAAAGTGAACGAGGTGGGATTTTGCCCTAAAAGCCTCACGCCAGACAGCGTAAGCCGACCAATGTTGCCCACGCCGAAAGGTCCGGCTTATGCTCCGTAAAATTTACTAAACACACGAAACCCGGATGACGCACATGAACGCCCGCGTTCCGCAACCTGCCCCGAACCACCGGCACACGGCGTCTTACTACGCCGCCAGCAGCCTGCCGCAGCCCGATTATCCGGCGCTCAAAGGCGAACTGCTGGCGGACGTGTGCGTGGTGGGCGGCGGGTTCTCCGGGCTGAACACTGCCATCGAGCTGGCCGAACGCGGCCTCAGCGTGGTGTTGCTCGAAGCGCGCAAGATCGGCTGGGGCGCCAGTGGGCGCAACGGCGGGCAACTGATTCGCGGCGTGGGTCATGGCCTCGATCAGTTTGCCGAGGTGATCGGCACGGACGGCGTTCGCCAGATGAAGCTCATGGGCCTGGAAGCGGTGGAAATCGTCCGGCAACGGATCGAGCATTTTCAGATCGCCTGCGACCTGACCTGGGGTTACTGCGACCTGGCCAACAAACCTCGCGACCTTGAAGGTTTCGCCGAAGACGCGGCCGAGTTGCGCAGCCTCGGCTATCGATATGAAACCCGGTTGCTGCAAGCCAATGAAATGCACAGCGTGGTCGGTTCCGACCGCTATGTCGGTGGCTTGATCGACATGGGTTCCGGGCATCTGCACCCGTTGAACCTGGCCTTGGGCGAAGCCGCTGCGGCGCAGCAACTGGGCGTGAAGCTGTTCGAACAATCGGCCGTGACCCGCATCGACTATGGCAGCGAGGTCAAGGTTCACACGGCGCAAGGCACGGTCCGCGCCAGGACCCTGGTGCTGGGCTGCAACGCCTACCTCAACAACCTTAACCCCGAGCTCAGCGGCAAAGTGCTGCCCGCCGGCAGTTACATCATCGCCACCGAACCCTTGAGCGCAGCGCAGGCCCACGCATTGCTGCCGCAGAACATGGCGGTCTGCGATCAGCGAGTGGCGCTGGACTACTACCGGCTCTCGGCGGATCGGCGCTTGCTGTTCGGCGGCGCCTGCCACTATTCCGGTCGTGATCCGTCGGACATCGGCGCGTATATGCGCCCGAAGATGCTCGACGTCTTCCCGCAACTGGCCGGGGTGAAGATCGACTATCAATGGGGCGGGATGATTGGCATCGGCGCCAACCGCCTGCCGCAGATCGGCCGGCTCAAGGACCAGCCGAATGTGTATTACGCCCAGGCCTACTCCGGTCATGGGCTGAACGCCACCCACCTGGCCGGCAAGCTGCTGGCCGAAGCCATCAGCGGTCAGCAAGGCGGCGGTTTCGACCTGTTCGCCAAGGTGCCGCACATGACCTTTCCGGGCGGGAAGTATTTGCGCTCGCCGTTGTTGGCGCTGGGGATGTTGTGGCACCGGATGAAAGAGTTGGTCTGAAAGCTGGCCTGTGTTCTTACCGGCCTCATCGCGAGCAGGCTCGCTCCCACATTTGGTCTCTGTTGCTCACAGGATGTGTGCTCACAGATACCCCCCTGTGGGAGCGAGCTTGCTCGCGATTCGATCGAGAGGGCGCTATCACACTCAGACCCTCCAAAAGGGTTTGAGCCCCTCCTCCCGCGCCTGTTCACGACTCAACCCCACATCGCGCAGCTGCTCGGGCGAAAGCTCAAGCAAGGCCTTGCGCGTGTGCAGACGATGCCAGAACAGTCCCCAGCGACCGAGACCGGACGGGGCATTGCGCATCGTTGCCGCGCGCATACCCCATTCCTGCCCTGCCTCCAGTTCCTGACTGTGTAACGTCAGCCGCACATCGCTCAAGCCGTTCATTTTTATTGCTCCTGTTTACTTGGGTCGCCAGAGATTCCATGATGCGCGGGCCGGCAAAACCGTTACAGATTCAAAGGGATTGTATTACTTCCATACAGATTTCCCGTTTTAGCGACTGAATCCTGTATTTTTGCCCCATCTGTACTGGTCCACTGAATCTCTTCACCGAGGCTGCACCATGACCCTTTACGTCAACCTCGCCGAATTGCTCGGCACGCGTATCGAACAGGGCTTCTACCGTCCTGGTGACCGACTGCCGTCAGTGCGGGCACTGAGCGTCGAGCACGGGGTCAGCCTGAGCACGGTGCAGCAGGCTTATCGGGTGCTGGAGGACAGCGGGCTGGCAATGCCGAAGCCGAAATCCGGCTACTTCGTTCCGGTTGGGCGCGAGCTGCCGGAGTTGCCTGTCGTTGGCCGCCCGGCTCAGCGTCCGGTGGACATTTCCCAGTGGGATCAGGTGCTGGAGCTGATTCGCGCCGTCCCGCGTAAAGACATCGTGCAGCTCGGTCGCGGCATGCCGGACGTCACCACGCCAACCATGAAGCCTCTGCTGCGCGGGTTGGCGCGGATCAGTCGGCGTCAGGACATGCCCGGCCTGTATTACGACAACATCTACGGCATTCTCGAACTGCGCGAACAGATTGCCCGCCTGATGCTCGACTCCGGCTGTCAGCTGAGCGCCAACGACCTGGTGATCACCACCGGCTGCCACGAAGCGCTGTCCACCAGCATTCGCGCGATCTGCGAGCCGGGCGACATCGTGGCCGTCGACTCGCCGAGCTTTCACGGTGCCATGCAAACCCTCAAAGGACTGGGCATGAAAGCCCTGGAGATTCCCACCGACCCGATTACCGGGATCAGTCTCGAGGCGTTGGAACTGGCGCTGGAACAGTGGCCGATCAAAGCCATACAGTTGACCCCCAACTGCAACAACCCGCTGGGCTACATCATGCCGGAGGCACGCAAACGGGCGCTGCTGACCCTGGCACAGCGCTTCGACGTGGCAATCATCGAAGACGATGTGTATGGCGAACTGGCCTACACCTACCCGCGTCCCCGCACGATCAAGTCCTTCGACGAAGACGGCCGCGTCCTGCTCTGCAGCTCGTTCTCCAAGACCTTGGCGCCAGGGCTGCGTATCGGCTGGGTCGCGCCGGGCCGGTATCTGGAGCGGGTGTTGCACATGAAATACATCAGCACCGGCTCCACTGCCCCGCAGCCACAAATTGCCATCGCCGAATTCCTCAAGGGCGGTCATTTCGAACCGCATTTGCGGCGGATGCGCACGCAATACCAGCGCAATCGCGACCTGATGCTTGACTGGGTCAGCCGGTATTTTCCCGCTGGCACCCGAGCCAGCCGTCCGCAAGGCAGCTTCATGCTTTGGGTCGAACTGCCGGAAGGCTTCGATACCATGAAACTGAATCGTGCTCTGATCGACCAAGGCGTACAGATTGCCGTTGGCAGTATTTTTTCCGCCTCGGGCAAGTACCGCAATTGCCTGCGCATGAACTACTCGGCCAAACCGACACCGCAGGTTGAAGAGGCGGTGCGCAAGGTCGGCGCGGCGGCAATCAAGCTACTGGCCGAGCATCACGAGGACAAATAACGCCATCAATCAACGCTTGAGCATTCACGGAGCATTGCCAAATGCCGTGCCATACTCCGAATCCTGCCCATTCGCGGAAACTCCGATTTGCGCCCCAGACAAGCCCTGTTTTTTCTGCCGCTCGTCTCGCTACTGAGCGGCTGCACCTCTCTCACCGTACATCACGAGCCGAGCCAGGCGTTGCCGGCGGCGAACTCTGCATTCGGGCGTTCGATCCAGGCACAGGCTGCGGCGTATCAGGGCCGCTCCGGCTTCCGCCTGCTGCCCAACAGCAGCGAAGCCTTCATGGCGCGTGCCGAGCTGATTCGCAATGCGCAAAGCAGCCTCGACTTGCAGTACTACATCGTCCACGACGGTGTCAGCACACGGTTGCTGGCGGCGGAGCTGCTCAAGGCCGCCGACCGCGGTGTGCGCATACGCATTCTGCTCGATGACACCACCAGCGATGGCCTGGACCAGATCATCGCCACCCTTGCTGCGCATCCGCAGATTCATATTCGCCTGTTCAACCCGCTGCACCTGGGCCGCAGCACCGGGCTGACCCGCACTATGGGGCGGCTGTTCAACCTGTCACTTCAGCATCGGCGCATGCACAACAAGCTGTGGCTGGCGGATAACAGTGCAGCCATTGTCGGTGGCCGTAATCTGGGCGATGAATACTTCGACGCCCAACCCGATCTGAACTTCACCGACATCGACATGCTCGGCATCGGCCCGGTGGCCGAGCAGCTCGGGCACAGTTTCGACCAGTACTGGAACAGCGCCCTGAGCAAACCGATCGATGAGTTTGTCTCGGGCAAACCCACGGCAAAGGACCTGGCCAATACCCGACTGCGACTGCAAGAGTCGCTGGAAGGCACCCGCCAACAGAACTATGCGCTGTACCAGCAACTGAAGATTTACCAGACCCACCCACGGCTGGACGTTTGGCGGCGCGAATTGATCTGGGCCTGGAACCAGGCGTTGTGGGACGCACCGAGCAAGGTGCTGGCCAAGGACGAGCCGAATCCGCAACTGCTGCTGACCACCCAACTGGCGCCCGAGTTACAAGGCGTCAGTAACGAGCTGATCATGATCTCGGCCTATTTCGTCCCAGGCCAAACGGGGCTGGTCTACCTGACGGGACGCGCAGATGACGGGGTTTCGGTCAGCTTGCTGACCAATTCCCTGGACGCCACCGACGTGCCGGCCGTACACGGTGGTTACGCACCTTATCGCAAGGCGTTGCTGGAACATGGCGTAAAGCTGTTCGAGTTGCGCCGCCAGCCCGGCGAGCACGGTGGCAGTGGTCCGAACCTGTTCCACAGCGCCGCCTCCCGCGGCTCTGATTCCAGCCTGCACAGCAAGGCGATAATCTTTGACCGGCAAAAGACGTTCATTGGCTCATTCAACTTCGATCCGCGCTCGGTGCTCTGGAACACTGAAGTCGGGGTGCTGGTGGACAGCCCGGAACTCGCTGGACAGGTTCGCGAACTGGCCCTGCGAGGTATGTCACCGGCCCTGAGTTATGAGGCTCGACTGGAGAATGGCCAGGTGGTGTGGGTCACTGAAGACGACGGCCAGCCACACACCCTGACCCGAGAGCCGGGGAGCTGGTGGCGACATTTCAATGCCTGGCTCAGCAAATCGGTGGGACTGGAGCGGATGCTCTAAGCACTGCATGACCCTGCGGCATCACACGATCCGTAGCAGCTGGCGCAGCCTGCGTTCGGCTGCGCAGCAGACGTAAACCCTGCAGCCACGGTTAAACCGAAAGACCGCGATATCCGAATTTACGACTGCTGCGCAGCCGAACGCAGCCTTCGGCAGCCGCTACACATTACGCTGGTTGTGCAGTGCCAAACGCCCCTTGGCGCAGCAACAGGATCACCAGCCCAAACGCCCCCGCCGCCATCAGCAACGGCAAGGCATGCCCGCTGATCCATTGACTGCCGGCACCGGCCGCCAGTGGGCCGATCAGGCATCCGATGCCCCACAATTGCGCAATGTGAGCGTTGGCTCGCACCAGTGCATCGTCGCGGTAGCGCTCGCCGATCAGAATCAGCGACAAGGTAAACAAGCCGCCGGCACTGGCGCCAAACAACACCCACAACGGCCAGATCAGCAAGGTTTCGAGCAACAGCGGAATCGCCAGGCTCGAGAGCATCAGGATGACTGCGCAACCGGCAAACAACGTACGCCGCGACAGTCGATCCGCCAGCGCACCAATCGGCAGTTGCAACAAGGCATCGCCGACCACCACGGTACTGACCATCGCCAGGGCGATTTCAGCGCTGAAACCCTGGCGCAGGCAATACACCGGCAGCAAGGTCAGGATCATCGCCTCGAACGCCGCAAACAGCGACACCGCCCAGGCAATCGCCGGCAGGCCACGGCAAAAGCTCAGCAAGTCGCTGAACGTCACGCTACAGGCTTCACTGCTCGGCGCGCCGCTACGCCCCAACAGCAACAACGGCGACGTCACCAGCAAACCGACACCGACCCAGAACCCGAAGTCGTTGTCGGTGCCCAACGCGCCCAACAGCAACGGACCAGACAGTTGGCTCAGGGCGTAACTGCTGCCATACAGCGCCACCAGTCGGCCGCGCCATTGCTCGACCACCAACTGGTTGATCCAGCTCTCGCCGAGGATGAACACAAGGGTCAGGATCACCCCGATCATCAGCCGCAGCACCAGCCAGACCGGATAACTTGGCAACAGCGCCAGCAAGCCGATGGAAAGCGCCCCCGCCCACAGGCACAGGCGCATCAAATTGGCCGTACCGAAACGTGCCGCCAGATGGCTTGAAACCTTGGCCCCCAGCAGCACGCCAATCGCCGGCATCGCCGCCATGACACCGATTGCAAACGAGCCATAACCCCAGCTTTCCAGTCGCAACGATACCAGCGGCATGCTGACGCCCAGGGCCAGGCCGACACTCAGGACAGAGGCCAATACGGCGAAATAAGTCGCCCAACGCATGTTCCACGCTCCTGTGGATAATTATTTTTTACAAACGGCACAAAACAAATGTGGGAGCGGGCTTGCTCGCGAAGAGGCCAGCACATTCAACATCAATGTTGACTGTTACACCGCCTTCGCGAGCAAGCCCGCTCCCACAAGGGATCTGCGTTGTATTGAGCCCCGAATGTGATCGGGGCCCTTTACAGGTTTACAGCTTGATCCAGGTCGCCTTCAGCTCGGTGTACTTGTCGAACGCATGCAGCGACTTGTCACGGCCGTTGCCCGACTGTTTGAAACCACCGAACGGTGCGGTCATGTCGCCGCCGTCGTACTGGTTGACCCACACGCTGCCGGCACGCAGGGCCTTGGCGGTCAGGTGACCCTTGGAGATATCCGAGGTCCAGACAGCAGCGGCCAAACCATACGGCGTGTCGTTGGCGATCCGGATCGCTTCCTCGACGCTGTCGAAGGTGATGACCGACAGCACCGGGCCAAAGATTTCTTCCTGGGCAATCTTCATGGCGTTGCTCACGCCATCGAAAATCGTCGGTTCAACGTAGGTGCCACCGGTTTCCTGAAGGATCCGCTTGCCGCCCGCCACCAGCTTGGCGCCATCGGCGTGCCCGGATTCGATATAGGACAGCACGGTGTTCATCTGTTGCGTGTCAACCAGTGCGCCGACGTTGGTGGCCGGATCCAGCGGGTTGCCCGGCTTCCAGGCTTTCAGGGCCTCGATCACCAGCGGCAGGAACTTGTCCTTGATCGAACGCTCGACCAGCAGACGGGAACCGGCGGTGCAGACTTCGCCCTGGTTGAACGCGATGGCACTGGCAGCGGACTCGGCCGCCGCTTGCAGGTCCGGCGCATCGGCAAACACGATGTTCGGGCTCTTGCCGCCGGCTTCAAGCCAGACGCGCTTCATGTTCGATTCGCCGGAATAAATCATCAGTTGCTTGGCGATCTTGGTCGAACCGGTGAACACCAGCGTGTCGACGTCCATGTGCAGGGCCAGCGCCTTGCCAACGGTGTGACCGTAGCCTGGCAGCACGTTCAGCACGCCTTTCGGGATACCGGCTTCAACGGCCAGCGCCGCGATACGGATAGCAGTCAGCGGGGATTTTTCGGATGGCTTGAGGATCACCGAGTTACCGGTGGACAGCGCCGGACCGAGTTTCCAGCAGGCCATCATCAGCGGGAAGTTCCACGGCACGATGGCGCCTACCACACCCACCGGCTCACGGGTCACCAGACCCAGTTGATCGTGCGGGGTAGCGGCCACTTCGTCGTAGATCTTGTCGATGGCTTCGCCGCTCCAGCTCAGCGCTTGCGCCGCGCCCGGAACGTCGATGTACAGGGAATCGCTGATCGGCTTGCCCATGTCCAGGGTCTCAAGCAGCGCCAGCTCTTCGGCATGCTGTTTGAGCAGGCCGGCGAAACGAATCATGGTGGCCTTGCGCTTGGCCGGTGCCAGGCGCGACCAGACGCCCGAGTTGAACGTGCTGCGAGCGTTTTCCACGGCGCGCTGGGCGTCGGCGGCATCACAGCTGGCGATCTTGCCCAGCAGACGGCCATCGACAGGACTGATGCAGTCGAACGTCTCGCCGGAGACCGCTGCGGTGTATTCGCCATTGATGTAGGCACGGCCTTCGATCTTCAGGTCGCGGGCGCGTTGTTCCCAGTCGGCACGAGTCAGGGTAGTCATACGAGAGTCCTCCTCTTATTGAATACGAGCGCCACGCGATCTACGCAGGCACCTACATAAATTCTGCCCGGCCAGTTTTCAATTCGGCCCAAGGCAACTGCCACCCTAAACCAGCGACCCCTCATGTTTCAATATATTTGACATAAGACCGGTAAACGGCCTTGCGATGTTCATTTTAATAAACATAGACTTTGATTTTCAGGCAATCACTGGGATTACAAGAATGAGCATCCAGGACATCGTCGACTTCAGCCAGGCCACCACAGCCGCCGAGCGCTACCGCCCGGACGCCACGAAAGTGCTCAAGGGCGATCCCGAGCAAGCGGTCTACAACCACTACAGCAGCCCGTGCGGTCAGTTGAACGCGGGCGTCTGGGAAGGAGAAATCGGGCAATGGGCGGTGAACTTCACCGAACACGAATACTGCGAAATCGTGCAGGGGGTTTCGGTGCTGCGTGACCACGACGGCAATGCCAAGACCCTGCGGGCGGGCGATCGTTTTGTCATCCCGGCCGGCTTCCGCGGCACCTGGGAAGTGCTGGAGCCGTGCCGCAAGATCTACGTGGCGTTTGAACAGAAGGCCTGAGGCTTTTCTGACCCCAACAAAAAAGGCCCGTATCTTGCGATACGGGCCTTTTTCTCAAGAGGGGAAAAATCAATTACTTGATTTTGCCTTCTTTGTAGATCACGTGCTTGCGAACAACCGGATCAAATTTCTTGATCTCGATTTTGTCCGGAGTAGTGCGCTTGTTCTTGTCGGTAGTGTAGAAGTGACCAGTACCAGCGCTCGAAATCAAACGAATCAATTCACGCATGATTAGCTCCCTTAGATCTTGCCAGCTTTGCGGATTTCGGCCAGCACGGCAGTAATGCCACGCTTGTCGATGATACGCATGCCTTTGGCAGATACGCGCAGACGCACGAAACGTTTCTCTTCTTCAACCCAGAAGCGGTGATGCTGCAGGTTCGGCAGGAAACGACGACGGGTTTTGTTGTTTGCGTGGGAAATGTTATTCCCAGTCACCGGACCCTTACCGGTAACTTGACAGACTCTCGACATGCCTCAGCCCTCTAAAACCACATGCCCAACCCGGCATGGGTTGGCCGCTTAATCTCTCAGTCATTTGGCGCCAGGCGCCGCGTTTCTTTAAGGGTCTTACCGGCTACACCTACAGTGAAGGAACCGGGCCCCTAGAAAAGAGCGCTGCTTTATACCAGAAAGACTAGAGAGCAACAACAATCGGTGTGCATTGAATTAACAAAA
This sequence comes from Pseudomonas sp. 05N431, assembly GCF_056397005.1. Classification (NCBI taxonomy): domain Bacteria; kingdom Pseudomonadati; phylum Pseudomonadota; class Gammaproteobacteria; order Pseudomonadales; family Pseudomonadaceae; genus Pseudomonas; species Pseudomonas sp. 05N431. Next base: position 55,949 of record NZ_JBFTMN010000016.1, read on the forward strand.
CCCCTATTTTTCGGGCTCCGAGCGCCTTGGACAAAGGCTGTCGTCGATGGCGACCGCTCGTCGCAGAAAGCCGGCCAACAGGCCAATCCAGGGTTTTCCTTGGGCAGTACCCACCGAAAACAATCGCACATAGTCCACTTAAAATGAAAAAGGGGATAGTCATTTGTAAAAGAGCCCACTAGGGTAAGCCTTTTCCAGACTGCACTCGCAGATGGGCCTTCGATCTGCACAGGAATTCACACATGCGCCTCGCTGCCCTACCGTTGTTGCTCGCCCCACTCTTGCTGAGCCCATTGGCCCAGGCTGCCGCTTTAAGCGTCTGCACCGAGGCCAGCCCGGAAGGGTTCGATGTCGTTCAATACAACTCGCTGACCACCACCAACGCTTCGGCCGACGTGCTGATGAACCGTCTGGTGGATTTCGATACCGCCAGCGGCAAAGTCGTCCCCAGCCTGGCCGACAGCTGGGAAGTGTCGGCCGATGGCCTGACTTACATCTTCAAGCTGCATCCACAGGTGAAGTTCCACCACACCGAGTACTTCACCCCTACCCGCGATCTGAACGCCGAAGACGTGAAATTCAGCTTCGAGCGCATGCTCGACCCCGCCCACCCTTGGCACAAAGTCGCCCAGAGTGGCTTCCCTCACGCTCAATCGATGCAATTGCCTGCGCTGATCAAGAAAATCGACGCGCTGGACCCGCTGACCGTGCGCTTTACCCTGGACCACCCCGACTCGACCTTCCTTGTCACCCTGAGCATGGGGTTTGCCTCGATCTACCCGGCTGAGTATGCCGACCAGTTGCTCAAGGCCGGCACGCCCGAGAAACTCAACAGCCAGCCAATCGGCAGCGGCCCGTTCATCTTCGGGCGCTTCCAGAAAGATGCGTCGATTCGCTACAAGGCCAACCGCGACTACTTTGCCGGCAAACCGGCCGTGGACAGCCTGGTGTTCGCCATCACCCCGGACGCCAACGTGCGCTTGCAAAAACTGCGGCGCAACGAGTGCCAGATCGCCCTGTCGCCCAAACCGCTGGACGTGCAGGCCGCAGCCCAGGACCCGACCCTGAAGATCGAGAGCACGCCGGCGTTCATGACCGCGTTCGTGGCCATCAACAGTCAGCATCCGCCGCTGGATAAACCCGAAGTCCGCCAGGCGATCAACCTCGCCTTCGACAAGGCCAACTACCTCAAGGCCGTTTTCGAGGACACCGCGCAAGCCGCCAACGGTCCGTACCCGCCCAACACCTGGAGCTACGCCAAGGACTTGCCGGGCTATCCGAAAGACATCGCCAAGGCACGCGCACTGCTGGCCAAGGTCGGGCTCAAGGAGGGTTTTCAAACCACGATCTGGACCCGCCCTTCCGGCAGCCTGCTCAACCCGAACCCAAGCCTTGGCGCCCAGCTGTTGCAGGCGGACCTGGCTGAAGTCGGGATCCAGGCGGAAATCCGGGTGATTGAATGGGGCGAGCTGATTCGCCGCGCCAAGGCCGGCGAACACGACCTGCTGTTCATGGGCTGGTCCGGCGACAACGGTGACCCGGATAACTTCCTCACGCCACAGTTCTCCTGCGCAGCGGTCCAGTCCGGGACCAACTTCGCCCGCTACTGCGACCCTGGCCTGGACAAAGTCATCAGCGCCGGCAAGACCACGACCGAACAGGGTGTGCGCAGCAAGCTTTACGAACAGGCCCAGACGCAGATCCAGCAACAGGCGCTGTGGCTGCCACTGGCGCACCCGACCGCCTACGCATTGACGCGCAAGGACGTTCAGGGCTACCAGGTCAGCCCGTTTGGCCGTCAGGACTATTCCAAAGTCAGCCTCAAGTAATAGCGTCACCGCAAAACCTGTGGGAGCGAGCTTGCTCCGGGCGGCGATCCGACGATGACGGACTTTCAGCCAACATCATTGTTGAATGTTAAACCGCTATCGCGAGCAAGCTCGCTCCCACATGGATTTACCTGGCTGCGCTACCCCGCTCACATCCACCCGTACTCGGCCATCGACAGCGGATCGCCGTCGCCGACGATGAAATGGTCGAGTACCCGCACATCGATCAGGTCCAGCGCCTCTTGCAGGCGCTTGGTCAGCGCTCGATCCGCCTGACTCGGCTCGGCACTCCCTGACGGATGGTTGTGGCACAGGATCAACGCCGCAGCGTTGTGCGCCAGTGCACGCTTGACCACCTGACGCGGGTAAACGCTGGCACTGTCGATCGAGCCGCGAAACAGTATCTCGAACGCCAGCACCCGATGCCGGGAGTCCAGAAACAGGCAGCCAAACACCTCATGCGGCTCATGGCGCAACATCGCCTTCAGGTAATTGCGCACTTCGATCGGGCTCTTGAGCACCGAGTCGCGACGCAAGCGTTCTGCCAAATGCCGCCGCGCCATCTCCAGTACTGCCTGCAATTGGGCAAACTTTGCCGGCCCCAGCCCAAGCTGACTGCCGAATGTCTGCTGATCGGCCTCCAGCAACGTGCGCAGGCTGCCGAATTGATGCAACAGGTGTCGCGCCAGATCGACCGCGCTTTTACCGGCCACTCCAGTTCGTAGAAAGATGGCCAGTAACTCGGCATCCGAAAGGCTCGCCGAACCCTGCTCCAAAAGCTTCTCCCGCGGGCGCTCTGCCGCCGGCCAATCGCGAATGCTCATAGCACCTCCATGTGTGTGGGCGCCGCTGTTCCGTTGCGGTCGCTGTGATATCGTAGTCCATCTTTTTTGCGGGCGATTTCACCCTGGGGAGGGGTTTCGCCACGTAGTCATCAATGAATTGAAAGGCAGGCCTATGCAGCGGCTGTATCGGAAACGCATCGTTCTCGGCGTCGGCGGCGGCATTGCCGCCTACAAGAGCGCTGAGCTGGTTCGCCGACTCATTGACCAGGGCGCCGAAGTGCGCGTGGTCATGACCCGTGGCGGCAGCGAGTTCATCACCCCGCTGACCATGCAGGCACTCTCCGGGCACCCGGTCCACCTGGACCTGCTGGACCCGGCGGCCGAAGCTGCGATGGGCCACATCGAGCTGGCCAAATGGGCTGATCTGGTGCTGATCGCGCCGGCCACCGCCGACCTGATCGCACGCCTGGCCCAAGGCATCGCCAATGACCTGCTGACCACCCTGGTACTGGCCACCGACGCCACCGTCGCGCTGGCGCCGGCGATGAACCAGGCCATGTGGCGCGACCCGGCCACCCAGGCCAACACCCAATTGCTCGAAAGCCGTGGCTTCAAGGTCTTCGGCCCGGCGTCCGGCAGCCAGGCCTGTGGCGACGTCGGCATGGGCCGCATGCTCGAAGCCGACGATCTGGCGCAGTGCGCCGCCGATTGCTTCCAGCGTCAGGCGCTGACCGGCAAACACGTGCTGATCACGGCCGGTCCGACCCAGGAAAACATCGACCCGGTGCGCTACATCACCAACCACAGCTCCGGGAAAATGGGCTTTGCCCTGGCCGAAGCCGCGGTTGAAGCCGGCGCACGGGTGACCTTGATCACCGGCCCCGTGCACCTGCCGACCCCGGATCGCGTCACACGGATCGACGTGGTCAGCGCCCGTGACATGCTCGCCGCCTGTGAAGCCGCGATCCCTTGCGACCTGTTCATCGCGTCTGCTGCGGTCGCGGACTATCGCCCGGAAGTGGTCGCCCCACAAAAACTCAAGAAAGACCCTACGAACGGCGACGGCTTGTTGCTACAAATGGTCCGCAACCCAGACATTCTGGCGACCATTGCCACACGCCCCGACCGTCCGTTCAGTGTCGGTTTCGCCGCCGAAACCGAACACCTGCTCGACTACGCTGCACGCAAGCTGAAAGACAAGAACCTCGACCTGATCGTCGCCAACGACGTGGCCAACCCGAGCATTGGCTTCAATAGCGAGGAAAACGCTTGCAGCGTGATCGACCGGGAGTTGCACGCAACACTCTTCGCCCAGACCAGCAAGGGCAAAATCGCCCGCCAGCTGATCACTTTTATCGCCGAACGTCTGAACCAGGTTTAATTCGCATGCACGCTTTACAAGCCAAGATCCTCGACCCACGCATTGGCCGCGAATTCCCGCTGCCGCAGTACGCCACGCCCGGCTCCGCCGGCCTCGACCTGCGGGCGATGCTGGAACAGGACACCGTCATCAAGCCGGGTGAAACCCTGCTGATCCCGACCGGCCTGTCGGTGTACATCGGCGATCCAGGCCTCGCCGCACTGATCCTGCCACGCTCGGGCCTTGGCCATAAGCACGGCATCGTGCTGGGCAACCTGGTCGGGCTGATCGACTCCGATTACCAGGGCCCGTTGATGGTCTCCTGCTGGAACCGCGGCCAGACCGACTTCAACATCGTGGTGGGTGAACGTCTTGCCCAACTGGTGCTGGTGCCGGTGGTTCAGGCGCATTTCGAGATGGTGGAAGAGTTCGTCGAGACCCAGCGCGGCACCGGTGGCTTCGGTCATTCCGGCAGCCACTGATACAACAAGGCCCCATGTGGCGAGGGAGCTCGCTCCCGCTGGGCTGCGCAGCAGACCCCAAAATTTCGTGGGCGCTACGCACCCAAGCGGGAGCTAGCTCCCTCGCCACAATGTTTATGCAGTCTCACTTGCAAGGTTCACCGCGAAAATCAAGGCATGAGCCGGCTTTCATGAGTGTCATGGCCCTTTCGCACCACGAACTCTCTGTGGAAAACGCCGTCATATCCTTCAGTTTGAGCCTGTCGACACGTTGTTCGCAGGCAGGTTCCGCCACTTTCGAAATGGAGCATTCCCACAGATGAGCAACGCAGCCCGAGTCGCACCCACGTTCCCCGACAGCATTTTTCGCGCCTATGACATTCGTGGCGTCGTCCCGGAAACCCTGACCGCTGAAACCGCTTATTGGATCGGTCGTGCCATTGGTTCCGAAACGCTGGCCAAGAACGAGCCGAACATCTCCGTGGGTCGTGACGGTCGCCTGTCTGGCCCGGAATTGGTCGAGCAATTGATTCAGGGCCTGTACGACAGCGGTTGCCACGTCAGCGACGTCGGCCTGGTGCCAACCCCGGCGCTCTATTACGCGGCCAACGTGCTGGCCGGCAAGTCCGGTGTGATGCTCACCGGCAGCCACAACCCGTCGAACTACAACGGCTTCAAAATCGTCATCGCCGGCGACACCCTGGCCAACGAACAGATCCAGGCCCTGCATGACCGCCTGAAAACCAACAACCTGAGCAGCGGCAAGGGCAGCATCACCAAAGTCGAGATCCTCGACCGCTACACCACCGAAATCGTCCAGGACATCAAACTGGCCCGGCGCCTGAAAGTGGTGGTCGACTGCGGCAACGGTGCCGCCGGCGTTATCGCGCCTCAGTTGATCGAAGCACTGAACTGCGAAGTGATCCCGCTATTCTGCGATGTCGACGGCAACTTCCCGAACCATCACCCGGACCCGGGTAAGCCTGAAAACCTGGTGGACCTGATCGCCAAGGTCAAGGAAACCAAGGCCGACCTGGGCCTGGCTTTCGACGGTGACGGCGACCGCGTCGGCGTGGTGACCAATACCGGCGACATCGTCTTCCCGGACCGCCTGCTGATGCTGTTCGCCAAGGATGTGGTTGCACGCAACCCGGGCGCCGAGATCATCTTCGACGTCAAATGCACCCGTCGCCTGACCCCGCTGATTAAGGAATACGGTGGCCGTCCGCTCATGTGGAAAACCGGTCATTCGCTGATCAAGAAGAAGATGAAACAAACCGGCGCCCTGCTCGCAGGCGAAATGAGCGGGCACATCTTCTTCAAAGAGCGCTGGTTCGGTTTCGACGACGGCATTTACAGCGCCGCGCGGCTGCTGGAGATCCTCAGCAAGGAAAAATCCAGCGCGCAGGCGCTGTTCGAGACCTTCCCGAACGATATTTCTACGCCAGAAATCAATATCCATGTGACCGAAGAGAGCAAATTCAGCATCATTGATGCACTGCACGATGCCCGTTGGGGCGAAGGCGCCGAACTGACCACCATCGACGGTGTGCGAGTCGACTACGCCAAAGGCTGGGGCCTGGTTCGCGCGTCCAACACCACACCGGTGCTGGTCCTGCGTTTCGAGGCCGATAACGACGCCGAACTGCAGCGCATCAAGGACGTGTTCCACACCCAACTGAAACGTGTTGCACCTGACCTCCAACTACCATTTTGATTTTTTGAAGCGCCTTTTATTGAAGTGCCGGAGCCCCGAATGACCATCGAACGCGAAGCCGCCGCCAACACCGCCAAGGTCCTGTCCGAAGCGCTGCCTTACATTCGCCGCTATGTCGGCAAGACCCTGGTGATCAAATACGGCGGCAACGCGATGGAAAGCGAGGAGCTGAAAACCGGCTTCGCCCGCGACATCGTGCTGATGAAAGCCGTGGGCATCAACCCGGTGGTGGTTCACGGTGGCGGCCCGCAAATCGGCGACCTGCTCAAGCGCCTGTCGATCGAGAGCCACTTCATCGATGGCATGCGCGTCACTGACGCACAGACCATGGACGTGGTGGAAATGGTCCTCGGCGGCCAGGTGAACAAGGACATCGTCAACCTGATCAACCGTCATGGCGGCAGCGCCATCGGCCTGACCGGCAAAGACGCCGAGCTGATTCGTGCGAAGAAGCTCACCGTGACCCGTCAGACGCCTGAGATGACCCAACCGGAAATCATCGACATCGGCCAGGTGGGCGAAGTGGTCGGGATCAACACCGACCTGCTGAACCTGCTGGTCAAAGGCGACTTCATCCCGGTGATCGCACCGATCGGTGTCGGCGCCAACGGCGAGTCGTACAACATCAACGCCGACCTGGTGGCCGGCAAGGTTGCTGAAGCACTGAAAGCTGAAAAGCTGATGCTGCTGACCAACATCGCTGGCCTGATGGACAAATCCGGCACGGTCCTCACCGGCCTGAGCACCCAGCAGGTTGACGAACTGATCGCCGACGGCACCATCTACGGCGGCATGCTGCCGAAGATCCGTTGCGCGCTGGAAGCCGTACAGGGCGGCGTCGGCAGCTCGCTGATCATCGATGGCCGGGTGCCGAATGCGATTCTGCTGGAAATCTTCACCGACACCGGTGTGGGCACCCTGATCAGCAATCGCAAGCGTCCATAAGCAACACACACAAAAAGACCCCGCTCAGCCTGACTGAGCGGGGTCTTTTTTTTTGCCTGAATTCCCTGTGGGAGCGAGCTTGCTCGCGATAGCGGTCTTTCAGTCACATCAATATTGAATTTGAAGGCCTCATCGCGAGCAAGCTCGCTCCCACAGGTGACGTGTGGTTATACGCCGAACTGTGCGCGGTAGGCTTCAACCGCAGGCAAATGCTGCTTGAGCTGTGGATCGTCAGCGAGGAATTCCAGCACCTGATTCAGCGAAACGATGCTGATCACCGGAATACCGAAGTCACGTTCCACTTCCTGGATTGCCGACAATTCACCGTTGCCACGCTCCTGACGGTTCAGCGCGATCAGCACGCCGGCCGCCTTGGCGCCGTCCTGGGAAGCGATGATCTGCATCACTTCACGGATGGCGGTACCGGCAGTGATCACGTCGTCGATGATCAGCACGTCGCCGGTCAATGGCGCGCCGACCAGGCTGCCGCCTTCGCCGTGAGCCTTGGCTTCCTTGCGGTTGAAGCACCATGGCAGATCGCGGTCATGGTGCTCAGCCAGTGCCACGGCGGTGGTCGCCGCCAAAGGAATGCCTTTGTACGCAGGGCCAAACAGTACGTCGAACGCGATGCCGCTCTCGACGATGGCTGCCGCGTAGAAACGACCCAGCTGCGCCAGCGCAGAACCCGAGTTGAAAAGGCCGGCATTGAAGAAGTAAGGACTGGTACGCCCGGACTTCAGGGTGAACTCACCGAAGCGCAAAACGCCGCGATCGATGGCAAAACGAATGAAGTCGCGCTGATACGCTTGCATGAAAAAAACCCCAAATACCACGGATTTAGCTAATTAGGTAGACGCCGTGTATCATACACGCACGCGATTTTTGGGGCCATTTATGCGGATCATCAGTGTGAACGTCAATGGTATTCAGGCTGCAGTCGAGCGTGGTTTGCTCAGTTGGCTGCAGGCACAGAATGCCGACGTCATCTGCCTGCAGGACACCCGCGCCTCCGCCTTTGAACTGGACGATCCAGCCTTCCAACTGGATGGCTACTTCCTTTATGCCTGCGATGCCGAAGTCCCCGCCCAAGGTGGCGTGGCTTTGTACTCGCGGTTGCAACCGAAGGCTGTCATCAGCGGTCTCGGTTTCGAGACGGCCGACCGCTACGGGCGCTACCTGCAAGCCGATTTCGACAAGGTCAGCATCGCGACCTTGCTGCTCCCTTCGGGGCAGAACGGCGATGAAGACTTGAACCAGAAGTTCAAGCTAATGGACGATTTCGCCCGTTATCTGGATAAACAGCGACGCAAACGTCGCGAGTACATTTATTGTGGCTCGCTGTACGTGGCGCAACAGAAGCTGGATATCAAGAACTGGCGCGATAGCCAACAATCCCCGGGCTTCCTGGCGCCAGAGCGTGCCTGGATGGACGAGATTGTCGGCAACATGGGGTATGTCGATGCCCTGCGCGAAGTCAGCCGTGAAGGCGATCAGTACAGCTGGTGGCCAGACAACGAACAGGCTGAGATGCTCAACCTGGGCTGGCGTTTCGACTACCAGCTGCTGACCCCGGGCCTGCGCCGCTTTGTCCGCAGCGCTCGCTTGCCACGTCAGCCGCGGTTCTCGCAGCACGCGCCGCTGATCGTGGACTACGACTGGACGCTGACGATCTAAGCGTCTTTTCGCAGCCGCAAAAAAGCCGACAGAGATGTCGGCTTTTTTGTGTCCACTGATTTTCTAGTGTGGGAGCGAGCTTGCTCGCGATGAGGCAATCACATTCAACACATGCGTTGCCTGTCAGACCGCTATCGCGAGCAAGCTCGCTTCCACAAAGGAATCCTCACCGACCATTACTTGATCGGCCGCCAGGTGAAGGGGTAACGGTAAGCCACGCCCTCATTGGCCTTGACGCCGCCAATGATGGTCAGCACCACCGCCGCGATCACCAGCAAGCCAAACAGCGGGATGCCGATCAATACGAACATCAGCGGGATACAGATCGTGGCCGCCACCGCCACGGTGATCTGGAAATTCAGCGCTTCCTTGCCCTGCGCGTCGATGAACGGGTCCTGCTCGCGCTTCATCTGCCACAGGATCAGCGGCCCGATCAGGCTGCCGAACGGAAACCAGTAGCCGAGAAACGCCGACAAATGACAGAACATCGCCCATTGCCTGACTTCCTGGCTCGGTGCGGGTGCGGGTAGCTGGTCGTCATTCATGGCGCTCTCCTTATCCTGGAATGAGTTCGAATAGTCAGTCGGCCAACGCAGCGTTCTGCAGATCGAAAATATCGTTCATGCCTTTCTTCGCCAGCTCCAGCATCGCGTTCAGCTCTTCAGGCTGGAACGGCGCGCCTTCAGCGGTGCCCTGCACTTCGATGAAACCACCGGTGCTGGTCATCACCACGTTCAGGTCGGTCTCGGCAGCCGAGTCTTCCAGGTAGTCCAGATCCAGCACTGGCTCGCCCTGGTACATGCCCACCGAAACGGCAGCAATCATCTGCTTGAGCGGGTCACCGCCTTTCAGGCCGCCGCGTTTCTTGATCACTTTCAAGGCGTCGACCAGCGCAACCATGGCGCCGGTGATCGAGGCAGTACGCGTACCGCCGTCGGCCTGGATTACGTCGCAGTCGACGTACAAGGTCACGTCGCCCAGCTTGGACATGTCCAGCGCAGCGCGCAGGGAACGACCGATCAGACGCTGGATCTCCAGCGTACGGCCGCCTTGCTTGCCTCGGCTCGCTTCACGCTGGTTACGCTCGCCAGTGGCGCGCGGCAGCATGCCGTATTCGGCGGTCAGCCAGCCTTGGCCCTGCCCCTTGAGGAAGCGCGGCACGCCGTTTTCGACGCTGACGGTGCAGATCACCTTGGTATCACCGAACTCGACCAGTACAGATCCCTCGGCGTGTTTGGTGTAGTTGCGGGTAATGCGGATCGAGCGGAGCTGATCGGCAGCGCGACCACTTGGACGTTTCATAGAGGAACACCTGTACGGAGGACGGAAATCTGCCGAGCATTATAGGGCGAGCGGGCGCGCCTGGGCACTTCTAAAAAACCCGGGCGACGAGCGAGGGCTCTGAACCGCGCCTTGCGACGACCTGCTGCGCTTTGTCACACGCGCCATTTGGGAGCATCCGCCGCACTGCGCTACAATCCTGCGCCTTTGCAGCCTGTGGGCTTTAATTCATCTAATCAGGTCCGTTGAGCCCGCAGGGTTCGGCGCCGGCCTGAATCGCGAGGTACCTCCATGGTGCACAGCATGACCGCCTTCGCCCGCGTCGAAAAAGCCGGCAGCCAGGGCACCCTGAGCTGGGAGCTGCGCTCGGTCAACAGCCGCTACCTGGAACCGCACCTGCGCTTGCCAGAGTCCTTTCGTGACCTCGAAGGCAACGTGCGCGAAGCACTGCGTCAGGGCCTGTCACGCGGCAAGCTCGAATGCACACTGCGCTTCACCGAAGAAACCGCTGGAAAACCGCTGCAAGTCGACCGCGAGCGCGCCGCGCAACTGGTCGCTGCCGCCGAGACCGTCGCCAGCCTGATCAAGAATCCTTCAGCCCTCAACCCGCTGGAAGTGCTGGCCTGGCCTGGCGTGCTGGTCGCTGACGCAAGCGACCCGCAAGCGCTCAACGCCGAGGCGCTGACCCTGTTCAATGAAGGCCTCAAGGAACTCAAGGCTGGCCGCGAGCGCGAAGGTGCGGAGCTGGCCCGACTGATCAACGAACGCCTGACGTCCATTGAAGAAGACGTGGTGATCCTGCGCGAACTGGTTCCGCAGATGCTCGCCACCCAGCGTCAGAAGGTGCTCGACCGCTTTGCCGACATGAAGGCCGAGCTCGACCCGCAGCGCCTGGAACAGGAAATGGTCATGCTCGCGCAAAAAAGCGACGTCGCCGAAGAACTGGACCGCCTGAGCACCCACATTATTGAAGTTCGCCGCGTGCTCAAGTCCGGCGGCGCTGCCGGCCGGCGCCTCGACTTCCTGATGCAGGAGCTCAACCGCGAAGCCAATACACTGGGCTCCAAAGCCTTCGACCCGCGCAGCACCCAGGCTGCGGTCAACCTCAAAGTGTTGATCGAGCAGATGCGCGAACAAGTGCAGAACATTGAGTAAGGCAACAGACATGACCCACAGCACCGGCACCCTGTACATCATTTCCGCCCCATCGGGTGCGGGCAAGAGCAGCCTGGTCAAGGCGTTGACTGACGCCAACCCGGAGATCCGCGTATCGATTTCCCACACCACTCGCGCCATGCGCCCGGGTGAAGTGGACGGCGTGAACTATCACTTCGTGACCCGCGAAGAGTTCGTGAAGATGGGCGAGCACGGCGACTTCCTCGAGCGCGCCGAAGTCTTCGGCAACTTCTATGGCACCTCACAAAGCCGCCTGCAGCAAACTCTGGATGAAGGTCACGACCTGATTCTGGAAATCGACTGGCAAGGCGCCGAGCAAGTGCGCAAGCTGATGCCGCAAGCCCGTTCGATCTTCATCCTGCCGCCGTCGCTGCAAGCATTGCATCAGCGCCTGACCAACCGCGGCCAGGACAGCGACGAGATCATTGCCGGCCGGATGCGCGAAGCCGTCAGTGAAATGAGCCACTACGTCGAGTACGACTACCTGATCATCAACGACGATTTCGCCCACGCGCTGGACGATCTGAAGGCGATTTTCCGCGCCAATCAGCTGCAACAGAAACGCCAACAGGTGCGTTTCGGCAAATTGCTGGCTGAACTGCTCGGTTAAACAGCTCTTCCCAAAACCGCCGCAAGGGCTTTACATTGGCACTTGCAGCGCGTTGAAGAGCTTGGTTAAAAAATCAGCGCTTCCCTAATCGCTGGTGATTTTTTAAACTGTTGAGTCCGCTCGCCCAACCGGGCAGCGCGCATATTGCATTCGCTCCGAGGAATACCATGGCCCGCGTAACCGTTGAAGACTGCCTAGAACACGTGGAAAACCGCTTTGAGCTGGTCATGCTCTCTACCAAGCGTGCCCGTCAACTGGCCACCGGCGGCAAAGAGCCTCTGGTCCAGTGGGAAAACGACAAACCTACCGTTGTGGCCCTGCGTGAAATCGCTGAAGGCCTGATGAGCTACGAGTTCATCGCCAATGCTGAAATCGTCGAAGACGAACCGCTGTTCGCAGCGTTCGAGGACGAGTCCAACGAGGCCGTCTAAGTCCATGCCTGGTCGACGTAGCACGGCGCGGGGTCACAGCCATCGGCAGGAGTCATCATGCCGAGCATAGACGCCCTCGCCGAACGCTTATCGACCTACCTCGGCAACGACCAGGTCAACCTGGTCCGCCGAGCGTACTTCTACGCCGAACAAGCCCACGACGGCCAGCGCCGCCGCAGCGGCGAGGCGTACGTCACGCACCCGTTAGCGGTCGCGAACATTCTTGCCGACATGCACATGGACCATCAGAGTTTGATGGCCGCGATGCTGCATGACGTGATCGAAGACACCGGCATTGCCAAGGAAGCGCTCTCTGCGCAGTTTGGCGAAACCGTGGCCGAACTGGTCGACGGGGTCAGCAAACTGACCCAGATGAACTTCGAGACCAAAGCCGAAGCCCAAGCCGAAAACTTCCAGAAAATGGCCATGGCCATGGCGCGCGACATTCGCGTGATCCTGGTGAAACTGGCCGACCGCCTGCACAACATGCGCACGCTGGAAGTCCTGTCCGGTGAAAAACGCCGGCGGATCGCCAAGGAAACCCTGGAAATCTATGCGCCCATCGCCAACCGGCTGGGCATGCACGCCATCCGCGTAGAATTCGAAGACCTCGGCTTCAAGGCCATGCACCCGATGCGTTCCGCGCGGATCTACCAGGCGGTCAAACGCGCCCGGGGCAACCGCAAGGAAATCGTCAACAAGATCGAAGAATCCCTCAGCCACTGCCTGGCCATCGACGGCATTCAGGGCGAGGTCAGCGGTCGCCAGAAACACCTCTACGGCATCTACACGAAAATGCGCGGCAAGCGCCGGGCCTTCAACGAGATCATGGACGTCTACGCGTTCCGGATCATCGTCGACAAGGTCGATACCTGCTACCGCGTGCTGGGTGCTGTGCATAATTTGTACAAACCGTTGCCGGGCCGCTTCAAGGATTACATCGCGATTCCCAAGGCCAACGGCTATCAGTCGCTGCACACCACGCTCTTCGGCATGCACGGCGTACCGATCGAGATCCAGATCCGCACCCGTGAAATGGAAGAGATGGCCAACAACGGCATCGCCGCCCATTGGCTGTACAAATCCAGCGGCGACGAGCAGCCAAAAGGCACTCACGCCCGCGCCCGCCAATGGGTCAAGGGCGTGCTGGAAATGCAGCAACGCGCCGGCAACTCGCTGGAATTCATTGAAAGCGTGAAGATCGACCTGTTCCCGGACGAGGTCTACGTGTTCACGCCAAAAGGCCGGATCATGGAGCTGCCAAAAGGCTCCACGGCGGTCGACTTCGCTTACGCGGTACACACCGACGTCGGCAACAGCTGCATCGCCTGTCGGATCAACCGTCGCCTGGCGCCGCTGTCCGAACCGCTGCAAAGCGGCTCGACGGTCGAGATCGTCAGCGCTCCGGGCGCACGGCCGAACCCGGCCTGGCTCAACTTCGTGGTCACCGGCAAGGCCCGCACGCATATTCGTCACGCGCTGAAACTACAGCGCCGCTCCGAGTCCATCAGCCTCGGCGAACGCCTGCTGAACAAGGTGCTCAATGGCTTCGACAGCTCGCTGGAAAAAGTCCCGGCCGAGCGCATCAAGGCGATGCTCAACGAATACCGCCTCGAACTGATCGAAGACCTGCTTGAAGACATCGGCCTGGGCAATCGCATGGCCTACGTCGTCGCCCGCCGCCTGCTCGGCGAAGGCGAACAGTTGCCAAGCCCGGAAGGTCCGCTGGCGATTCGCGGCACCGAAGGCCTGGTACTCAGTTACGCCAAGTGCTGCACGCCGATCCCGGGCGACCCGATTGTCGGCCACCTGTCCGCTGGCAAAGGCATGGTCGTGCACCTGGACAACTGCCGCAATATCAGCGAAATCCGCCACAACCCGGAAAAATGCATCCAGCTCTCGTGGGCCAAGGATGTCACCGGCGAATTCAATGTCGAACTGCGCGTCGAGCTGGAACACCAGCGCGGCCTGATTGCCCTGCTGGCCAGCAGCGTCAACGCCGCGGACGGCAACATCGAAAAAATCAGCATGGACGAACGCGACGGTCGTATCAGCGTGGTCCAACTGGTGGTCAGCGTGCACGACCGTGTACACCTGGCCCGCGTGATCAAGAAACTGCGCGCCTTGACCGGGGTGATTCGCATCACCCGCATGCGTGCCTAGCTCGTCCATACAGCCCCCCAATTACAAGGAGTCATACATGACCAAGACTGTTATCACCAGCGACAAGGCCCCGGCCGCCATCGGTACTTACTCCCAGGCGATCAAGGCTGGCAACACCGTCTACATGTCCGGCCAGATCCCGCTCGATCCAAAAACCATGGAACTGGTCGAAGGCTTCGAAGCCCAGACCGTCCAGGTGTTCGAGAACCTCAAAGCCGTGGCTGAAGCCGCTGGCGGTTCGTTCAAGGACATCGTCAAACTGAACATCTTCCTCACCGACCTGAGCCACTTCGCCAAGGTCAACGAGATCATGGGCAAATACTTCGACCAGCCTTACCCGGCGCGCGCCGCCATCGGCGTGGCGGCCCTGCCAAAGGGTTCGCAGGTTGAAATGGATGCCATCCTGGTCATCGAGTAATACGCACGGCGCAGCCTCTCGGGCTGCGCCGACTTCGTTCTGTAAGGATCTCCTCATGCGCAAAGCGCTAGCTCTCTCGTTGCTCGCGGTGTTTCTCGGTGGCTGTGCCAGCAACCCTGCCGACCGCGACATCAGTGGCACCTGGATCAACCAGTCGGCAATCGATGCGGCGGCCAAGGGCGGCCCGCTGCGCGAAGCACTGCAAGCCTATGGCCCGAACCTGGAGTGGGACGTCAACACCAAGGCCGGCCAGGCGCGATACACAAACGGCTTCGAGAACGTCGAAGGCAAAATGCTCGGCGGGAAATCCGATGCCTGGAAAGTCGAGTTTTATGGCAGCGCTGCCACCGAATTGAAGCGCGACGGCAAACACCTGCAGCAAGTGGCCAACGACAACGAGCCCGAGCAACTGTTTGACCGCGCCAAAGACATCGCCCCCGAAGGCGCGCCGATTGGTGCCAGCTTCGAGCGTGCGCTGTACTCAGCCTACCTGGGCGGTAGCTGGAAGATCGTCAACGGTCCTGGCGAAGGCAGCACCGTGCAGTTCCAGGCCGATGGTGCCGTTCAAGGCCTGCCCGGTGCTGACCGTTACGCGCTGTGCCTGGCGGGCGACTGCGCCTCCATGAGCGGCGGCCACGACACCGTCTGGCTGCAACTGAGCGGCCAAGGCAACCCGTGGATCTTCACCCGCAATGGCAAACAGATGGAGATCTTCCAGGCAGTCAATGGCGCCCAGGCGGACGAAGTCCCTTCGTTCACCCCTGGCAATCGCCAATGGACACTGGAAAAACAGTGATCCTGCTCTAGGGTCACCAAAGAACCAATGTGGGAGCGAGCTTGCTCGCGATAGCGGTGTAACAGCCAACATAGATGTTGGATGTTATGGCCTCATCGCGAGCAAGCTCGCTCCCACAGTTGTTTTGTGGTGTTTGAAAGTCAGCTGCGGCCTTCAAGAATCGCTGCATAGCCTTCGCGAAAACTCGGATAGCGCGGCGTCCAGCCCAGCGCTTTAGCGCGGGCGTTGCTGCAACGCTTGCTGCCCGTACGGCGCACGCTGGCATCCTCCGACCATTCGGTCACCCCAAGGTACTCGCGCAACCAACCCACCACATCGGCCAACGGCGCGGGCGCGTCGTCGACACCGATATAGCAATCATCCAGCGCCTCGTCGCGTTCGGCACGCAGCAACAGGAACGCCAACAACCCGGCCGCGTCATCCACATGAATCCGGTTGGCGTACAGCGGCGGATCAACCGCGACGCGATAGCCCTGCCGCACCTGACTCAACAGCCACTCACGGCCCGGGCCGTAAATGCCGGTCAGGCGCACCAGACTCGCAGGAATGCCGCTGTTTAACGCGATCTGCTCGGCCTCCAGCATCACTCGCCCGGAATAGCCGGCCGCTTGAGTAGGCGATGTTTCATCGATCCACTCACCATTCTGCTGCCCGTACACACTGCTGCTGGAGACAAACAGCAAGCGCTTCGGGGCCTGACCGTAGTCGTTCAGCCATTCCAGCACATGCTGCAAGCCCTGGACATAAGCGGCGCGGTAACCGGCTTCATCGTGATCGGTGGCGGCCGCGCAATACACCAGGTAATCCACCGCACCGATGGGCCAGGTCGCCGGGCAGTCTTCATTGAACAAGTTGCCGGCAACGCCAATAACGCCCTCGGGCAGGCGCGAGATGTCACGCCGCAAGCCATGAACCTCCCACCCCGAGGCCAACAGTTGAGTGGCCAGACGGCCGCCGACATCGCCACAACCGGCGATCAAAACAGAAGGCGCGGACATCAAAAATCTCCCATCAGAAAGGTACAGGCTAGCCTTGGTATCGGATACGTAGCTAGCAATCAAAGAAAAAAAGAGACTCTATTGCTTTTGTTAACAAGAATTACTTGCAATAATGCCCGCCACTTTTGTTCTCGGCCCACGAGGCCTGGAAGGACATTAAACCCTCTTTTCTCTCAGGTCCGGCCAGCATGACACGTAATCCACTCTCCGCTTCGCCAACCACACTTGCTCGTCCCACTCGCGCCCTGAGCGCGGTCGCCGCGCTGCTGTTCAGCCTGCTGCTGGCCCCGACCGCTGCGTTCGCCGATGAGCCGGCTACCGCCACCGCACCGGCTGCAACAGCCTCCGTGCCAGCCGTTCATGCAAACGCTGACCATGCTGCCCCGGTCGTGACACCCGTCGCCACCGAAGACGCTGCCGCTGACGCACCTGAAGTCCTCGAAGCCGACAATTCCCTGGGCATGGCTCACGACCTGTCGCCGTGGGGCATGTACCAGAACGCCGATATCATCGTGAAAATCGTGATGATCGGCCTGGCCATCGCCTCGATCATCACCTGGACTATCTGGATCGCCAAGGGCCTTGAGTTGCTGGGCGCCAAGCGTCGTCTGCGCGGTGAAATCGCCAGCCTGAAAAAAGCCACCACCCTTAAAGAAGCCAGCGCCAGCGCGGCCAAGGAAGGCACCCTCGCCAACCTGCTGGTCCACGATGCACTGGAAGAAATGCGCCTGTCGGCCAACAGCCGTGAAAAAGAAGGCATCAAGGAACGCGTCAGCTTCCGTCTCGAGCGTCTGGTGGCCGCCTGCGGCCGCAACATGAGCAGCGGCACCGGCGTGCTGGCCACCATCGGTTCCACCGCGCCGTTCGTGGGTCTGTTCGGCACTGTGTGGGGCATCATGAACAGCTTCATCGGTATCGCCAAAACCCAGACCACCAACCTCGCCGTCGTCGCCCCCGGCATCGCCGAAGCCCTGCTGGCTACTGCGCTGGGCCTGGTAGCCGCGATTCCTGCGGTGGTCATCTACAACGTCTTCGCCCGCTCCATCGCCGGTTACAAGGCCCAGGTGTCCGATGCTTCAGCGCAAGTCCTGCTGCTGGTCAGCCGCGACCTCGATCACCTGCCGCCCGAGCGCATCCCTTCGCAACCGCACATGGTCAAAGTAGGGTAATCCGCCATGGGCTTGCATTTAAAGGAAGGCGCGGACGACGATCTCGCCGAGAACCACGAAATCAACGTCACGCCGTTCATCGACGTGATGCTGGTGCTGCTGATCATCTTCATGGTCGCCGCCCCGCTGGCCACCGTGGACATCAAGGTTGACCTCCCCGCCTCGACCGCCAAACCGGCGCCGCGGCCAGAGAAGCCGGTGTTCCTCAGCGTCAAGGCTGACCAGCGCCTGTACCTGGGCGAAGACGAAGTCAAAGCCGAAACCCTCGGCGCGACCCTCGATGCGCGAACCCACGGCAAGAAGGACACGACCATCTTCTTCCAGGCCGATAAAGGCGTGGACTACGGCGACCTGATGCACGTGATGGACACCCTGCGGGCCGCCGGCTACCTGAAAGTCGGCCTGGTCGGACTTGAGACGGCAGCCAAGAAATGATCACGACGCGCCAAAAGCTGACGCGTTACGGCGGTAGCCTGGTCGTGGTGCTGGGCGTCCATGCGGTCGCGATTCTGCTCGCGCTCAACTGGAAGTCTTCACCGCCCGTCGAGCTGCCGCCGATGGCGATGATGGTCGAGTTGGCGCCGCTTCCGGCACCACCGCCACCGGCACCGCCCAAGGTCGTGACGCCGCCGCAGCCACCGACCCCGGTCGAAGAGCTGCCGTTGCCGAAACTTGCGGAAGCGCCAAAACCGACGATCTCGGTGCCCAAGCCGGTCAAACCCAAGCCCAAGCCTCAACCGCCCAAGCCGGTGGAGAAAAAGCCCGAGCCGCCTAAGGAAAAACCGGCCGAGGAAAAACCCAGCGACACACCGCCGACCAACACTCCGACGGAGAAATCCGCGCAACCTGCCCCAGGCCCATCGCCAGCGCAGACTGCGGCCAAGGAAAGTTGGCAAGGCACACTGCTGGCGCACCTGGCCAAGTACAAGAAGTACCCGCCAGCGGCCCAATCGCGTGGCAAGGAAGGCCTGAACCGTCTGCGCTTCGTGGTCGACGCTGAAGGCAACGTGCTGTCTTACGAGTTGGTCGGTCGCTCCGGCAACGCCGATCTGGACCGGGCCACCCTGGAAATGATCCGCCGCGCCCAGCCACTGCCCAAGCCACCGGCTGGCATGCTGAACAACGGCTCGATCGAAATCGTCGCACCGTTCGTGTACTCGCTGGAAAAACGCCGCCGCTAAGACACCACTGATCCCCTGTGGGAGCGAGCTTGCTCGCGATGAGTCCATAACATTCAACATCTTCGTTGACTGTTACACCGCTATCGCGAGCAAGCTCGCTCCCACAAGGTTATGCAGCAGCCAGAAAGGCACCGAAAGGTGCCTTTTGCATATCCGCCAGCGCCAAACATGCATTGCCCAGTGTCGCGCGCAGCCCTCAGTCTGATAACGTACGTCTATCGATTGCAGCCGTTATGCTTGGCCGCATCATCATGGACGCCCGCTATGACCCTCACAGAATTACGCTACATCGTTACCCTCGCCCAAGAGCAGCATTTCGGCCATGCGGCCGAGCGTTGCCACGTCAGCCAGCCGACCTTGTCGGTGGGCGTGAAAAAACTTGAAGACGAACTCGGTGTGCTGATTTTCGAGCGCAGCAAAAGCGCGGTGCGCCTGACCCCGGTTGGCGAAGGCATCGTCGCCCAGGCCCAGAAAGTCCTTGAACAGGCCCAAGGCATTCGCGAACTGGCCCAGGCCGGCAAAAACCAGCTGACCGCCCCGCTGAAAGTCGGCGCGATCTACACCGTCGGCCCGTACCTGTTCCCGCACCTGATTCCACAACTGCACCGGGTCGCCCCGCAGATGCCGTTGTACATCGAAGAAAACTTCACCCACGTGCTGCGCGACAAACTGCGCAACGGCGAGCTCGACGCGATCATCATCGCCCTGCCGTTCAACGAAGCCGACGTGCTGACCCTGCAACTCTACGACGAACCGTTCTACGTCCTGATGCCGGCCCAGCACCCGTGGACCGAAAAAGAATCCATCGACGCCAGCCTGCTCAACGACAAGAGCCTGCTGCTGCTCGGCGAAGGTCACTGCTTCCGCGACCAAGTGCTCGAAGCCTGCCCGACTTTGGCCAAGGGCAACGACGGCGCCAAGCACACCACCGTCGAATCCAGCTCGCTGGAAACCATTCGGCACATGGTCGCCTCCGGCCTGGGCATCTCGATCCTGCCGCTCTCGGCCGTCGACAGTCACCACTACTCGCCCGGCGTGCTCGAAGTGCGTCCACTGTCGCCGCCAGTGCCGTTCCGCACCGTGGCCATCGCTTGGCGCGCCAGCTTCCCGCGGCCGAAAGCAATTGAAATCCTCGCTGACTCGATCCGCCTGTGCTCGGTGGCCAAGCAGCCAGCGGTTGCGGGTTAAGCGTTAGCAATGGCTGAGCTGTCGCAAGTCTCGGTCACGGCACTCAAGGGTGTCGGCGAAGCCATGGCCGAAAAACTCGCCAAGGTCGGCCTGGAAAACCTTCAGGACGTACTGTTCCACCTGCCGCTGCGTTATCAGGATCGCACCCGCGTGGTGCCGATCGGCCACTTGCGACCGGGTCAGGACGCGGTGATCGAAGGCACCGTCAGCGGCGCCGACGTGGTCATGGGCCGGCGCCGCAGCCTGGTCGTGCGCCTGCAGGACGGCACCGGCGGGCTCAGCCTGCGCTTCTACCATTTCAGCAACGCGCAAAAGGAAGGCCTGAAACGCGGTACCCGCGTGCGTTGCTACGGCGAGGCCCGGCCCGGCGCATCGGGGCTGGAAATCTACCACCCGGAATACCGCGCCATCACCGGCGACGAACCGCCGCCGGTGGATGAAACCCTGACGCCGGTCTACCCGCTCACCGAAGGCCTGACCCAACAGCGTCTGCGCCAACTGTGCATGCAAACCCTGACCTTGCTCGGCCCCAGCAGCCTGCCCGACTGGCTGCCGCAAGAACTGGCGCGGGACTACCAACTGGCGCCGCTGGCCGACGCGATCCGCTATTTGCATCACCCGCCAGCGGACGCGGATGTCGACGAACTCGCCCTCGGCCATCACTGGGCGCAGCACCGTCTGGCCTTCGAAGAACTGCTGACCCATCAGCTGTCGCAGCAACGCCTGCGCGAAAGCATGCGCGCACTGCGGGCGCCGGCCATGCCCAAAGCCACCCGGCTGCCGGCCCAGTACCTCGCCAACCTCGGCTTCCCGCCGACCGGCGCGCAGCAACGGGTGGGCAATGAAATCGCCTACGACATGAGCCAGCACGAGCCGATGTTGCGGCTGATTCAGGGCGACGTCGGCGCCGGTAAAACCGTGGTCGCCGCCCTCGCGGCCTTGCAAGCACTGGAAGCCGGTTATCAAGTGGCGCTGATGGCGCCCACCGAAATCCTCGCCGAACAGCACTTCATCACCTTCAAGCGCTGGCTCGAACCGCTGGGCCTGGAAGTCGCCTGGCTGGCCGGCAAGCTCAAGGGCAAGAACCGCGTTGCCGCACTGGAACAAATCGCCAGCGGCACGCCGATGGTGGTCGGCACTCACGCCTTGTTCCAGGACGAAGTGCAGTTCAAGAACCTCGCGCTGGTGATCATCGACGAACAGCACCGCTTCGGCGTCCAGCAGCGCTTGGCGCTGCGGCAGAAAGGCGTTGGCGGGCGGATGTGTCCGCACCAGTTGATCATGACCGCCACGCCGATTCCGCGCACGTTGGCGATGAGCGCCTACGCCGACCTCGACACCTCGATCCTCGACGAACTGCCGCCCGGCCGAACTCCGGTGAACACCGTGCTGGTCACCGACACGCGCCGGGTTGAAGTCATCGAACGGGTGCGCGCCGCGTGCGCCGAAGGGCGTCAGGCGTATTGGGTGTGCACGCTGATCGAAGAATCGGAAGAGCTCACCTGCCAGGCCGCCGAAACCACCTATGAAGACCTCACCGCCGCCCTCGGCGAGCTGAAGGTCGGCCTGATCCACGGCCGCATGAAGCCTGCCGAAAAAGCCGAAGTCATGGCTCAATTCAAGGCCGGTGCATTGCAGTTGCTGGTGGCGACCACGGTGATCGAAGTTGGTGTCGACGTGCCCAACGCCAGCCTGATGATCATCGAAAACCCCGAACGCCTGGGCCTGGCGCAACTGCACCAGTTACGCGGTCGCGTGGGCCGGGGCAGCGCCGCCAGTCACTGCGTGCTGCTCTACCATCCGCCGCTGTCGCAGATCGGCCGTCAACGCCTCGGCATCATGCGTGAAACCAACGACGGCTTCGTGATCGCCGAGAAAGACCTCGAACTGCGCGGCCCCGGCGAGATGCTCGGCACCCGCCAGACCGGCCTGCTGCAATTCAAGGTCGCCGACCTGATGCGCGACGCCGACCTACTGCCGGCGGTGCGCGACGCGGCCCAGGCATTGCTGGAGCGTTGGCCGCATCACGTCAGCCCGTTGCTCGACCGCTGGCTACGCCATGGGCAGCAATACGGCCAAGTGTGAGCAGTGTCTCAGTTTCTGAGCGATGGTTTTAAACAAGCTGGTTATACTCCTGCAATTGTTTGAAAACGGACACACACCATGACCGAAGTTGCCCTCGCACCCGAAGCCCCGCACGCCCCGTCTGTTATCCGGATGCTGCTCGGCAAGCTGGGCATCAGCTACGCCGAAGTGCTCGATCGCCCGGGCCTCAACCCCGCCCGCAAGGTGCAAGCGGTGTTGGTTGATGACGCTGTCGGCGCGCTCATGGTGCTGTTCCCGCAGAGCCAGTTGCTGGACCTCAACCGCCTCGCCGAACTTACCGGTCGCCGGCTCACTGCCGTGCCGACCGAACGCCTGGAGCGCATGCTCGGCAAACACAACCTGAGCTTTTTGCCCGGCCTGCCGGCGCTCACCAGTTCGCCGTGCCTGTACGACGAAAGCCTGCTGCGCGAACCGCAGTTGCTGATCAACTCGGGCGAGCCGGGCGTGCTGCTGGAAATCACCAGCGAAGACTTCAAGAGCATGCTGACCAAGGCCAGCGCCGCGAACTTCGGCGAAGCCCTGAGCCGCATCCGCCCGAACCTCGACCGCCCTGATGATGACCGCGAGGAAATCACCCAAGCGGTGCAGGCCTTCACGGCGCGACGCATCCAGCAACGCCTGGAAGCGACCATCGAGATTCCGCCGCTGGCCGAAACTGCACAAAAAATCATCAAGCTGCGGGTCGACCCCAACGCCACCATCGACGACATCACCGGCGTCGTCGAAACCGACCCGGCGCTGGCCGCGCAAGTGGTGAGCTGGGCCGCGTCGCCGTACTACGCGTCGCCGGGCAAGATTCGTTCAGTGGAAGACGCGATCGTCCGCGTGCTGGGCTTTGATCTGGTGATCAACCTGGCGCTGGGCCTGGCCCTGGGCAAAACCCTAAGCCTGCCCAAGGACCACCCGCAACACACCACGCCGTACTGGCAGCAATCGATCTACACCGCTGCGGTGATTGAAGGCCTGACCCGCGCCATGCCGCGCGCCCAGCGCCCGGAAGCCGGCCTGACCTACCTCGCCGGCCTGCTGCACAACTTTGGCTACCTGCTGCTGGCCCACGTCTTCCCGCCGCACTTCTCGCTGATCTGCCGCCACCTGGAGGTCAACCCGCACCTGTGCCACAGCTTTGTCGAGCAGCACCTGCTGGGCATCAGCCGCGAACAGATCGGCGCGTGGCTGATGCGCTACTGGGACATGCCGGATGAACTGGCCACCGCGCTGCGCTTCCAGCACGACCCGAGCTACGACGGCGACTACGCCGAGTACCCGAACCTCGTCTGCCTGGCCGTGCGCCTGCTGCGCAGCCGTGGCATCGGCTCCGGCCCCGACGAAGAAATCCCCGACGCCCTGCTCGACCGCGTCGGCCTGACCCGCGACAAAGCCAACGACGTCGTCAGCAAAGTCCTCGAAGCCGAAGTCCTGCTCCGCGAACTCGCCTCGCAGTTCACCCAACCCTAAAAGCATTCGCAAGCAAGCCCGCCCCCACAGGATTGAGATGATCCCTGTGGGAGCGAGCTTGCTCGCGATGAATCCACCTCGGTCCACCTGACCGTACGCCGCCCAGCCCCTGATCGTTCCCACGCTCTGCGTGGGAATGCATCCCGTGACGCTCCGCGTCACAGCACCCACCCCAAACCGCCAACCTCACGCCTTAGGCTTAGCCTTCCTAGGCTTCAAATACTTGGTCAACCCCTGGAACCACATCACCAGCGCCGGGTTGCCCTTGATCTGAATCGACTTGTCCTGAATCCCGGTCATGAACGCCAACTGCTTGTTCTTCGCCTGCATCGTGGCAAAGCCATAAGCCGCATCTTTAAAGGCAATCGCAAACGCCGGCTCGGCATACACCCCGGACTTGCTGCTAATGCGCTGATCCTTCACCACAAAGTGCCGCGCCACCTTGCCGTCCAGCGTCTGCAACTGAAACACCAACTCTTTATCACCCAACTGCTGCTGAAACGCCGGATTGGTCCGACTGGCCTTGCGCATCAGCAAGCCCATCATCCACAGAAGAAAACGAAATTTCATGCTCAAGCCCCACAGGAAAAAATGAACGCTGGCGCAGTGTAGCGGCTTAAACCCAGAACGCCACCGTTGCGCAGCGTTAGAAGAAGATGAAGCGCTTTTTCAGCACGATGACCACCAAGTCACGTTTCTCAAAGACCACCACTTCCCCCTGTAGCAGCTGCCGAAGGCGGCGTTCGGCCGCGCAGCGGTCGTAAAACCAGACAACTCAATCTCGGCTCTATCCCAGCCCCATTGGCCTCGGACATTTCCTTCAAGTTGTAGCGGTGTTCGGTAACTATCCCGGCCTGCGAGTCAGGGCTAGTCTCACCCTGTCACCAAAAAACGGTGACACGGACGTGCAAGTCCGAGTAAAAAACAACCTTTCAAAACCACTAGCCATGCAACGAACAATTTGTGTTCGCTGTTTATGCTTTATGGCAGCTGTGTGCGGGAGACCTTAGGGTCTGCCGAGGTTTTCTGGGATTGGGTTACTCGGTCTTGCACCCCGCACATGGCTGCCACCCTCTATTCGCGTGCAAGCGAACCGGGTCAGCCTCCATAAATAAAGAGGAACCCGATCATGTTCAAGCCAACACCAAATCCACCAGAAGACCCAGCAACTTCCCCCTACGAATCCCTCGATTCCAAAAAACTCCACGAAGCCGCCGAACGCGCCCTCGACCACCACCTGGGCACACCCCCACCCAAAATCCACCTGGCCGACGCCCGCAAAGGCCAACTCTTCATCGTCGCCCCAGACGTCGACACCGACAGCCTCCTGGCCAACGCCTCCGAAGACATCGCCTCCATCAAAGCCATCGCCGGCGACCTCGCCTTCGAAATCGAAGGCTCCCGCCGCAACGTCGCCCTCGCCATCTACCGCATGGCCGAAGGCGCCCAACTGCTGATCGACCGCGCCATGGACAACCTCGATTCACCGAATCCGGTGGAGTATCGGGTTAAGGTGTAATCCAACCAAAGAGCGCGCCGATATCGGCGCGCTTCTTGACGATGGCTTACGTTCGCTCAGGTGTCCCCGAATGGGTATCACGCAGACCCTACGCTCCGTTGCTGCGCTCACCCACTCGCGTGGGAATCTTCGACGCTTTGCCCGCGCCAGACATCAGCGAGACATACTGCTTGTAAGCCTCCGCCGCCAACTCTTTATCGTTCGCCCCCCAATAGCTGTCCGCGAGATTCAAATAGGCAACGACTCTGCCGGGGTTATTCGCAACAACCGCTTTTAGCAGCTCAATGGACTCTGCGTAGTAACCCGCTTCACCCAGCAGAAAACCCAGATCATTAGACCAACCGGGCATTTGAGCGAAGTAGTACTTTCTCACGATGTAGCTTTGCGGATCACAGCGGTCACTCTCTCCCCCCATAAGGAAATACCCCATCACCTCGTTGAATGCGCGAGTATCCCCTTTGCGATACAGCGCCAACGCCTGATCGAGTTGTGTCGCTGTATCAATCATCATCAGCTTTTTGTACCCATCACTGGGCGTCCCGGCGTGGACTCCATGTAATTGCTCAAAAACCTTAAGCCCATCGAAAGACTCCAAAGAGACTTCGCCGACCATTTCTTTGGGTAATTCTTCAACACTGAGAATCGAGCGGTCACAGGAAGCGCTATTTGTCACCTGCAACACATTTTTCAACTCAAACTTTTTTGAGCTTTTGCTGTAGCGAAACAGCAGATTGAAATTATAAATACCATTATCTTCTTCGTTAGTCACCAGAGCAATGTAGTCTCCTGCTTCGCCGGAAGACTGCTTAACCGATACTGGCTCCGCTTGTTGATCTATAACCTTAAGCGTTCCCGACTGGCAATTAATAACACTGACGCTGAAGCCATCATTAACGGCTGACGAATACTGAGTCTTTATCGACGGTAACGCCTTGGACGTATCCAAAATAATTTGATCGCCAGTCTGTTGCTCAGGAGCGATCAGCAATCGGTGATAAGCCGCATCAGATTCCGTTGTCAGCACAAACACATTTTGACGCGATGCGTCGCCCAACAAATTGGCCGATATCTTTTTGATGAGCGTTGGCTCACTGGACCTGGACCTGTTCTCCGATGTCTTTTCCAGATTAAGCACGGGTTGATTCTTCGAGAGCTGCCTACAATTGGAGTAACAAACCATCTTGGCCAAATCAGGCTCGTCACTTTCCATAAACAAATACGTGGCGCCCCCCCTTCGTTGCCTGTCAACGTAAACGGGCACACTGACCGCCAACGTGTCAGCGGCCAAAGGAGTGGGTATGTCGTTCGCAACCGTTACCACGTTAGCTTCGACGTCGCCGCAAAGGGACTCAATCGCTGCCTCACCAAAGGCAAGATTCGCTCGGGCAGTCAGCTCAGCGGAATCCGGATGACACTCATAGCCATGCCAACGAGGCCCAGACGGCATAAAAATGTCTAATGAAAAGATATAAATTCGATTCAAAACTATTCTTTTATCGTCATAACTAAACGCTACCCAGCGACGCGTTTTGGATGAAGAATAGTTTTGATTTTCAAGAATGTACTGACTGCCGTACCGATAGAGCTCATTTGAACTCAGCACCCCCATGGGCTCCGGCTTATCGAAAAGCTTCTTCCCTGAATGGGCATCTACAATATAGCCATCTTTATCCAAGATAACTGAGCAACTGCTGATGGCCTTGCTGTCGTCTCCGCATGACTTTACTTGTGGGAAAACCAATTCAGCGGCAACGACCCCTGAAAAATGAAACACCAACAATAAAATCAAATATCTCAACTTATAAAACCTGAATAATTTCACCACTGGCAACCCGTTTCAGGAGAGGACTCAACGTACAGGGCATGATCAAAAGAGTAGCGTTTTTTGCTTTTATAGTTTGTATATGACATTACATTAACAAGCGCGCCTTGAGTCGCCATTACATATTCACCGGTCACCGCACCCTCAGAGACCTCGACCCACGTTGTTGTGAATTCAGAAGGCCCACCTTCGGCCATGTCTTTCGCCTGAATGTCTTTGCGCACCAGCGCGATTGACTCCTTGGATGCCCCATACTTGACACCGGCAGCAACCCAATTGGCTGCCGGATCATAGTAGGTTCTAAATTCGAATTTGATGCTTTTCCCTTCCGTGGAGCGGAAACAGTAAATCTGTGACTCCACTTCACTGTGAGCAATCGATGGGCACATCAACACCATTAGCAAAAACAACTTCTTCAAAACAGCTCCCTTGTTTCTTCAGTTAAAGATCAGGCGCAATCTTGCCCAGATAGTCCGTGCGTTCCAGACTCATTCTTGCAATGCAATTGTTCACCGTCGTCACATAGGCGGGCAGGCCCGTCTCAATCTCAAAAGCTTCGAGCGGACAATCCGTATCGCGTAACTTGATCCAGATGCGCTGTGATTCCTTGACCTTCGTCTTGAATACCTTCCCCGCATCGGGCTGGGCTCGATACTGGGAGTCGAGCCGCGCCATCAGCTTCTGGTAACTGGTATTGAGCCGGGAATCGGCAGCCTTCTTCGCGATGTCTGCACACGTCTCAATCTGCTGACTTGCAGCCATTTCGTTGCAATCCACCCCAGCAAACGCGAGTGATATCGGCAGAAATACATCGCCCGCCAGAGTGTAAACAAGTACCACCATAAAACGCTTCAAGGCTTTCATGCGCTCACCTGCTTCTGCAAAGGCAGCCGAATGAACAGGCCACACAGCAATCCCGCCAACAGCATCGTGAGATTACGGCTGCCCATAGGTGATCCTTTTCTCAGCAGGACTCTGCTCCCGTAGCGCCTGTGCAGTAACGCCGTAAGCCTTGATCAGTTCGCGGCGAGAGCCCTTCGAACCGAACGAGCGAACAGTATTGCTGTAGGAGTAACTGACCAGCTCTCCCGACATCGAGTAATAACCAAACCATTCAGGACAAGCACCGCACCCACCGTATCCACCGATGAATACCAGGCTGCCCTTTGTCCCTTTCATACAGGCCATGGCCACCACAACGTTTGCCAACATCTGCGTGCTTTTCCCGTCAGTGGTCAGTTGTGACACCCGGCCCACATCACGTCGCAGCACTTTGCCGTTGATGTTGATCGTCTGGTCGGAGCAGACCGGCAGGGGTTGAGCTTCGCCCTCTTCAACCGCAACAGATCGACAAGAAGACACCAACTCCACATCGACGCCGCCACACTGCAGAACATCATGCTGGGTATAGGCATCACTGGCAGCCAAGGCCCAGAACGAGACCATCGCCAATACACCGCCCACGAGAAAGCGCTTCACCATCAACCGCCGCCTCTTGGAATCCACGCGTCCACAGAAATCATTGCTCATCTGCATCACTAACCTTGGCCAAGCACTGCGCATACCCCTTCGCGAATCCAGTATCAAAGGTCAACGCTACTGGCTCCTCAAGCTCCGCAGAGGTATTGCGCAGTACATGCTTGGAGACGTCGTACTCAACCCAACCAATGATTCCCGTGCCATCCGTCTCATAGAAAAGCTGAGCCCGGACCTTTTCACCGTCATCTTCATCGATCAGCAGATTGACCTTATTCTTGGTGACGTAGCGAAATGGGAAATTACTGCTGCGGACCATCTCGGTGAGATAGCCGTAACAACCATCGTCAGTCGCAGACGCTACGGGCACAAACAACAGAATCCCTGCCATCGTTGCCATGAAAAGCCTGATGAAGCTGCCCATCCATATCATCCTTGTTCAACGTCCGAATACCTTGAATCCCTAAGTCGCCAACGATCAGGAATCCTCGACCTTCAACAAACGAAAGTCGTTGTTCGTAAACTCGTAATAGCGGACTCGATCACCGCTGAGTAGCGGTTCCCCGCTCAAATCCACTTCAGCGTCAGCGGTAACCCCAGAAACCTTAATCAGGTTGCTGTCGGGCTTGAAGGTCATATGGAAATAGCCGCCCTCTTCTCCAGCCATGTAGTAGGCATTCGGCAAGCTCGCGACCACCGCGCCTGTGCGAGCATCCAGCACCTCACCGCAGACAGTCCCGCCGCCACAACCCATGGTGTGCACGATGTAGTGCCCGGCAAAATTGACCTTGCGCGTGATGGCCTGCGCCCGATACTCATCCCAAAGCGGGCTGCTGTTTTCAACCGGCAACAACGCATGGTTCTGCCCGGTAAACACCTCGGCAACCTTGAAGTCCTCAAACTTAAAGTCGGCGGCGAAACACATTGATGTTGAGATGGCGAGGAAGCTGCCAAATAACGCTGAGAGTCCTTTCACTCTGATACTCCTGGGTTTCAACAGCCTTAAAAAAAAAAGCAGAATGACCACGGCCTCATTGAAAACCTATGGCTGATACGGTTTTCTTGATCCCTTCAAACACCTCCGCGCTAAGCCGTAACGGCGCGGAATCGTTCTCTGCTGTCCCGATCAGAACCTGGTCGTCATGCACAAGACAGAAGTTGATGCGCTTAAAGTTGTGCCTGGACGTGTCGGCGTAACCAATGATGAAGCCACGCCAGTTCGCACCGTTTATTGCCTCAAACACGTAGTCCTCTGACCTTCCGGCGCTCGGCGCCGCCACCCAGCCGTTATCGGTCAAGGTCCCGGGGCATTTGAGGTCGTTACTCTCTCGGATTAACTGCAGCTGCGGGCTGACCTCTACTTGCTGAACAGTGGCCTCAGGCGTGAGCCGCGAAAAGTTCGCGGTGCTTTCACAGATCAAGCCAAACCATTTATCTGCCAAACTGCCGCGTTTGCGAAAACCCCACTCATAACCTGCCGACATTTCGGCCTGCCAGAGGTAAGGCAGGGTCTTTTCCGTCGGTGCGGTAATCGACTCGATAAACAGCACATCCGGGCTGTTGAACTGAAGATACTGGTGCTTCAACAAGCCGAATGAAAAATGACAGTTGTCCAAGGACACCTGGGTATGAACCGGGCCTTGGACAAACTGCGCGTTACCCAACGCATTACCCACAACGACGGTGTTATTGAAGGTTGGGGCCACTGAAGATGCCCATGCCAACGAAGGCAACATCACGATCCCTGTCAGTACGCGTCTCACGTAACACCTCCTTGTGCCCATTGCCATTGAGGATGGAAATCAGGGACAGACTGCGATTCTTCAGCCAATATCGTGGTCTGCCCCAAATACTTCCAACTCTAGACTCTCAAAATTTAACATCGTTAAGCGCATTACTGCGTATCGCAGATCGGCCCACTGAGCGCTTCACCTTCAACCTTAAATTTACATACCTCTGTAATGTCTGCACCCTGCGTTAGAGGTATAAGCGTTAGAGTGAGCAAAAGTTCGTTATTAGAAAACTCTCCCTTTTCCAGAACAACCTCGGAGAAATCAGCATTGAAGCTTTTTCCAGAAATACCGCAAAGCTCCGTTGAATTACTGGCAGTACCTTTGCCGCCTGATTTCAGGACCTCAACCTTTATGCATGGACTGCCAAGCAACTGGTAATAGCGAATCAACTTACCAGAAATAACAGCCGTATCAGCTTTATATACATTTACGACTGAATTCTTTTCATCCATGGCCAAGGCACAGCAGGAAAAAACCATACCTACCAACAACATTAAGCTTTTCATTTCTCACCCTAAAAAAATCAAGGGACAGACCACAATTCCTCTTAAGCCAATATCGTGATCTGCCCCTGACACACTTACTCACGCCCGCTCAGCAATCATTTCTTTTGACCATCTATTGAACTAAGCAACCCTTTCAACGCGAATATATCACCTTCAAAAAAACTATTACACTGAGAAACAACCACATAACCTTCGTTTATTTCCCTCTCGAGGGTACTACACACTACTCCCGCGCCCTCGTTACCACCTTGCCCTTCGTATGCAACATCTTTCATACTGATCAACTTCCAATTATCCTGCGTCATCTTTAACTTCGCCACAGTTGGCGCATCGGAATAACTCAAAATCGCATTAGGATATGGTAATTTAATTAAATTATTATAAGGCAGCGAGGCACCATTCCCCACCACTTTCAAAATAGCGTCTAAATCCTTCCCCGCAACAATAAATGTTGGAAGACCCTCAAGATCTGTCTCATAAGAAGGCTGATCACGAGGGGCTAACTTCAGTATATTTACATTTCCTTCCCGGCTACAATCAGCAACTTTAAGCTTTGATTGCGACATATCAAATGTGCATTGCCTTTCTTCAGCAGGTACCAACACTGAAAAAGAAACAGAGCAAATAAAACTCAATACAGAAAAAGCAAATTTATACTTTATCACTCAACACATCCCATTTTCGCCGACCTATTCCAGATCGAGACCAGGTGCAATCTTGTCCAGACAATCCGAGCGCTCGGACAAAGCGGATAGATCTTTTTATCAAGGCAACCCGACACACCTTTCAAATAAATCCGTCCTTTTTAGCCACTTAACATCACATGCAATATCTAATGTCAACACCCACCCACATTTTCGCAAAGGACCCAACCGCGTATTTCTTTTTTCTTCGTTGTTGTATAAAGAATAGAGATCCACCCGGCTGAAACAGCCTCCTGCTTTACCTTGTCACCCTTTACCAAATACATCTTTGTATCAGTTGCCATGGACTTCAACGAATATATTGACGTCTTTTTATTAACATTTAGATCAGGTAGCTTACCGCTCGCCCAGCCACGGTAATTTTTGGACGCCAGTTGAGAAACAACAGCATCGCGGATTTTGAAAGGATAGGTATAAATCGGCTGATCGTCATTGTCATTTGAAGAGAGGACGTCAGCACCACTTCCGAAGTAGTCCGTTAACTTTTCATCAGGGGTGAATTCCCCCTCGATTTTGTGAAATGCCATTACGCTGAAATAGTCGCTTCCGTAGCTTATCCCGGTATAGGAACGAATAGGTGCGTTATGAATGACAAATAGCTCCTTATCACTATTCACTACATTTGCTGTGAAAACGTCTCGTACTTCGCCGGGATCTGCAACATAAGGTAACCGTGAAATGAATTTTGTGATACCAGTAGAGCAATCAAGAAAGCTGACGCCAAGCCCCATTTCCGGGTTTGGCTTGCCCTCATCCTCAAGTACGGCGATTGAGCTGAAAACAATCATCCCCCCCTCCACCGCTAACGGTGGATAAGGTGCGTCCTTAGGTGCTTCACATGCAAAAGTATAGGAAGCACCAAAAAAGATCACCAAAACCAATAAACGCATAAATCCCTGGAAAAAAACCATCCCGCCCTCAAAAAATTAGATACAAGGGACAGAGCACGATTCTTTTTCAACCAATATCGTGATCTGTCACTGATATAAAACACTAAGTTAACGTTTATATTTTTTAATGTACGCCTTTATTGAGGCAGCATCCTTATATGCAAATGTTTGTCTTTCGCCCTCTTGACATCCATCAATGCCGCTCAAATACTTGTCAAAGCGAATCAATTTATTGGCAACCAAGTTGCTATTTGCACCTTGCTCGTAACCATAGACTTGATAAAGAGCCCCATAAGTACCAACACCTCTACTCGTGAGCTCCCAAGAAACCAATACAAGTACATTCTTCTTCCCCCTGACAGGATAAAAAAATATCGACTCTATCTTCGGAGCTGATCCAGCAACATCATACTTATCTACCAGCGTTCTTACAGAACTGCCACCACTTCTCATCACATCCAACACTAGCGATACAGGAAACTCCACTTCACCTGTTTCTAAAAATGATAGTTCGCCACCCTCTACAACTGTAGTTTTGTATGGCCCTTGAACTACTTTGCCCTGTAAATACTTCCCATCGTCTTGAGCGACGGCTACCCCCGTCAACACAAACAAGAAAACGAACGCGAAAAACCTGAGCATTACAGATAGCCTCTTAATCAGAGATTCACTAACGTCGCTAGAGCTTGGTATCTGCTATTCCTATCTGTGATAGCCCATGGGGGCAGGCCGCGATTTCTCTTCTATCGAAATCGCGGCCTGCCCTTGATGTACTTTCCTCTCAATTAAAAATAGAGAATAATTCCGCCAAAATATCTGCTAACATCCGTCCGTATCGACACATTGGACCCATCCCCGAATCTCTTTTCCTTTTGATGTTTTAAACATAACTTCGATCCACCCTGCCTCCACCGACTCCTGCAAGACCGAATCTCCCTTTATTAAATACATTTTCGTCACATCAAACAAATTTGCAGAGCTATAAATCGATGTCTTCTTACTAATAGTAAGCTTGACCGCTTCCTTATCAGCCCATTTTTTATATGCTGCAGAGTTAATTTTCGCGACAACTTCATCAGCAGTCTTATATGGATACCTGTATGCCAAAACTGACTCATCGGCATCGGATGCGATATCCCCACCCACCCCAAAATAATTTGATAGCCGCTCATCCCTTACATAGCCAGATGGCGTATTAGAATAGACATGAACAGTGTAATAGCCCCCTAGATACTTTACACCCGTATCTGCTCTAATCTCGACACTATGAATGACAAACAGTTTAGGTTTAGCATCGACTTTGTCATCTGCCAAGAAGGCGGCCTTAACATTTCCCGTCGCCGCTAGAAATGGAAGCCCCCCTATACGCTTTTTTACACCGTCAGCACAGTTTACAAAGTCAATCTCGATAGCAATATCGTCGGAGTCTTGACCCTCTTCACCCGCCAAAGGCGCATTATTAAAAACTACAAACCCTTCGTCTGTTTTAACAGCTGGAAACGCATCACTTTTTGGTGACTCACAAGCCAGAGAATTTATTGCGTAAAAGGCAAACAGAAACACAAAGAACTTAAACAGCTTAATAGTTTTCATGCCGAACAGGCTCCGTACAGCTCTTCAAAAATATTAGCAATATCTTTCGTAAACTCAAACCTTTCAACGAGCCCCTTTAGGCCTGAGTTAATCACTCTAGTTACCGCCTTGATTTTTTGATCCATTGGCAAACCGCTGTCATCTGCAATAGGACCGATGCTATTCGACTTCCAGAACCAAAGTCCGGTTTCAATAATAACTTCGTATCGCTTTCCACCAACCCTGGGTTTGCATCAATCGCTACACCAATAGCTTGAGCACAAATCAAAGGGGACAGATTTATTTATGAGTACCCCCCAGAGAAGCCATCAAATAAATCTGTCCCCTTTTCTCTCCCATCATCCTAAACCAACAACAAACCCACTCACTTTTCTTGCTTGTTCATTCAGTGCTTATTCTTATCTGGCGCCTTAGCCAATTGACGTGCTCGCTCAATAGTCGTCCGTATTAAACAGTCATTGGAATACTCTCCGAAAAACGTTTTATACGATTTAGCATCTGATTGGCATTCCGCATCTCGAAACTTCATCCAAGCCCGTTGCCCTTCTCTCAAGCCCTTCTGCGCGTTATCGTCGAGACGAGTCAATCGATCCCGATACACGGCGTTGAGCAATGCATCTGCATCGACAAGCGCTACATCAAGCGCAGCGTTGGAAGAGGCCGGCCATTCTACGTCAGCCAATGCCTGCTTTGCCTCATTATTCCAATTGTAGAAACCGTTTTCTTCGACCTTAAGTAAAGCAGATCGTCCGTAATGATTCGTCGGATCGCTCTTACTAATTTCCGAGCGATAAGCAATTTCCAGATATATAGGATCGGTTGCGCGCTGAGGTTCATTCAAGAGGGTTTGCCGGACAATAGCCCTCTGCTTTTTATTTTCGGTAATCTCTATCGAAAAACAAGGGTCTGGGCCAGGGCGTTCAGGTGCCTTGACTCTTTCCTGGCAGAGAGTACGGGATGCCATAGGTATTGAGTCAGACCCACCCCCTATATCTGTAACCCTTACAAGCAACCGAATTTCCGGATCTTGAGAAAAATCGGCCTGTAGCACAGTCGCCACCATCGTGCCTTCTGCTTTAACAACAGTCGACAGTAACGCTAGAAAAATAGCGACGCAAAATCTTGAAACCTGCATTCCTTGCACCTTAACAATATGACGATAGCAATAAATTAGTAACGGGGAAAATCAAGGGTAGATCACGATTTTTGTTCAACCAATATCATGATCTGCCCCTGATATACTTCGCCTGAATACTTAGCTTGAGATCTTCCTGAAGGACTAAGCAGCTATTACTTATGAGCTTCCGAACACTTCAACTCTTTGATAGCAGTCCCTTCGACAGGTATAGTACATGCCCTTCGTTCTTCACCCGTCATCCGAAGAGGCGTAATACTAAGTATCAAATGAACACCATCATCCTTTACGGATATTTCTTCGAAGCCAGCGTCGGTAAAATCCGAGTCAAATGACTTTCCTTCGAAAGTGCAAAAATTTGAGGTGGACAATACTTTCCAATTACTGTCCGGGCTAATAACCTGAACCTCAAGACAGCTATTGCTAAACGTTTTTACGTATCGAACCACATTAGCTCCGACACGACCAAATCCAACTTCAGAAACGGCGCCAATATCTGCTGTTGCCGCTGTAGCACTGCCTAGAAAAAAAACACAAAAAACAGGAAATAGTTTCGAAAACTTCATAAATCACCTCAGATAATCAACACGACTATTAAATCGTTGTTCAGGAACATTCCCCCATTTCGACTGATCACTTATCACACTTGAGAATGCAGACAAATTATTGTCTGTCATGTGCCTTTGGATAAGAGCCCTCGCGTCCCCTGTATAATCCCCTCTATAGATCAAGTCTATAGCCATATCCTGAATCTTAGGGTCAGTCGCATCCCAGTTCAAATGACCATATAAGCCAACAACCGTAGGCTTATCCGAAATCCGTATGACCTCACTCTTCATATAGTCATAAATCGGCACAAATAACTGATGCTGTTGCTTCCTTGTTATAAATATCTTTCTAATCTCCGGGCTCGCACTATTGAGATAGTCCCTAGCAGCAGTGCCACTTAAGCCTTTTGAGCCTATAAGCCAACTAAGCAAAGGTTCAGCGATACCCACTGCGGCAAGATCACTTTCAGGGTTTGGCCTTTGACCCAAGTCATATCCTCTCCCAATTGTTACCCCAGAAGCTCCTCCAGGCCAATGCACTTTCCGACTGAAGTACATATGCAATGGATTCGCCGCATCTTCCAGATCATTCCCTTCTACATCGAAGGTTAGCTGCCCTCTTTCAACTTTCAGCCATTTCAAATCATTATCACCATCCAAAGCAAGAAAATTATCAATAAAGCCAACTGGATGAAAATGATAAATCAAGCTTGAGTTAATAGCTGCCGCCCCAGACAGCTCCTCCCAAAAAACATATTTATCTATTCTTTCTTTTTCATGTTTAAGCGTCTTCGGAGTCGACTCAAGCAACTGGTTCAACTTACTCCACTTCGCCGAATCCGCTTTATCTTTCCACTCAGTCGGATGACGAGCAATAAGCTTAGCCCACTGGTCTCGCGTATCAGCATTCTTCAATGCGTCGGCGAGTTCGCCCGGATCAACGTCACCATCGTGATTTGTATCAATTTTTGCAAAGAGGTCTTTGAAGAACTGCGGCATGTCTTCAGGGTCGAGGAATCCATCCGCTGTCGCGTTGCTCTCTTCAACGATATGGAAACCCAATTTCTCCCAGTCGTGTTGCGTGATGATTTCCGCACCGGCTTTTTTCATCAGTCCAACAACCGGCTGACCATCATCGACAACACTAACTTCATACCAATCTTCGGTACCTACTTTAATAATCGGAGCCTTGCTCAAGTCAACCGCATGCTCCGTCTTGAGCGGGGGGGTGCTGCCAGTGGCAGGCGCTTTTTTCTTGAGTTCGGCTCCGACTGGTAGATGCAGATACTGCTTGCCTATCTTCAAACCGGCGAGGTTTTTGAGGAAATCTATGACGTCGGCTTCAGCAGTAAATATCTCGATGTGAACCTGGAGCTTACTGTCTGTCCCGCCCTGTTCACTGGTGAGGTTTTCAGTTTGACCCATATAACCAATCGGATCACCGGCCTTGATGCCGATGCTAGTCGACACCACCTCAAATTCTGTAGGCGTGAGCGACTCCCACTGCACGTACTGACTATCCGGTTCGCTTTCGATAATGGCCCAGAAATTTGCTGGTACGCTTCCCGTGCCCGTCCAAATGCTAGCGTCCACCGGTGTACATGGGGCCATTCGCCGCAATCTGTTGTCGAGCACCAGGTTCACAACATCCTTGCTGTTGAACTCAATGGTGCTATTGACCGTTAGCTCTAGATTCCCACCTACACGTGCACCTGCAGGTTGCCCATTCGTTGGGTTCGCTGGTGCAGCATACATCGCCAAGCGTTGGCACGTTTTAGCCTTTACCTTCCCTTGCCAATACCTGGGTTTGGCACGCTCCGGTATGTCGTCCGCCAACCAAATGCGTTTCGGTACGGAGTTTTGATAAGGTGCGCCATCCTTCAAATAGGCGAACCAGACCTCACTTCCAGCTTCACGAACTTTTTGTGCCCCATGCTTCACACTGCCGGAAAGGATTTTACCTTTGGCATAGGTGACGTTACCGACGTTTCTTTCCTCCAGCACCTCAAGCTTGGTGCCTGTGGCCAGTTTCCCCGGGTACGGTCCACCGCTTGTTTCGGGAAGGTCGTCGTACGCCTTAAAGTCGTTTACCTGCATGGTCACTTTGGGTTTCGGTGTCTCATCCGGGGATAACGGATAACGCTTATAGGGCAGCAAATGCATGTACAGACTGTAGAAATTCAGCTTGTTTTGCTTACCTTTGTTTGGCCCTTCTTCCGGGTTGGGCGCTGATTTGTACTCGTGCCGCACCAAGCAGAAAGAGCTGGAGTAATTCAGTTTTTTCGCCGCGTCCCCCTCACCAAATGTTGACTGCAGATAATCCTCATTAAGGCGATATGCGACGACTTCACCATCGGCCATGCAGCGTATCGGCTCATTCAGTATGCATTGCGGAGAACTTGCATCACTGATATGAATGCCGCCATGCCAGAACTTATTGCTGCCCAGCAGGTAATGCCCTGACCGTTCATTTTCGAGTACTTGGTAAACCTCTTCTGCATCGATGAACTGTTTACCGTCAGCCTTTCGGAACGGATATTGGAAGTTCATCAACGGCGTAGGGCCTGCCGGCGTAGGGGCCGGAGCAGCTGCAG
Source organism: Pseudomonas sp. 05N431 (assembly GCF_056397005.1). Classification (NCBI taxonomy): domain Bacteria; kingdom Pseudomonadati; phylum Pseudomonadota; class Gammaproteobacteria; order Pseudomonadales; family Pseudomonadaceae; genus Pseudomonas; species Pseudomonas sp. 05N431. The sequence goes on from NZ_JBFTMN010000016.1 coordinate 94,275, forward strand.
GCGCTGGCGCTGGTTGCGCCCCGGTTCTGTATTGGGGCTTCGGACGCAAAAACTTTTCTGGCATAGGCCAGAAGCCACTACCTTCGCCATAAAGTGTGGATTTCGGGCCGGTCGAAGATTGCGAGCCGAAAAAGTGCCCTTTGGTCCGGTCTGGGTTAATAGTCTCGATTACCCCTGTATGCCCGTGGAAAACGATCCACAGTGCGATATCACCGGGTTCGACGCTCGCAAGCGGAATTACGTCGAAATGGGTCAAGTCCGTATTTAGCTGTGACGTTGTCAGGTACGGGATTGTATATCCCGCATCCTTTAGCATTCGGTACAAAAGACCCGAGCAGTCGATTTCTTTCTTACCGTTGTTATCATGGTCGGTGTAGCCCTTGTAGGGGCCGTATTCATATTGGCTGCGATATTGATCCCGCTGCTCAAGTAGTCCGGTACTCATCAGAAGCTTCCTGCTTTAAGACATTGAATTGAGCTATCAGCAACGACACCTTGTACCGCCAAGCGGTCAACAGCGCGCGTACCGGACTCAAGACCAGATTTTTTAGCCTCTTGGTAACACGCCATTGCCCGAGGTAGATCGACAGGTACGACATTGCCGACTTCGTACACTTCGCCCAGTAGAAGAAGTGCGTTGGTTGAGCCTCGGCGCGCAGCGTTTTCCAATGTAGCTATCGACTTTTGTGGATTGATACAGACGCGTCTATCGTCGTACTCACCCTCATCGCAGTAAAAATCTGCGAGCGTCAAACCTGCATCTGGAATGCTGTTAAATGCCGTGATCAAAAGATCCAGAATCTTGGCATTCTCCAGCCGCGGTGCTTGTCCAGAAAGACTGATTCCAGCCGCAGCGTATGCGGCTTGTGCCGACCCCTGTTGCGCACCAGCTAAATAACTATCCAGAGCGGCGGCATACAAATAAACACCGGATTCGGGGGAGGCCAGATTAACCAACCTGTCGAACATCGCGCCTTTTTTCAGCTCTCGTTCACCGGGTGATAGCTTCTCCGTTCGAGCTACTGCATCCATTACCGCCTCAAGCGACCAATCCTCCACACGGTGAAGGCTCCAGCAATCACCATGCTTGAAGATGAAAATTTTCAAAAATTCGCCCGCCTGATCACGGACAATCAGCTTGTTCGGCAACTTTATCTGAATGGTGAGTTTCGACTCAGCAGCATTTTCTGGAACGAGTACCTTCAACCCAGCGGGGTCCAATGTCTTGAGACTGCGCTCGACAACCTTCGGTTTTTCCCCATCAGCCGTTACTTGAAGTTCTTGCACGGGTGACGTGGTAAAGGACTTCTGTACCTCTGGCTCAGATGAGAAAACTTTGACGAACCCTGCAAAGTTGTCGCTTGGGCATTGAAGGTCACTAGACGAAGAGGCAAAGGCACCAGAACACACGCCCAACGTCAGCAATGCGATGGAGACCCACTTCAATTGCCTAATGTGTTTATTTTTTGTCATCACAAAACTCATCACTCAGAAAACACAAAAAAAGCCTTCGGTTTAACCTTCTCAGGCGGCGCATTCCCCAACGCCTGATCCATCAAACTCCCCGCCTTATCCTTATCCGCCGCCCCCGGCAGCACCGGTGGCTTAATCCCAATCCCCGTCCCACTCCCCGCCGAACCTCCAGCATTAATCTTCACCACCGGCCCAACCACCGTCACGCCACCCGCATCCAGCTTGATAAAGCTGCCACCGCCCTTGATTGTCAGTTCCGATCCCGCCTCGATGACCATTTTGTCGCCGGCCTTGAGGTGGATTTCTCTTCCGGCGCTGGTGAGTTGGGCGGTGCCGAGTTTGATGTGTTGGTTCTGGCCGATGGTCAGGTGGTCGTCCATCCGCGTTTCGACTTTTCGGTCGGCAATGGTGGTGCGGTGTTCTTCAGCCTTGAGTTCGGTGTAGGTGTTCTTGATCACCGTGTCGTGGCGTTCGTTGCCGACGCGGATTTTCTGGTCGTGTTCGATGTTTTCATCCCAGTCGCGCTGGGCGTGGATGAAGATTTGTTCGGCGCCTTTTTTGTCTTCGATGCGCAGTTCGTTGAAGCCGCCGCCACCGGGGGAGCTGAGGGTTTTGAAGACGCTGCGGGTTTTGTTCGCCGGCAAGGCGTACGGCACCTGGTTTTCCTTGTGGTACAGGCAGCCGGTCACCAGCGGTTGGTCGGGGTCGCCTTCAAGGAAGGTGACGAGCACTTCCATGCCGATGCGCGGGATGGCGATGGCGCCGTAGCGGTCGCCGGCCCAACTGCTGGAGACGCGCAGCCAGCAGCTGGTTTTGTCGTCGGCCAGGCCTTCGCGGTCCCAGTGGAATTGCACTTTCACGCGGCCGTATTGGTCGCAGTGGATTTCTTCACCTTTGGGGCCGGTGACTTGCGCGGTCTGGCTGCCGAGCACGCGGGGTTTGGGGTGCAGCAACGCCGGGCGGTAGAACACGTCCCACGGGGTGGCGAGGAAGCGGTTGCGGTAACCCTGGTGGAAGTCGTCCTTGTTGGCGGTGGTGTCGCTGGTCACCGACTCTTCGAGGACTTGCGGTTGTTTGCCTTCGTGGATGACTTCGGTCAGCAACCAGAGGTCGTTCCACTCGGTGCGCGGGTGGTCGGAGATCTCCAGGAAGTGGCCGCTGACCAGGGTGGTCTGGTCGCCACGGCCTTCGGCTTGCTGGTAGTCGGCGCGGTGGCGTTCCAGCGCCCGCTGGCTGAGGAACTTGCCGCGTGCGCGCTCGGTAAAACTACCCGGGTAGTCGTAGTCTTCCAGGTCCGGCTCGTCACTTTTGCCGTCGGGTTTGTAGGCCGCCTCCAGTTGCAGGCGCGGCTTCTCGAAATCGTAGTCGCGGCGCGTGGTGCGGTTGGTGCGGGTTTCCAGGCGCAGCGTGAAGCCTTTGATCACCGGCTCGTCGGCGACCATGCCGCTGCCCTGCACGTAGGCCGTGGGCTGGCCGAGTTTCGGGAACACGGTCTGGTCGTCGCCGAACACCAGTTTGTGGCCCTTGGCGTCGTGCTGGAAGTGGTAGTGAATGCCCTCTTCCTCACACAACCGCTGGACGAAATGCAGGTCGGTTTCGTCGTACTGCACGCAGTAGTCGCGATCCGGGCACGGCTGGCTCAACTGGAAGCTGTAGGCGTTGCCCTTGATGCCGTGTTCTTCGAGGATCAGCGCAATGATTTTCGGCGCCGACATCTGCTGGTAGATGCGCTGGTTGGTGCGGTGGCGCAGGTATTCGAGTTGCGGCACCAACGACACTTTGTAGCGGGTCAGGCGTTTGCCGGCATCGCCTTGGGCGACGCGGTAGATCTGGCCGTGAATGCCACTGCCTTTCGGGTCGAACGCCAGAAACGCCTGTTTGTGCAGCAGCGTTTCCAGGTCCAGATCGGGGTTTTCGCTGACCAGTTCCAGGTCGAAACGATAGGGCTGGCTGATGCCTTCGGTGCCAGTGAACGACAGCACTTGCAGGTCACCCTGGAAGTCAGCTACGGTCAGGCTGAAATGGGTTTCGTTAGAAGGGTTGAACATTGCTTGCTCCCTGTTCGGTAGTCATCCGTTGCGCCGATGCAGCCAGCGTTGCAGCCAGGAGGAAGTGGCGCCCAGGGCGTCACGCAGTTGTGCGGCAGTGATCGTGCGATCTGCCGCATCGAAAGCCAGCGCCGTGCGCAGCGCTGGCCAGCAGTGTTTCGGTAGATTTTTCGGTGCATGCAGCTCGCGTTCGAGATCCCCGTCGCGGGCCTCGGTCGACGGCAAGCGGCGGAACGGGTGTTTGCCGCCCGCCAGTTCATAGATCACGCAGGCCACCGCGAAGAGGTCGGCGCTGGCGGTCAGCGCTGCGCCTTCCAGCAGTTCCGGCGCGGCGTAGCCCGGGGTCCAGGCGTTGAAACGACTGCGGCTCAAATGCGGCAGGCCGGGCAATACGCCCTCCTCGGCCTGGCCGAGGCCGAAGTCGAACAAGCGCACGCCCTCCTCGCTGAGCATCACGTTGCTCGGTTTCAAATCACCGTGCAGCACGCCGCGACCGTGGGCATAGGCCAACGCGTCGAGCAGCGGCAGCGCAATGTCACGCAATTCTTGCCACGGCAGGCCCAGGGGCCGTTCGCAGAGCAGTTTGTCCAGCGTCAGCCCACGCATCAGTTCCATGGTGATGAAGGCGCGCTGGCACTCGGTGTCCACTTCAAAGCTGTGCAAACGCACCACGTTCAAGTGGCGCAGGCGCCGGGTCAGGGCGAACTCGCTGTAGAGCAAGGCACTGGCGTCCGGCGATTCGGCAAATTCTTCGCTGAGGATTTTCAGCGCTATGTACGGGTCGGGGTCACCGAACTGTTCGTGCAGCAGGTCCCGTGCGCGATACACCGCGCCCATGCCACCGGCACCGAGCAAACGCTCGATGCGGTAACGCCCCGCCAACACGTCCGGCAACGCGCCAACGCTGGCCCGGGTCGTCGCCACGGCACGCGGCGCTGCATGGGATTTAGCGAAGGCAAAGTAGGTCAGGTTGGCCGCTTCTTCGTCGCTGACCAGTAGCTCGTCGAGCACAGGATTGAGTTCACTCATTGGCGGATCACCACGGCAGTCAGGTTGTCCCGCGCCGAACCGCGCAAGGCGCCGTCGAACAACCGTTCCAGCGCCACGTGCGGCGCGGTCAGGCTCAAGGCGTTGCCCAGCGCGTCGCTGCTCAAGCCCTGGTACAAACCGTCGCTGCACAGCAGAAACGCATCGCCGGGATAGACCTCGAGTTCGAGCACGTCCAGGGTCAATTGCTCGCTGGCCCCGACCGCACGGGTCAAGGCGCTGGCGGCCGGATGAGCCCGGGCTTGCTCGACGCTCATCTGTTGTTCGTCGATCAGTTGCTGCATCAGCGAATGGTCCTTGGACAGCTGATACAAACGCTGCCCACGCCACAGGTAACAACGGCTGTCGCCGGCCCAGATGCAGGCCGCGCGATTACCGTCCACCAACAACGCCACCACCGTGCTGCCCATGATGCTGTCATGGCGCCCGGCGGTGACGGTCAATTCCTGGCCCAAGCGACGGTTGAGCCAGTGCAGGCACTGGCGCACGCCTTTGAGCCGCTCGTCGAAGCTGTCTTCGACGGGCAATTCCGCCAGGCTGGCGACGATCAACTGGCTGGCGATGTCGCCACCCTGATGACCGCCCATGCCGTCCGCGACCACCCACAGGCCATGCTCCGGGCTGTCGAGGAAAGCATCTTCGTTGCGCGCCCGAACCTTGCCCGGATCGGTACGCGCCGCGCTACGCCAGGGGCTGGCAACCAGCATCAGAGCTGCACCGGCATACGGAAGGTGCGCAACACGCCCATGTCGAACGGGTTCGGCGTGCGCTGGCTCATCAGCAGGTAGTTGGCGCGCAGGCCACCCACATCAGCCTTGAGCACCAGTACGTCGCGACCGGTCAGGTATTCGGTCTGCATCAAATCGAACAGACGGAACAGCGACCATGGGCCGGTGTTTTTCTCGATGCCGATCGGGCGGCCGGCCATTTTTTCGAGGACCAGGCTGGTGCGACCGTCTTCCGCGTCGGTTGGCCATTTGAAGGCCACCGGCACGATCGGGCCATGGCGGTATTCCATGGTCTTGTCGCCAAAGCGGAACTCGGAACGGCTGACAGCCGGGTCGAGGGTGTACGGCTCCAGTTTGAACTGCACCTGCGGCTCGGCCGGGTTTTCGGCAAAGAAGCTTTGGCGGATCACTTGTGCCGCAGCCATCTGGTCGAGGTAGACCTTGGACATCGGCAGGCTGTGACCGTCAATGCTGCGCAGGCGGTAGTTGCCCGGATCGCCGCTGACGAAAGGCCGCATGTAGGTGTCGAAGAAGCGATCGGCAATACCCTGCGCCTTGAAGAACTCGCGGAAGTCGCTGATCGCAACGTCGCTAGTGCTGTGGGCGTTGAACGGGTAACGCTTGTTGATCGCCTTGCCATAGAAGCTGTACAGCTCGCTCTGGTAGCGCTGGTTGAGGTACTGGTAGGAATCGTTGAGCACCAGACGCCAGGTGTCTTCGGCCAGTACGTTGAACCACACGCTGATCGGGCGCGGCAGGCGACCCGAAGCGTTGCGCAAGTTGCTCAGCGCATCGCGCTGGCCGCTCATGCGGGTCTTGGCCATTTCGAACGCGGCCTGATCCGGGGCACTGGCACGCGCCAGGCTGGACAGTTGCAGTTGCAGGTCGTTCAGCGCTTGCAGCGCCGGGGTCAGGTCGGCGGCCGGGCCGTTGTTGTCATCCAGCAAACGGTGCAGCGGTTCGAAGCGCCGTTGCAGGGATTTCTTCGCGGTGTCCGGAAGGTTCTTGGTCAGGGCTTCCGACGCCTTGCCCGCAGCAGCTGCGGCGAGCTTGCCGAGTTTTCCGCCCTTGGCACCCAGTTTGTCAGCGACGTCGGCGGCTTCATCAGCGCTCTCGGCGATCACCGGGAAACGGGTGTTCTCGCGCACTTCAACCAGCATCTGCAGGATCGGCGAGTTGGCGGACGTCAGCCCGGCCAGTTGCTCAGCGCCTTCACCGGCGTCGTTGATTGGCCGCAACGCCACCTGGCCAACCGCTTCACTCCAGAAGTTGGCATAGTCGCGGAAGTACAGTTGCTCCAGTTCGACCATCAGGCGGCGCAAGTCCATGCCGCTCATGCCCGAGCCTTCGCCCAGCACCCAGTTGTCACGCAGGATGTCGGTGACCAGTGCCGAGCCCTGGACCGAGAAGTACTGCTGATAACCCTGTTGGGTGTAGAACCCCGGGATCACGTAGTCGGTGCCGACGAACAGTGCACCCTGTGGACCGAGGTGTTGGCTGAAGCGGTAATCCGGCAGGTTGCGGGCCTGCTCGCGCAGCATCCGGTAGACCACGGTGGCCAGCGATTCGCTGCGCAGAACCTGACGCGCCTGGGCGACCAATGCATCGTTGAGCGGGTAGATAAACGGCTGCTTGAGCAGACGCTCGAAGTGCCCGTTCAGACCGTTCTGCACCGCGGTGTTGCCGGTGTAACGGACCGACCAGTCCTGAGCCACCCAATCTTTCAGCCACGCCGGATCGCGGCGATCCTTCATGTTCAGCATCAGGTAGGCGCGCAGGCTGTTGAGCAGGCGATCGCGGTCGCCCATGTTGCTGCGAATCTGCCCTTCGAGCAGTTGCGCCACTCGCGGCAGCAGCTGGGCTTCAAGTTCACGCTGGTACGCGTTCTTGACCACCGGGTTGCTCTCGTTGCCCTGATACAGACCACCGCGCTCGAACATCGACACGTCGCCTTTAGGCGGGAAAACCTTGGTCGCTTCATAGCTGGTGTCGAGGGTTTTCAGCACGCCCATCGCATCATCCCGAGCGGTCAGCGCCGAGCGTTGCTGGGTCCAGGTTTGCGCCAGCGAACGCAGGTGTTCCAGGCGTTCGTAGTTGGCCGAGAAACCCGTTGCCCAAAGCAGGCCGAACAGGCCCAGCGCCGCCAATGCACCGACGTACAACGCGCGCTGGCCCCAATGGATGCGGTTGCGTTCGCGCTTGTCCAGACCGGCCAGATCGGCCTCGGGGAAAATCACCCGGCTGAGCACGTGGTGGATGAACCGCGAGCGACCGCTGCGCAAGGTTGGCAACACGCCGCTGTCGATGCCCAGGCTGGCGCCAATACCCGCGGTGCTCTGGTCCATCTGTTGCTTCAAGTGCGGTGCGCTGGTCAGGTAGAAACCGCGTAACTGGCTGACACGCTGGTAGCGGTTGCCGGTGAACGCCATGTCGACGAACAGGCACAGGCGTTCGCCGATCTGCCCCAGTTGATGCGGGAAGTCGAGAATGCGACCACGGCGCTGGGTGTCGCGCTCCTGGTGCATGCGCATGATCACCTGGCTGTTGAGGCGACGCAGCAGCTCTTCGAACTCAGCGCGCAGCACGGCCACGTCGGTGCCGCTTTGCTCTTTGCGGAAGCTGGTACCGAGCACCTGATCGCTTTCTTCGCGGGTCAGCTGATCGAAGAACTCGTCGAAGCCCAGCAACTGGTCGGCCTTGCTCAGCACCAGATAGATCGGCAGGTCGACGTGCAGTTTTTGATGCACGTCTTGCAGCCGCGCACGCACCTGACGCGCCAGGGTGTCGAGGTCTTGTTCGGTGCCACTCAGCAGCAGTTCCACTGGAATGGTCACCAGCACGCCGTTCAACGGGCGGTTGCGACGACGCTTGCGCAGCAGGTCGAGCAAGGTGGTCCAGGCGCTGCCGTCGACGTCCACGTCCGGCTGGGTCAGGTAACGCCCGGCGGTGTCGATCAACACGCCGTGGTCGGCGAAGTACCAGTCGCAATGGCGGGTGCCGATGGTGTCGCGGGTGAGTTTGCGGTCGATTTTGTTGATCGGAAACTCAAGGCCCGAGAAGTCCAGCAGGCTGGTTTTGCCGCTGCCCTGCGGACCGATCAGCAGGTACCACGGCAGATCGTTGCGCCAGCGTTCGCTGCGGCCACGATACAGGCTGGAGGTTTTCAAGGTGCGCAGCGCGTCTTTGAAACGTGCACGCAGCTCCTTTTGCTCCTCGTCGATCAGCTCTTCGCGGCGAATGCGATCCTGGCCGTCTTCGGTTTCTTCGACGGCTTTTTTACGCACACCGGCGCGCCAGCTGACGAAGACCATGGTCAGGCCCCAGATCAGGAACAGCACGCTGATGGTCAGCAGGCGCGAGGTCGAGCCTTCCCAGAATTTGTAATCGTTGACGGCCAGCAGCGGTCCGACGAACCACACCAGCAGCGCGACGAACAGCACCAGCAGCAGAGTCCAGACCCAGGTCTTGCGCAGGAACGCGCCGACTTTTTTGAAAAACTTTTTCATCACACGTCCCTGTTTTACGGCTTCGACAGCTGCTGAACCGCGGCTGGATCAAGCGGCTGATAAGGTTGCAGAACGGTGTCGCGCTGCTCGCCGAGCACCCAGGCAAAACCCGAATACATCACCACCAGGCACACCAGCGTAAACAGCGCCACCATCCACCACGGCACGATACGCACCAGGCTGCGACGCCTGTCATTGAGGCCTTCCCAGTGCGGCGACAGTTCACGCGGCACGTCACCGCGCAGCTGGCGAATCTGCCGATAGAGCGCATCGCGAATGCCGTCGAGCTCCAGCATGCCGCGCGCCTGCACCCGGTACTTGCCCTCGAAACCGAGCGACAGGCACAGGTACATCAGTTCCAGCATCGGCAGGTGTTTGACCGGGTTCTTCGACAGACGATCGAGCAGCTGGAAGAATTTCTCGCCGCCAAAGGTCTCGTTGTGGAAGCTGCTGAGCAGGCTCATCTGCGACCACTCGCTTTCGTTGCCCCACGGGGTGGTGACCACTGCTTCGTCGACCACGGTGCAGAGTACGTAACGCGCGGCCATCACCTGGCTGCTCTCGGCGCCGTTGTGCAGCGCCCGGACTTCGAAGAGTTTCAGCGCAGCCGTCAGCCGCTCGTTGAGCGCGTGCATGTCTTCGCGGGTGTCGCTGTGCTTGAGCCGCACCACTTCCGACAACAGGTCGGAGGACGCCGCCACCAGCGAGTTGAGGCTGATGTTGAACGCTTCCGCCGGACGCAGGCGCGCGGCGTAGATCATGCGTTCTTCCAGTTGCTCGAAACGCGGCGGTGCGGCGAAATCGGTCAGCGGACTCTGTGCCGGGCCATGGCCCTGGCGATCGAGCAGGACGGTTTTGTCATCCTGATGGTGATCCATTTCCTTGATCATATCGGTCAGTTCCTGATGGCCCAGAATTTCAGTTCAAGCTCGGCAAATTCGCCGGACACGTGGAACGCGAAGCCGCCGGAGCGCTCCAGTTGTGCCAGGTCTTCGGAACTGAGTTCGAGGATGAAATAGGTTTTGTTCGAGTGGAACGGGATCTGCCGCGGCGCCACGGGCAAGGGTTTGACCTTGATGCCCGGCAGGTGCAGGTTGACCAGCTGACGGATGCGCTCCACCGGGCCGACCTTGAGGTGAGCCGGCAGGCGATGACGCAGCTCTTCGGAGTCGCAGTTGGCACTGGCCGCCAGCACGAACGACGCCGTGCCCAGCAGTTTGTGGTCGTGCAGCGGCGACACGGTGATGCCGTATTGACGGGCTTGCAGCACCAGTTCGATGGCGTGCTGTTCGAGCACCATCGACAGCACCTGACGAATCGCTTCCATCAATTTGCGGAAGCTCGCGCCCTGGTCGCTGTGCTGATAGCGGCTGTCCAGACGCGGGCGTTTGCTGTCGCTGGCAAAGGTCGACAGATCGCCGAGCATCGACAGCAGCGTGCGGTACAACTCTTCCGGGTGAACCTGTTCCAGGCCGAGGTAATGGCGCAGGACCAGTTCGGTGCGGTTGATCAGTTGCAGCATCATGAAATCGCCGACTTCCGCGCCACCGACCTTGCCGTTGGAGCGAATCCGGTCGGCAATGGTGTCGCCACGGTGGCCGAGCATGCTGATGACTTCTTTGAGGCACGACAGCAGGTAGCCCGACGCGTGAGCGTGGATGAAGGTCGGGACGAAGTCCGGGTCGAGGCTGATCACGCCGTCAGGCGTGGTGTCGAGGACTTCGCAGATCTTCAGTTTGACGTAGGCCTGGTCGCTCTGCTGCTCGCCGAGCAACAAGCGGAAGTCCGGGCGCGCGCAGCTGACCTGGCTGCTGGAATCATCGCCGGCGTTGGAGTCGGCGACTTCCGCTTCGTACGCGGTGTAACGCGCCAGCACGTCGGATTGCTCCGGGCGACGCGACTCGATGTGGTTACCGGTGACCAGCGGCAACGCCAGGTAGATCGGCGTGTTGCCGGTGTTCGGCGGGACGTCGAGGGCCAGCGGTTCGGTGTTGCCGCCGAGTTCGAACAGGCTGCCGTCCGGGAGAATCCCCGAGGCCTGGCTGATCACCAGTTTGCCCATGTTGAGGAACTGCAAGTCGATCTCGAGCCCCAGAAAACCCCAGGTGTAACTGCCCAGCAACTGGGTACGGGTTTTCATCTGGTTGTCGTAGTAGCGATCGTTGTGCTGGAAGTGCTGCGGGCGCAGCAACATGCCTTCCTGCCAAATGACTTTATGCACGTTCATGTTCAGTCATCCGCCTTGGCGAGCTTTTGGTTTTTGTCATGGATGCCGTTCTTATCAAGGATCAGCTCGGCCACGGTCAGATCGGCCGGGGTGACTTGAACCACGTAGCGCCATTGGGTTTCACGCAGGTCGCGATACGCCGCGAGCACGCCGACGTAGCGGCTGCCGCTTTCGACGCTGAGCTTGAACTCGGCGGTTTCGCCCGGGCGCAATTCCAGCTCTTCGCTGGCCACGAGGTCGGGCGACAGGGATTCCTTGGCGCGCTCGTACAGGCTGAAGAAGTCAGCGTTTTCGAAGGCCACCGGGTGCTTGAGTTCAATCAGCCGCACGACAATCGGCGATGGTCGGCCATTGAGGTCCGGGTTGACCTGATCGCTGGCGGTCAGCTTGAGGTTGAGCTTGGTGACGGTGGAATACGGTGAAATCGACGAGCAGCCGGCCAGCAGCACCAGGGCGGTGAACGCTGTCAGCATGTTGATTATTACGGCCTTGCAGCGAGACATGCGCATCATCCTTGGTGGTCGGTGTGTAGGGTGGAAATCAGGCGGATCTGTTCTTCGTAGGCCTGGGCGAAATCCCGCGCCAGCAGGCGTTCGCTCCAGTCATCGTCCTGACGCAGCGCCTGGTGATAACGGCCGTAGGCTCTCCAGCGGCTGCCCGAGGTGGCGAGCAGCGGCTTGTTGCCGTCGCGCTCGAAACGCAGGGTCAGTTGCTGTGGCGAGAAGTGCTCGAGGGTGCCGCGTACCGCCGCGCGGCTGGCGGTGAGCAAGGCCACCTGATGCGCCTGCAAATCACGGAACGCCCGCGAGATCGCCTGCCCGGCCGGCAACTGGCCGGGTTTGTCGCCCTGCAACAGAATGCCCAGCGCTTCGCTGGCATCGACGGCAAATTTCAGCGGGTTTTTACCGGTGCCTTGAACGGTGGTCTGCGCCAGGCGCAGTTCGTTTTTCAGCTCCGAACGGGTGCGCAGGCTCTGCTGCAAACCGCCCACGCTTTGCTTGAGCAAACGCGCGGCGTTGATCGCCAGGGCTTCGCGGCTGTCGTGATCGAGGCCTTTGAGGTCGACGCCCAGCGCATCACCGAAATGCTCCCAGAAGCCTTCGCTTTGACGCTCGATCGCCTTGGGTGCCGGCGCAGGTTCCGGCGCGGCGGGTGCGGCCACCAGTTCCGGCACCAGCAGGCTTTCCATGTCGATGCGCGCGTAGTCGGCACGCTGGCGCGGCTCCTGACGCGGCGCATTGAGGGCGCTCAGTTCGTCGATTTCCGAGTAGACCCGTTCCTGCTGATCGAGCGCCATGAGCGGATCAAGGTCGAGAAATGCATCGTCCGGAATGATGCTGCCGGCGGCTTGCGGGCGGCCGACTTCGGTATCGAAGGTGGCCGGGTCGCGTACCAGCCGCGCACGGATTTCGAAATCCCCCAGCACGTAGACGCTGCCGTGTTCGATGCGCTGCGCTTCACCCTTGCGCAGACGCGCGCCGCTTTCGCTGGCCTGAATACCGTTGCTGCTGGTATCGGTCAGGAAAAACGTGCCGTCGCGGTAGCTGATCAGCGCGTGATGGTTGGACAGGTGACGCTTGCGGTCCGGAATGATCCAGTCGCAATCCTCGCCCCGCCCGATCACGCCGCCAGCCTGCTTGAAGGTCTTTTGGCACAAATCCGTGGGCACGAACTGCTTGGTGTTCAGCATTTCGAAAACCAGTTCCATGATGTCGCTCCTTGCGGTCACTTGCCGCGATTGACCGCCTGCGGATCACCCAGAGGGCGATAGGTGTTGTCGTTGAATTTGTAATTGCCGCTACAGCCCCCGAGGCCGCATAGAACGACGAGGGTCAGCAGGACGGCTTGCCAGTGACGAACAGGCATCAGAGGGTCTCCAGGGCTAAACAATGCACAAAGCGCCGACCCTTGAGGGCGGCGCTGAAAGAAGCAAAAGGGATGAGATGACGCGTCATGGGCCTATCCATCGAAATCGCCGAGATTGATGTTCAGGCGCCCGAGGCGGTACAGCAGCGTGCGCCGTGGCAGGCCGAGTTCGCGGGCTGCGAGGGTCTGGTTGCCGTCGTTCTTGCGCAGGCAATCGAGCAACAGACTGCGCTCGACCTGCTCCAGGCGTTCACGCAGGTTCAGGCTGCACTCCTGCGGCGCGACCTCGATGCGCAGCGAGAAATGCTCGGCCAGCAACTCGCCGCCTTCGCAGAGCAATACGGCGCGTTCAACCAGGCCTTTGAGTTCGCGAACATTGCCGGGAAAGGCGTAGCTCGACAGGTGATCAAGCGCCGCATCGGACCAGCGCACCGCATCACGTTGCAGAAAGGTGCAGGCCTTGTCGGCGAAGTGTCGGGCCAGGTCGAGGATGTCGCCTTCACGCTGACGCAAGGCCGGCAACTCAATCGGGAACTGCGCGAGGCGGTAATACAGGTCTTCGCGGAACTTGCCTTCGCTGACCAGCACCGCCAGGTCGCGGTGAGTCGCAGCGATGATGCGCACGTCGATCTTGTGGGTGTCGTTGGAGCCCAGCGGACGGATCTCGCCTTCCTGCAAGACCCGCAACAGCTTGGCTTGCAGGGACAGCGGCATGTCGCCGATTTCGTCCAGTAGCAAGGTCCCGCCGTTGGCCGCATCGAACAGCCCGGCGCGGTCACGGTCGGCGCCGGTGAAGGCGCCTTTACGGTAGCCGAACAGCTCACTTTCCAGCAGGTTCTCGGGGAACGCCGCGCAGTTTTGCACGATGAACGCCTGGGAACGGCGCGGTCCGCAATCGTGGATGGCCCGCGCCACCACTTCCTTGCCGGTGCCGGTTTCGCCGCGCAGCAGCACGGTGTACGGGCTGTGCAAAACCTTGCTGATCAGTTGGTAGGTCTGGCGCATCGCCGAGCTTTTGCCGATCAAGCCATAACCGCTGGCACTCGGCACGCTGCTGGGCATCGGCGACACATCGCCCACCGGCCGGCGCAGGCGTTGTAGTAGGTGCAATTGCCCAAGCACGAACGAACCCAGTTGCCCGAGCGAATCGGCGAAGCCCTGCAACTCGACCTGTTCACGGCTGGCGCACAGCAGCAGGCCGACCACCGCTTTTTGCGGATTGAGCAGCGGCACGCACAGCAGCGACTGCCACGGCACGGCCTGCTCCGGCAGGAAGCTGGTTTCGTGCAGGCTGCCACTGAGCCCGGTGAAGCTGAGCACACGGTTCTGGCACAGGGAAAACTGCAGCAGTTGCTCGCCGTTGTAGTCGGCCGGCAGGCTCGCGGTTTCCCGTGGCTGCAGGATGCCCTGCAAACACTCGGCGTTCAGCCCGAGGCTGGTGTGGGTGGCGTCGAGCAGGTACAGCTGACTCAACTCACAGCCACTGAGCTCGGCCACCGCGCGCACGAAGTCACCCAGCAGCGCAGCGCCGTCAGCCGCGCACGACAAGCTGGCGAACTTCGCCAGCAAGGCTTCGGCATAGACCAGCGGCTGCGGCACTCGAGTGAACATCACACTCACCTCAGGCGAACTCGCAGGTCACGCTAGCGTCACCATCGAGCGTTGCGTGAACGCGCTTGAGGCTTTCGCCAGTGGCCATCGCGTCGAGCAGACGATCCGCCACCAACGGCAGCACGTGCAGGTCGAGCAAGTGATCGATCAGCCGCGCGCCGCTGTCGCTTTGGGTGCAACGCTCGGCCAGGTGATCGACGAGGTTCTGGCAGTAAGTGAACTCCAACTGACGACGGTTCAGGCGCTCGCCCAGACGACCCAGTTTGATTTCGATCAGCTCGCGCAGCACCGGGCCACCGACCGGGTAGTACGGCACCACGCGCATCCGCGCCAGCAACGCCGGTTTGAAGTGTTTGCTGAGCACCGGGCGGATGGTTTCTTCGAGGACTTCAGCAGTCGGCCGCGCACCGTTCTCACAGAGTTCGCTGATGCGGTCGCTGCCCAGGTTCGAGGTCATCAGGATCAGCGTGTTGCGGAAGTCGATTTCACGCCCTTCCCCATCGTTGGCCACGCCTTTGTCGAAGATTTGGTAGAACAGGTTGAGCACATCCGGGTCGGCCTTTTCGACCTCGTCGAGCAACACGACGGAGTACGGTTTCTGCCGCACGGCTTCGGTGAGCATGCCGCCTTCGCCGTAACCGACGTAGCCCGGCGGTGCACCGATCAGGCGCGAGACGGTGTGTTTCTCCTGGAACTCGGACATGTTGATGGTGGTGATGAAACGATCACCGCCGTACAGCAAGTCAGCCAGCGCCAGCGCGGTTTCGGTCTTGCCGACGCCGCTCGGGCCGACCAGCAGGAACACGCCCACCGGCGCATCGGGTTTGTTCAGGCCGGCCGCAGTGGCGCGCATCGAGCGGTCCAGCGCGTGGACGGCTTGTTCCTGACCACGAATGCGGGTGCGCAGGTCGGTGGCGAAGCTCGCGACCTTGGCGTTGTGCTCACGGGCCAGTTGCGCCAACGGCACGCCGGTCCAGGCGCTGATCACTTCAGCCACCAGACGCGGGCATACCTCGAAACTCACCAAGCGTTCCTTGACCTGGGCATCGGTCAGGGCGCGGTGGGTTTCGTTCAACGCGGCTTCCAGGGCTTCGACGCTTTGCGCTTCGTCCACGCTCGCTTCGAGGGTCTCGATCACCGTGCCTTCGGCGTCTTCTTCAACCGTAACGGTCGGCTCGACGGCAACGGCTTCACGGGCCTTGGCCAGTTGCTGACGCAGTTCCAGCAAACGTTCGGCCAGTTCTTTTTGCTCGGTCCAGAGCGTTTCTAAAGCAACCATCTCGTCTTCGGCGGCGTCCAGGCGATCTTCCAGCGCATCGAGCGCTTCATGGTCGATGAGCAAACCGGCTTCGGCATCGCGGCGCAGGGCCTGACGCTGACGCCCGCCTTCGGCCAGTTCACCACGCAGGCGCTCAAGGCTTTCCGGCGCGGCAGCGAGGCTGATACGCACGCGGGCGCAGGCAGTGTCGAGCACGTCGACGGCTTTGTCCGGCAGCTGCCGACCGGCCAGGTAACGCGCCGACAATTCCGCCGCCGCGACCACCGCGTCATCACGCAGGTAGATGCCGTGGCTCTTCTCATAAACCTGTGCCAGACCGCGGAGGATGGTCACCGCTTCGCTGACGGTCGGTTCGTGCAACTGCACCGGCTGGAAGCGACGGGCCAGGGCCGGGTCTTTCTCGAAGTATTTTTTGTACTCGGCCCAGGTGGTGGCGGCGATGGTGCGCAATTCGCCACGGGCCAGGGCTGGCTTGAGCAGGTTGGCCGCGTCCGAACCGCCGGCATTGCCGCCCGCGCCGATCAGGGTGTGGGCTTCGTCGATGAACAGGATGATCGGTTTTGGCGAGGCTTTGACTTCGTCGATCACGCCTTTGAGGCGGCGTTCGAACTCACCTTTGACGCTGGCGCCGGCTTGCAGCAGGCCCATGTCCAGCGACAGCAGTTCAACGCCCTTGAGCACTTGCGGCACTTCACCGGCCGCAATGCGCGAGGCCAGGCCTTCGACGATCGCGGTTTTACCGACGCCGGCTTCACCAACCACAATCGGGTTGTTCTTGCGGCGGCGCGCGAGGATGTCGACCATCTGCCGAATCGCGCCATCGCGGCACAGCACCGGGTCGAGTTTGCCGTCGCGGGCTTGCTGGGTCAGGTTGTGGGTAAAGCGTTGCAGCAGGGATTCACCGGGTACAGCCGGTTTGCCGGTGGCCGGTTGTTCCTTCTGCGACAGGGCAAAATCCTTCAGGCGATCGATGTTCAATTTCGCCAGCAATGGCTGGTAGCGGCTGCCGGCATAGCGCATCGGATTGCGCAGCAACGCGAGGATCAACGCGGCCTGCTCGACCTGGCTCTGACCCAGTTCGAGGTTGGCCACCAGCAACGCATCTTGCAGCCACTGCACCAGCTCCGGGGCGAACACCGGATTGCGCGAGGCGCTGTGCTCGACCCGCGATTGCAGCGCAGCGCTGAGTTCACCAGCGTCGACTTCGGCGTCTTGCAGCGCGCGTGCGAGCAAGCCTTGCGGGCGCTCCAGCAGGCCCAGCAACAGGTCTTCGACGAGGATCTTGCTGCCGCCACGGGCAACACAGCGTTCGGCCGAACTTTCCAGGTCACGACGGGTTTCGGCGTCCAGCGCCTGGATCAGTTGTTGCAGGTCTACGTTGATCATTGGTCTCACGTCCTTAATGAATTTTGCTGCCCAGGGTCACCACGCCGTCCGCGTGTTCGCGGCCCAGCCAACTGGTCCACCCCAGGCGACAGGCGTTCTGCTCACCGATGCGCAGTTCGCGGATTTCTTCCTGGCGCAGGACCAGGCGAATGTCGTAATCGAGCGGGTCACGCAGGGTGAACCGCACCAGCGCGCACAGCGGCTGGTAGCCGAAACCGATCGGCAGGAATTCGTGAAAGCGTTGCCAGTCGAGTTCGCGGATGTGAATCCGGAACTTGCCGCTGCGATCGCGCACGCTCTCGCCCAGCACCAGGTCTTCACCGAGCGCGCTGTTGGCACGGCCCAGGCGGTTACGCTGTTCGTCGAGGATTTCGACGCGGCGCTCGATGCACTGCTCGATGGTCAGTTCGGCGTGCTTGAAGTAGTACCGCAGCACCGCTTCGATCAGCGCCGCCGAGTGCGCCCGCAAACTCAACAGGCCGAGGTACGGCAGCAGGCGTTTCCAGTTCAGTTCCTGGGCCTTGCGAATGTCCTCGCCACCCAGGCCGATCAGCGCAAACAGCTGCGAGGAAAACGGATCGAGGGCGCCGCTCTGGAAGCTGGCGCGGTAGCGGTACTTGCGCCAGATCGGCAGCATCAGCCGTTGCAGGCGATGGTGGAACAGGTCGAGGAAATGCCGCGTCGGGTTGCCGTCTTCGCTGTCGCCCAGCGCTTGCTCACCGTAGAACGCCGGCAGCGGCGAACCGGAACCGACCAGGCCGATCAGGTTGAAACGCAGGCGCGCGCGCATCTGCCCGTGCTCGTGGAAAAACTCCACGCGATCGACGTCGCTGCCAGGGAAACCCAGGCTCGGGTTGGCCTGGAATTCCAGCTGGTCATAGAGGTCCTCTTCGCTCAGGTACGGGTGGGCCTCGCGCAGCCGATCGACGACCAGCAGCACGGCCTGAAACAGCGAGTACTCGCGTATTCCTCGGGTCAGCCCGCTTAAAGCAGAGGCTGAAGGCCCATACGTGGTGTCCATTGGTACACCTCTCCCTGTGTGCTTTTTACCCGCAGCTCGTGGTACGAATTGAGACTGGCGTAAAGCGCGAAAAACTCGTTAAGAACCGAAGCGAACACGAACAGGTCGCCTTCGCCGATATAGCCTTCCGGGTCGATGGTCAGCTCGGTGCGCAATCCGCGCAGCGGCAACCCTCGGTGCAACCGGTCGACGTGCTGATGCTTGATCGACTTGAGCCCGCCCAGCAGGCGTTTGCTGACCTTCTCCGCGTGCTGGTCGTAGTAGCGCGGCAGGTCGTAGGTTTCGAGAATCACCTTGAGCGCGTCGACGTTGGCCAGCGACAGGTAGTTGAGCGACATGTTGCTGATCAGCTTCCACAGGAAGTCACGGCTCAGCGGCGGCGCGAAGCTTGACGTGGCCGGGGTGATGTTGCGGAAGCTGAGGAACTCCGGGGTCTCTTCGCAGGCCATGCAAATGTCGCCGAGCTTGAGCCGGCGCGGCAGGTTCTGGTTGGTGCAGATCAGCTCGATCGACAGGGTTTCATGGGCTTCGGTGTGGCGAATGCCAAAGCTCAGGTAGGTGTCGAGGCCGTCGTGCAGCAACGAGGTGCGCTGGCGAATGCTGTAATGCGGACGGCTTTGCGGCACGTCGAAACTCGGGTCGTGCTCGAACGATTCGAACGGCACGTACTCCTGATAACCGAGGCCGCCGGGCTTCCAGCCGGTAACGCCTTCAACCGAAAACACCCCGCAGTTTTCCAGGTCGTATTCAGCCGGCAGCAACAGGTATTCGTCCTGTTTACCGTCGAGGCGAATCGGCAAGGCGTCATGCTTGAACAGATTGACGATGGGCGTGCAGTAGAGCTTCACGTTGTCCAGGGTCGGGCGCAGACGCTGGATGCCGCTCTTGCGAATATCGAAGCGCAGCTCCAGGCCGCGCATCTGCTTGAGCGTGTCTTCGGGCAGCGACTTGAGCAGGTCCAGACCGTTCAGATCAACGAACAGGAACTTGTCCTGGAAGGCGAAATATTCCTGCAAATAGCGATAGCCACGGAAGGTGTTCAGCGGATACGGGATCAACGCTTCTTCTTCGGCAAAACCCACCGGCTGCACACGGTCGCCGGGCATCTTGAATGCCATCGGCGTGCCGTTGGCGCCATTGAGCGGCTTGCCGGCCGCGTCCAGCGGAATCAGCTCGATGCCTTCCAGATTGCGCAACAAGCTCAGGTAAAGCATCTGGCTGATATAACGCTCGCCGGCCAGGTGCAGGCGCAGACGACTCAGGTCCAGCTCACCGATATGCCCGTCGCAACTCATCTCCAGGCGCAGGCTCAACAGCGAACCGTCGCCCTTCACCGAGTACGTCAGCGCGGTCAGGTCCAGCGGCAGGACTTCAGTCGGGTAGCAGGTGCGAAACCGGCAACGCACATCATCGATCGGCACACTCTCGATCGGCGTATCACGCTCGACCTGCAACGCCGGCCCGGAACGCTTCAACGGGTCGAACTGCAAAATACTGAACGCCGGCAACGGCCGCATGTAGTTCGGCCACAGCAGGTGCATCAGCGAATGGCTGAGCTCCGGCAACTCGTCATCGAGCTTCTGGCGCAAACGCCCGGTCAGAAACGCAAAACCTTCCAGCAACCGCTCCACGTCTGGGTCACGCCCGGCTTGGCCGAGGAAAGGCGCCAATGCCGGGCTGCGCTCGGCGAAACGACGACCTAACTGGCGAAGTGCGGTGAGTTCGCTTTGGTAGTAGTGGTTAAAGGACACGAGGGGTTACCTTCCTGGTATTGAATTCGGGTGAGTCGAATAGATGGATATTCATGCGGCTGGCAAACTCATTTTCAGGGTGTAAATCCCCAGGACTTCCATCGCCGGAAAGATCATCAACACCAGGAACGTCAGGGAGCGGTGCAACTTCGAATTGCGGCTCGAGCTACGCAGCCCCATCAGCGCCAGTCCCAAGGACAATAAAGCCAACACAAAGAACCAGTCGGATTCCACTAGCCATATCGAAATACTGCTCAATACACTCATGAGAAAAGCGTCCTGTAGAGCGCAACTGTCAGACCTGAAACCACGTAACCCGCGATCAGCAAGTAAGGCAAAAAAACCAACCAACCGAACATCATCGCAACCCCGGCGAAGTCCCCTGTTAACACGTTCGCCAGTCCGTAAAGCACCCACGGCACGGCGTAAAAAGGGATGAACATCAGCGGTGCTCGCCAGATTCTCTTCAGAATCTGTTGTTCGGGTTTTCCACTCAGCGTGCGCGTGGCCCATAGTGCAAACACGATGTAAGCCGGTACGCCAAAGGCCAGACCGTAAATCAGCAGCTGTTGCTGCCCACTCAATGTCGCCAGGCTCCCGTTCAACTGTTCGATAAACGTCAGCACTACGAACACGACCACCGGAGCCCAGACGGCAGTCATCAGGAATCTGCCACGGCCTCGACTGATCACTGGCAATCACCTGTAGAGGGGCTTAGCCCGACATGGCGAGCATGGGTTCTCTGCGCCCAACGCAACTCAATGACTTGCGTCGCCAAAATAGCCATCAACGTGACGCAACCCTGAGCCACACCATAGAACAGCGCCCTTAGCGGGTTTTCAGGCAACATCCAGAGCAGGATGAAGCCGACCATCACGCTCAGCAGCAGGAGCTTGGCCACGAGATTTGGCATCAGTGCGATCAGCAGATTGACGACCAGAAAAATGTAAAAAAGCGCGTAGCTCGCCATTCCGATAGCAACACCATGCGAGGTGAAGCCACCGTTAAAAGCTTTGTAGGCGCTTACCACCGCGTCATTCAGGAACGCGTAGGCAACACAACCCAGAGTATGAAAAAACAGGCTCAGGGACAGACGAACGTATTTGTTCATGCCGGATTCACATTCGCGTAATCGGAGCCGGCGATTTCCATCACAACAATGGTCATCAGCACCACAACCGTCAGTGCGCGATGCAGCAGCGACTCTCGGAATCCACGACGAAGCCCGGTCAAAATCAGCACAAGACACAGCAATGCCAGAGCGCCAAACAAATTGCTGTCGGCTACAACGGCCAGGTAGCCTTCTATTTCACCCTTCACAAGCATGCTCGTCAGTCTTCCATGTGGACGTAGGGCGTGTTACTGATAAAAATGTCTAACCAATGCCATTCCCACTGAGGCATAGCAATATCAAATGTTTCTTCTTTTTTATTGAAGTACAACCAATAGACACCGACAGACTTATCGTCTTCAAATAAGCGCATATCCAGCAACTGGGTCGAATAGAGCGGCGTCCGATACGCTTTTTCTGGGCGTTCTTTATCAATAACCCTAAGGTAAGCCATCCCCCCCAAGCCCAAAATCCCACCAACCGGTACATTCTGTAAAATGTAGCGCCCGGAAGTGTCGATACTTGTAACATTCGCTGGAAAGTTGCAAATCTTATTAACAATAACAACTAGCAGAGCCACCAGAACAACCAGTACCATTGCGCCGCGAAATATTGCACTCTTGTGCTTTGCAAAAGCCTCACCATTTACAAACATAACTTATTTACCACTCTCAATAATCGGTTCAACACTATACGGAGCGTTAGCGACGAAGCGATTCAGCCAGTACTCCCTCAGGCATTCAGAGTGAAAAATAAAAGACTTCCCTTCTATACTAAACTCGAGAAAAGATGTTCCGATCCGGCCCGAATCGAAGGTTTTTTTCATATCTGCCTCTTCAATTTCAAACAACGGGCTTCGGTATATTTTTCTTGGCTCATTCAAATCGGTCACCCGCAGAAACGCCAAATTTTCATCGAAGGGAAACAGCCGAAGCGGAACCCTCTCTACGACATACTGGCGCGTGGCACTTATCTTGACTACGTCAGGTGAACGCTGGGAGAGCCCATCTACGAAAATGTAGGGAGCTATCCCAGCTGAAAGTAAAAACACAAAAATAGCAAAGCAAATCATTTTTAAACGCATGATCAGCTCGACATCACAATAGTGGTTGGCGCAATGGTCTCATACTTAATATCAGACAGCACCCGGAAGTCTCCACCCTTGCCATGGCATTGCCGATACTCCACAAAATCACTATTTTGAATCAGATAGAAACGAGCCCCCTCCAACTCCTTGAACACCTCTGCCACGTCAGCTGGGTTCAACGCTCCCGTTTCCATCATTGCTGTTTGGTTGGAATTGATACTAATATTGCGCGCAACGGCTTCAGGTGGAATTACGGTACCATCAAAGTTCCAGAAACCGAGCGGCTGACTAATGAAATCAGAGCCATCTCCAAAGTCATAGCTATCTTCAATATAAAAACCAAGCCTCTTAACCTGAAACTCAATTTTTTTTGAGACAATAACAACGTCACCTTCTGATATAACTCTTAAATTAAAGTTAGCGAGCGCCCCTCTTAAATCGTCGAGTACGTCAATCCTCCACTGCCCCATCTTGACCGACACAGTATTACTGTAGCCAAAATCCTCAGCTTCGCGCGCACTACCAAATGCCACTGGATACTTACCATCGGGCTGACCTTTGAACTTCTTAAGTACCGCTGCGCGTATCTGCTTCTGCCCATTCGGGCTATTCCACATTGACTTTAAATAGTCATACTCTTTTTTTACGCGCTCAAAAGTTAACAGCCAACTCATCTTGACTATCGAGTCGTCGACGTACTCTTGGGGAATTTCCTTACCATGATTCTTGGTAACCTCATCCATGCCACCGTCCGGGGTAGGCCAAGGGTTGCCATTGAACCATCGACGCATCAGTGCGGCAGATGTCGGCCATTTCATCTTGTCCATAGCTGCCGGGATGTCTGAGATACCGAATTTGCGCTTAGCAATCGCACACTGGCCAGCCTTGTTACTCGCCGGAGTCATGTTTGCAGTCACTGCAGTGTTCGTCATCTCAACATCCTTGGAAAATAATTCCGACATACCTTAGGCATGCCGACTACCTGGGCATCAATGCGGTGCTTACGCAATCGCGACCTTCGTTTGTTGCTCAATCACCAACTCAACGGCTTCCGCTGTTGCGGAGAAGACGCGCTGAGTCTTTCCATCCTTGTCTGTGACGCCATTGACGATCTTTCCTGAGGCGGTTTTCAGCGTGTACTCCACGCCAGCCAAAGGCTTTCCGGTGTCCTGACAATTGATCACGAAGTGCTCGTTAAACGGCCACTGAATCTCCACCGGCAACGGCGCTACAAACGGCGCCGGCGTATGCGAGTTCCCGATAATCACCGTCGAAGACCCGGCAGTCACCTTGTTGCCATGAGTCCCCACCGAATCAACGGTGCCAGCCGGTTTACCGTTAATCAAAACGGTACTCGCCAACCCACCGACCAACGCACCACCACACGCGGAGGCATCACCTTCGCGGGCGGCCGCGAGGCCGTCGAAGAATACGTCGCCGGAACCGGCGGCGATCGGGTTGGTGCTGTGGCCGGGGAGCGGGCAAGCGGTTGGGTCACCGACTCGTGCTGCGGGTTTACCGGACATCGTCGTCTCCTTAATTGACCTTCACTTGACCGCTGCCATCCAGGCGCGCGGCAAAACTGACCTGACGCTTGAAACCTTCAACTTCCAGCAGGCCTTCGATGCTGAAGGTCAGCCTGAGTTGATCGTTGTCTCGCGGCAGGGAAACGACACGCACGTTGGTGAGGCGTGGCTCGTAGGCTTCGATGAAGCGCTCGATGGCCAGGCGGGCCTGACTCAGGGAGTCATGCAGGCTCAGGCGCATGTCGTTGAGATCGGGTAGCCCGTAATCGGACAGCGTTTGCACGCTGCCCGCACGGGTGCTGAGCATCTTGGCCAGATGGGCAGCCACCGACGCCATGGCGGAAACCTCGCGGCTCCAGCCGACGCGTTTGTCCGCGTCGCCACCCAAGCGTTCGAAAAGGCTGCCGTATCCAGTCATGACCCAGCTCCTTGGTTATTCTTTGTCCAGCTTGCCAACCAGCGACAGGGTGAAATCGGCACCCATGTACTTGAAGTGCGGGCGCACGTTCAGGCTGACGCGGTACCAGCCTGGCTCGCCTTCAACATCGCTGACGACGATCTGGGCAGCACGCAGCGGACGACGGCCACGAACTTCGGCGCTCGGGTTTTCCTGGTCGGCAACGTACTGGCGGATCCACTTGTTGAGTTCCAGCTCGAGGTCGGTACGTTCTTTCCACGAACCGAGTTGCTCGCGCTGCAGCACTTTCAAGTAGTGAGCCAGGCGGTTGACGATCATCATGTACGGCAGTTGGGTGCCGAGCTTGTAGTTCAGCTCTGCAGCCTTGCCTTCGGCACTGATGCCGAAGAACTTCGGTTTTTGCACCGAGCTTGCGGAGAAGAACGCGGCGTTGTCGCTGCCTTTACGCATGGTCAGGGAGATGAAACCTTCCTCGGCCAGTTCGTATTCACGACGGTCGGACACCAGCACTTCGGTCGGAATCTTGGTTTCGATTTCGCCCATGCTTTCGAAGTGGTGCAACGGCAGGTCTTCAACCGCACCACCGCTTTGCGGGCCGATGATGTTCGGGCACCAGCGGAATTTGGCGAAGCTGTCGGTCAGCTTGGTGCCGAACGCGTAGGCCGTGTTGCCCCACAGGTAGTGCTCGTGGCTGTTGGCGACGGTTTCTTTGTACACAAACGATTTCACCGGGTTTTCTTCCGGGTCGTACGGGTTGCGCAGCAGGAAACGTGGCACGGTCAGGCCGATGTAACGCGAGTCTTCGGACTGACGGAAGCTCTGCCATTTGGCGAATTGCGGGCCCTCGAAGTGATCTTTCAGATCCTTCAGGTCCGGCAGGCCGGTGAAGCTTTCCAGGCCGAAGAATTTCGGGCCGGCAGCGGCGATGAACGGCGCGTGGGACATGCACGCAACGCTCGACACGTACTGCATCAGTTTCACGTCAGGGGAGCTTGGCGACATGAAGTAGTTGGCGATGATCGCGCCCACCGGCTGACCACCGAACTGGCCGTATTCAGCGGTGTAGATGTGCTTGTACAGGCCCGCCTGCATCACTTCCGGCGAATCTTCGAAGTCGTCCAGCAGGTCTTGCTTGGAGACGTTGAGGATTTCGATCTTGATGTTTTCGCGGAAGTTGGTGCGGTCGACCAGCAACTGCAGGCCACGCCACGCCGATTCCAGCGACTGGAAGTCCGGGTGGTGGAGGATTTCGTCCATCTGACGGCTGAGCTTGGCATCGATCTCGGCGATCATGCGGTCAACCATGGCCTTCTTGACCGGCTCACCGTTGTTCTGCGGCTTGAGCAGCTCTTCAATGAACGCCGACACGCCGCGCTTGGCGATGTCGTAGGCTTCGTCGTCCGGGGTCAGACGGGTTTCAGCGATGATGCTGTCGAGAATGCTGTATTCGCCGTTCTCGTTACTCTTTTGCTGCGCTGCACTGGTGCTCATAGTGTTGGCTTCCTTGGCTGATGGGGACTCAGGCGTCCTGGGCTGCGGCGTTCAGGCCCAGCTCACCCAGTACGCGACCGCGCGATTCGTCGTCGGCGAGAACGCCTTCGATGGCTTTGCGGAAGGCAGGTGCGTTACCCAGCGGGCCTTTGAGGGCCACCAGTGCGTCACGCAGTTCCATCAGTTTTTTCAGCTCAGGCACTTGCTCGACCAGGCTGGCCGGGTTGAAGTCCTTCATCGAATTGACGCGCAGTTTCACGGCCAGCTCTTCGGTGTCGCCCTCTTCCTGAAGACGGTTCGGCACGCTCAGCGTCAGCTGCAGTTCTTGCTTGGCGAGCACTTCGTCGAAGGTCATCTTGTCGATGCTGATCGGCTTGCGATCTTCAACTTTGCGCTCGTCCGCGCGGTGGGTGTAGTCACCGATTGCCAGTAGTTTCAGCGGCAGTTCAATCTCTTCCTGAGCACCGCCGGTGGCGGGTTTGAAGGTGACGTTGATGCGTTCCTTGGGGGCTACCGAGCCTTCTTTGGCCATGGCTTTTCTCCTTGCGGTTGTGGCCCTGGGGCCTATTCGAGTACCACTTCGAGATCGAGGTGGCACAGCCTGCGATAAATCTCTTCCTTGCGTTCTCGCACTGCGTGGTTCTGCGGCAACAACTCACAGCAGCTATGCAGGAGGTGCAGCACTTCCAGCGCAAGATCAGGCTCCCAGGCGTGCAAGCCTGAGTTCTGTAATTCTGAATCGAGGGTTTCGAGTTGGGTCTTGGCCAGTTCGTATTTCTTGGCCAGGAAGCACAGCCGCGCCAGGCTGAACTGCCAGAAGAACCGCACGCGCCCGCCATGGGCGGCTTGCAGGCCTTGCTTGAGAATCTGCACCGCGGCCTTGAGGCCGTCCTTGCGCAACACCGGCAAGACTTCTTCGAGCGCCAGTTCCCAGGCCGGCTGGCTGGCGCTGACTTCGACTTTGCGCGGCGCGCTGGCGGTTTGCAGATGGGGCATCACGTGGGCGCTGATCCAGGCGCGAGTGGCCGGATCAGCGAACGGCGCGCCATCGTGGTAACGCAATTCGACGATGCCCGGCAGGCGCTGAATCAACAGCGCGAAGTGGATTTCCACTTCGCGCATGGCCAGCTCGGCGTTCAGCCCTTGCAAACATTCCCAGACCAGCCGCTGGCCATCGAACCAGAACGGCGCCTTGGCCAGGCTCGCCTCCAGCTCCACCAACAGGTCGGCGAATTGCCCCTGCTCGAAGCGGTCCTGGTAGATTTTCAGTTTGTCCGCCGGCAGCCCGCGCAAAGCAGTGATTTGCTCGGCGTTGCGCTCGGGAACGGCGTCGATCGGTAGCCACAGCAACGTGCGATTCAGGCGCAGAGCGCGCAGGTCGGTGGCTTTCTGCTTCAGCCACCAGGCGCACAGTGGGCGTGCATTTTCCTGCTGCGCGCGCAGGGCCTTGTGGGCTTCTTTTTCGTTGTCGATCGGTGCGCCGGGGGTGAACAGCTGCGTCGCGGCCTGTTTGACCTGAGCCACCACCGCGCCGACAGCACCGGGCTCCGGCTGATTGTCGGCGGCGCGCTGGACCATGCTTTTCAGGCGGCGGGAGATTGGCAACAGCAGCGGCGCGTCGTCGCCCAGGTGCTCGGTGCAAGCGGTATCAAGACCTTCCAGGTGCTCGACCAATTTGCGGAACAACGGCAGTTGCTCTTTGATCGCGACGTTTTCGTTCAGCACCTGCTCGAGACGCGGCACCAGCCAACTGATGGCGGCGGAACGGGTGCGGGCCTTGTTCGGGTGAATCTCGGCCCAGTGGTGTTCGCACAGATGGTGCAACAGGCCGAGGCCGGCCAGCAGGCCCTGGAAGGATTCGCGCTGATACAGCGCCCAGGTCAGCCACGCGCCAACGCGCAAATCCTTGGATTGGGTTCGCAGCAGCGCTTCACTGTTTTCACGGATTTTCAGCCAGTCGATCTGACCGCTTTCATGCATGGATTGGGCTTTGCCCAATTCGCTTTCCAATGCCTCATATTCGCTCGAAAAACGAACGTCCTCGCCCGCGAAATTCTCTTTGGATACAGAGCACTTGGCGAGGTCAAGGTAATGAGCAGAAAGTTTGCTTGAATAGGACATCCCTGGCCTTTAATAGTATTACAGTCTGCACGCTTACCGGAGTTTCGGTGCGTTGGACAGTATCAAGAGCATCGCGCAAGACTCATCCATTTGAGTACCGTGCTCTTTCAAGTGGTGCGCATCCTACTCACGATGATGGCCACTAGCAAGCATCCAATTAAACGACAAGGCGAAGTGTTCTCCATAGCGTGTAGGTAATCACCCTATATGTGACAGGGGATACCCTCATGTCAGTTTAATATTTCCGCTTTCGCCCCATCGCCCCGGAACCGTTGAGCCAGAGCTGCCTGCAAACCTGACCGTGATCATTGAGCATCAGTCCTCTGAGGCAGACACAGAGCATGGCAAGAATTAAAAATGATAAATGTAGGATCTTTCTGAAAAAGTTAATGCAAACAGTTTCAACGTCAATGACGACAACAAGCAATTAAAAAGTGCCATCAAAATGATGGCACCTTATATATCAACAAATTCATCAAATGTGGCGATATACAGCGAAATTGCGTGGAATCGCCCACTCAATTGCATACGACTTGCACCATTTCTGTCGTTGGCTAACGCAACACTTTGAAACACGGAACGCTCCGACAGGCGTCAGGGAGCCTTCCTACATTATTCCGCTTGCCAGCTTGTTAGCGTGTCCAGAAGTTCACGCGAGCAAGACCAGGGACGGTTTGGATATCGCGCGTTGTTTCCATTCCGCTAAAGGATAAGCGAATGTCCCAACCGTCCAATACGGCACACTTTTCACTGCAAGTTCCCGGTGTTCGCAACGACTTCAAGGTACTGGCTTTCGATGGCACTGAAGCCATCAGCGCCTTGTACGCCATCCATGTCGAGCTGATCAGCGAGTACCCGGATTTCGATCTGGAGAGCCTGCTCAGCCAGCCGGCCTTTCTCCAGTTCGGGCTTAACGGCGAAGGCATTCATGGCTATATCGACGGGGTGCGCGCAGATGATGTCGGCCAGCGCCTGAACCGCTATCAGCTGATCCTGGTGCCGGCGCTGCACTACTTACAGTTCAGCCGCGATCATCGGATTTTCCAGGGCCAGACGGTACCGAAAATCATCGCTCGGGTACTCAAGGCGCACGGTATTCAGGCGGATGCTTTTACCTTCAACGTCCGCACCAGTCCCGAACGCGAATACTGCACCCAATATGGGGAAAATGATTTCGAGTTCGTCCAGCGACTGTGCGCCGAGGACGGTATCGCCTGGCATCACCAGCACTCCCGCGAAGGCCATCTGCTGGTGTTCACTGATGACCAGACCTTCTTCCCCACGTTGGGCGAAACCCCTTATCAGCAAGACGCCGGCATGCTGGCGGAGCATTCGGTCGTCAGCCAGTTCTCCCAGCGTTTCAGCACCCGTACCAGCAAGGTCACCCACCGGGACTATGACCTGAAGCG
>NZ_JBFTMN010000017.1:0-119229 GCF_056397005.1 Pseudomonas sp. 05N431
CGAAGCAGACCGTAGGCGATGCCCCCTGATGGACACCGGAGTGAGGGGACGCCGAGCCTAGGCGAGGTGCCGTACGCTTGGGGCGAGCGTTTTTTTGCTTACTTTTTTTAGGCGCTTGTAAAAAAAGTGAGTCGCCGTCAGGCGAAACCCTAAGTGGCCGTTACCGCAGGAATGGATATGTACACCTGCGAGAGATTGGCCGGCTGTCAGGCCGCCATCGCGAGCAGGCTCGCTCCCACAGTGGATTAGTGTACATCTGCGAAAGATAGGTCGGCTGTCAGGCCGCCATCGCAGGCAAGCCAACTCCCACAGGTGAACGGTGTACATTCGCAAGAGATAGGCCGGCTKTCAGGCCGCCATCGCAGGCAAGCCAGCTCCCACAGKTGAACGGTGTACATTCGCAAGAGATAGGCCGGCTTTCAGGCCGCCATCGCAGGCAAGCCAGCTCCCACAGTTGAACGGTGTACATTCGCAAGAGATAGGTCGGCTGTCAGGCCGCCATCGCAGGCAAGCCAGCTCCCACAGTTGAACGGTGTACATTCGCAAGAGATAGGCCGGCTTTCAGGCCGCCTTCGCGAGCAAGCCCGCACAGTGGATCGCGTACACCTGCAAGCGCTGACCCGGCAAGAAACCACAGGCAAAAAAAAGGGCGACCGAAGTCGCCCAAAATGCCTTGCGTGCTCGTGCTTCCAGAAAGACCTAAGGCTTTTTGCGCTTATGTGCGTCTTTCCAGATAAAAAATCCAAACCCGGCAAAAAACAGAACCATGAGGCCGACTGTCAGCACTCCGGCGATCACCACATTGTCGAAAAACATGACTGGCCTCCTGCACTTGCCCTGTTGCGATGGGGCTAAGTTACCCAATCGGGCGCAGAAGAAAATTGACCGGGATCAATGCCGCCCAAGACCGGGCGTAAAAGGAAAGGAAATAACTGACCTGTATCAATGGAAACAGGGAGGATCAACGCTTTTTCGGTTTGTTTTTCGGCTTTTTCTTTGCTTTACCCAAAGGCATGGCCTGCTCGAACGCCTGACGCACTTCGTTCAGGCGCTTTTCATTAAGGTCATGCACGCGCTTGGCACGCTCGGTGTTGAGGTCGATCAGCTTGTCATCTTGGCTCATGGCGTGGCTTACATCTTCAAGGTCAATACAGGCGTAGCACAGCGACCACCGTCACCCTGCCCGCTCAAGGTTTGCCAATAATGCGGCCAATGGTCGGCGCTGACCAGTCACCAGCAGCATCACAGCGCAACAAAAAGTGTGTAAGCGTCAGACCTCGATATCAACCCACAACCCCTGGCGCGGCTGATCGTCTATCAACGGGACCACAGGCACCGTGTTGTCGGCGTTCAACTCGTCACCCGGCACGGCCAGGTGCTCTTCAGGATCATTTTCGGCTTCGCGACGACGCCTGTCGCGTTCCTGCTGGCGTCGCTGCTCTTCGCGCAACAACTGCGCCGACTCTTCGGCATGGCGCTTGTGCAGGTCGATCGTACTTTCGCTGGAGCTCGCCTCCACCGGCACCACCGGCGGAATATCCGGCCGCTGGCGAATCGGATCCTGCTGGGAAGTAATCGGCACGGCACTCAAGGGGAGCATCGGTGGCAGCATGGTTAATAGTCTCCTGACGGCAGGCTGTCGGCTGCTGGAGGGGCGACTTGAGCCATCGGTCGCAAACTTGCGACCCGGTTGACACTCACAATCGACAATCGCCTCCGTGCGCTACGGTAAGACTAGGGCCTGTCATCAGTTATTTCCTGCGTTACAGGAAATAACTGATGACAGGCCCCCGCAGTTTTTATGAGAGTCCTTTGGCTCTGAAGGCACTGATCCGTTAACATAGTCGGCTTTTTCAAGGCGGGAGTCAGGCAGCATGGCGCAGCAGTATCAACCGGGGCAACGCTGGATTAGTGACAGCGAAGCCGAGCTAGGTTTAGGCACCGTTCTGGCACAGGACGGTCGCTTGCTGACCGTGCTCTATCCGGCCACTGGCGACACTCGCCAGTACGCGCTACGGAATGCGCCCCTCACTCGCGTGAGGTTTTCGCCGGGTGACATGATCACTCACTTCGAAGGCTGGAAAATGACCGTGCGCGAAGTCGACGACGTCGACGGCCTGCTGGTCTACCACGGGCTCAACGCGCAGAACGAAGTAGTGACGCTGCCTGAGACCCAACTGTCGAACTTCATCCAGTTCCGTCTGGCCAGCGACCGTTTGTTCGCCGGGCAGATCGACCCACTGGCCTGGTTCTCCCTGCGTTACCACACCCTGGAACACACCAGCCGCCAGTTGCAATCCTCGCTCTGGGGCCTGGGTGGCGTGCGTGCGCAACCGATCGCCCACCAATTGCACATCGCCCGTGAAGTCGCTGACCGTATCGCGCCGCGGGTTCTGCTGGCGGACGAAGTCGGTCTGGGTAAAACCATCGAAGCCGGTCTGGTGATCCATCGCCAACTGCTCTCGGGCCGCGCCAACCGCGTGCTGATCCTGGTGCCGGAAAACCTCCAGCACCAGTGGCTGGTGGAGATGCGCCGTCGTTTCAACCTGCAAGTCGCGCTGTTCGACGAAGAACGCTTCATCGAAAGCGATGCCGGCAACCCGTTCGAAGACACCCAGCTCGCACTGGTCGCTCTGGAATGGCTGGTGGACGACGAAAAGGCCCAGGACGCGTTGTTCGCTGCCGGCTGGGACCTGCTGGTGGTCGACGAAGCGCACCACCTGGTGTGGCACGAAGATCAGGTCAGCCCTGAGTACTCGCTGGTCGAACAACTCGCAGAAACCATTCCCGGTGTGCTGCTGCTGACCGCGACCCCGGAGCAACTGGGTCAGGACAGCCACTTCGCTCGCCTGCGCCTGCTCGATCCAAACCGTTTCCATGACCTGAAGGCCTTCCGCGCCGAGAGCGAAAACTATCGCCCGGTGGCCGAAGCTGTTCAGGAGCTGATGGACCAGGGGCGCTTGTCCCCGGCCGCACATAAAACCATCCAGGGTTTCCTCGGTGACGAAGGCGAAGCGCTGCTGACTGCCGTCAACGCTGGCGACGCCGAGGCCAGCGCCCGTCTGGTCCGCGAATTGCTGGACCGCCACGGCACCGGCCGCGTGCTGTTCCGTAACACCCGCGCTGCGGTGCAGGGCTTCCCGGAACGCAAACTGCACCCGTACCCGCTGCCGTGCCCGGACGAATACCTCGAACTGCCATTGGGCGAACACGCCGAGCTGTACCCGGAAGTCAGCTTCCAGGCGCAACCGGATATCGATGAAGAACAACGCTGGTGGCGCTTCGACCCACGGGTCGAGTGGCTGATCGACCAGTTGAAAATGCTCAAGCGCACCAAAGTGCTGGTGATCTGTGCCCACGCCGAAACCGCGATGGACCTGGAAGACGCTCTGCGCGTACGTTCCGGCATCCCGGCCACGGTGTTCCACGAAGGCATGAACATCCTCGAGCGTGACCGCGCGGCCGCCTACTTCGCTGACGAAGAATTCGGCGCCCAAGTGCTGATCTGTTCGGAAATCGGCAGTGAAGGTCGCAACTTCCAGTTCTCCCACCACCTGGTGCTGTTCGATCTGCCATCGCACCCGGACCTGCTGGAACAGCGAATCGGCCGTCTTGACCGGATCGGTCAGAAGCACGTCATCGAACTGCACGTGCCGTACCTGGAAACCAGCCCGCAAGAGCGCCTGTTCCAGTGGTATCACGAAGCGCTGAATGCGTTCCTCAATACCTGCCCGACCGGCAACGCCTTGCAGCATCAGTTCGGCCCGCGCCTGCTGCCGCTGCTGGAAAACGCCGATGACGGCGAGTGGCAAGCGCTGATCGACGAAGCCCGTACCACCCGTGAAAACCTCGAAGCTGAGTTGCACAGCGGCCGTGACCGTCTGCTGGAGCTCAACTCCGGTGGCGCGGGCGAAGGTGACGCGCTGGTTGAGGCGATTCTTGAGCAAGACGATCAGTTCGCCCTGCCGATCTACATGGAAACCCTGTTCGATGCGTTCGGCATCGACAGCGAAGACCATTCGGAAAACGCGCTGATCCTCAAGCCGAGCGAAAAAATGCTCGACGCCAGCTTCCCGCTGGGCGACGACGAAGGCGTGACCATCACCTACGACCGCAACCAGGCGCTGTCTCGCGAAGACATGCAATTCATCACCTGGGAGCACCCGATGGTTCAGGGCGGCATGGACCTGGTGCTGTCCGGCTCGATGGGCAACACCGCCGTTGCGCTGATCAAGAACAAGGCACTCAAGCCTGGCACCGTGTTGCTGGAACTGCTCTATGTCAGCGAAGTGGTTGCCCCGCGCTCGCTGCAACTGGGCCGTTATCTGCCTCCGGCCGCCCTGCGCTGCCTGCTCGATGCCAATGGCAACGACCTGTCGGGCCGCGTCTCGTTCGAGACCCTCAACGACCAGCTCGAAAGTGTGCCACGCGCCAGCGCCAACAAGTTCGTCCAGGCCCAGCGTGATCAACTGACACCGCGCATCAATGCCGGTGAAGAGAAGATCACTCCGCGCCACGCCGAACGTGTAGCCGAAGCGCAACGCCGCCTGGCCGCCGACACCGAAGAAGAACTGGCGCGCCTGACCGCCCTGCAAGCGGTCAACCCGACGGTACGCGACAGCGAATTGGTTGCCCTGCGTCAGCAGCGCGAACAAGGCCTGGCCATGCTCGACAAAGCGGCACTGCGACTGGAAGCGATCCGGGTACTGGTGGCGGGTTAAGCCCTCCTCTTTACCCCGTGATAACAAAGAAGGCCCGCAGCGATGCGGGCCTTTTTTGTCTGTTTTATTGTAGTGGTGTTGCTGACGGCCTCATCGCGAGCAAGCTCGCTCCCACACTGGATCACCTGTTAACACGACATTTGTGAACACCATCGATCAAATGTGGGAGCGGGCTTGCTCGCGAAGGCGATCAGGCAGTCGCCACCGCAATCCCCGGCTCAACCACTGCCACCAACCCTTCCTTCATCCGCTTGGCATCCCGCACAAAACACCGCGAAGCCAGGAACAGAAACACCATGGTCGAAAACAGCGCCACCGGAATCAGGTACATCGCGTCATGCAACCCTACCGCCTTGAAGGCCTCGCTCATTTGCTCGGCACCGGCCGCCAGCATTGCGCTATGGGCAAAATGATCGGACAAAGCGCCGACCACCACCGGACCCAAGCCACCGCCCAACAGGTAGAGTCCGGCAAAAAACAACGCCATCGCCGTGGCGCGCAAACGCGGTTCGACCACATCCTGAATGGCCGTGTAAACGCAGGTATAGAAGTTGTAGGCAAACAACCAGCCGACGCTGAACACGGCGACGAACACACCGATTTCAATCCGTCCGGCATGCAGCGCCCACGCTGTGCACAGGGTCGAGATGATCAGGCTGAACGCGGCAAACAGCAGCCGACCGTTGGCCACCCGCTGGTGAATCTTGTCGGCCACCCAGCCGCCTAGCGTCAGGCCGAACAATCCGGTCACGCCAACGATCACCCCGGTGGCCACCGCCGCTTGCTGCAATGGCATCTGAAAGTAGCGCTGCAGCATCGGCACCAGAAACGAGTTACAGGCATAGGTGGCAAAGTTGAAACACAGCCCCGCCATCACCAACCAGAGGAAGGTTGGAATTGCCAGCACCCGGCGAATCGGCCGATCCACCCGCTCCTGGGACACGCGCACGGTTTCCGCCGCGCCGCGCTGGGGTTCTTTGATGAAGAACATGAAGATCGCCAGGATCAAACCCGGGATCGCCGCGATGAAAAACGGTGCACGCCAGCTGTCGAACGCCTTGACCATCGCGCCGATGGTAAAGAACGCCAGCAACAGACCCAGTGGCAGCCCCAGCATGAAGATCCCCATGGCCCGCGCCCGACGGTGTGCCGGGAACAAATCACCGATCAGCGAATTGGCGGCCGGCGCATAGCTGGCTTCACCGATGCCGATCCCCATGCGTACGATCAGGAAACTCCAGAAACTCCCCACCAGGCCGTTGACTGCGGTCAACCCGCTCCAGACCGCCAACCCCCAGCCCATCAACTTGCTGCGCGAACCGGTGTCAGCCAATCGCCCTAACGGCAGACCGGCAATGGCATAAACGATCGTGAATGCGGTACCGATAATCCCCAGTTGAAAGTCGCTGAGGTGCCATTCCATGCGGATTGGCTCGATGATGATCGCCGGGATCGTGCGATCGAAGAAGTTGAACAGATTGGCCAGAAACAGCAGGAACAGAATGCGCCAGGCATTCGTCGCTTGGGTCGAGTTCTGCATGGGTCCGTCTCTTTTATTGTTATGAGGGCTTCACTGCCGACGGCATTCCAGCCCGGAACCCGCAATCTAGTCAGCGCCTTGGCCGCTGTCTGTCATTATTCGTCAGGCTGATACCCGCTCATGACGGCCAAAGCCAGGCGCATGACAATTTATGTCTAAGCGCTCCTGGCCTTATTGCAAAATCATTAGTGCCAATGTGCCACTATTTCTTGCGCTCTGTGCACGGCCTCTATACTCCAGACATTCGCCAGCGTTCATGGCGCCGGCAGAGAATGACTCAGAGACGGGGCATGCTATGGAGTGGCCTGGTTTGCATTTCATTACCGAGCTGCCAGAGAGCAGCGGGCAAGTCGTACTCAATTGCACTCATAACCCCTTTCTGGTGCTGTTGGCCTACCTGGTTGCCTGTGCGGCCAGCTTCGCCACGCTGGACATGGCCGAACGCGTCGGTCACGCCGAGAATCCTGCATCCCAACGGCTCTGGCGCTGGGTCGGTGCCTGCTGCCTGTCGGGCGGTATCTGGACCATGCACTTCATCAGCATGCTGGCGTTCCAGGCCCCCATCGACATCCATTACGACTTGCCAGCCACCTTGCTTTCCCTGTTGATCGCCTTTATTGCAGCCTTTGTCGCGATGAACACCCTGAGCAGTGCTCAACTTAATGTGCGGCAATATGTGCAAACCTCGATCTGCATCGGACTGGGCATCGCCACCATGCATTACGTGGGTATGACGGCCATGCGTTCGAACGCCGTGGCCCACTACGAGCCAATCGTGTTCGGCCTGTCGGTCCTGATCGCCATCGGTGCCAGCGCCATTGCCTTGCTGCTGTCGCATGGTCTGCGCAATGGCGGCGGCATCGCTCATCAGGTGCTCAAATACACCGCCAGCCTGGTGCTCGGCGCCGGCATCGTGAGCATGCACTTCACCGGTATGCAGGCCATGAGCCTGGTGTTGCCGACCGGAGTCCCCATGCAACTGTCAGTCGACGACGACCACCTGCAACTGGCGCTGACGATTGCGCTGATCGCGCTGCTGGTCATCGGCAGCTGCATCAGCGCCGCCCTGGCCGACAAAAAACTGCAGCACAAGGACCATGACTTGCGCCGGGTCAACGCACTGCTCAGTCAACTGGATCAGGCGCGCATGTCGCTGCAACAAGTGGCGCACTACGACCCCCTGACCAACCTGATCAACCGCCGCGGTTTCAATCAGATCTTCGCCGAAAAGCTCATCGAAAAAAGCACCCATGGCGGCATGCTGGCGGTGATGTTTCTGGACATCGATCACTTCAAGCGGATCAACGATAGCCTCGGTCATGACGCCGGTGACGAACTGTTGAAAGTCCTCGCCAACCACATCAAAAGCTCGACCCGCAGCCACGAGGATGTGGTCGCGCGGTTTGGCGGCGATGAATTCTGCATTCTGATCAACCTGCGTGAGCGCGACGAAGCACGGCACATGGCCCAGCGCATCATGCAAAAGATGAAGGAGCCGATCGAGTTGGCCGGCAGGCGCATGGTCATGACCACCAGCATCGGTATCAGCGTGTTCCCAGACGACGGCGAAACCTGCGAGGAACTGCTGAAACACGCCGACCTGGCGCTGTACCAATCCAAAGGCAACGGCCGAAACGGCCTGCAGTTCTTCAGTTCCAATCTGAAAACCAAGGCGACGATGGCGCTGCAGCTCGAAGAAGAACTGCGCAATGCCTTACGCGACGAGGCCGGGTTGATGCTCTATTACCAGCCGATCTATGACCTCAAAAGCGGCCAGGTCACCAAACTGGAAGCGCTGATTCGCTGGCAGCACCCGATACACGGCTTGCTCGCACCTGATCGTTTTATCGCGATTGCCGAAGCCAATGGCTTGATCGCCGAACTCGACAACTGGGTGCTGCGCAAAGCCTGCGAAGACTTGAGCGAGCTGTCCAGGCACGGCTGTGAGTCGTTGAAAATAGCTGTGAACTGCTCGCCCCTCAATCTCGCACGCGAAGAGCTCGCCGAAGAAGTCGAAAGCGCGCTGCGAGCAGCCGGCGTCTCACCGCAGAGGCTGGAACTGGAGGTCACGGAAAACGCGTTGATGGGCAATATTGCCAATACGCTGGTGCTATTGCGCAAGATTCGGGCACTTGGCGTTTCGCTGTCGATCGACGACTTCGGCACCGGTTATTCGTCGCTGGCCTACCTCAAGCGTCTGCCTCTGAACACCCTGAAAATCGACCGTTCGTTTATTCAGGACATCCCCAAGGCCACTCAGGACATGGAGATCGTCCAGGCCATTATCGTCATGGCCCACACCCTGCATTTGCAGGTGGTGACCGAAGGGGTCGAAACCCTGGAGCAGTACCAGTTTCTCGAACGTTTCGATTGCGACTTTGTTCAAGGTTACCTGTTGAGCCGCCCGGTGCCGCTGGCTGAATTGCGTCCGGTACTGAACGAAATCAACCAGCGCAAGCACGCACACGCCATCAATCCCTTGAGTCTGGCTCGCGGTACAGATGGATTAGTGTCGCGGGATCCTTTTCCAGATAGCCCTGACCAGCATGCAGGCGCATCAGTTGCGCAGCCAGTCCACTGATCGGCGTCGCCGAACCCTGCTCGCGGGAAAATTTCACGGCGCCATCCAGGTCCTTGAGCAGCGTTCGAACATGCCACTTTATGGGTTCGAAACGGCTCTCGGCCATTTGCGGGGCAAGTATCTGCAAGGGTTTCGAGTCGGCAAACCCGCCGCTCAATGCTTCGGCCAGCAGGCTCGCATCCACGCCTGAACGTTCAGCCAACGCCACCACTTCAGCGATCACCAATGCATTGCAGGCAACGATCATCTGATTGCAGGCCTTGGTCACTTGCCCTGCCCCGACCGCGCCCATGTGCGTGACCCGTTGACCAAGGCTCAACAACACCGGACGCACCCGTTCGACATCGGCAGGCTCACCACCGACCATGATCGCCAGGCTTGCGGCCTCGGCACCCGCCACGCCACCGGATACCGGTGCATCCAGCCAGCCCATGCCGGTACGGCTGGCCAGTTCGGCAGCCATTTCCCGCGTCGCCGTGGGCTCCAGGCTGGAAAAATCCACCAGCAACTGGCCGGCTTTCGCTCCGAATGCCACGCCTGCCGCACCGAACACGACCTCGCGCACCACCTCGGTATTGGCCAGGCACAACATCACCAGATCGGCGTACTGACACAACTCGGCAGGCGTGGCCACTTGCCGCGCTCCGGCCTCGACCAAGGGCGCGCACTTGTCAGGGTTGCGGTTCCAGACGGTCAGTGGGTAACCCGCGGCCAACAAGCGCCGACACATGGGTAAACCCATCAAACCGATTCCAG
Source organism: Pseudomonas sp. 05N431 (assembly GCF_056397005.1). Classification (NCBI taxonomy): domain Bacteria; kingdom Pseudomonadati; phylum Pseudomonadota; class Gammaproteobacteria; order Pseudomonadales; family Pseudomonadaceae; genus Pseudomonas; species Pseudomonas sp. 05N431. The sequence goes on from NZ_JBFTMN010000017.1 coordinate 9,599, forward strand.
CAAACGCGAGCGAAGGTAACGTAGCCATCAATCTGCCTCTATTTGATTAAAGATCGCCAAATTTTGGCCGATTCATCATGACTCGGGAAAGGATTCCCCCTAGCGATACTCAGGTAAAGCCCTATCGCTGGGGACAATATCGCACTGTAAAGTCGCGAGTTCTTTATTCGTGATGGCTTGATGACATCTCGCCGCCGAACCCACCAGTCCAGGCACATGGCGCACAATGACTTCTAAAAATAATCCTGCCCCTGCGGTATCCGAACTGACGCTCACCGCCGCCACGGATAAACCCTCAGTCCCGAAGCCATTGACCAGTTCACGCCCGCTTGCGACCCAGCAGTACCTGTACTTCACCGAGACCAACACCGATCGTATCCTCGACAACCTCGATGGTCTGCGCGATCTGGTGTTCCCCAAGCCGCCGCACCTGGAAGACGCCCACGAACTGCATCAGCAGGAATTCCCTTCGGTGTGCCTGATCGGTCTGGGTCGTTGTGGTTCGAACATCGCGCTGGACGTTGCGGAGCTGGTGTACAACGCCCGCAAGTTCTACCTCAACGAGTTCAACAACGAAGACAAGCCCTATGCTGAAAAGGGCTACAGCCCTGCGCAATGGATTCGTAACAACCTCAAACTGGGTGCCGGCAAGGCCACCAAACCGGTATTCCTGGTTGAGCCGTTGGTGATGCTCGGTGACCTGGACAAAGACATCGCCGGACGTATCCGCTTCTCGCGCAAGGGCGAAAAAAGCGGCTTCCTGCGTGACTACAGCAAAATGAAGATCATGGACCTCTCGGAAGTTCATGCTGGTGGCGCCGGTAACGCGCCAATCCTCGGCCAGTACCTGGCGAAGATCATCCTGAACAAGGACACCCAGCGTTTCTCCAGCCCCGACTGGAAGATGATCCACTCGTACCTGATCGACAGCTGCGGCATCAAGGCCAACCAGTCGCGCCTGTACTTCTCGATCTTCAGCGCCGGCGGCGGTACCGGTTCGGGCATGGCCTCGGAGTTCGGGCTGGCCCAGCAACACTCGTACATGAACAAGACGTTCGACACCAAACCGGTGGACGAGCACGACAGCAAGAGCGGCCACTCCTTCGTTTTCGAGCCGATCTTCACCAGCGGCATTTGCGTACTGCCGAACATTTCCGATCACCGCAGTGAAATGTCTGAAGCGCTGCACATCAACGCCGGCCGCCTGTTGTGCAAGTACCTGTCGGAAGAATGGGATTTCTCGTACAACTTCGCCAACGAAGACAGCAGCGAAGCCAGCGTCATGGGCCGCATCCGCCCATGGAACGCGATGATGCTGATCTCCAACGACATCATGCGTTACGCCGAAGAGAACGATGACGGCAATATCCAGAACATTGATGTCAATGCCATGGAAAAGCACGCCAACCAGTACATCTCGCAGCAGATCTTCAACATTCTGACGGCCCAGGCAGTCACCACCGACTACGACCAGAACTACTTCCGTCGGGCCGGTATCGATATCGGCGAAACCATTCGCCTGGACGCCAACGACCTGTTCATGAGTCTGGCCGGGCCAGTGGCGATTGCCTACGCCGAGTCGGTGGTACCGGAGCAACCGGCACCGAGCAGCGACAAGTTCAAGGTGTTCGACAAAGAGCCACAGCGCCTGAACATCGACGACCTGTTCTTCCGCTCCATCGACCTGCCGCACTTCAACAAAGTGACCCAGGCCATCGAAGGCATCAGCCTGTTGCCGATCGAGTCCAAGCGCTATCGTGCGTCGCTGGAGCAATACAAGAACTCGGGTTACGACGCTGCCGCGCTGCATGACCTGCACTTCTTCAAGAACTGCTCGTCGGTAGTGTCGATCGTGTCGTTGCCCAAGGATTACAAGCTGTCCTACATGGACCTGAACCGGTTGAAGACCCACCTCAACAGCCTGTTCCCCAACACCACGCTCAAGCGTTATGCACTGGTGATCGGCGCCTCGGCCAACCTTTCGCTGACCACCCTGATCGCCAAGAGCCCATGCCTGTCAGACGATTTCCTGACCTTGATCGTGGCGTTCATCAAGCGCTGCTTTGCGCGCAATCCGTACCGTTTCGACGAAACCCTGGACAACTCGATCCTCGACTTCATCATTCATGAAGACTTCGACGAGGCCAAAATCGACGAGCTGCTCAACGAGTTCGAAAACCCGGCGAAGATCCTCGACACCAACTGGTACGCGATCAAGCCGATGTACGAGAAGAAGTACCGCGAACTGATCAACGACAAAGACAAATTCGTCTCGATCAACGACATCCGCCTGTCGCGCGATTGCGTGAAAAAGGCCATCAAGTACCTGCGCGAGATCTACCGTCACCGCATCGGCAAGACCAAGGTCATCTCGCTGAATAACCATACGGGCAAGACGGCCTGACCGCGTCACGGCCAATCGCGAGCAAGCTCGCTCCCACATTTGACCGCATTCTTTTGAAGAACTCTGTCACCTGTGGGAGCGAGCTTGCTCCGGGCGGCGTTCCGACGATGGCGCCCTCACATCCAGCAAATCTCCAACATCCAGAAACAATTAAGCAGCCATTCGGCTGCTTATTAAACTGTTCCCGTTACGTTTACGTAACCTTCCCCCCTACCTGCCTGTGGCATTTCTCTACGGCAACCTGCCATCACGCTACTCGGCTACACACTTTTCCCTGAACGTCATCAGCACCAAATCGGTGCACAACTTCAGGCCTGCGCCCTTTCCTGGATCAGAATCCACGGCGAAACGACCACTGCCCACAGCTCCGGATCACGCTCGAAAAGATCCAGCGCCCGCGTTTCAGAGAGCTTGGCGACTTTGTCGGCGGCCAGCCAGGCAGCCACTTTCTCGCCTTCATCCAGGGCAACCGCTTCGGCGGCAGCGATCAAATCCAGGCCGGGATCGACCCACAATAGGGCACCCTTGGCAAAGAACGGTTCGAGTTCCTTCCAGGTAATAGATGCGGTTTCACCAAGCAGCTTGGCATAGAGGGTGCTAGGTTCTTGAGTCATGGGCCCTGTCCGGAATTGAAATCGGCGCAATCATAACGTCGGCGCTCTGGCAGAAAAACCCGGATGCAATAGAGTCATTGATCGAGAACTGCAGGAAAGCAAGGATAGCTGCTGAATCGGGTTGCTACGCAGCCAATATCCCGCCGCAATTCTGTCTTTTTCTTTCAAAAATGCGACACCCTCAGGTTTTGCCCCTGAGCGCCAGCTTTCCAAGCGAACAACCGGCGCTCTACACTGTACCGGTACAGTTGCCGGGGGCATTTCCGGGGGATATCCAAGATATCGATCCGGTTCTGTGGCTCAGGCTGCCAGGACTATAAAAACTACAACAGTAAGAGTGGAGCACTATGAATAAGGCTACTAAGCAGATTTCGAAACTGTTTGCCGCTATGGTTCTGGCCGGGGTTGCCAGCCATTCGTTCGCAGCTGACACCATCAAGATCGGCATCGCCGGCCCTAAAACCGGTCCAGTGACCCAGTACGGTGACATGCAGTTCATCGGCGCTAAAATGGCCATCGAGCAGATCAACGCCAAAGGCGGTGTCGACGGCAAGATGCTCGAAGCCAAGGAATACGATGACGCCTGCGACCCTAAACAGGCCGTTGCCGTTGCCAACAAAGTGGTCAACGACGGCGTCAAGTTCGTGGTCGGTCACCTCTGCTCCAGCTCTACTCAACCGGCTTCGGACATCTACGAAGACGAAGGCGTGATCATGATCACTCCGGCCGCTACCAGCCCGGACATCACTAACCGTGGCTACAAAATGGTGTTCCGCACCATCGGCCTGGACAGCGCCCAGGGCCCTGCCGCCGGTAACTACATCGCCGATCACGTAAAGCCGAAAATCGTTGCTGTTCTGCACGACAAACAGCAATACGGTGAAGGCATCGCCACCGCCGTGAAGAAAACCCTCGAAGGCAAAGGCGTCAAGGTTGCCGTGTTCGAAGGCCTGAACGCCGGCGACAAGGACTTCTCCTCGATCATCCAGAAACTCAAGCAAGCCAACGTCGACTTCGTCTACTACGGCGGCTACCACCCGGAACTGGGCCTGATCCTGCGTCAGGCCAAGGAAAAAGGCCTGAACGCCAAGTTCATGGGGCCGGAAGGTGTCGGCAACGACTCCATCTCGCAAATCGCCCAGGACGCTTCCGAAGGCCTGCTGGTGACCTTACCGAAGTCTTTCGACCAGGACCCGGCCAACAAGGCGTTGGTTGAAGCGTTCGCCGCCAAGAAGCAGGACCCGAGCGGTCCGTTCGTGTTCCCGGCCTACTCGGCAGTCGAAGTCATCGCTGAAGGCATCAAGGCAGCGAAGAGCGAAGACACTGCAAAAGTGGCTGCGGCCATCCACGCAGGTACTTTCAAAACCCCGACTGGCGACCTGAGCTACGACGCCAAGGGCGACCTGAAAGACTTCAAGTTCGTGGTTTACCAGTGGCACTTTGGCAAACCTAAAACCGAAGTTTCGCCTCAGTAAGGCGCTGCCTGACTGACTGCCAATAAAGCCCACGGCGTGCCGTGGGCTTTGTTTTACGAGGTAATGGGCCGTGCCTCCGTGATCCGGAAGCCTCCCCACCTGAAAATCTCAAAACCGTCATCAGCGGTTCGCTGGCAAACCTCACGTTCGAAGTGGATGCAGATCCACGGGGCCTGAGCGGGAAAATGACTCCACCAGTGAAATGCGTATCAGGTTTTTAGGAGCGCAGTAATGCCTGAGATCTATCACTTTTTCCAACAGCTGGTTAATGGTCTGACCATTGGCAGCACGTATGCCCTGATCGCCATCGGCTATACGATGGTTTACGGCATCATTGGAATGATCAACTTCGCCCACGGCGAGGTCTACATGATCGGTTCCTACGTGGCCTTCATCGTCCTTGCCGGACTGGCCATGCTGGGTATCCATTCTCTACCGCTGTTGATGACCGCCGCCTTCCTGGCGACCATCGTTGTTACCAGTGCCTACGGCTACAGTATCGAACGGATCGCCTACCGCCCTCTGCGGGGCAGTAACCGCCTGATCCCGCTGATCTCGGCCATCGGCATGTCGATCTTCCTGCAAAACACCGTCCTGCTCTCGCAGGACTCCAAGGACAAATCGATTCCCAACCTGATTCCGGGCAGCTTCAGCTTCGGTCCAGGCGGGGCACAGGAAGTGCTGATCTCCTACATGCAGATCCTGGTGTTCGTAGTGACCCTGGTGGTGATGCTCTGCCTGACCACGTTCATTTCGCGTTCACGCCTGGGACGTGCCTGCCGGGCCTGCGCCGAAGACATCAGAATGGCCAACCTGCTGGGCATCAATACCAACAACATCATCGCCCTGACCTTCGTCATCGGTGCTGCCCTGGCAGCCGTGGCAGCTGTACTGCTGAGCATGCAGTACGGCGTGATCAACCCGAACGCCGGATTCCTGGTGGGCCTCAAGGCCTTTACCGCGGCAGTATTGGGCGGCATCGGCAGCATTCCGGGCGCCATGCTCGGTGGTCTGGTGCTGGGGGTGGCCGAAGCATTCGGCGCCGATGTATTCGGTGACCAGTACAAGGACGTGGTGGCTTTCGGCCTTCTGGTTCTGGTGTTGTTATTCCGGCCAACCGGCCTGTTGGGCCGTCCGGAGGTTGAGAAAGTATGATCAGGAATCTTAAACAGGCGCTTTTCAGCGCGCTATTGGTTTGGGCTGTGGCGTACCCGGTACTCGGCCTGAAACTGTCCATCGCCGGCATCAACCTCGAAGTACAAGGTGCCACGACCTCCACGCTGATCATCATCGCCGCCTGCTCGGTGCTGATGTTCCTGCGCGTGCTGTTCGACCGCGAATACACGGCGGCCATGCGCTCCGTGCCCAAAGGCAAATTGATCCCGGCCAGTGCGAGCAATTTCCTGACCCTGCCCAGCACCCAGCGCTGGATCATCATGGGATTGATCGTCGTCGCGTTGGTCTGGCCGTTCTTCGGTTCGCGCGGCGCGGTGGATATCGCCACGCTGATTCTGATCTATGTGCTGCTCGGTCTGGGCCTGAACATCGTGGTCGGTCTGGCGGGTCTGCTCGACCTGGGCTACGTCGGCTTCTACGCCGTGGGCGCCTACAGCTATGCGCTGCTGTCGCACTACTACGGCCTGAGCTTCTGGATCTGCCTGCCCATCGCCGGCTTGATGGCGGCAACCTTCGGCTTCTTGCTGGGCTTCCCCGTGCTGCGTCTGCGCGGTGACTATCTGGCGATCGTGACCCTGGGCTTCGGTGAGATCATCCGTCTGTTCCTGCGTAACCTGACGGGCCTCACGGGCGGACCGAACGGTATCAGCAACATTCCCAAACCGTCGCTGTTCGGCCTGAGCTTCGAGAGAACGGCCGCCGAAGGCATGCAGACCTTTCACGAGTTCTTCGGCCTGACGTACAACCCGGTCAGCAAGGTGGTTTTCCTCTACCTGGTCGCGCTGTTGCTGGCGCTGTTCGCACTGTTCGTGATCAACCGTCTGCTGCGCATGCCGATCGGCCGTGCCTGGGAAGCATTGCGTGAAGACGAAATCGCCTGCCGTGCCCTGGGCCTGAACCCGACCGTGATCAAGCTGTCGGCCTTCACCCTGGGTGCCTGCTTCGCCGGTTTTGCCGGTAGCTTCTTCGCCGCGCGCCAGGGTCTGGTCACGCCGGAGTCGTTCACCTTCATCGAGTCGGCCACCATCCTCGCCATCGTGGTATTGGGCGGCATGGGCTCGCAATTGGGCGTGGTCCTCGCGGCCGTCGTGATGATCCTGTTGCCCGAGCTGATGCGTGACTTCAGCGAATACCGCATGTTGATGTTCGGCGCCTTGATGGTGCTGATGATGATCTGGCGTCCTCAAGGTCTGCTGCCTATGCAACGTCCTCACATGGAGCTGCGTAAATGAGCAGAGAGATCCTGAAAGTAGATGGCCTGAGCATGCGTTTTGGCGGCTTGCTGGCGGTCAATAGCGTTGCCCTGAGCGTGAAAGAGAAACAGGTGGTATCGATGATCGGCCCTAACGGCGCCGGCAAGACCACCGTGTTCAACTGCCTGACCGGTTTCTACAAGCCCACCGCAGGCACTATCCAGCTCAACGGTGAAGCGATCGAAGGCCTGCCCGGCCACAAGATCGCCGGTAAAGGCGTGGTGCGGACGTTCCAGAACGTGCGGTTGTTCAAGGAAATGACTGCCGTGGAAAACCTGCTGATTGCTCAGCACCGGCACCTGAATACCAACTTCCTGGCCGGTCTGTTCAAGACCCCGGCGTTTCGCCGCAGCGAACGCGAGGCCATGGAATACGCCGAGTTCTGGCTCGACAAGGTCAACCTCAAGGAGTTTGCCAACCGTCCGGCCGGCACCCTGGCCTATGGTCAACAGCGGCGCCTGGAAATCGCCCGTTGCATGATGACCCGTCCAAGCATCCTGATGCTCGACGAACCGGCCGCCGGCCTCAACCCGCGGGAAACCGACGACCTCAAGGCGCTGATCGGCACCCTGCGTGAAGAGCATAACGTCACCGTGCTGCTGATCGAACACGACATGAAACTGGTCATGAGCATCTCCGACCATATCTTCGTGATCAACCAGGGCACGCCTCTGGCCAACGGCACGCCGGAACAGATCCGCGACAATCCTGAAGTGATCAAAGCCTACCTGGGGGAAGCGTAAATGCTGCAGTTCGAAAACGTTTCCACCTTCTACGGCAAGATCCAGGCCCTGCACAGCGTCAACGTCGAAGTCCGTCAGGGCGAGATCGTCACGCTTATCGGTGCCAACGGTGCCGGCAAGTCCACCCTGCTGATGACCCTGTGCGGTTCGCCGCAAGCCCATAGCGGCAGCATTCGCTACATGGGCGAAGAACTGGTCGGCCAGGACTCCGCGCGAATCATGCGTAAAAGCATCGCCGTGGTCCCCGAAGGTCGTCGGGTGTTTGCCCGCCTGACCGTGGAAGAAAACCTCGCCATGGGCGGGTTCTTCACCGACAAGGGTGATTACCAGGAGCAAATGGACAAGGTCCTGGGGTTGTTCCCGCGGCTCAAGGAACGCTTCAACCAGCGCGGCGGCACCATGTCGGGTGGCGAGCAGCAGATGCTTGCCATCGGCCGGGCGCTGATGAGCAAACCCAAGCTGCTGCTGCTCGACGAGCCGTCGCTGGGTCTGGCGCCGATCATCATCCAGCAGATTTTCGACATCATCGAACAGCTGCGCAGGGATGGTGTGACGGTGTTCCTGGTCGAACAGAACGCCAACCAGGCGTTGAAAATCGCCGACCGCGCCTATGTGCTGGAAAACGGCCGGGTGGTGATGCAAGGCACCGGTGAAGCCCTGCTGAGCGACCCTAAAGTGCGCGACGCGTATCTGGGCGGCTAAGCACTGCTGCTACAAAAAAAGGCCTGTGTGGGAGCGAGCTTGCTCGCGATAGCGGACTGTCAGACAACATCAATGTTGACTGTCAGCTCCTCATCGCGAGCAAGCTCGCTCCCACATTTTTTTGTGTGAACCAATTATTTTTTGTCGCGCTGTAACGAACCGCAGTGACCTTTCTCTAGAGGGGTAAGCAAGCATCAACGCTTACTTGAACCCACCCCTTATTTGGAGAAACATCATGACTGCTACCACTCGCACCCTGTCCGCCGCCGCCCTCGCCCTGGCCCTGGGTTCCGCTTTGAGCATCGCGGCTCTGCCGACCACTGCCCACGCCGCCACTGACATGGAAAAATGCTTTGGCGTCGCCATGAAAGGCAAGAACGATTGCGCCGCAGGTGCAGGCACTACCTGCGCAGGCACCTCGAAAGTCGACTACGAGAGCAATCACTTCAAGCTGGTACCAAAAGGCACTTGCGAGAAGACTGCCAGCCCGACCTCACCGACCGGCTTCGGTCAAATGGCCGCCTACAAAGCCAAGTCGTAATCCCTCCTCTGCCTGGGTGTTGATGATGACTACTTCAGCGCTGCACACCGTACATTCTCACACTCAGGCATTGGCGTCCGAGCTCCCGCCCCGCGCGGGGCTGGGGCTCAAGACCGGGCACTTTGGTGCAGTACTTGGTACTCGCCCGGACATCGGCTTCTTCGAAGTCCACGCCGAAAACTACATGGTGGCCGGCGGCCCGTTTCATCATTACCTGGGCTTGATCCGCGAGCAGTATCCGCTGTCGCTGCATGGCGTCGGTCTATCGATCGGCGGCGAAGGTCCATTGGATACCGAACACCTTGCCCGCCTCGCCCATCTGATCGAACGCTATCAACCCCAATCCTTTTCCGAACACCTGGCCTGGTCGAGCCACGGCCCGGTGTTTCTCAATGACCTGCTTCCATTGGCCTATGACCCATCGACACTGCAGCGGGTCTGCGAGCATATCGATCAGGTCCAGCAGCATCTGAAACGCCCCATGCTGCTGGAAAACCCGGCGACTTACTTGCAGTTCCAGCGCTCCGACATGGAAGAAGCCTGTTTCATCTCTGAAGTCATCCGCCGCACCGGCTGCGGCTTGCTGCTGGATGTGAACAACGTCTACGTTTCCTGCATCAATCATCAGCGCGATCCGTTGGCCTACCTCGACGCACTGCCGCTGCACGCCGTGGGCGAGATCCATCTGGCCGGATTTGCCGAAGACACTGACAGCCTCGGCGATCGCCTGCTGATCGACGATCACGGTGCCCCCATCGATAACGCCGTGTGGGCGCTGTACACGCGTGTTCTCGAGCGCGTCGGGCCGGTGGCCACACTGATTGAGCGCGACAATCAGGTGCCTGCATTTTCCGTGCTGCACGCCGAGGCCCGCCAGGCCGATGAATTGCTGGGTTACACCGGGGTACGCCGATGAACACTCAAGCCGATTTCGCCGCTGCCCTGCTTGATCCTCGACGACCCTGCCCTGACGGTTTGTTCAGCGCCAACGACGCTGACCCGGATAGCCGCTTCGTGGTGTACCGCAACAACGTGCAGAGCTCGTTGATCAACGCCTTGGCCGACAGCTATCCGGTGGTTTCGCAGTTGGTCGGAGAAGCGTTTTTTCGGGCCATGGCCCAGTTTTATGTGCGGGATTTTCCGCCGACCAGTGCGCTGATCAACGACTACGGCTGTGACTTCGCCAGTTTCATCGAGCACTTTGCGCCGGCCGCTTCAGTGCCGTATCTGGCGGACGTCGCACGCCTGGAGCGCTTGCGGGTGATGGCCTATCACGCTGCGGATGCCAACGCCGTCGCCCCTGCACACATCGCAGCAGCCATGAGCGAGCCCGAAGCGCTAGCAGAGTTACGCATTCATTTGCATCCCTCGACGTTCACGCTGAGCTCGGCGTATGCCGTAGTTGCGCTATGGGCCGCCCACCAGACTGACACAGCGCCCCGGAACCTCGAGCCGTATCACCCGCAAAGCGCGCTGGTGCTGCGCAACGGCCTGGAGGTTGAGGTCTTTGCGATTGACGTCGGCACTGCAACCTTCATCCACAACCTGCAAAACAACCGCCCTTTGGGGCAAGCGGTAGCCGATGCCCTGGACGCCGCACCGGCGTTTGACCTGAGCCAGTGCCTGGCGCTGCTGATCGGCCATCACGCCATCATCCATCTGCAACACGACAAGGTATCGCCATGAACACCCGCACCGAACACCCGAACGCCATCACCCACCTGATCGAACGGATCATCGAACTGTTCGAGAAGATCCCCCACAGCCTGATCGCCTTCGTTGCACGCTTCTCCATTGCCGCGGTGTTCTGGAAGTCTGGCCAGACCAAGGTCGAGGGACTGGCCATCGATTTGTTCGGCGGCACCTTCCAGCTCGGTATTCCGCACCTCGCGGACTCGACCATTCCGTTGTTCCAAAGCGAATACCACGTGCCGCTGCTGTCCCCGGAACTGGCGGCGCACATGGCGGCCTTCGCCGAGCATTTCTTCCCGATCCTGATTCTCGTCGGCTTCGCTACACGCTTCTCTGCCCTGGCGTTACTGGGCATGACGCTGACCATTCAGACCTTTGTCTACCCGGACGCTTACCCGACCCACGGCACTTGGGCAGCCATTCTGTTGTATCTGATGGCCAGAGGTCCGGGCGCGCTGTCAATCGATCATCTGATCGCCAAACGCTAAGCCCTTGCCGTAGCTGCTACAGCCGATCCAGTGCTTCGCCGCTGCGCTTGAACCACCTCATCAGGTAATCGGCCAATACTTGTGTGCGCTTGGGCAAGCCGCCCTGATACGGATGCACCAGATACATCGGCATGCTGCGGGTCTGATAGTCACGCAGCAGCCAGCGCAAACGGCCATCGGCCAGCTCAGCCTGGAGCAAGTAAGAAGGCAGGCGCGCGATCCCCGCATGGGCAAGCGCAGCCTTCTTCAGCAGGTTGTAGTGGTTGCTGGCGAACGGTCCCGAGACCCGCACCCGCAACAGTTCATGTTGCTGGTGATACAGCCACTCTTCCCGGCCGCTGTAATGGCTGTTGAGCAGGCAACGATGATCCGCCAGCTGCGACGGGGTCTGCGGTTCGCCAAACTGCTCAAGGTAAGCCGGGCTGGCGCAGGTCATCTCGTGCCAGGCCAACAGCGGCTTGGCCACCATTCGCTCGTCGTTGGCCACCTCTGAACGAATCGCCAGATCGAACCCGTCCCGCGACAAGTCGCGGTAACTGTTGTTCAGCTCAAGTTCGATCTGCACGTCGGGGTACTCTCGGGAAAACTCCAGCAGCAACCCATCGAAAAAAGTCTCCCCCAGCGACACCGGGACCGTTATCCGAATCGGCCCGGCCATGTCGTCCTTCAACCGTGCCAGGGCCTGTCGCGCCCGCTCTACCTGAATCACCAGCACCTGCGCTTGCGGCAACAACGCCGCACCGGCCGCCGTCAGGCTCAAACGCCGTGTGGTTCGCTGCAGCAGCACTACGCTGAAACGTGTTTCCAGCTGACTGATGCGCTTGGACAGTTGCCCCTTGCTACACCCCAGTTGCTGCGCTGCCAGCGTGAAACTGCCGGCCTCGATCAACACTGCAAACGCCGCCAGATCATCCATTTCGCTCATGGATTGTTTCCATTTGAAAACCAAAGGTTGCCCATTAGCACGCTTATCAATAAAAAAAACCACACTAAACTGAAACCACATTCACCCACTTGAGGATTCGCACGATGAAAATTCTTTTGATTGGAGCCTCCGGCACTGTCGGCTCGGCCATTGACCGGGAACTGTCCCAGCGCCACAAAATCATTCGTATCGGTCGCAAGAGTGGTGACTTCCAGGTCGATATCAGTGACAACGCCTCGATCCACAAGCTGTTCGAACAGACCGGTAAATTCGATGCGCTGATCTGCGCCGCCGGCAGCGTCAACTTCGTGCCGCTGGCGAACATGACCGAAAAAGACTTCGAGCTGGGCTTGCGAGACAAGCTGATGGGCCAGGTCAATCTGCTGTTGATCGGTCGGGATTTCGCCAACGACGGTGCGTCGTTCACCTTCACCACCGGCATTCTCAGCCACGATCCGATTCGTACCGGCAGCTCGGCGTCGATGGTCAACGGCGCCCTGGACAGTTTCGTTAAAGCGGCGGCTATCGAATTGCCACGTGGCCTGCGGATCAACTCGGTGAGCCCTAACGTACTGGTTGAAGCCATGGGCAGCTACGCACCGTACTTCCGCGGATTCAAGCCGGTCCCAGCCGCCGAAGTGGCGCTGGCCTACGCGAAAAGCGTAGAGGGCTTGCAGACTGGCCAGACCTATAACGTCGGCTAAGAACGACGCGTTTACAGGAAGGCAGGTGCACTGCAGGGTTGTGATGAGCGGTCAGCCTGAGTAACGTGGCGGCACTTGTCTGGAGACCCAACGATGCGTGCTGCCCGTTCCCTGATGTTTGTCGCCCTGCTTCCTGTATTCGCCGGTTGCCAGTTGCTGCAGAGCCAGCCTGAGAAACCGTCCATGGCGGGCCTGACCCGCATGCAGGGCGAACTCAGCATGAACAATGGCAAGCTGATGTTTCAGCCGTGCCAGGAAAACAAGCTGTATGTCGTCAATGACGCCGGCAGCACCAGCATCCTGCAGGAAGCCGCAACGCTGGCAGGCCCGCAGCACAAGGTTTTCGCTGACGTGCGCGGCCGGGTTGCCACGGGCAAATCAGCTGACGCGGGCGCCCAGTTCGACGTGCAGCAACTATACCGCGTCGAACGCTCGAGCGCGGCCTGTGAAGACCCCAACTTCCAGCGGCTGATCCTGCGTGCCGGCGGCACTACGCCCGACTGGAACGTCAAGGTCAACACCAAGGGCATGGTGGTCGAGCGCGCCGGCCAGCCTGCGCTGGCCTTGCCGTTTCTGGAAGAACAACTCGGTGACGGGCGTTTCAGCCTCAGTAGCGAAGCCAATGATCAACACGTTGAACTCTGGATCGCGCCACAACGCTGCGTCGACAGCACCCGTGGCAGCGTTCAATTCATGAGCGCCGAGTTGCGAGTCAACGGCCAGGTACAACGTGGCTGCGCGTATTTCGGCGGCTCGCGTAACGACTGATTCGACAGGATGCTGTTTTAGCCTCACCGGAACGAGCCGTTGAGGCTTATAATCGCCGGTTTGTGAAACGCCTTTGGCGCAGTTGTGCGCCCCCGCGAACCGGACCCCGTCATGTTACGAATCACCGAACTCAAGCTGCCGATCGACCATCCCGAAGAAGACCTGCGGCCTGCCATCGTGCAGCGCCTGGGCATCGCCAGTGAAGACCTGCTCGATTTCACCTTGTTCAAGCGCAGCTACGACGCGCGCAAAAAATCCTCCGAACTGTGCTTCATCTACACCATCGACCTCAGCGTGCGCGATGAGGCGAAGTTGCTGCACACGTTCGCCGACGACCGTAACGTCAATGCGGCGCCGGACATCAGCTACAAGGTCGTTGGCCAGGCTCCGACGGATTTGAGTCAACGGCCGATCGTGGTCGGCTTCGGCCCATGCGGGATTTTCGCCGGGTTGCTGCTGGCGCAGATGGGCTTCAAGCCGATCATTCTCGAGCGCGGCACGGAAGTGCGTCAGCGCACCAAGGACACCTGGGGCCTGTGGCGTAAAAGTGTGCTGAATCCCGAGTCCAACGTGCAATTCGGTGAAGGCGGCGCGGGGACATTCTCTGACGGCAAGCTGTACAGCCAGATCAAGGACCCCAAGCATCACGGCCGCAAAGTCCTGCACGAATTCGTCAAAGCCGGCGCGCCGGAAGAAATCCTCTACGTCAGCAAACCGCACATCGGTACGTTCCGTCTGACCGGCGTCGTCGAAAACATGCGTGAGCAGATTCGCGCGCTGGGCGGTGAAGTACGCTTTCAGCAAAAAGTCACTGACGTGCTGATCGAAGACGGCCAGTTGACCGGTATCGAGCTCGCCAGCGGCGAACAGATCCACTCCAAACACGTGATTCTTGCCCTCGGCCACAGCGCCCGCGACACCTTCCGCATGCTCCACGGCCGTGGCGTGTTCATGGAAGCCAAGCCGTTTTCGGTGGGTTTCCGTATCGAACACCCGCAATCGCTGATCGACAGCGCGCGCCTGGGCAAATACGCCGGTCACCCGAAACTCGGGGCCGCCGACTACAAACTGGTGCACCACGCCAAGAACGGTCGTTCGGTCTATAGCTTCTGCATGTGCCCGGGCGGCACCGTGGTGGCGGCAACATCCGAGCCGAACCGTGTGGTGACCAACGGCATGAGCCAGTATTCGCGTAACGAACGTAACGCGAACTCCGGGATTGTTGTAGGCATCACCCCGGAAGTCGACTATCCGGGTGGTCCATTGGCCGGGATCGAGTTGCAGGAGCGCCTGGAGTCCCACGCCTTTGTGCTGGGTGGCAGCAACTACGAAGCACCGGCGCAACTGGTCGGCGATTTCATCGCAGGCAAGCCGTCGACTGCCTTGGGTAGCGTCGAACCCTCCTACAAACCCGGGGTTGCCCTGGGCGATCTGGCGCTGGCCTTGCCGGCGTTTGCCATCGATGCCATTCGTGAAGCCTTGCCGGCCTTCGAGAAACAGATTCGCGGCTACTCGCTGCACGACGCGGTGCTGACCGGGATCGAAACCCGTACTTCATCGCCGCTGCGGATTACCCGTAACGAGTCGATGCAAAGCCTGAACGTCAAAGGCCTGTTCCCGGCCGGTGAAGGCGCCGGTTATGCCGGTGGGATCCTGTCGGCGGGTGTCGACGGGATTCGCATTGCCGAAGCCGTGGCACGGGATATTCTCGGTATCGAGGCCTGACCGAAACCCTGTGGGAGCGAGCTTGCTCGCGATAGCGATGTCTCAGTCAACATCTCTGTTGAATGTTAAACCGTCATCGCGAGCAAGCTCGCTCCCACAGGAATGTTCAGCGTCTGAGCGATCTCAGATATTGGCGCGTAATACGCTGGTCGGCAGCGGCTCACCGCGCTCGGCACTGGCCGCCACGGTCGCGATCAGGCCACTCAACTCATAACCCTGAGCCTTCAACCAGTCCTGATTGTAATAGGTGGTCGCGTAACGCTCGCCGCTATCACACAGAATCGCCACGATTGAGCCACTCTCTCCTGCTGCAATCATCTGCTGGGCAGCCATCAGGGCTCCGATCAGGTTTGTCCCGCTGGAACCGCCCACGTGCCGGCCCAGACGCTGCGCCAGATAATGCATGGCCGCCAGCGATAGCGCGTCCGGCACCTTCACCATCGCATCGATGACCTTCGGCAAGAACGACGCCTCGACCCGCGGACGACCAATGCCTTCGATCCGCGAACCGCAATCCAGGCGCAAGCTCGCGTCGCCAGTCTGGTAGTACTCGAAGAACACCGAACGCTCGGCATCGGCGCACAACACGCGGGTGCAATGCTGGCGATAACGCACATAGCGCCCCAAGGTCGCGGTGGTGCCGCCCGTTCCAGGGCTGGAAATCAGCCAGCTCGGTTCAGGATGACGTTCGAAACGCATCTGCTGAAAGATCGATTCGGCAATGTTGTTGTTGGCTCGCCAGTCGGTGGCGCGTTCGGCATAGGTGAACTGGTCGATGAAATGGCCATCGTGCTCCCGCGCCAGACGCTCAGACTCGGCGTAGATTTGCGTCGGGTCCTGCACCAGATGGCTTTTCCCACCGTAAAAGGCGATCTGCGCGATCTTTTCCTGAGACGTGGTGGCCGGCATCACGGCAATGAACGGCAAACCGAGCAAGCGCGCGAAATACGCCTCGGAGATCGCCGTCGAACCGCTGGACGCCTCGATCACCGGCGCTCCCGGCTTGAGCCAGCCGTTACACAGCGCATAAAGAAACAACGAGCGCGCCAGTCGATGTTTGAGGCTACCGGTGGGGTGACTGGATTCATCCTTGAAGTACAACTCGATGCCCGGCAATCCCGGCAGTGGCAAAGGGATCAGGTGCGTATCGGCGCTGCGCTGGAAGTCGGCTTCGATGATCCGGATGGCTTCGCGGGCCCACTGACGGTTGTCGCTCATGGTCTTTTTCTCGTTGAATCGATTAGGCGTAGGGAAACCTGGCGGTAACAGCAGGCAACGGATTGACCTTGTCGAAAGGCTCAGTCAACAAGCTTAGGAAAAAACCTGCATAACGCACAGGTACAGCTGAGGCCCAATACGCCAGCCAACTGCTAGGCTCAAGCCGGGGTCAGGCGGCAACGTTGTAACGACATATAACAAAAAAGAATATAACTTTTGTTTTAACAACTAACCGTACGGGTTAGGGTGGTCCACCTTTTGAATCGATAGATGGAGAGCGACCTTGCCTCTGCGTAGCACTTTCACGCGTTTCTTTCAGTTGGAAGCTGCCAGCGGTCTGTTATTGATTGCCGCTGCAGCTCTTGCCCTGATCATCAACAACTCACCGCTGTCCTGGCTCTACAACGGCCTGCTGGACACTCCCGTGGTCGCCCAGATCGGCGCCCTGAAAATCGCCAAACCGCTGTTGTTATGGATCAACGACGGCCTGATGGCGATGTTCTTCCTGTTGATTGGCCTCGAGGTCAAACGCGAAATCCTTGAAGGCCACCTGTCCAAACCGTCGCAGATCGTCCTGCCGGGTGCAGCCGCCATCGGCGGCATGGTCGTGCCGGCGCTGATCTACTGGTTCCTCAACAAAGACAACCCGCCAGCCCTGAGCGGCTGGGCGATCCCGATGGCCACCGACATCGCCTTTGCACTGGGTGTGCTCGCCTTGCTTGGCAAGCGTGTGCCGGTCTCGCTGAAGCTGTTTCTGATGACCCTGGCGATCATCGACGACCTGGGTGCAATCATCGTCATTGCGATTTTCTACTCTGGCGAATTGTCGACGCTGTCGTTGATGCTGGCCGCAGCCTGTCTCGTGGCGCTGGTGGCGATGAATCGGCTAGGCGTGGTCAAGCTCGGCCCCTACATGATCATTGGCCTGATTCTATGGGTGTGCGTACTCAAGAGCGGTGTCCACGCCACGCTGGCCGGTGTGACCCTGGCGTTCTGCATTCCGCTACGCACCAAAAACGCTGAACCGTCACCGCTGCTGAGCCTGGAGCACGCGCTGCACCCTTGGGTGGCCTTCGGGATCCTGCCGTTGTTCGCTTTCGCCAATGCCGGTGTTTCACTGGCTGGCGTTAACCTTGAGAGCTTCACCCACCACGTACCGATGGGCATTGCCGCCGGTTTGCTGCTGGGCAAGACCGTCGGTGTCTTCGGCCTGACCTGGCTCGCCGTCAAAATAGGTATTGCGTCCCTGCCCGCTGGCGCCAATTGGGGCCAGGTACTCGGCGTGGCGATCCTCTGCGGTATCGGTTTCACCATGAGTCTGTTTGTCGGTTCCCTGGCCTTTGTGCCGGGCAGCAGCGAATACGCCGGCATGGACCGCATGGGCATTCTCACTGGCTCGATCCTCGCCGCACTGATCGGCTACGCCTTGATGGCTGGGGCCAGTCGCAAGAACGCGGCGCTCACCTCTTAATCGCAAAAGATAGAACCCGGGTACATTCAAGACTAGTCCTACAGCCACGCTCAGCCACGTTCGATAACGTCGTGCAGCCCTTCACAGGGCTGCCGATGGACGAACCGAACAAGGACAATCAGTGGCTGGCAACAAGGACATCCCCCGGGTTCCGAACCCACCGTCAGGCGATGGGCATCACATTACCCATCGCTACATGACTGCCACCGAACTGGCAGAACGTGACGCAAGACAAAAATCCTACGACGACATGCTCGCAAGGCAGGCTGCCTTCGAAAAGCATCGCCAGCTTGCCGTCAAACCAACCGCCCCTGTCCGGGCCGGATGCGTCTTCGCCAAGTCCTGCAAGCTGCCGAATGCAATCATCGATTACTCGAGCCCTTCGGGGGCCGTCCCCACCGACAGCCTGAAAGACTACGGCGAACCGATTCTTCTCGGAGCACGCGAGGCGGATGAATCCGGCCGGGTACCCCTTCAGAAAATCAGTGGCAGCGTACTACCCGCCGGCATTGGCAGCCTGGCCCTTGGCGGTTCGGCTGTTGGTGGCGTGCCGCTAGCGACTACCGGCGTCGTTGCCGGTGCACTGGCAGGATTAGTGGCGCTGGTCTGGCCTTCAAGCCTTGGGGACAGTTCGCTTTACACCGAAGATCAGTTACTCGGCCTCAAACAGGCCCGCACCCGGGTTCGTCTGCGGGTCGAGCAACAAACCGACGGCAGCCTCAAGGGTTACGGCTTTTACACCGGCAAGAACCGCGACTGGGAAATGGTCGATGTCGTACAGTTCAAACTGCACGGTACTCAGCAGGTGGCCGACTTGGGCGATGGTCTAGAGCTGATATGGACGCCGGCCGTGGATCCCTTGGGCATCCTTGGCATCCCGGCCCTGGAAGCCGCGCCCCAGGCACCGCACATTTGGGTCTACCCACCTACCAAAGCCGCTGACAGCATCATCGTCGACCCGGTTTATCCGCCTGAGTACAAGGACTTCATTCTTGTGTTCCCGGCGGATTCGGGGGTGAAGCCGGTTTATATCGTAGTAAGCATGCCTGGGGATCATAAGTACTACGATGCTCCCGAAACACTCCCTGCTTTTCCAGATACATCCAGAGTGAAATCAAAGGCCTCGGTTCAAGGCGGAGGAAAAAAAAGAGCCCGATGGGTAGACCGCAAAGGCCGAATATACGAATGGGATTCAAAAAGCGATGCTGTAGAGCTTTACGATAAATTAGGAATCCATTTGGGTGAGTTCAATCACATAACAGGCGAACGTACAAAAGCTGCGAAGCCAGGAAGAAGGACCCCAAAGTGATTCAGGAGAAAAAAACCATGCGCTACCTATCCATCACCGGTTTTTATCCCGATGAAAAACAGGACGACTCATTGCAGTTCGAACTGACGGTAAAAGATTACGAGTTAAACCAGGCACTGGCTCAACTGACCGAGTCAAAAACCTTTGAAGAAATAGAACCTGGGGAGCTTGAACTAACAGAAAGCCAAGTCATACAGGTAGCAGAACTGCTCAAAGTCGATTTTCCGGTAGGCCTGGAGTACTTCATCGGTACCCGCTCAGCATCGTAAACAATCATCCAAAAACACAAAACCCCGACCAGTTACCTGATCGGGGTTTTGTTTTAACCGCGTAAAATTTAGTGCGACACGCGGCTGGTGCCACCGACGGTGGAGATACGTACACGTTCGCCAACACGGAATACTTCGTTTGGCTGAACTTCCTGGACGTAGGCGCGCATGCTGCCGTCGTCTTCGCGAACGGTGATTTCCACGCCTTGGGTACGGGTCGCGCCTTCTTCGATGGCAGAACCCGCCAGACCGCCGGCCACAGCACCGATCACCGCAGCGACGATGCTGCCTTTGCCACCACCTACGGAGCTACCGGCAACGCCGCCAACGGCCGCACCGGCTACGCTGCCGATCGGGGTTTTAGTGCCTTCGATTTTCACCGGACGCAGGGATTCGATGGTACCCATACGGATCGTCTGCACCCGACGTGCTTCGTCACGGGAGTAGGAGTCACCGGTCAGGTTCGATTGGCAACCAGTGAGCAACATCGCCATCGTAGAAAAAGAAGCAACCAGCAAAACAGACTTACGCATAGCATCAACTCCAAAGGACAGGTATTCATTAAACTCCGCAGCTTGACGCCTGTCACGGCACCGCACGGATAAAATTGGTTTCATTCAGTTGCAGTACAGTTGCACTTGAGAACTCATCACACAGTAGCGCCAAATTCCAGAACCTGCGTCACCCGCATCAAGGATTTCCATGGATTACTTCATCATTGTCGTCACCACCGTTGCCGGGCTGTACTTCCATTGGTGGCTGTACGTACGGATCAAACGCTGGATGGACCGTGATCTGGCGCTGGCACTCGCCGGCGATGACGAGCGGAAAAAGGCGTTCATGCTGCAACAATTGGCCATTGCCCGGCAGCAGAATATCAAACGTCGGGACCTGCCACAGTGGCTGGAGGCGGCGGCTGCCACCTACCCCACTGTGTAGCCGGTTTACGGTGCGAGGCGCTCGCGACTCCAGTCCGCGCCTTGCAGTCGATAGTTCAGACGGTCATGCAAACGACTCGCCCGACCTTGCCAGAACTCGATGCGTTCTGGCAACAAACGATAGCCGCCCCAGTGTTCCGGGCAATGCGGCTGGCTATCGCTGAAGCGCTCTTCAGTGACTTTGAGCAGCCCTTCCAACTCCGCACGATCGGCAATCACCTGACTTTGCGGAGACGCCCAGGCCCCCAGGCGACTGCCCAGCGGCCGTACCTGGAAATAGGCATCGGATTCCTGTGGCGTGACCTTCACCACCCGACCCTCGATACGCACCTGGCGCTCCAGGGTCGGCCAGAAGAAGGTCATCGCAGCAAACGGATTGCCCGCCAGCTGCTGCCCCTTGGCACTGTCGTAGTTGGTGAAGAAGGTAAAACCCTGATCATCAAGCCCCTTGAGCAACAGGATCCGGCAATGCGGGCGACCGTCCTGATCAACCGTGGCCAGGGTCATGGCATTCGCCTCGACCGGAGGTTGCTCGGTATTCACCGCCTCGGCAAACCACTGATGAAACAGCGCGAATGGTTCGGCCGGGGCTTGAGCCTCGGTCAAACCATCGCGAGTGTAGTCACGACGCATATCAGCCAGAGTCCGGGGCATAGCGTTTTCCTTGTGCTTGATCAGTCAGTTGCAGGCCGATTACTGGCCGCTGGTGCTTTTTGCCGCTGTATCCGCTTTGGCTGCAGCTGCTGGTTTCTTGGCCGGCTGTTTTTTGGCCGGAGCTTTCTTCGCCGGAGCCTTTTTAGAGGCAGCGCCTTTCTTCTTCGACGTTGTTTTTTTCGTGTCCACGGCTGGTGCTGCGGGCTTGACGGGCTGCGCTGCAACCATTTCCACCGGTGGTGGGGTCGGCTGGCTGTACTTGTTCAGCAATGCCAGCATGGTGGTGCGCTGGGTCAGCATGATTTCCACGCGACGGTTCAAGGCACGGCCCTGGGCGCTGTCATTGGCGGCGCGCGGCATCAAGCTGCCCATGCCACGCAACATCAGACGATCACGCTTCAAACCACTGAGGCTGAAGATCGACGCAACGGAAGTCGCACGGTCCTTGCTCAGTTGTTGAGCGTCGGAAGTTGTGCCCACAGCGTCGCCGTGGCCAAGTACCAGGACGGCAGCCTGGTTGTCGGGCTCAACCAGCTTGGCGATCTTGGTGAACTGCCCCAGGGACGACGGCAGCAGCATGGCTGGACGTTTCGGGTTGAAAGAGTCATCCACTGGCACTACGACCACCAACACGTTCTCACGACGCTCAACCTGCAAGTGGCTGTCCTGGACTGCCGAGCGCAAACGTGGCTCGTAGCTGTCCAGCCAGGCCTGGGTTATTTTCGGATCAGGCATTGGCACATCTTTGATGTCGGCCTTGGTAATGGCCTTTGGCTGGTCGCCGAACGGCCACCACCATTTGCTTTCGCTATCGGCTTTGGCTGCTGCGGCAGCTGAAGAGCCTGGAACTGCAGCCGGTGCGGTTGACGCAGCAGCACTTGCGGTCGATTTGGCCTTCGCGGCAGCAGCGTCTTCAGCGGCCTTCGCATCCGGTTTGGCAACGTCTTTGCTCGCGACCTTGTCCGAACCGGAACCGAATGACCACCAGTGGCCCCCGTCTGCATCATTTTGTGGGGTTTGTGCGCAACCGGTAATGGTGAGACACACTGCCAAGGCTAGAGATTTGTTCGGTGACATGGGGGATATCCACAAAATGAGATAGAAAGCTGTGGGTCGTTACGACCCGTATTATTAAAGAGACGCTTTGAAACTATAGAAGCCGCAGGGTTCCTTCCTGCGACCATTGGGCAAGTTTTTTTCAAAAAAATGCCGTGAAGTTCCCCTTTACAGACAAGCGGCCAAAACCCGTACAAGCTTCTGCGCACGCGGGTCCATCAAGACGTACGGCCCAAGGGTATTGGTCACAAAACCGAAGGCCACATCATGTTCCGGGTCAGCGAAACCGATGGAGCCACCAGCACCCGGATGACCAAACGCTCCGGGGCCGAGGCCGAAGGTCGCGTTGGGTACATCCGGTTGATCGAGCATACAACCCAGACCGAAACGGGTCCGGGTCAGTAAAGTCTTGTCTTCGCCCAGGCTGTGCTCGCGAGTCAGTTCCTGGAGCATCTCGCTTTCCAGCAAGCTGCCATCCAGCAGTCCGCTGTAGAACCCGGCCAGGCTGCGGGCATTGCCGTGGCCATTCGCTGCCGGTTGTTGCATACGACGCCATTCGGGCTTGTTGGTACTGGTCATTATCGACGGCGGGTTGGTGAACGCCCGGGTCGTCATCGCCGTCGGCTCACGCATCGTCACTTGCAGCAAGCGCTGCGCCGCCGCATCGCCGACATTGCCCTTGCCACGTGCGATGTGCGCCACACGATGGAACTCTTCATCCGCCAGGCCGACATGGAAATCCAGCCCCAGTGGTCGTGCAACACGTGCCACGATCGACTCGCCCGGACCACGGCCATCGGCGCGGCGCAGCAATTCCCCGACCAGCCAGCCATAAGTGATCGCCGCATAACCATGGCCTTCACCGGGCGTCCACCAAGGAGCTTCGGCGGCCAGTGCGTCAACCATGGTTTGCCAGTTGTAGAGTGCCTCTGGTGGCAGCAATTCGCGCAAGGCCGGCAGACCGGCCTGATGGCAGAGCAACTGACGCAAGGTGATCGCTTCCTTGCCAGCAGCGGCGAATTCCGGCCAATACCTAGCGACCGGAGCATCGAGCTGCAACTTGCCTTCGGCGACCAGTTGCAAGGCGGTCACCGCGGTAAACGTCTTGGTGCAGGAGAACAGGTTGGCAATGGTGTCGCTGTGCCAAGCCTCGTGACCGTCCTTGTCGGCAGTACCGGCCCAGAGGTCGACGACGGTTTCACCGCCGATTTGAATGCACAGTGCCGCGCCACGTTCCTGCGGATCGTCGAAGAGTGCTGCGAAAGCTTCACGCACCGCTTCAAATTTAAGCTCGTAATGACCTTGAATCAGCACCCGTAACTCTCCGAAAAAACGTTTCGACACAATGACCTGCATTGTTCCAGCCCTTGAGGGATTTGGGAACAGGGGCGGGCCGTGAACCTGGCAATCTCAGGCTTTAATGACCATTGGCCGAATGCCCACCTGCATGACCTGCCCCCTGCCCTGCGCCCTTGCTGTCGCGACCTTTTTTCCCGCCCGCGTCGTCATGACCGGCACTCTCGGCTTTATCCGCCGCAGCCTTGGCCTTCTCGGCTTCTTTACCGAGCTGATCGACGGCCTGCAAGTTGGCCTTGCGCACGCTCTCGACAAAGCCCTGGAACGGCAGATCGGTGATCCCGACCAGACCGAAATGGCCGTTTTCACCGTCCAGCAGACGACCGCTCACCGGTTGGTCGAGATACTGGAACCAATGCACGCCGACAATCGACGGTTCACTCACCGCTTGCTTGACGAAATTGGCATAGGCCGGCCCACGGTCTTCTTCCTTCGCCAGCTCCGTCACACCGCCCCAGAACGGACCGCGATCACGCGAGCCGAAGTTGAACTCGGTGATCAGCACCGGTTTGTCCAGCGCCTGCAACTTGGCGAAGTCATAACCGTCCTGAGGTTTGAGCGTGTACATGTTGAAGCTCAGGACATCGCAGTACTGCGCGCAAGACTCGACAGCCTCAGGTGTGCTGATGGCAAACCGACCACCGAGCAGCAGGTGGTTGGGTGCGTGCCATTTCAGCGAATCGGCAATGGTCTTGAAGTAAGTGTCGGCGAAGACTTTCTGGAAATATTTGAAGTCAGCTTCGATTTCCGGGTGCTCTGCACTTGGCAGCGGCGGTACAAAACCCGGGTCTTCCATCAATTCCCAGGCCGGCAGGTCAATGCCCCAGGCTTTCGACAGGCCCGCCTGGTTACGGTACTTGTCGCGCAGTTGCTTGAGGAACGCCCGTTTGGCCGGCACGTCGGTGGTCATTTTCAAGGTGCCGTATGCCAAGGCATAACGCGCTTTCGGGTCATCGCCGGGACCGGCCCAGGCCAGTTCGTTATCGGCAAAGTAACCGATCAGCCATGGGTCGTCGCGGTGATCGCGGGCAGCAATGGCCACGGCACGTTCGGTGGCCATGGCGAAACGCGGGTCGAACGGATCAGGCATGCCGCCCCACCAATCGGTGCCGGTGCTGATGCTGGCGTAATCGCCAACGATGGACAACGGCAAGGTGTACGGCACGCGGTCATTCAAGCCCAACGCCGGAGCGCTCCAGTCGCCGATGGTATTGAAACCCCAGGCTTGCAGGCGGTCGAGTGTATGGCCGGTCCAGCGTTTTTCGTCGAACGTGTGGGGAGCGCACGGGGTTGTGGCGGTTTCAGCCTTGGCGTCATCGGCCTTGGTTTCACTCGCGACTGCACACGGCTGGCCATAAATGCGCTGCAGGTTGGCACCGTAAAAGTCATACCAGCGACCGGCATTGAACCCGCGTCCCTGATCGGCACCATTGCCATTGCGGTTGTCGCCTTCACCGTAATGGCTGGCCAATGGCTCGTCATTAGCGGGTAACGACTCGAACATGGCTTCGCGCCCGGCGACGTAGGTCTGGCTGGTATCGGCGGTGACGGTATTGACCCCCAGGGAATAGAACGGGTGACCTTCCGGGGTCACCAGATACCAGCGACCGTCACGCTTTTCAGTGCGGAAGAAGCCACTGGCCTTGAAGGCCGGGCCTTTACTCCAGCCACCGAACGTGTCCAAAGACGAACGCTCGCGCTCGGCCAGCCAGGTTTTCAGTTGCTGTTGCTCTTTATTCGCCGCCGCTTTGAGCTGTTCGTCGCTGGCGACTTTTTCCGGCCATTTCGCACGAGTGGACTGACCATAAGCGTCCACTAAAGAGCCGTAGGCGGCTTTGAATACCGCCTCGCCGTCCTGCACACCAAAACGCTCAAGCATGATGCTCTGGGCTACTTTTGGCTGATCCATCGACAGTGTCACCGACACCACCTGGCTGCGATCCAGTTCACCCGTGCTGCTGGCCAGCAATACACGCTGGCCTTCAACAGTGATCGGCATCGGTGGCCCGGCTTTCAGGCCCTGGCTCAACGGCGAACTTGGTGTCAGCGGCACCAACAGGGTTTGCGCCGGCCCGGCCGGCAGATCGATGCGGCTGACCAGGGTCTTGCCGTCGTTACTCTGGATTTTCACGTAGAGCGTCACAGGCCAGTTCATCGCGCTCTGGATACGCAGGCTCATGACGCCAGACTGCGACCAGTCCCAGGCGCCGCTTTGCGGAGTCAGGCGCAGGTTCGGTTGCGCCGCCGGGTTGAAGGTCACCCGGCGCAGCACTTCACCTTCGGCCGTTTGCTCCGCATTGGACTGCGGCAGACTGGCGTCCTGGGTCGCCACCTGGACCACATCGGCGGGCCGGACAAAGTTGAACAGCGTCTGTTGTCCGGCCGGAGCCGCCAGCAGTGGCGCAGCGAACATCAGGGCAAAAACAGCGGGTAACGAACGGCGAATCATATGAACCAGGTTCTCCCTAACGACCAGTGAACGGCCTGTGTGGAATCGGTAGTGGGGGGATAGACAACGAAGTGGGCGATTTCGCCCACCGTGTCTCAAGATATTTCGCGGCGAAACGGCGGCAGCGCGTTGAGGATAGCTTTGCCGTAGCGTTGCGTGACCAGACGCCGGTCAAGCAACGTGATGGTGCCGCGGTCTTCTTCGGTACGCAGCAGGCGCCCGCAAGCCTGAACCAGCTTGAGCGAAGCGTCGGGCACCGAGATTTCCATGAACGGATTACCACCCCGGGCTTCGATCCATTCGGCCAGCGCGGCTTCGACTGGATCGTCCGGGACCGAGAACGGGATCTTGGCGATCACCACGTGCTCGCAGTAAGCACCCGGCAAGTCGACGCCCTCGGCGAAACTCGCCAGGCCGAACAACACGCTGGAGTCACCGCCATCGACCCGCGCCTTATGCTTGTTCAGGGTTTCCTGCTTCGACAGGTTGCCCTGAATGAACACTTGCTTGCGCCAGTCGCGGTCCAGACCGTCGAACACGTCCTGCATCTGTTTGCGCGAAGAGAACAGCACCAGCGTGCCGCGCGAGCCTTCGACCAGTTCCGGCAGGTCACGAATGATCGCCGCGGTGTGGGCCGCCGCGTCCCGTGGGTCGGCGCGCAGGTCCGGCACCCGCAGCACGCCGGCATCGGCATGATGGAACGGGCTCGGCACCACCGCCGTCACGGCCTTTTTCGGCAGACCGGCGCGCATGCGGAAACGGTCGAAGGTGCCCAGTGCGGTCAAGGTGGCCGAGGTCACCAGCGCACCGTAAGCCACATTCCACAGGTTACGACGGAGCATTTCCGCCGCCAGGATCGGGCTGGCGTTGACCTCGATATCGAACAGCGAACCGCTTTCGGCCAGAGTCAGCCAGCGCGCCATCGGCGGGTTGTCTTCCGGGTCTTCGGCGGTGAATGCCGTCCACAGTTCCCAGTTGCCTTGAGAACGGGACAGCAGACTGCCAAACAGCGGATACCACTCTTCGGCCTGATTGCTGGCGATGCCGATGTTGACCTCGCCATCCATGCCTTCCTTGAGCAGCTCGGTAAGCCGGGTAAAAACATCGGTCAGGCGGGCAAAGCCTTTCTTCAGCTCGATGCCCATCTCGCGCATATGCTCGGGAATCACCCCGCCGACGAAACGATGACGCGGCCGTTCGCGGCCCTCGACGTCTTCGCCGGGCTTGAATTCGGCAACCTGTTCGCAGGCGGTGAACATGAACTGCTGCTGGGTCTTGATCTCACGCGCCAGCTCCGGCACTTGTTCGATCAGCTTGCCCAGATCGCCCGGCAGCGGGTGCTGGGCCAGCAACTTGGTGAGGTTCTTGGCGGTCGTTTCCAGCCAGTCGGCGGTGGAACGCAAACGCGTGTAATGGGCGAAGTGGCCGATCGCCTTGTCGGGCAGATGATGGCCTTCGTCGAACACGTAGATGGTGTCGCGCGGGTCGGGCAGGACGGCACCGCCGCCCAAGGCCAGGTCGGCGAGGACCATGTCGTGGTTGGTGACGATCACATCGACCTTGCCCATACCTTCGCGAGCCTTGTAGAAGGCGCACTGACCGAAGTTGGGACAATGTCGGTTAGTGCACTGGCTATGATCGGTGGTCAACCTTGCCCAGTCCGCATCTTCAAGGGCGGTGGACCAACTGTCGCGGTCGCCGTCCCATTTATTGCCGGCAAGCTTTTCGATCATGCTGGTAAACAGCTTCTGACTGGCTTCATCGACCTCGATCTTGAAGCCTTCTTCTTCGAACAGCTGCGCGGTAGCGGTTTGCGCGTGGCCTTCCTGCAACAACATGTCGAGCTTGGACAGGCACATGTAGCGGCCACGGCCCTTGGCCAGCGCAAAGCTGAAGTTCAGCCCGCTGTTGCGCATCAGGTCCGGCAGGTCCTTATAGACGATCTGTTCTTGCAGGGCGACGGTCGCCGTAGCGATCACCAGGCGTTTGCCGGCAGCCTTGGCAGTCGGAATCGCCGCCAGGCTGTAGGCCACGGTTTTCCCGGTACCGGTGCCGGCTTCCACCGCGACAATCGCGGGGTCGCCACTGCGCCGGCCTTCGTCGTCGGTGTCGATGTCACCGAGGACCTTGGCAATTTCGGCGATCATCAGGCGCTGGCCGTAACGCGGCTTGAGGCTCTTGGCTTCGAGAAAACGCGAGTAGGCGCCCTGGATCGTGGTTTTGAGTTCAGTGCTGATCATGGATTGTCGGGCGCAAAAAACGCTGGATAAATTTTCAGTGGTTCGGTTCGGCCGCTATCATACCCCGCTAATTAATCCCGCGCAGAACGGAGTACCCCGATGACACCTTTCGCCTTCATTTATACCCTGCATGTGCTGGCCGCCCTGATCTGGGTCGGCGGCATGTTTTTCGCCTGGATGGTCCTGCGCCCCGCCGCCATGAAGGCACTTGAAGGGCCTGCGCGACTGAAGCTCTGGGTAGAAGTGTTTCAACGTTTTTTTGTCTGGGTCTGGGTCGCGGTGGTGATCTTGCCGATCAGTGGTGTCGGGCTGATTCATCTGCGCTTCAGCGGTTTTGAAACCGCGCCGCGTTACGTGCAGATCATGATGGGGTTGTACCTGGTGATGACCGCGTTGTTTATCCGCATTCAGGCGCTGAATCTGCCGGAGTTGCGCAAAGCGGTACTGGCCGAGGATTGGCCGACGGGTGCCGCGACGCTGGGCAAGATTCGGCGTCTGGTGGGGATCAATCTGTCGCTGGGGTTGCTGCTGGTGGCGGTGGCTTCGGCTCGGCCGATGTTCTGATTCCTCTCGCTGATCGTTCCCACGCTCTGCGTGGTAACGCCGCCAAGGATGCTCCGCGTCCCCTGTGACGCAGAGCGTCACGGGCTGCATTCCCACGCAGAGTGGGAACGATCAGTTACGCAGGCTGCTTACAACCGCTGCACCGTCACGGCACCTGCCGCTCCGGCAGGACCAGGCTGACCTTGTGCACCTGCGCGACCGCTTTTACCGCCGTCGGCACGGTAGACAAAACAGCCCTTGGCCTTTCCGCCTGCCCCTGGTTTGCCACCGGCACCGGCCACGCCGCCGGCGCCACCGTCGACCAGCACCTTGATCTGCTGGGCCGGGTAATCACGCGGCAATTCAACACGCACCTGCGCGCCCGGTGCGCCGGCATGACCATCACCACCGTTATCACCATCCGCCCCATGCCCGGCCTGGCCCCACGTACAGCCCGGCTCCTGACCGTTGCCGCCATCGAGCCCCACGTAACCCGGCGCACCGGCACCGCCACGGGCATCCACCGACAACTCGGGAGCGTTCAGCGAGACAATCCGCAGATTCAGGTTGCGCCCTGCGCGGGCGGCCTTGAGGTAGGTGCCCGGGGCGCCTCGCGAGGTAATCTGGCTGCCACTGGCAAGCTGCGCACGGCTGATATTCAGTTGCAGCGCCTGTTCGCTGGGGACAATGGCGATCCGTGCTTCGCGGCCCAGACGCAACTCGCCAACGCTCAGTTCAGTCACGTTGGAGGGGATCAGCAGCGTGCCATTATCGCCGACTTCCAGGCGCTCCAGCTGCAAGGTGCTGGCGGCATTGGGCAAGCGCAGCAGCGAGTTGGTTTCGACCGTGACCACTTGAGCCATCGCCATCGGGCTGATCAAGGCGGCGAGCAGGCAGAGCTTACGCATGACGAACCTCCCCGGCGGAAGGGGTTGCAAGGGTTTGCACATGGAAAATACCGACAACGAGGATCTGCAAGCGATCACGCCACGGATGAGCCCGCTCTTTAAGGTTGCGGTTATAGAGCACCAGCTCCACAACATGGGTCATCAGCAACAGACTGCCGATCAGATTGATCATCAGATGAAACGGATTGATCAACGGGCTGATCAGATTGACCAGCACTACCAGCCAGAACAACAGGGTCAAACCCTTCCCCAAGCCCCAAAGCACCTTCATGTACGCCCCCCGCAGATCATTATTCTTTGCGCGCACAGTACCGACTTCCACAAGGGATAAGCCAGAGGCCAACGAAAATTCTTCTGAACGGCCGGTTTAGAGCGCCACAACGGTCGATCAGCGGTCCATGGCCCGTTCGACTCTACGGCTTTTTGCCGCGTATTTACGGCAGGCCTCGCCATTGTCTGCAAACCGCCTCTAGGCCCGCACGTTCGGGCAGGCTAGTCTTCGCACATCTGATTGAGGATCTTCGATGACCGCAGGTATTTCTTCGCGCACGCCCCAGCAAGCGCTCGCTGCCTTGCTCGACCGTTATGCACCACAACGTCTGTTGCTGATCGGCGCCAGCGACTTCCCCGCACTCGAGGCTTTCAAGCTCGCGCACCCGGATGCCTGCGTCGCGCAAGTCGCGCCCGGCCCTCTGCCACCTGAGCTTGCCGCACAACGCTTCGACCTGGCGCTGGCGCTCGACTGCCTTGAGCATCTGCCCAAACGCGATGGCCTGAACCTGCTCGGCGGGATACGCAATCTCAACGCCAGCCGCATCGCGGTGCTGGCGGATCTGAAAGCTTGTGGCTGGCAAGAAACCGACTTCTTTTCCCTGGCACTGCAGGCCAGCGAACGCTTCCAGCGTGACGAACAGGTCCTGACACTGTTTACCTACGATCTGCTTGACTACAAACAAGTACCTGACTGGCTCAACTCACGGTTCTGGGCCAATCCGGAAAACTTCGGAAAATACTGGTGGTAACACGATGAGTACGTCCATTTGCCCGTGCGGCAGTGGCACCCTGCTGGATGCCTGCTGCGGCCACTACCACGCCGGTCACCCTGCGCCATGCGCCGAAGCCTTGATGCGTTCGCGCTACAGCGCCTATGTGCTGGGGCTGATCGACTATCTGGTGGCCACCACCCTGCCCGCCCAGCAGGCAGGCCTGGATCGTCAGTCGATCAGCGAATGGAGCGCGCAAAGCACCTGGCTTGGCCTTGAGGTGGAAAGCTCGGAGGTCTTCGGCGGACAGCCCGAACATGCATTCGTCACCTTCACCGCACGCTGGCACGACAGCACTGGCGAGCACAGCCACCGCGAACGCTCATCCTTTGTGCAAAACGCCGGGCGCTGGTACTTCATCGACCCGACCGTGCAGCTCAAGGCCGGGCGCAATGATGCATGCCCCTGCGCCAGCGGGCAGAAATTCAAGAAGTGTTGTGCGAGTTATTTCACCGTTTGAGGCGATCTTTTGGGGCTAGACTGGGGGTCAAGGAGAACTACCACTATGACCCATCAGCAGCGCGCCTTACGAATTGTCACCCTGTTCATGTTCCTGAGCCTTGGTGGCTGCGCGTCCTGGTTCGCTGACGACAGCCTCGACCCGCAAGTCCATCTGCTCAAAGTCGAAGTGGTGCGTGCCAAACTCCTTGAGCAGAAATTCATGCTCTACTTTCGCGTCGACAACCCCAACGACTCCGACCTCAGAGTTCGCGGCCTGGTGTACCGGATTCATTTAAGCGAGTTCCTGCTGGCCGAAGGCGAGTCCAGCGAATGGTTCACCGTCGACCCGAAAAGCAGCAGCTACTTCCAGGTGCCGATCCGCACCAACCTCTGGCAACACCTGCGCGAGGTGGTGAAAATGCTGAAGAAACCCGACCAGCCGATCCCCTATCGCCTGGAAGGGGAGTTGAAAACCGGATTATTCATCGGCAATGACGTGCACCAGGCCCGATATGGCGAGATAATTCCCGGCGATTTTATTCCGGAGTAACCTCGATGACCCAGCAACCCCATGTCCATGGCCCTGACTGCAACCACGATCATGACCATCACGACCACCATGATCACGACCATGGCCATGTTCACGGCCCGAACTGCGGCCACGCTCACCAGGAGCCGGTGCGCAACGCGTTGAAAGACGTTGGCCGCAACGACCCTTGCCCATGCGGCAACGGCAAGAAGTTCAAGAAGTGCCACGGCGCTTGATGCGCTAACACAACGCATCCTCTCCTGTGGGAGCGTGGCTTGCCCGCGATAGTCGATAACGCGGTCTGCCTGATGTACCGAGGCGCCCCTTTCGCGGGCAAGCCACGCTCCCACAGGTTTTAATCAGCCATCAGAATCTCGGCGGTGCGAACTACCGTCGCATACTCCCCGTGCAGATTGCCCAGCGACATGGCGTGCACCTCCTGCGCCGAATGCGCCTTGCCGAAGAAGTCGACCTTGTCGAAGGTGTAGCAGGCGTCTTCCACGACCCAGGTTTCAAACCCCAGATTGCCCGCCGTACGCGCCGTGGACTCGACCGAGTTGTTCGTCGCCACGCCCACGATGATCAATTGTTCGATCCCCGCCTGACACAAACCCGCTTCCAGTGTCGTCCCACTGAACGCATCCGGGACCTGTTTCTGGATCACACGCTCGCCCGACAGCGGCTCGAACCGTTCCTGAAACTCGACACCCGACTGCTGCGGCCAGAACACCGATTCCGGCGAGCGGGACAAGTGCTGCACATGAATCACCGGGCGTGCCATACGCCGCCATTCACTCAGCAACTGTGCCATTCGATCCTCGGCGCCTGGATTGTTGCGCGGCCCCAGTTTGGGGTGGTGAATACCTTTTTGCTGATCGATCAGGATCAACGCTGCGTTGGTGTGAAGCTCCATGGCCATTTTCCTCCTGGCGAACCATCGAAATCCCGACACTTGAGCACCACCTTTTCCAATAGGCAAGTCATGGAACGGTAACCCTGCGCGTCAAATTCTGTGATTTATCGGACATACCTTGAAATAAGATCGGCACCCGCTTGCGCGGCCTTCTTCTGCTCACTAACGTAGCGCCTTTATTGCGCCTCTACTCCCGCAGGAGCTTTGCCATGGCCTCGCCAGCCCTTACATCTTTTCTTCCCCGGTTCGGCGTTGCCGCAGCAGTGGCCAGTGTGCTCAGCCTCACCGGTTGCCAGACCTGGAATGCCCAGGACAGCCTGCCACCTACCTCTGGTGTGCAGCCGCTCAAAGGGCTGGCGCAGAATGTGTCAGTGCGGCGCAATGCCATGGGCGTGCCGCTGATCGAAAGCAGCACCTTCCACGACGCGCTGTTCACCCTCGGTTACGTACACGCCAGTGATCGCATCAGCCAGATGGTCACCCTGCGCCTGCTGGCCCAGGGTCGCCTGGCGGAAATGTCCGGTACGGAGATGCTCGACGCTGACCGCTACATGCGCGCAGTCAACCTGAAGAAAAGTGCCGACGAGCTCTACAAGGCCTCCTCTCCCCGCCTGCAACGCTTCTTCGAAGTCTATGCCCGCGGAGTCAACGCCTACCTGTTCCGCTATCGCGACAAGCTGCCGTCGGACCTGGCCGCCACTGGCTACAAGCCTGAATACTGGAAACCGGAAGATTCGGCGCTGATTTTCTGCCTGTTGAACTTCAGCCAGTCAGCCAACCTGCCGCAAGAAATCGCCTCGTTGGTGATGGCGCAAACCGTCTCCACAGACAAACTCGCATGGCTGTCGCCGTCCTATCCGGACGAAAAGCTGCCGCTCGCCGAAGCTGAAAAGCTTAAAGGCGTGAAGCTCAACGGTACGATCCCGGGTCTGAGTGACCTCAGCAAAGCCGGCGACCAGTTGTCCGCATTGAATCTGCTCGGCGCCACGGCGTCGAACAACTGGGCGATTGCCCCGCAACGCAGTCGCAGCGGCAAGAGCCTGCTGGCCAGCGACAGCCAATTCCCGATGGGTGTGCCGTCGTTGTGGAACTACGTGCAGCTCCGCTCGCCGAAGTACCAGGCGGCCGGGATTTCCATTGCAGGCCTTCCGATGATCCTCGCCGGTTTCAACGGCAAAGTGGCGTGGAGCATGACCGCGGTCATGGGCGATAACCAGGACCTGTTTCTTGAAAAGCTCAAGCGTCAAGGCAATGGCCTGAGCTACGAAGTCGCTGGTAAATGGCAGCCGGTGACAGTTCGCAACGAAACCTACTTCGTCAAAGGCCAGCGACCGATTCGCGAAGCGGTGTACGAAACCCGCCACGGCCCGCTGCTCAACAGCGCCCAAGGCACTGCACTGGGCAATGGTTTCGGTCTGGCGTTGCAGATGCCAAACTTTACCGACGACAAGAGCCTCGACGCCTTCTTCGACCTGTCCCGTGCGCAGAGCGCAGAGAAAGCCTCGGACGCCAGCCGTGAAATCCGCGCTATCGGGCTGAACATGGTGTTCGCCGATGCCAGCCACATCGGCTGGCAAGTCACCGGGCGCTTCCCGAACCGCCGCGAAGGCGAAGGTGGGTTGCCATCGCCGGGCTGGGAAGGTCGTTACGACTGGGACGGTTACGCCGACCCGATGCTCCACCCTTATGACCAGGACCCGGCCCAAGGCTGGATCGGCACCGCCAACCAACGGGTCATCCCTCACGGTTACGGCATGCAGCTGTCCAACTCCTGGGCCGCGCCCGAGCGTGGCGAGCGCATCGCCGAGCTGGCGGCTGCCGGCAAGCACGACAGCCGCAGCATGATCGCGATGCAGTACGACCAGACCACGCTGTTCGCCGCCAAACTGAAAAAGATGTTTGAAGCACCGGGCATGTCCCAACCGCTGAAACAGGCGATCGACGCACTGCCTGCTGCCGAAGCCGGCAAAGCGCGCGAAGCTTACAGCCGCTTGATGGCGTTCGACGGCAAGCTCAGCCCGACCTCCACCGACGCAGCGATCTATGAATTGTTCCTGCAAGAGAGCATGAAGCAGATCTTCCTCGACGAGCTCGGCCCAGAGTCCAGCCCGACGTGGAAAGCCTTCGTCGCCAACGGCAAATTGTCCTACTCGGCCCAGGCCGACCATTTGCTGGGTCGCGAAGACAGCCCGTTCTGGGATGACATCCGCACAGCGCAAAAAGAAGACAAACCGACCATTCTCGCCCGCAGCCTGGCCGCGGCCATTACCGCTGGCGAAAGCCAGATGGGCGCCGACCACAAAGCCTGGCAGTGGGGCAAACTGCACCACTATGAATGGAAAAACAGCCGAGGCCAGACCGTGCGCGGCGCCATGTCGGCCGGAGGTGACCACACCACGTTGAATGCTGCCGCCTACACCTGGGGTCAGGATTTCAACGTGACGCTGGTGCCGGCCATGCGCTTCATTGTCGACTTCGGCCAGGCCGAACCGCTGATGGGCCAGAGCGGTACCGGCCAATCCGGCAACCCGGCCAGCCCGAACTATATCGACAGCATCGACCCGTGGCTCAAAGGCCAATACATGAGCTTGCCGATGCAGCCGCAGAATTTTGACAAGGTGTATGGCACAACGCGGCTGACCCTGGTGCCGGGTAAGTAACACGATGGTGATCTGTGACAAGGCAGCTTGCTTCCTCGCTACAGATCGCTCTACTTTGGTGCGGCAAATTGTTAACGCCCGTTTTCGGGCACGATTTCTCTCCAGACGTGTCTTGAATCATCTTTTAAAACGCTTGTTCGGGACTCTGGTTCGGAAATTGCTACTTTCATAAGGTCTTACGCTGTCCAGTAACAATAATTTCGCGCCACAAGCGCTCAAATTGGTTCTTAGGGATTTAATAATGAAAAAAGCATTGCTGACCCTTTCTGCACTGGCGTTGTGCATGGCCGCTGGTTCCGCACTGGCCAAGGAATACAAAGAACTGCGTTTTGGCGTTGACCCTTCCTACGCTCCGTTCGAGTCCAAAGCGGCCGACGGCAGCCTGGTGGGCTTCGACATCGATCTGGGCAACGCGATCTGCGCCGAGCTGAAGGTCAAGTGCAAATGGGTCGAAAGCGATTTCGACGGTATGATTCCGGGCCTCAAAGCCAATAAATTCGACGGCGTGATTTCTTCGATGACCGTCACCGAAGCCCGCGAAAAAGTCATCGACTTCTCCAGCGAGCTGTTCTCCGGCCCTACCGCACTGGTCTACAAGAAAGGCTCCGGCATTTCTGACGTGGCCTCGCTCAAGGGTAAAAAGGTCGGCTACGAGCAAGGCACCATCCAGGAAGCCTACGCCAAGGCCGTGCTGGACAAGGCTGGCGTGACCACTCAGGCCTACGCCAACCAGGATCAGGTCTACGCCGACCTGACTTCCGGTCGTCTGGACGCCTCGATCCAGGACATGCTGCAAGCCGAACTGGGCTTCTTGAAGTCGCCACAAGGCGCTGCCTATGAAGTCAGCAAGCCGGTCAACGATCCTTTGCTGCCAGCCAAAACAGCTGTCGGTATCTCGAAAGGTAACAAAGAGCTCAAAGCCCTTCTCGATAAAGGTATCAAAGCGTTACACGATGATGGCACCTACGCGACCATTCAAAAGAAACACTTCGGTGATCTGAATCTGTACAGCGGCAAATAATGCCCGGCGCCCATCCTCGTGATGGGCGCTTTTTTCACGTTATCAGGTTGCAGATTTTATGTTCGAACAGCTGTTACAAAACCTCGGGCTTTCCGCCTTCAGCTTGCAGGGCTTCGGTCCGCTGCTGATGCAAGGCACCTGGATGACCATCAAATTATCGGTGTTGTCGCTGCTGGTGGCCGTATTGCTCGGCCTGCTCGGCGCCACTGCCAAACTCTCCAGCGTCAAACTGCTACGGGTTCCCGCCCAGGTCTACACCACTCTGATTCGCGGCGTGCCGGACCTGGTACTGATGCTGCTGATTTTCTACAGCCTGCAAACCTGGCTGACCTCCCTTACCGACCTGATGGAATGGGAGTACATCGAAATCAACCCGTTCAGCGCCGGGGTCATCACCCTGGGCTTCATTTATGGCGCGTATTTCACCGAGACCTTTCGCGGCGCGATCCTCGCCGTCCCACGGGGTCAGGTCGAAGCCGCCACGGCTTATGGCCTCAAACGCGGCCAGCGGTTTCGCTTCGTGGTATTCCCGCAAATGATGCGCTTCGCCCTGCCGGGCATTGGCAATAACTGGATGGTGATGCTCAAGGCCACCGCGCTGGTGTCGATCATCGGTCTGGCGGACCTGGTCAAAGCGGCTCAGGACGCCGGTAAAAGCTCCTATCAACTGTTTTACTTCCTGGTGCTGGCCGCCTTGATTTACCTGCTGATCACCAGCGCTTCGAACTTTGTCCTGCGCAGGCTTGAACGCCGTTATGCCGCCGGTGCCCGGGAGGCCGTACGATGATCGAACTTCTACAGGATTACTGGAGACCGTTCCTCTACACCGACGGTTACCACATTACTGGCCTGGCGATGACCATGTGGTTGCTCAGCGCCTCGATCTTCATCGGTTTCCTGGTGTCGATTCCGCTGTCGATTGCCCGGGTTTCCAGCAAGCTCTATGTGCGCTGGCCGGTACAGTTCTACACCTACCTGTTCCGGGGCACACCGCTGTATATCCAGCTGCTGATCTGCTACACCGGGATCTACAGCCTGGCCGCGGTCCGTGCGCAACCGGTGCTCGATGCGTTCTTTCGCGATGCGATGAACTGCACCATCCTCGCCTTTGCCCTGAACACCTGCGCCTACACCACGGAGATTTTCGCCGGGGCGATTCGCAGCATGAACCATGGCGAAGTCGAAGCGGCGAAAGCCTACGGCCTGACGGGCTGGAAGCTTTATGCCTACGTGATCATGCCGTCGGCCCTGCGTCGCTCGTTGCCGTACTACAGCAACGAAGTGATCCTCATGCTGCACTCGACCACCGTGGCCTTCACCGCCACTGTCCCGGACGTTCTGAAAGTCGCTCGCGACGCCAACTCGGCGACCTTCCTGACCTTTCAGTCATTCGGCATTGCCGCGCTGATTTACCTGACCGTCACCTTTGCGCTGGTCGGCCTGTTCCGACTGGCCGAACGCCGATGGCTGGCGTTCCTCGGGCCGACTCACTAGGATTTTTTGCAAATGCGCCACCAGATCCATGACCTGCTTGCCCCACTACCGGGCACTGCACGACAGATCCACAGCTTCCACTTCGGCCCGACTCAGGCCAAAGGCAAGATCTACATCCAGTCCTCGCTGCATGCCGACGAAATGCCCGGCATGCTGGTGGCGTGGCACCTCAAGCTGCGCCTGGCCGAGCTCGAAGCCGCCGGCCGTCTGCGCAGCGAGATCGTGCTGGTGCCCGTGGCCAACCCGATTGGCCTCGAACAAGTGCTGATGGACGTACCATTGGGCCGCTACGAGCTGGAAAGCGGGCAGAACTTCAACCGCTGGTTCGTTGACCTCGGTGAAGAAGTCGGTAACGAGATCGAAGGGCAACTCAACGACGACCCGCAACACAACCTTGAGTTGATCCGCAGCAGCCTGCGCAACGCGCTGGCTCGGCAAACCGCCCGCACCCAACTGCAATCCCAGCGCCTGACCCTGCAAACACTGGCCTGCGATGCCGACATGGTGCTGGACCTGCATTGTGATTTCGAAGCCGTCGC
Organism: Pseudomonas sp. 05N431; assembly: GCF_056397005.1. Classification (NCBI taxonomy): domain Bacteria; kingdom Pseudomonadati; phylum Pseudomonadota; class Gammaproteobacteria; order Pseudomonadales; family Pseudomonadaceae; genus Pseudomonas; species Pseudomonas sp. 05N431. Next base: position 47,860 of record NZ_JBFTMN010000017.1, read on the forward strand.
GCACCTGTACACCACGCCCGAAGCCTGGCCGCAAGTTGAGCCACTGGCGCGCTACATCGGCGCCGAAGCCAGCCTGCTGGCCACCGACTCCGGCGGTCATTCGTTCGACGAGTGTTTCACTCTGGTCTGGTGGCAAATGCAGGAGCGCTTCGGCGAGCACTTCGACATTCCGCTGGGCAGCTTCTCGGTGACCGTCGAATTGCGCGGCCAAGGCGACGTCAATCATCCGCTGGCCAGCCTCGACTGCCAGGCGCTGATCGACTACCTGATTCATTTCGGCGCCATTGAAGGTGAAGCCGCGCCCTTGCCCGAACTGCCCTACCCTGCCACTCCACTGGCCGCAGTAGAACCGGTTGCAACCCCGGTCGGCGGTTTGCTGGTGTATCACGTGCTGCCGGGCGAGTACCTGGAGGCAGGACAACTGATCGCTGAAATCATCGACCCGATCGGCGACCGCGTGACCCCGGTTCACTGCGCCAACGCCGGCCTGCTCTACGCCCGTTCGACTCGCCGGATGGCCACTGCCGGCATGGTGATCGCCCATGTTGCCGGGCTCGAAGCCTATCGCACCGGTTACCTACTTTCGCCTTGAGGATGCATGCCCCATGTACAAACTGACCATCGAAGGCCTGCATAAATGCTACGGCACTCATGAAGTGCTCAAAGGTGTTTCGCTCAAGGCCAAGACCGGTGACGTGATCAGTCTGATCGGCGCCAGCGGCTCGGGCAAAAGCACCTTTTTGCGCTGCATCAACTTTCTCGAACAACCCAACGACGGCGCCATGAGCCTGGACGGTCAGGCAGTCCGCATGATCAAGGACCACCATGGCATGCGGGTGGCCGATGAAGCCGAGCTGCAACGAATCCGTACCCGACTGGCAATGGTGTTCCAGCACTTCAACCTGTGGAGCCACATGACCGTGCTGGAAAACATCACCATGGCCCCGCGCCGGGTGCTGGGTGTCAGCAAGAAAGACGCCGAAGATCGCGCCAGGCGTTATCTGGACAAGGTCGGCCTGGCGGCGCGCGTAGCGGATCAATACCCGGCGTTCCTGTCGGGCGGTCAGCAACAACGTGTTGCCATTGCCCGCGCACTGGCGATGGAGCCGGAGGTGATGCTGTTCGACGAACCGACTTCGGCGCTGGACCCGGAACTGGTGGGTGAAGTGCTCAAGGTGATCCAGGGACTGGCCGAAGAAGGCCGGACCATGATCATGGTGACCCACGAAATGAGCTTCGCCCGCAAGGTTTCCAATCAGGTGCTGTTCCTGCATCAGGGACTGGTAGAGGAAGAAGGGGCACCTGAAGACGTGCTCGGCAACCCGAAAAGCGAACGCCTGAAGCAGTTCCTGAGCGGCAACCTCAAGTAACCCCGGATTCTGTGGGAGCGTGGCTTGCCCGCGATGGGTGCAACGCGGTTTATCTGATAACCCGCATTATCGTTCATCGCGGGCAAGCCACGCTCCCACAGGAATCAAACCAACCTCAGGCCGTTGAATTTCGATGCAGGAAATCAGGCAACCGGTGCGGGAGGCGGCTTATCCGGCAAGGTGGGTTCGCCAGGCTCGCCCGGTTCGGTCGGTTGTTCGTTCGGGGTATCGGGGTCGGGTTGACCTGGGATTCCGCCGGCCAGCGTGACAGGCGGATGCGCCAGCAATGACCAGGCCAGCAGGCCCACTTGATTGGGCTCGAGCCTTGCCAGTTCGGCACTTATTCGCGGATCGATCTTCATGAAGCACTCCTGAGCGATGGCCCGATGCGCCTTGCGCGCATCGGAGCAGTACACCCCATAGAGTGTACGCCCGCTCAGGAATTCCAACGGTTTGTCAGACGGTTGACTCAGGTACGCGGCAGGGTCACGCCACGCTGGCCCTGGTACTTGCCGCCACGGTCCTTATAAGACACTTCACACTCTTCGTCGGACTCGAAAAACAGCATCTGCGCCACGCCTTCGTTGGCGTAGATCTTCGCCGGCAACGTGGTGGTGTTCGAGAACTCCAGGGTCACGTGACCTTCCCACTCCGGTTCCAGCGGCGTGACGTTGACGATGATGCCGCAGCGAGCGTAGGTGCTCTTGCCCAGGCAGATCGTCAGTACGTTGCGCGGAATACGGAAGAACTCGACGGTGCGGGCCAACGCGAAAGAGTTTGGCGGAATGATGCAGACATCGCTTTTGACGTCGACGAAGCTCTTCTCATCAAAGTTTTTCGGATCGACAGTCGCCGAATTGATGTTGGTGAACACCTTGAATTCATCGGCGCAACGCACGTCGTAGCCATAGCTCGACACGCCAAAGGAAATCAGCCTATCGGCGCCTTCGCCACGCATCTGGCGCTCTACGAAGGGCTCGATCATGCCGTGCTCTTGCGCCATGCGGCGAATCCACTTGTCCGATTTGATGCTCATGGCGGGTGTCCTGAATAGCGAGGTGGAAAAATTCTGTCCGGCATCTTACCGGGGCGCGCCGCCGGTTCAAAGTCCGCGGCACAATTCTCGCCGATCCCCCACGACTTACGGGCCTTCGCAGCAATACGGCGCACCGTCAGTCATGAAAACAGAGAAACCTTCGCAAAGACCATTGGCACGTTCAGGAAAAAGGGTTAAGGTGGCGCCACTGTGCTGCTTGTGTCACTGAGAATCTCTACACGATATGTTGAATTTCGATCCAACCATCTACAAGAATTTTTCCTGCTCTTTGCACTCAGTCTCGGCCAGGGTTCTTCCTGAGTCGCAGTTATCTTTGTTCAAGGAGTTACACCATGTCTAATCGCCAAACCGGTACCGTTAAGTGGTTCAACGATGAAAAAGGCTTCGGCTTCATCACTCCACAATCCGGTGACGACCTGTTCGTTCACTTCAAAGCTATCCAATCCGACGGCTTCAAAAGCCTGAAAGAAGGCCAACAGGTTTCTTTCATCGCTACCCGCGGTCAGAAAGGCATGCAAGCTGAAGAAGTTCAAGTTATCTAACTTGTCCTGATTTAGTAAAAGGCCCCGCCCTCAAAAGCGGGGCTTTTTTGTGCCCGTCTGTTTTTACCGACCCTGCCAAATGTCGCGAGATTTTCATTCGCCCGCTGAAGACTTATTCTGGAAACAGCCTCAACACCCTTATCAGGAAGCGGCAACGTGACTGACGCCAACCATGAAACCGAGACCCCGGCGCAAATGCGCCGAACCACGCTCTACCTGACTCTGGCCCAGGTTCCGGAAGGCAAAGTGGTGAGTTACGGTCAGCTCGCCGAACTGGCAGGCCTGGGGCGGGCCGCGCGCTGGGTGGGACGCACATTGAGTCAGTTGCCCGGCGACACCAAGCTGCCCTGGCATCGCGTATTGGCTGCCGGCGGTCGCCTCAGCTTGCCAGCGGGAAGCCCCTCAGGCGATGAACAGCGGGCACGCTTGCGCATGGAAGGTGTCAGCATCCTGAACAATCGTGTTGATATTCAGCGTCATGGCTGGCGCCCGGTAGAGCACAGCGGTTAGAGTGCGCGCTTTGTTTTCGCAATTTTGAGGCAGACTCCAGCCCATGCCCCGTAAAACCTGGCGCGCCGCGCTCGCTGCTTATGCCAGCCCCTCGACGCTCGTACTGTTGCTACTGGGTTTCGCCGCTGGCCTACCCTACATGCTGGTGTTCTCAACGCTTTCCGTTTGGCTGCGTGAGGCCGGCGTGGCCCGTGAAACGATTGGTTATGCCAGCCTGATCGGGCTGGCGTACGCATTTAAATGGGTGTGGTCGCCACTTCTCGACCAATGGCGCCTGCCATTACTCGGCAAACTCGGCCGACGACGCTCCTGGCTGGTCCTGGCGCAAATACTGCTGATCGTCGGCCTGATCGGCATGGGCTTCTGCGACCCGCAAAAACACCTATCCTGGCTGATTGCGATTGCCGTTCTGGTTGCATTCGCCTCCGCCACCCAGGATATTGCGGTCGATGCCTATCGCCTGGAAATTGTCGACGACACGCGCCAGGCTGCACTGGCTGCCAGCTATATGTCCGGCTATCGGGTCGCTGCCCTCCTGGCGACAGCGGGCGCACTGTTCATTGCCGAAGGCTTCGGTTCCACCGGTTTCAATTACAAACACTCGGCCTGGACCGGCACCTACGCGCTGTTCGGCCTGCTGATGATCCCGGCGCTGGTGACCACCCTGCTCATGCGCGAGCCTCCCGTGCCGCTGCGTACCCAGCTGTCCGCCGGCCGCTACAGCTTTGTGCACCAGCTGGTATCGGTATTCGTACTCATCGTATTGCTGGTGTCCGTGCCCGCGATGTTTACTCAGCTCTACAACACTGACTTCGCCAGCGTGTTCACGGGCGCCATGAGCCCATTGGATCTGCTGCTGGAAGATCGAGCCTTTCTACGGGCGCTGCTCTACATCATCCTGACCAGCCTGTGCCTCTCCACCATGGGCCGCCGCGGCCTGGCCCCGGTGCTGACGCCCGTCAACGACTTCGTTGTACGCTACCGCTGGCAGGCCTTTCTGCTGCTGGGCCTGATCGCCACCTATCGAATGTCCGACACCGTCATGGGCGTAATGGCCAACGTGTTCTACATCGACCTGGGCTTCACCAAGGATCAGATCGCCGGCGTCAGCAAGATCTTCGGCCTGATCATGACCCTGATAGGCGCCGGCATGGGCGGCCTGCTGATCGTGCGTTTCGGAATCCTGCCGATTCTGTTCATCGGCGGGTTTGCGTCAGCCGCCACCAACCTGTTGTTTGTGATGCTCGCCGACATGGGCGCCAACCTGGAGATGCTGATCGTCACCATCTCCCTCGATAACTTCAGTTCGGGCATGGCCACCTCGGCCTTCGTCGCCTACCTGTCGAGCCTGACCAACCTGAAGTTTTCCGCGACCCAGTACGCCCTGCTCAGCTCGATCATGCTCCTGCTGCCGCGCCTGATCGGCGGCTACTCCGGAGTCATGGTGGAGAAATACGGCTATCACAACTTCTTCATCATCACGACACTGCTTGGCGTGCCGACCCTGCTGCTGATCGCCCTGCACTGGTTCCAGGAAAACCGCCGCGAAGGTCCGACACCAACGCCCGAGCCTGCCCAGACCACCACCGCCGTCGAAGAATCATAGCCCCTTGAGTGCGGAGTTTTCTCCGCACTCAAGCCACACCGCCGGCCGCAATCCTGTACGCCAGCAAATCTCACCCGTACAATGCTTCGTCATTTCTAGTCTTCAGCAACCGACAACGGCCTACCATGCGCACCAGTCAATTTTTGCTCGCCACACAGAAAGAAACGCCTTCCGATGCGGTCGTCGTCAGCCATCAGCTGATGCTGCGCGCCGGCATGATCCGCAAACTCGCCTCCGGCCTGTACACCTGGCTGCCGATGGGCTTGCGAGTGATGCGCAAGGTCGAAGCCGTCGTTCGCGAAGAAATGAACGCCGCCGGCTCTCTCGAAGTGTTGATGCCGAGCACTCAACCGGCTGAGCTGTGGCAGGAATCCGGTCGTTGGGAAGAGTACGGCCCTGAACTGCTGCGCTTCAAGGATCGTCACGGTCGCGACTTCTGCGCCGGCCCGACTCACGAAGAAGTGATCACCGACCTGATGCGCAACGAGTTGAGCAGCTACAAGCAGCTGCCGATCAACCTGTACCAGATCCAGACCAAATTCCGTGACGAAATCCGCCCACGCTTCGGCTTGATGCGCGGTCGCGAATTCATCATGAAGGACGCCTACTCCTTCCACGCCGACCAGGCATCGCTGCAGGTCACTTACGACCGCATGCACCAGGCCTACTGCAACGTGTTCACCCGTCTGGGCCTGAAGTTCCGCCCTGTAGAAGCCGACAACGGCTCCATCGGTGGCGCCGGCTCCCACGAGTTCCACGTACTGGCCGAATCCGGCGAAGACGACATCGTCTTCAGCAACGGTTCCGACTACGCGGCGAACATCGAGAAAGCCGAAGCCGTGCCACGGGAAACTTCGCGCGCGGCACCAACCGAAGAACTGCGACTGGTCGACACCCCGAACGCCAAGACCATTGCGCAACTGGTCGAAGGCTTCAATCTGCCAATCGAAAAAACCATCAAGACCCTGGTGGTTCACGCAGAAGAGAAAGGCAAGCTGATTGCCCTGATCATCCGTGGCGACCACGAACTGAACGAAATCAAGGCCGCCAACCAGCCTGGCGTTGCCAGCCCGCTGGTCATGGCCTCCGAAGCCGAACTGCGTGACGCCATTGGCGCCGGCGCCGGCTCCCTGGGTCCGCTGAACCTGCCACTGCCAATCATCATCGACCGTTCCGTCGAGCTGATGAGCGACTTTGGCATCGGCGCCAACATCGACGACAAGCACTACTTCGGCGTGAACTGGGAGCGCGACCTGCCAGTACCGACCGTTGCCGACCTGCGTAACGTCGTATCCGGCGACCCTAGCCCTGACGGCAAAGGCACCCTGGAAATCAAGCGCGGCATCGAAGTCGGGCACATCTTCCAGCTGGGCAACAAGTACAGCAAAGCGATGAAGTGCGAAGTACTCGGCGAGAACGGCAAGCCGGTCACCCTGGAAATGGGTTGCTATGGCATCGGCGTATCCCGCGTAGTGGCTGCGGCCATCGAGCAGAACAACGACGAGAAAGGCATCATCTGGAGCGATGCCCTCGCGCCCTTCCAGATCGCCCTGGTGCCGTTGCGCTACGAGACCGACCTGGTTCGCGAAGCCACCGACAAGCTCTACGCAGAACTGACCGCGGCCGGCTTCGAAGTGCTGCTGGACGATCGCGACAAGAAAACCAGCCCGGGCATCAAGTTCGCGGACATGGAGCTGATCGGCATTCCTCACCGGATCGTGGTCAGTGACCGTGGGCTCGCCGACGGCAACCTGGAATACAAGAGCCGTACCGAGGCCGAGCCGCAAGCGCTGCCGGTCGCCGACGTACTGTCGTTCCTTCAGGCTCGTATCCGCCGCTGACACCAGATAGAGAAGTCATGTTCAAGCGAAACACCTTAAGCCTCGGTGGTGCCGCCCTGTGCGGCACCCTGTTGCTCAGCGGCTGCGCCAATCAGATGTCACAACGCAGCGAGCACGAGGAACGCATCGAGCGAAAGCTGCTCGATCACAGCCTGCAGATCGATGTCGGCGAGCCTAAGGTGCTTGAGCTGCCGCAACGCCGGGTACGGATTCACGAGCAGAAGACCTTCGAAGTCACCGAGTACGATGTCACCCGGCGCTACGATCGCTACACGCCTTACCAACCCTGGCGCAAGGTTTACGAGATTCCACTGGGCGCGGTGACTTTGGTGGCCGGCGTCGGTGCGAACATCGCCAACGTGTTCGCCCTTGGCAATCTGCCAGACAGCATGACCAAGGACTGGATCAGCAATGGGATTGCCGGGCTCAACCCGTTCATGAACATACAGTCCCATGGTCGCGCACAACAGAACCTGGCCGGCATCGATGAAGTCCAGCGTGATAAGCGCATGGAATATTCGAGCCTGCCATGGAGCGAGCGCCCGGTAGAGGTCAAGGCCGGCACGCAGACCTTCGAGCTCACCACTGACCGCAACGGCGTGTTGCGCTTGAACCTGCTCGACAGCCCGTTCGCGGAGCAGAACCTGAATCGTATCGGCAAGCTGCAGATCACTGTCGAAGATGCTCAGGACGATGTGCACACCGACTCGTCCCTGACCATCAGCAGCACGTTGCGCAGCAAGCTGCTGGAAGCGCATGCGCTGATTTACGACGACCTCGAAGACGACGAAGTGAGCCAGTGGGTACACCGGGTCAAACGCCTGTCGGAGTTGGGTCTGGAAGAAGAAGCCAGCGAGCTGGAACAAAGCCTGATCGAACTGACCCGCAACGATCCCGAGTTGCAAAGCGAGTTTCTCAAGTCGCTGACCAAGGATGCCGGGCGTTTGGTGGCGGATCCGGGACCGAATTAATAGCGAAAAGCTTCGCGAGCAAGCCCGCTCCCACATTAGACCTGTTGTGAACACACACTATGTGGACACCTCAGACTCATGTGGGAGCGAGCTTGCTCGCGAAAGCGGCCTGACATTCATCGCCGCATCAAAAGCCTGACACTACCGCTCAAACAGATCCAACTGCTCGAACCCGCCACGCAGATCCTGCAAGCGCACACCAATCCCCAGCAAACGCACGGGTTTGCCACCCCGATTGAACGCCTGGGTCAGCAACAGCTGATAGCTACCCAGGTCACGCCCTGCCCCGGCCTGCTCCAGCGTCGTCTGGGTAAAATCATGGAACTTCACTTTGACGAACGGCTTGCCCGGCCGGTAGCTGCTATCGATCCGCGCCATACGCCCGTTCAGGGTTTCCAGCAGGTCCGGTAGTTTATCCAGGCAACTGACCAGATCCGGCAGGTCCACATCGTAGGTGTTTTCGACACTCACCGACTGCCGACGGCTGTCGTTCTGCACCTGCCGATCATCGATCCCACGCGCCAGACTCCACAGACGCTCGCCAAAACTGCCAAATTCGCGCACCAGCGCCAACTTGTTCCAGTCACGCAACTGCAGGCAATCGGCAATACCGAGCTTCGCCAGCTTGTCGGCAGTGACTTTGCCGACACCATGCAGCTTGCTTACCGGTAACTGCGAGACAAAGTCCTCGACCTGATCCGGCGTGATCACAAACAATCCGTTGGGCTTTTTCCAGTCACTGGCGATCTTCGCGAGAAACTTGTTCGGCGCCACACCCGCCGAGACGGTGATATGCAGCTGATTGGAGACCCGGCGCCGAATGTCCTGGGCAATTCGCGTGGCACTGCCAGCGAAATGCGTACTTTCGGATACGTCGAGGTACGCCTCATCCAGCGACAGTGGCTCGATCAGGTCGGTGTAATCACGAAAAATCGCCTGAATCTCTTTCGATGCCTCTCTATAGGCCTCCATTCGCGGCTTGACGATGACCAGATCCGGGCACAGCTTCAAGGCGTGCCGTGAGGACATGGCCGAGCGTACTCCGTAAGCCCGGGCCTCATAGTTGCACGTCGCGATAACCCCGCGATGATCCGCCGAGCCACCCACCGCCAGCGGCTTGCTCGCCAGAGTCGGGTCGTCACGCATCTCGATGGCGGCATAGAAGCAGTCACAATCGACGTGGATGATTTTGCGCTGCGTCATATAAGGCGGTGTTCAATGAAGGAAAAGGGACTGCGGCGAACCGGATCGCCAGTATCTCACTGACAACTGTATATAGCACCAGTGCTTTGATTCTTCTCTACTAGTGGTAGGAAACGCCTTCACTGGATTTATTTTTTCAATCGACCCTAACCTGCCAATAGAGCTGAAAGCCTTATACAGCAAGCCCTCAAGCCCTATTCGACCTCCCAGCTGATACGCTAAGCGATTGAACAGGAACAGATTTTTCTGAATTAGCAATTGACAGCCCGGCGATCCTCTGTAGAATGCCGACACACAGACGCGGGATGGAGCAGTCTGGTAGCTCGTCGGGCTCATAACCCGAAGGTCGTCGGTTCAAATCCGGCTCCCGCAACCAAACATCAAAAAAGGCTACTCGAAAGAGTGGCCTTTTTTGTGCGCGCCTGTTTTTCACCCCCCTCTCGTCGCCAGAGCCAAGAAAAACCCTTTGCGCTTCTTATACTTAACTTAAGACCAGCGTCCGCTTGAGGCTAATTAACGTTAATTTGATCAAGCGAACCATTAACGGTTGACACTCAGGCGATCGCCTGTAGAATGCCGCCACACAGACGCGGGATGGAGCAGTCTGGTAGCTCGTCGGGCTCATAACCCGAAGGTCGTCGGTTCAAATCCGGCTCCCGCAACCAAACATCAAAAAAGGCTGCTCGAAAGAGCGGCCTTTTTTGTATCTGTAGAAAAGTCCTTTCGCAACAATGATCTGGCAATGTTCACGAACCTTTGGCGCCCTTCAGGGTCCACCAGATCAGGCTATGCTGAGTCGCAGGCAAGCCTCTCTACGATTGAATGTGCGTAATCCCCAATGCTCGGTGATACGCGTTAATATTTGTGATTATTTTTTTCTACAGGGATTGGTAACTTGGCTGGATACCCCCATCCTGTCGCGCACAATCCAAGAGGTGATTGATGCGCGCCAACTCGTCTGATTTACAAGACACCGTCACAGCGACACAACCGATCACGGCCACCCGTCTGCACTGGCTGGATCTGGTCAGCAAGTACCGTCAACCCATTGGCCTGGCGGTCACGCTGCTATTGTTCGCTATCGCGTTGATTGCCTGTCGCCATCTATTAAGCGAGCTGGATCTCTACGCCCTGCACGACTCGATTCTGGAAGTGCCGAAGCCGGCCCTGCTCGGCGCATTGGCTGCAACCATTGCAGGCTTCATCATCTTGCTCGGCTATGAATGGTCAGCCACGCGTTACGCTGGCGTGAACCTGCCGCCGCGCACCATGATTCTGGGTGGTTTCACCGCATTCGCCATCGGTAACGCCATTGGCCTTTCGCTGCTGTCCGGCGGTTCTGTGCGTTACCGCCTGTATGCACGTCACGGGCTCGGGGCAGCGGAAGTCGCCCACATGACATTGTTTGCCAGCCTGTCATTGGGCTGTGCTTTGCCGCCGCTCGCAGCCCTGGCGACACTCAGCAACCTGCCTGCCGCCTCTACCGCGCTGCACTTGTCACAACCGTTGCTGGGCACCATTGCAATTGCCGTGTTGCTGCTCTGCTCGGTATTGGCCATCGGCCTGTACCGCCGCCGCCTGCCAGAACAACCGTATACGGACAATCTGCTGGTTCGCATCGGACGACGCACGCTCCGCTTGCCGGGTCGTCGCCTGACCTTCCTGCAATTGGTGATTACCGCACTGGACGTGGCAGCCGCCGCGACCGTGCTGTATCTGCTGCTGCCGGAAGCGCCACCGTTCGGCGCCTTCCTGTTGGTCTATCTGCTGGCCCTGGCCGCTGGCGTGCTCAGCCACGTACCGGGCGGCGTCGGGGTATTCGAAGCGATTCTGCTGGCGGCCTTCGCCGATAAACTCGGCGCTGCGCCACTGGCCGCCGCCCTGCTGCTGTATCGCCTGATCTATGTGGTTCTGCCGCTATTGGTCGCTTGCGTCCTGCTGCTGATCAATGAAGCACAACGCCTGTTCAACACCCGTCAATCGCTGCGCGCCGCCTCGGGCATGGCCGCACCGGTACTGGCGATCCTGGTGTTCCTGTCTGGCGTGGTGTTGCTGTTCTCCGGTGCAACACCGGAAATCGACACCCGCCTGGAACACATCGGCTTCCTGATCCCCCATCGCCTGGTCGATGCCTCGCACTTTGGTGCCAGCCTGATCGGCGTGCTCTGCCTGCTGCTGGCTCAAGGTCTGCGCCGTCGCCTCTCTGCCGCGTGGATGCTGACCACCATTCTGCTGATGATCGGCGCCGTGCTCTCGCTGCTCAAAGGGTTCGACTGGGAAGAAGCCTGCCTGATGATCCTGACCGCCAGCCTGCTGGCGATCTTCCGTCGCTCCTTCTACCGCCCAAGCCGTTTGACCGAAGTGCCGTTCTCGCCGCTGTACCTGGTGGCCAGCCTGTGCGTGTTGGGCGCCTCGATCTGGCTCCTGCTGTTCGCCTATCAGGATGTGCCGTACAGCCATCAACTGTGGTGGCAGTTCACCCTTGACTCCGATGCCCCGCGCGGTCTGCGCTCGTTGCTCGGCGCGGCAGTCTTGCTGGTGGTAGTGTCCCTGACCTGGCTGCTGCGCACCGCGCGCCCGGTGATTCATCAGCCCGACGCCGCAGAACTGGATAAGGCGCTGAAGATCCTGATGGCCTCGTCGCAACCGGACGGTGGCCTCGCCCTGACCGGTGACAAGGCATTACTGTTTCACCCTAACGACGAAGCGTTCTTGATGTATGCGCGTCGTGGCCGCAGTCTGGTAGCCCTGTACGACCCGATCGGCCCGACCCAGCAACGCGCGGAAATGATCTGGCAGTTCCGCGACCTCTGCGACCTGCATCACGCCCGTCCGGTGTTCTATCAGGTACGCGCCGAAAACCTGCCGTACTACATGGACATCGGCCTGACCGCGATCAAACTGGGCGAAGAAGCCCGGGTTGACTTGCATCGCTTTGATCTCGAGGCCAAGGGCAAAGAGATGAAGGACCTGCGCTACACCTGGAACCGTGGCACCCGCGATGGCCTGTCGCTGGAAATCTACGAACCGGGCCAAGCCCCCATGGAGGAGCTGAAGGTCATTTCCGATGCCTGGCTGACCGGCAAGAACGTTCGCGAAAAAGGCTTCTCCCTCGGCCGTTTCAGCGACGATTACCTTAAGCACTTCCGTATTGCGATCATTCACTTTGAGGGTCGCCCGGTGGCATTCGCCAACCTGCTCGAGACGTATAGCCACGACCTGGCCAGCCTCGACCTGATGCGTGCCCACCCGGACGCACCCAAGCTGACCATGGAGTTCATGATGGTCGGCCTGATTCAACATTATAAAAATCATGGATATGCACGTTTCAGTCTGGGCATGGTGCCGCTGTCGGGTCTGCAACCCCGTCGTGGCGCGCCACTGACCCAACGCCTCGGCTCGATGGTGTTTCGCCGTGGCGAGCAGCTCTATAACTTCCAGGGGCTGCGCCGCTTCAAGGACAAATTCCAGCCTGACTGGGAACCTCGTTACATGGCCGTGCCCGCCGGACTCGATCCGCTGGTGGCACTGGCCGATACCGCCGCCCTGATTGCGGGCGGCTTGACTGGATTGGTGAAACGCTGATGATTCAACGCTCCTGGCGGTATGTATTGGCCACTCTGGTGGTGCTGGCTGTGATCCTCGGTGGCGGTTACTGGTACTGGAACCGCCCGGCACCAGAGCCCACCCTCGAACTGCTGACGCCCATTGATGGCCCGGCAATGACCCGTGTCATTCCCGGCACCACGCCGCGCGCCCAGGTGGTTGTCGCGGTGAACGAAGATCAGAAGCTCAGCGACAAGCAACTGATGACCCTGAGCCGTGGCGGTGCCGCGCAAATCGTTCAGGTGGTCCTGCCCACGGACTGCACCCAACAAGGCAATGCCCTGCAGGCAGCCTTCCAGCAGCTCAAGGGCCCTGCGACCCTGGTCAGCGGTATCGGCCCTGGCGCCATCCTGGCCTGGCGCTGGCTGGCCGAGCAGAAAGATGACAAGTCCCAGGCCGTTTCAGTAGACCTGGCGCTGGAAAAACCCGGCTGCACCCACTCGCTGCCAAAAAGCGCAGCTCATGGTCACTGGCTGGTCGCTTGGAACGATAACCCGGACGACACCAGCGCCGGCTTCGTGCGCGATCAACCCAATGCCGAAACCAGCATCAGCGACTACGACATCAACCTGCCGCAAGTCCTCAACAACGAACTGCGCAAGCTCCTCGTCGGCGCTGACAAGGGCAACGGTGGCCTGAACATTCCGGTGGTCGAAGTGCCTGCCGGCCAGGCCAAGGACACCGTCACCCTGTTCCTTTCCGGTGACGGCGGCTGGCGTGACCTGGACCGTGACGTAGCCGGTGAAATGGCGAAGATCGGTTACCCGGTGGTCGGCATCGACACCCTGCGCTACTACTGGCAGCACAAGAGCCCTGAGCAAAGCGCCATTGACCTTACCGAACTGATGCAGCACTACCGTCAGAAATGGGGCACCAAACGCTTCATCCTCACGGGCTATTCGTTCGGCGCCGACGTCTTGCCAGCGATCTACAACCGCATGCCGGAAAGCGAACAGCAGCGGGTCGATGCAATCATCCTGCTGGCCTTTGCCCGTACTGGCAGCTTCGAAATCCAGGTCGAAGGCTGGCTCGGCAATGCCGGCAAAGAGGCCGACACCGGCCCGGAAATGGCCAAGCTGCCCGCCGACAAGGTGCTGTGCATCTATGGCGCAGAAGAAATCGCCGAGAGTGGCTGCACCGACAAGACCGCTGTTGGTGAAGCCTTGAAGCTGCCGGGCGGCCACCACTTCGACGAGAACTACCCGGCCCTGGCCAAACGTCTGGTCAATGCGATCGAGAAACGTCAGAACAAGGACAAGGTCGCAGAACAGTGACCTGATCCGAGTTCAACAAAAAGCCCCCGCTGCCGCAAGGTAACGGGGGCTTTTTTCATGTCACGCCCGGCTCGACCGGACGGCACAGTTCACCTGTGGGAGCGAGCTTGCTCGCTCCCACATTGGATATCCATTGTCTTGACGCAATGCGCTCCCCCAAAGAAAAGCCCCCGCTGCCGCAAGGCAACGGGGGCTTTTTGTGAGGCTTACATTTCTACCTGTGTACCCAGCTCAATCACCCGGTTCACCGGCAACTTGAAGAACCGCAAGTTGCCGTTGGCGTTTTTCAGCATGAAGGCGAACAACACTTCGCGCCAGCGGGCCATGCCGACGAGCTTGGAAGTGATGACCGTCTCGCGACTGAGGAAGTACGTCGTACGCATCGGGCTGAAGTCCAGCTCATCGAGATGGCACAGCTTCAGCGCTTGCGGCACATCCGGTTCGTCCGTAAAGCCGAAGTGCAGGATCACCCGGTAGAAGCCCTCACCGTAAGAGTCGACCTCAAACCGCCGCTGCGTCGGTACCCGCGGAATATCCTCGTAAACCACCGTCAGCAACACCACCTGCTCATGCAGCACCTGGTTGTGCAGCAAGTTGTGCAACAACGCGTGGGGTACCGCATCCGGCCGTGCGGTCAGGAACACCGCCGTACCCTGGACCCGGTGAGGTGGCTGAACGCGAATACTGCTGATGAAAATCGGCAACGGCAGACCGCCCTCATCCAGCCGATCCACCAGCAGCTCTTTACCGCGTTTCCAGGTGGTCATCAGGATAAACAGCACAATCCCCGCCAATACCGGGAACGCACCGCCCTGCACGATTTTAGGCACGTTGGCAGCGAAGTACAGCCCGTCCACCAGCAGGAAGCCGACCAGGATCGGCACTGTCAGGACCGGTGACCATTTCCACAACAACAGCATGACCGCCGCCACCAGAATACTGGTGATCAACATGGTCCCGGTGACCGCCACACCGTAAGCCGAGGCCAGGGCGTTGGACGACCCGAAGCCCAGCACCAGCAAAATAACGCCAACCATCAGCGTCCAGTTCACCGCGCCGATGTAGATCTGACCTTGCTCGGCACTTGAGGTGTGCTGAATGTACATGCGCGGGATGTAACCGAGCTGAATCGCCTGACGGGTCAGGGAGAACGCACCGGAAATCACCGCCTGGGAAGCGATCACCGTTGCCAGCGTCGACAACACCACCAATGGAATCAACGCCCAGCCCGGTGCCAGCAGATAGAACGGGTTACGCGCGGCGTCCGGATTTTCCAGCAGCAAGGCGCCCTGGCCAAAGTAGTTGAGCACCAGTGCCGGCAGCACCAACGCGAACCAGGCACGGGCAATCGGCTTGCGACCAAAGTGACCCATGTCCGCATACAACGCTTCAGCACCGGTCAACGACAGCACCACCGCGCCAAGGATCGCGATACCTATGCCAGGATGAACCTCGAAAAACCGAACCCCCCAGACCGGATTCAACGCTTGCAACACTTCCGGATACCGGGAAATACCAAGCGCTCCCATGACACCCAGCACCACGAACCACAACACCATCACCGGACCGAACAACTTGCCGATACGGTCAGTGCCGTGTTTCTGGATCAGGAACAACCCCACCAGCACGATCAGCGACAACGGCACGACCCAGCGTTCGAGGCCCTCGAATGCCAGCTCCAGGCCTTCCACCGCCGACAATACGGAGATCGCCGGGGTGATCATGCTGTCGCCGTAGAACAACGCAGCGCCAATCAGACCGAGGATCACCAGTACCGATTGCAGCCGCGGATACGATGCCGAGGCTCGCCGCGCCAACGCGGTCAGGGCCATGATCCCGCCTTCGCCCTGGTTGTCGGCGCGCAGAATGAACAACACGTACTTGATCGAGACGACCCAGATCAGCGACCAGAAAATCAGCGCCAGAATCCCGAATACTCCGTCATGGTTGGCTTGCACCCCATAGCCACCGGTAAACACCTCTTTGAGGGTATAGAGCGGGCTGGTACCGATATCGCCATAAACCACCCCGACCGCCGCCACCAGCATTCCCAAGGGCTTTGCTGCCCCGGAATGCGCTGAGCCTACTGCCTGACTACTTGCCTGACCCATCAACCACTCCTGCCACCAAGACCGGGGCTTCATGTAAAAAGCACGACACGAACAAGCGCCTGAGCTTTGCCAATCTGCGCAGACTGCCGTGCAGCATGCGCTGTTTTACTTATTGATACAGGCGATTTATTGACTGAAAAAATACGCCTGGGTGTAACGGCGCGAAGCATAGCGCAGCACTCGTCGTATTTCCCTCCATAAAGCTGGTCAAGTACGCTGACCACCGCTAGAATTGCGCACTTTTTGATCAGAGGCGCGTCAAGCGCCCGTCTGTCGCCTTGCCGTTGTCGGCTGGAGGCGTCACAAAACACCGAGGTTAGACATGTCCACCACAACGCCGGCCAACCCTAAAGTTGGTTTCGTATCCCTGGGTTGCCCGAAAGCACTGGTCGACTCCGAGCGCATCCTCACCCAACTGCGCATGGAAGGCTATGATGTCGTGTCCACCTATCAGGACGCCGATGTCGTGGTGGTCAACACCTGCGGCTTCATCGACTCGGCCAAGGCCGAATCCCTTGAAGTGATCGGCGAAGCCATCAAGGAAAACGGCAAGGTCATCGTCACCGGCTGCATGGGCGTCGAAGAAGGCAACATCCGCAACGTACACCCAAGTGTGCTGGCCGTCACCGGTCCGCAGCAGTACGAGCAAGTGGTCAACGCCGTGCACGACGTCGTGCCACCGCGCCAGGATCACAACCCGCTGATCGACCTGGTGCCGCCGCAAGGCATCAAGCTGACGCCGCGCCACTACGCTTACCTGAAGATTTCCGAAGGCTGCAACCACAGCTGCAGCTTCTGCATCATCCCGTCGATGCGCGGCAAACTGGTCAGCCGCCCGGTGGGCGATGTGCTCGACGAAGCCCAGCGCCTGGTCAAATCCGGCGTCAAAGAGCTGCTGGTGATTTCCCAGGACACCAGCGCCTACGGCGTTGACGTCAAGTACCGCACCGGTTTCTGGAATGGCGCGCCGGTGAAAACCCGCATGACCGAACTGTGCGAAGCGCTCAGCACCCTCGGCGTCTGGGTTCGCCTGCACTACGTTTACCCGTACCCGCACGTCGATGAGCTGATCCCGCTGATGGCCGCCGGGAAAATCCTGCCGTATCTGGACATCCCGTTCCAGCACGCCAGCCCGAAAGTGCTCAAGGCGATGAAACGCCCGGCGTTCGAAGACAAGACCCTGGCGCGCATCAAGAACTGGCGCGAGATCTGTCCGGACCTGATCATCCGTTCGACCTTCATCGTCGGCTTCCCCGGCGAAACCGAAGAAGACTTCCAGTACCTGCTGAACTGGCTGACCGAAGCCCAACTCGACCGCGTCGGCTGCTTCCAGTACTCGCCGGTTGAAGGTGCTCCGGCCAACGATCTGGACCTGGAGATCGTTCCGGACGAGGTCAAGCAAGACCGCTGGGATCGCTTCATGGCGCACCAGCAGGCCATCAGCTCGGCGCGCCTGCAAATGCGCATCGGCCGTGAAATCGAAGTGCTGGTCGATGAAGTCGACGAGCAAGGCGCGGTCGGCCGTTGCTTCTTCGATGCCCCGGAAATCGACGGCAACGTCTTCATCGACAACGGCAGCAACCTCAAGCCGGGCGACAAGGTCTGGTGCAAAGTGACCGACGCCGACGAATACGACCTGTGGGCTGAACAGATCTAAACGCAAAAAATATGAAAAGCCCCGCTCTCTTCACGAGATGCGGGGCTTTTTTACGTCTATCGTATTGTTCAGCAAGAGGATTCAACCTCACTCACGGGATAAGGGGCAGGCGGGCATGCGCCATCATTCGGTCATCCACACACCGAAACACAGCGACTATGAAGAACTGACCCGAGTCTGGGAGGCGTCGGTACGCGCTACGCATGACTTTTTGCCGAACAGTTACATCGAGCTGCTGAAAAACCTGGTGCTCACCCGTTATCTGGATGCCGTCATGCTGATCTGCACCCGCGACCGACACCAGCACATCACCGGGTTCGCCGGCGTTGCAGCAGGCAAGATCGAAATGCTCTTTATCGCCCCCGAACACCGTGGCAAGGGTCTGGGCAAACAACTGCTGAACTACGCCATGGAACGCCTCAACGCCGATGAACTGGACGTCAATGAACAAAACCCGCAAGCCTTGGGGTTCTATTTCAAACAGGGTTTCGAAGTCATCGGACGCTCGGAGGTCGATGGCATGGGCCAGCCTTATCCGCTGCTGCACATGCGTTTGAAGCAGGCCAATCAACAGGCCCGGCGCGGCTAAAAGCCACACGAGGCAAATGGACCCGCGATTAACCGGCGCGAGGCAGGTACAATGCCTCCCCCCTTTTGTAACGGCCCCTGTCATGACTGACCCGATTCGTCTCTCCAAACGCCTCATCGAGCTCGTCGGCTGCTCCCGTCGGGAGGCTGAGCTGTTCATTGAGGGCGGCTGGGTCACCGTGGACGGCGAAGTCATCGATGAGCCGCAGTTCAAGGTCGACACCCAGAAAGTCGAACTCGACCCCGAAGCCAAGGCCACCGCGCCAGAACCCGTGACCATCCTGTTGCACGCGCCAGCAGGCATGGATGCCGACACCGCCCTGCAACTGATCGGCCCCGAGACCCTGAGCGAAGAACACCGCTTCAGCAAACGTCCGCTCAAGGGCCACTTCCTGCGCCTGACCGCCAGCGCCGACCTGCAGGCCAACGCCAGCGGGCTGCTGGTGTTCACCCAGGACTGGAAGATCCTGCGCAAACTCACTGCCGATGCCAGCAAGATCGAGCAAGAGTATGTGGTCGAGGTCGAAGGCGACATGGTCGCTCACGGGCTCAACCGCCTGACCCACGGCCTGTCGTACAAAGGCAAGGAACTGCCGGCGGTCAAAGCCAGCTGGCAGAACGAAAACCGCCTGCGCTTTGCGATGAAAAACCCGCAACCGGGGATCATCGCCCTGCTCTGCCAGGCTGTCGGCCTCAAGGTCGTCGCCATCCGCCGCATCCGTATCGGCGGTGTTTCCATCGGCAAAGTGCCGGTGGGCCAATGGCGCTATCTGTCTGCCAAAGAGAAATTCTAAGGCCGCCACACATTTCGGCGTCGCCGTTAACGGCAACGCCCACAGCTGAATGATCAGGACTGCACACATGATTCATAACGACGTACTGCGCAGCGTGCGCTACATGCTCGACATCAGTGACAAAAAAGTCATCGAGATCATCAAGCTCGGCGGCATGGATGTCACCCTGCCCGACCTGGTGACGTACCTCGACAAGAAAGAAGAAGACGAAGAAGGCTTCGTACGCTGCCCGGACGAGGTCATGGCGCACTTCCTCGATGGCCTGGTGTTCTTCAAACGCGGCAAGGACGAAAGCCGTCCACCGCAGCCGATCGAGCTGCCAGTCACCAACAACATCATCCTGAAGAAACTGCGCGTGGCCTTCGAACTGAAAGAAGACGACATGCACGCCATCCTCAGGGCCGCCGAATTTCCGGTCTCCAAGCCTGAGCTGAGCGCACTGTTCCGCAAGTTCGGCCACACCAACTATCGCCCTTGTGGCGACCAGTTGCTGCGCAATTTCCTCAAGGGCCTGACCCTGCGCGTTCGCGGCTGATCCCAGACCTGCGGTGACCGGGAACATCATTCCACTGGATGGCGGGTTCAGCCTCTGACGCTCTTGTGGCGAGGGAGCTTGCTCCCGTTCGGCTGCGCAGCAGCCGTAAAATTGGCACCTTAATTGATCGGGAAGGACTCGGTCACAGGTTTTGGGGGCGCTTCGCACCCCAGCGGGAGCAAGCTCCCTCGCCACAGAGGCAGCGTGGGTTATCATGCCCACCTCTTTTCCCTCTCGACCCCAGACCATGACCTACAGCGTTTCCCCGATCGGCTTTGTGCGCTCCTGCTTCAAGGAGAAGTTCGCCATTCCGCGTCAGCCACAACTGGCGCCGGCCGCTCGCGGCATTCTGGAGTTGGTGGCACCGTTCGATCAGGGTGATGCGGTGCAAGGCCTGGAGCAGGTCAGCCATGTCTGGCTGCTGTTCCTGTTTCATCAGGCACTGGAAGACAAGCCGCGACTCAAAGTCCGCCCTCCGCGCCTGGGCGGCAACAAGTCCATGGGCGTGTTTGCCACGCGCGCGACCCATCGGCCCAACGGCATTGGCCAATCGGTGGTCAAGCTGGACAAGGTTGAAGCCAATCGCCTGTGGATCTCCGGCATTGACCTGCTGGACGGTACGCCGATTCTCGACATCAAACCCTACGTGCCCTACGCCGATATCATCCCGGGCGCATCCAACGAGATCGCCAGCGCCGCGCCGCAACTGATTCCCGTGCAGTGGGCGGACTCAGCCTTGCAACAGGCGCATACGCACGCTCAGCGCCTTGAAGAGCCCTTGGTCGAGCTGATCGAGCAATGCCTGGCCCAAGACCCACGCCCGGCTTACCAGACCCCCGCACCCGAACGCGAATACGGCGCACAGTTCTGGGACCTGGACGTACGCTGGCATTACCCGCAAGCCGGGCTGATCCGCGTCCTTGAAGTCATCCCCGTCAACACATAAGCCCTATCAACGAAAAAAACCCGAAAACGAAAAAGCCCACGTTGCCTGGAAAGGCAACGCGGGCTTTTTGGGTCAGACGCATAACTAATGTGGGAGCGGGCTTGCTCGCGAAGACGGACTGTCAGTCAACATCATCGTTGAATGCTAAACCGCTTTCGCGAGCAAGCCCGCTCCCACACAAGCCCGCCCCCCCGAGGGATGCGCTTACTTCTCGACGAACGCACGCTCGATCAGGTAGTCACCGGGCTCACGCATACGCGGCGAAACTTTCAGGCCGAAGCTGTTCAGTACTTCGCTGGTTTCGTCGAGCATGCTCGGGCTGCCGCAGAGCATGGCGCGGTCGTCTTCAGGATTGATCGGCGGCAGGCCGATGTCGCTGAACAGCTTGCCGCTGCGCATCAGGTCGGTCAGACGACCTTCGTTTTCGAACGGCTCGCGGGTCACGGTCGGGTAGTAGATCAACTTGTCACGCAGGGCCTCGCCGAAGAACTCGTTCTGCGGCAGGTGCTCGGTGATGAACTCGCGGTAAGCGACTTCGTTGACGTAACGTACGCCGTGGCACAGGATCACTTTTTCGAAACGCTCGTAGGTTTCCGGATCCTGGATGACGCTCATGAACGGCGCCAGACCGGTGCCGGTGCTGAGCAGGTACAGATGCTTACCAGGCTTCAAATCGTCCAGCACCAGGGTGCCGGTCGGTTTTTTGCTGATGATGATCTCGTCGCCTTCCTTCAGATGTTGCAACTGGGAAGTCAGCGGACCATCGGGAACCTTGATGCTGAAGAACTCGAGATGCTCTTCCCAGTTCGGGCTGGCAATCGAGTAAGCGCGCATAAGCGGGCGGCCGTTGGGCTGTTGCAGGCCGATCATCACGAACTGGCCGTTCTCGAAGCGCAGGCCCGGATCGCGGGTGCACTTGAAGCTGAACAGAGTGTCGTTCCAGTGATGAACACTGAGGACACGCTCGTGGTTCATGTTGCTCATGTACGGGGGACTCCTGGAGATTTTGTCTGCGCATGCTCTGCGCCGAGAGAGCAGTGCGCAATTGCATCGCATTCTAATGGCAGCGACAATATCTGTTAACTGGATTATTAAGATAAGGGTTATCGGTTATATAGATATGCGATTTACTCTACGTCAACTTCAAGTCTTCGTCGCCGTCGCTCAGCAAGAGAGTGTCTCTCGTGCTGCCGGTCTGCTCAACCTTTCGCAGTCGGCGGCCAGCACCTCGATCACCGAACTCGAGCGTCAATCCAGCTGCCAACTGTTCGACCGCGCCGGCAAGCGGCTGAGCCTCAACGCCATGGGCAAACAACTGCTGCCGCAAGCGGTGGCCTTGCTCGACCAGGCCAAGGAAATCGAGGACCTGCTCAACGGCAAGTCCGGTTTCGGCTCGCTGGCGGTCGGTGCCACCCTCACCATCGGCAACTACCTGGCGACTTTACTGATCGGCAGCTTCATGCAGCGTCATCCGGAAAGTCAGGTGAAGCTGCACGTGCAGAACACTGCCAACATCGTGCAACAAGTCGCCCACTATGAAATTGATCTGGGTCTAATCGAAGGCGACTGCAGCCACCCGGACATCGAGGTACAAAGCTGGGTCGAGGATGAACTGGTGGTGTTTTGCGCCCCGCAGCACCCGCTGGCCGCCCGTGGCCAGGCAAGCATGGAGGAGCTGACGCACGAGGCGTGGATCCTTCGCGAACAAGGCTCCGGCACGCGTCTGACCTTTGACCAGGCCATGCGTCATCACCGAAGCGCCTTGAATATCCGGCTTGAGCTGGAACACACCGAAGCGATCAAACGCGCAGTGGAGTCCGGCTTGGGAATTGGCTGTATTTCGCGGTTGGCGCTACGCGACGCGTTCCGCCGCGGCAGCCTGGTGGCAGTTGAAACACCAGACCTGGATCTGGCGCGGCAGTTTTATTTCATCTGGCACAAACAGAAATATCAGACGTCGGCCATGCGCGAGTTTCTCGACTTGTGCCGCGCTTTCACCGCCGGGGTTCAGCGCAGCGACGAGATCGTTCTGCCGACGATTGCTTAAAGCAGAATAACCGCCCACACCATCACGATCATGCTCAGGGCCATCAACTGAGCAGCGCTGCCCATGTCCTTGGCATTTTTCGACAACGGGTGCCGCTCAAGGGAAATCCGGTCTATTGCCGCTTCCACGGCCGAATTGAGCAACTCGACAATCAGCGCCAGCATGCAGACGGCAATCAGCAAAGCGCGCTCGACGTGGCTGACGTTCAGCACAAACGCCAGCGGAATCAGGATGACATTGAGCAGGACCAGTTGACGGAAAGCGGCTTCGCCAGTGAAGGCTGCACGCAGGCCGTCGAGTGAATAACCACCTGCATTGAGAATGCGCTTGAGACCGGTTTGACCTTTGAAAGGCGACATAAAGTAGGCAACTGAACCAGAAGAAGTAGAAAAGCTAGATCAACAGAAGTTAAAAAAGCGTGAATGAAAGCGCCGTTAGTGGCTCGAAATTGACTCAAGTTGTTGCAACAACAACGCCGCCTGAGTCCGGGTACGCACCCCCAACTTGCGGAAGATCGCCGTCACGTGCGCCTTGATCGTCGCCTCCGATACACTCAACTCGTAGGCAATCTGCTTGTTCAGCAGACCTTCGCAGACCATGGTCAATACACGGAACTGCTGTGGCGTCAGACTGGCCAAGCCTTCGCTGGCAGCCTTGGCCTCGTCCGAAACGCTGACTGCTTCAAATGCCTGCGGCGGCCAGAAGACATCGCCATCCAGCACAGAGCGCACGGCTTGTTGGATCACTTCCAGTGAGCTGGATTTGGGAATGAAACCGCTGGCCCCGAATTCACGGGAACGCACCATGATCGAGGCTTCTTCCTGAGCCGAAACCATCACCACCGGGATCTGCGGGTATTGACCGCGCAACAGCACCAGCCCCGAGAATCCGTACGCGCCCGGCATGTTCAGGTCCAGCAGCACCAGATCCCAGTCAGCCTTTTCGGTCAGACGGGCTTCCAGCTCGGCAATGCTCGCCACTTCCACCAGACGAACCTCGGGGCCAAGGCCCAGGGTCACGGCCTGGCGCAGCGCGCTGCGAAAGAGAGGGTGGTCATCGGCAATCAGGATTTCGTATGTGGCCATTTTTCAAATGATCCTGTTTTTTATGGCAGACCCGATGCATTCAGGCCTCGCCAAGGCAACTCGAGGTACCGCCAGACAGCGGCACCAACAGGGCACGTTCAACGCCAAGAGCCCATAAAACCGGCGTTTCAATCTTCGGCCGCACCCTAATCGGCGCCAAGGATGCCCAGCGAAGCCTGGGTGGTCAAGCCGCAAGCCCGCGGTTACCTGTCAGTATGGGTGACTCTCAGGACATGACCGGCGCGGTGTGTTCAACGAAAGGCAGCAATTCTGTATGGGCCGGGGTCGAGACATTCATTTCCAGCTGATGCTTGGCATCGAGGTAATGCTGGCTGAACACATCGAAATAGGCATCCAGTGCCGATGCAGCGTCTACATCCCCTGCCAGATCCAGGCACAACGCGGCCACTTCCGCGGTGCACAGGTGTTCGCTGCGGGTAGACCTTCGCAGGCGGTACCGCGAGAGCTTTTCGGGGAGCAGGCTCAGAATCGGAAACCCGTCGAAATAAGGGCTTTTCCGAAAAATCTTTCTCGCCTCTGTCCAGGTTGCGTCCAGCAGGATGAACAACGGGCGCTTTTCGCTGGTAGCCTCGACGGTATGAGTCACGCGTTCGGGAGCAACGTATTCGCCGGGAAACACCAGATAAGGCTGCCATTGCGGGTCGGACAAAAGCTTGATCAACTGCGGATCGACCTCGGTACGCGACCAGATAAAGGCAAAGTTGTCCCTGACCACGTCTGCGATCAGCCAGCCGGTGTTGCTCGGTTTGAACACTTCCTTTTTGGTCATGATCAGGCAAACGCCGGCACGCGATTCGACCTGGGGACGCCAGTTACACAGGCAGTGACTCTCGATCACCCGGCACGTATGGCAACGGGGTGCCCGTGAACCGCGGGCCAGAAAAGGCTTGGTGCTCTCCTCTTCTCGCTCATCGCGCAGACGGGCTACGGCGTTCGTGGCAAAACGTGGGGCTGCATCGCTCATCGCAGGCAGCATCCGCAGGAAAGGGATATCGACACAAAAAACACTCGGCAAGGCAGGAAGTCGCGGCAGTTTACCAGAGCAGCTCGCCCAAACCTGTACCGCCTACCCCCCGCTCGCCTATAATCCGCCGCCACTGAACGCACCGCCATGTGGCTGGTCGAAGCACCAGTCACTGAACCAGGAGAGTTTCATGCTGCGCCTTATCGTCCCCACCGCTGCCCTTCTGCTGGCCCTGCCCTTCAGCGCTCAAGCAGCCTCCCTGAATGACTTGAATCTGGGCAAGATGCTGGAAAAGGTTGCTGCGGAAAGTAACGTCGGTCTACCTCGGGAAATCAATGAGAACCTTCTCGACCAAGGTTATACGGTTGATGGCAAACAGCTGATCGACCACATCAGCGTGCAATCAGCTTATGCCGACGAAATGCGTGCCAACCCGAAAGTGGTTTATCTGCAACTGGGCGCCAGCGTTTGCCGCAACGTGAACTACCGCAAGCTGATGGCCAAGGGCGCGATCATGCGTTACGACTTTTCGGAAAACAAAACCAATCGTCCTGTAGGCTCGGCCAGCTACCAGGAATCGGATTGCCCTGCGCAAACGGCACAAAAGAAAAAGTAATCACTTGAATCAGTGAGAACCTGCGCGTCGTTGCTCATCATCGGCGCGCAACTCCGCCACCAGCGCCTGCAAATAAGGCGAGCGCCACTCTTTGTCCTCCAGGCGCCGACGACATTCCTCTTCAAGGCTCACGTGATTACGCGCGGCCGCCGCCTGCAGCAATCGATACAGTTGCGCATCGACCTCCAGAATCACCAGGCTCATAGCCTGCCTCCTTGCACTTGATCGCCAATCATTGCGCGATGATCCCCTACAGCTCCTGAAGCCTTGCGCCTTGCCCTGGACGCAATGCTGTCGTGTTGTGTCTGTAACTGAGTAAATCAGAGCCTTGGCCGTCCGACAGAGGTTCTGACGAGCGGTGACACTCGGTTGTGAACTCGCAATAAGTGATTGCCAGCGAAGACTTTCGAGGACCATGATCAAGTCAGCGCAACTCACCACAAGCGTCTAGATTCAATGTATTGGTGTTTAATGTTCGGGGCAGAAAAGGGGCTGCCCATTCAGAGTCCTGTCGTGCGAACGTTTCTTTCATCCAAGGGATAAGCAGAACCCGTCTGGATGACTCGACCGCCACTTCAACGCTTCATGGTCAGGTCGAGTCGGGTGTAGTGCCCAGCCCTCTTGCGGGCTGAGAGCGACACAAGCGGTGTCGCGGCTCAGGCGAATTTCTCGTTCGAGCCGAAGGTTCTGTGTAGAAGGAGAAGTTGAATGCCTTACCAACCGAATGAGCTTCTGGTGCGCCATTTTCAAAGCATCGGCGTCGATCTCACCAGCAAGATCGAAGAGCAACTCAACCTGGTTTCACCCAATAGCCCAAATATTTCGATTTATCGCGACATGATGTTGACCGTCTTGCGCATGGCGCAAGAAGACCACAACCGCTGGAACGCCAAGATCACCCAGCAAACCCTGCGCGAACTCGAGCATGCCTTCCGTGTGCTGGAGCAGTTCAAGGGACGACGTAAAGTGACCGTTTTCGGCTCGGCACGTACGCCGGTTGAACATCCGCTGTACGCCCTGGCCCGGGATCTGGGCGCAAAACTCGCCCAATCGAACCTGATGGTCATCACCGGTGCCGGCGGCGGCATCATGGCCGCCGCCCATGAAGGTGCAGGTCGGGATAACAGCCTTGGATTCAATATCACCCTGCCCTTCGAGCAGCATGCGAATCCGACCGTAGGCGGCACTGCCAACCTGCTACCGTTTCACTTTTTCTTTACCCGCAAACTGTTCTTCGTCAAAGAGGCCGACGCGCTGGTGCTCTGCCCAGGCGGCTTCGGCACGCTGGACGAAGCCCTGGAAGTATTGACCCTGATCCAGACCGGAAAAAGCCCGCTGGTTCCCGTGGTGTTGCTGGATGCTCCTGGCGGCACGTTCTGGGAAGGCGCGCTGAACTTCATCCGCAATCAACTGGAGGCCAACCATTACATCCTGTCGAACGACCTGAAGCTGATTCGTCTGGTGTACACCGTCGATGACGCTGTGGCGGAAATCAATCAGTTCTACAGTAACTTCCACTCCAGCCGCTGGCTGAAACATCAGTTCGTGATCCGCATGCATCACAAACTCAGCGACCAGGCGCTCGAGCATATACAGGAGGCCTTTGCCGACCTGTGCCTGAGCGATCACTTTCATCAACATACTTACGCTGGCGAGGAGCACGACGAGGCTCAGTTCAGCCATCTGGTGCGACTGTCCTTCACGTTCAACGCCCGTGATCACGGACGCCTGCGTGAACTGGTCGACTACATCAACCTGCCGGAAAACTGGGCCACGGCTCAGCCGCCCCAGACGCCACAGCGCAAACGGGAACAGATCAAGGTTATTTGAGCAAAAAAAAGCCCGACTATTTCAATAGTCGGGCCCTTTCAGTCAGTCATCCATTCCTCGGCCGCTGAACAAGCGGCCAATCATTTCCATGGAGTATCCCCGATAGGCGAGGAAGCGCCCTTGCTTGGCGCGCTCGCGGGCGTCTATCGGTAAATGCCCGGCAAACTTGCGTCGCCAGGTCTCCTCCAGGTTTTCTTGCCAGCTGATTCCGCTTTCACGCAGGGCGAGTTCGATATCGGCACGCTGCAAGCCACGCTGGCTCAACTCTTCGCGAATACGCAAAGGGCCGTAGCCGGAACGGGCACGGTAGGAAACGAAGCTTTCGAGGTATCGGGATTCGGACAGCAGCCCCTCTTCCGTCAGACGGTCGAGTGCTGTATCGATCATTTCATCAGAAGCACCGCGCTGACGCAGTTTACGCGTCAGCTCGACTCGACCGTGCTCGCGTCGTGCGAGCAGGTCCATTGCGGTTCGCCGCACCGCGACGAGGGTATCGAGTACGGCGGTCATCGGATCAATCAGATATCAGCGTCAGCCAGATCATCTTCGGTCTCTTTGACCGGAGAAGCCTTGACGTCAGCAGACGGCGTCAGCAGCTTGTCGCGAATCTGCTTCTCAAGGGTGGCAGCGATGTCCGGGTTGTCCTGCAGGAACTTGGCCGAGTTGGCTTTGCCCTGACCGATCTTGCTGCCGTTATAGGCATACCAGGCACCGGATTTCTCAACGAAGCCGTGCAGTACGCCAAGGTCGATCATCTCACCGTTGAGGTAGATGCCCTTGCCGTAAAGAATCTGGAACTCGGCCTGACGGAACGGCGAAGCCACCTTGTTCTTGACGACTTTGACACGGGTTTCGCTGCCGACCACTTCGTCGCCTTCTTTCACCGCGCCGGTGCGGCGGATGTCCAGACGAACCGAAGCGTAGAACTTCAGCGCGTTACCACCGGTGGTGGTTTCCGGGCTGCCAAACATCACGCCGATTTTCATCCGGATCTGGTTGATGAAGATCACCAGGCAGTTGGCGTTCTTGATGTTACCGGTGATTTTACGCAGCGCCTGGGACATCAGACGGGCTTGCAGGCCCACGTGCATGTCACCCATTTCGCCTTCGATTTCAGCCTTCGGAACCAGGGCCGCCACGGAGTCGACGATGATCACGTCAACCGCGTTGGAACGCACCAGCATGTCGGTGATTTCCAGGGCTTGCTCGCCGGTATCCGGCTGGGAAACCAGCAGGTCGTCGACATTGACGCCCAGTTTGCCGGCATATTCCGGGTCCAGGGCGTGCTCGGCGTCGACGAATGCGCAGGTCGCGCCAGCTTTTTGAGCCTGGGCGATCACGGACAGTGTCAGCGTGGTTTTACCGGAGGATTCAGGACCGTAGATTTCAACGATACGGCCTTTTGGCAGACCGCCAATGCCGAGTGCGATGTCCAGACCCAGAGAGCCCGTGGAAATAGCCGGGATCGCCTGACGGTCCTGATCGCCCATACGCATTACGGCACCCTTGCCGAATTGACGTTCGATCTGACCCAGGGCCGCAGCCAAGGCTTTCTTCTTGTTGTCGTCCATTAAAGTCCTCACGTAATCAATAAGGCCTGACGGCCAACACCTGTATAAGTAGCCAGTATTATTCCACAGCGTTTCGGGATCGCCTACCCCTGATTTGAGATTTCTCCGGCGGCATACTGCAGCAACCCCTCTAGCGCGGCCTTCACCGTTTGTCGGCGGACCTCGTCGCGGTTGCCGGGGAAGTGTCGGCGCTCCGAATACACGGCATCTCCGACACTCCAGGCCAGCCACACGGTGCCCACCGGTTTGTTCGGCGTACCGCCGTCCGGTCCCGCAATACCGCTGACCGCCACGGTAAAACGCGCGCGACTCTTGTGCTGGGCGCCACGTGCCATGGCTTCGACCACTTCACGGCTGACCGCCCCGACCTCAGTGAACAACTCGGCGGGGACATTCAGTTGCTGGGTCTTCTGGCGATTGGAATAGGTGACATAGCCGGCCTCGAACCACGCCGAGCTGCCGGCAATCCGGGTGATCGCTTCGGCGATCCCGCCGCCGGTGCAGGACTCGGCCGTGCTGACATGGGCATTGAGAACCTGCAAACGCCGGCCTAGTTGCGCGGCAAGCTGGGTGATTTCGTTCACGACTCTCTCCTTGATCAGGCGGGCATGCGCACTACCGTACACGAGCGAATCACGCTTGCAAGACGCGGGCTAGATCAAAATGTTAATGAGCCAGGGCTCTGACATACGCCTGACAGGCCTGCAAGGCAATCAGTCCGCGGTCGCCTGTGTCGGTGATGCCGATAATTCGTTGAGCATGCGCCGGCTCAAGTCGGGCTCGTAGGGCTCCATGAACCACGCCGCCGGTGCCGGAGGCGGCTGACACACCACAACCGGCGTCGGCATCACGGGGGTCGACGAGGACTGACAGGCGCAAATCAGCAGTGGCAAGACGGTCGCGCAGGCGACCTTGATTACGTTGTGCATCACTCAGGGCCTTTGTATAGGTTTGGTCACTGGCCTGAAGACGCTGCTCCAGCGCCAGGCGCTTGTCCTGTTCGGCGCGCTGTTGATTCGCCGCCGCCAGGGTCAGTTGGTTCAGCGCCTCGCCGTGCAACCTGGCTTGTTCCGCCAGTTGCCGACCGTAACGCCAATCCTGAATGTGCCAGGACACTGCCGCGGCACCGCCAGCCACGATGGCCACCAGCACAGCAACGCCGATCACCCGGTACGGAAGTGGTATCAGACCGAAGGCTGGCATAACACCGCCCTCGCCCGTGTCCAGAGCTGCATACGTTCTTCCAGCCCATTCAACCCGCCGTTGATCCGGCGGGTGATGCTGTTGAACTGGTCACTATCGGCCAGTTCGTTCAAACCGTTCAGCTCCCAGAACCAGGCTGCCGACTCGGCGGCCCATTGCGGCTGCTCGAGCAACTCAGGCAGGGTCAGTAAACGCTCATCACCGAACAGCCCAAGGCTGCATCGACGATAGTTGTCGTGACCGGTGATCTGAATCAGCCCGCGCCCCCGATAACGCTGACCATCACCGTCAGCTTCAGGCGTGTTGCCCAAGCGGATGGCCAGCGCGCCGGTGTCGTACTTGCTGAGGTACTGGTCGTTGCCCAACTCACGCACATAACGCAATTGCCCCGACTCATGGCCGACTTGCGCAAGGAACGCGGCGATGCGTTTGGGGGTGTTGATCTGACGGTGGGTCATGGCAGTGTTGAGGGCAGAAACGAAAACGCCCGCTTGAAGGCGGGCGTTGGGCATGATCTTGAGCAGTTGCCCTTCTGTTACAGGCATGAGGATGTCCTCGATTTACTTTTGTTTAAGGCCGAAGAACGAGCGCAGTGAATTCGTCGGTTCCCTGGGTTCAGAAAACGTCAGAATCGGCCACTCGACTTCGAGGGGATACCCTGCTTGCTGTTCGATGCGGTTCAAGGCAACGCAGTAGCGTTTCCAGTCCAGCAGGGCCGATTGTTCCTGTTGCGTGGCATCACCCAGATCGACAGCATATTGAAGCGGGGCGATGCGCATGGCAGCGTCGCGCAAGCGGCTGTCTCGCTCTTTCAGAACACTTGCCAGTTCAGCCGCTTCTTTCGCCGATTGATCAAGTTGCCAGTCGCCATCGAGCCAAACGTAATGCTGACCGGGCCAGGGTTTCTCGGTGAAACCATCGGGTAGTTCACCCAACTGCTCCCAAGTGGTCGAAGCGCCTGTTTGGGTTTGAAATACGGTGCCACGGCGGTCACGCGCGGCCTCGGGAGCGCCTTTAGCCCAGGCCCATACAAAGCCGTTTTCAGGCTCGGCAAGTTCCTCAGGTAACTCGACGGCATTACTCGGTAGTTGCACACCAAGACCCGGCGTGACAAACAGCTCTACCGGGCCGTTCAGAACACCTGAATCGTCGACTAAATAATGAAACATAGACACCTCAGATAATCTTGATTCGACCTGGATAGGCAATATTTCGCGGCCGGGACTTAAAGGAGTAGAGCAAGGTATTAGCGGTATCCATCTGATAGGTAGTTCCTACAGGAAAAGTAGGCCCACCATTGACGACCGCAAAGTTGCGCACTTCTTCCTGCGTATCTGCACCAACCGCTGTAAGACTGTCGGACCATCGGGACCCCATGGCACCCGCGCCCTGAGCGCCAAACGCATAGGAATGGTAAGTACCGGATTGAGCCGATCCCGGTACACGTCCGGTATCGACCGTTCGTCCTTCGGACAGTATCCGCAAAAACTCCCCTCGCCCCTCAGGTCCGCGGAATGTCAGCGCACCATCACCGGTAGTCCATCCGCCTTCATTGCCGAGCCGACTCGCCTCGGTTTTCAGCATCCCGGACTGCTGGGCGTGGTCCCACAGCCATGGCCATTCAGCTCGACTCAACACAGAACCGTTTAGCGCACCGTACCCGCCTGGGCTCAGGAGCGTTGTCGTTTCAAAGAAGGGGCGCCCCAGCGGAACACCATCGAACCGCCCGACGGGCCACCAGCTACCGAGGCCATCGCTGCGCAAATGCCACCAGTCTCCCGCCCCCATCAACACCAGAAATGGATAACCGGTGGGACGAAGGTGGGTATGAAACTTGATCGTGTCCGTGCCTATGCATTGGACTGTCAGCCGATTACCGCTGTTATCCAGCCGCCTCACGATGACGTCACGCACACCCAGCGCTCCATCGGCGGCAGGCAGCAGCAAGGTGGCTGCATCCGTGCCGGCACTGACCAGCACGAGTCCCAACTCCTCGGCCAGCAATGCTTTGGAGCCCGAGACACTGGTCACCAATGAACGCATAGGGCTCGCCTTCGCCATTGTCACTTGCAATGCCTTGAGCAACTGGCCGTTGTCCGCTTCAGTCGGTGCCAGTCCCGCACTTGCGATAACCGTCAGCAGCTCCTGAGTAACACTGTTACCCCATGTCGCGGGAATCAACGATCCCGGCGTTCCGGAAACCACGTTTTCATCAACGAACTTGCCATTCACCAGCCCTACGCCGGGGACACTTTTTGGATAGTCCAATGTTCCACTCCTTATAATTCTCTATTGAGCGATGGCGGGCTCTACCGGTTTCACAGACTTCCTGACCCGTGCTTTCCTAACTGGAGCGGCCATAACGCTGACGGGGGCAAGCAATACCGGCCGCCCTGTCAGTACGGGAAACTCTTCGGTAGCCGGCCAATTGCGCAAGTCACGGCGATAGGTTTGCAAGCTTTCGTACTCTGCGGCGGATAACGTCGTTGCCCCGCCCGCCTCCAGTTCATCGCGATGCCTTGCAACCAAACCGTCGGTTTGAAACAGTTCGGAGTCACGCCAGGCGCGTTCAACTCCTTCCTGTCCAGGACTTGAGTTCATCGGAAGTGATTCACCACCGTGACTCAGCCACTCCTGATAGAGAATCCAGTCACGATTAGTTGAATCTTCAGGAATAAAAACCGAGTCAGCGAGACGAAAAACTCCGCTCGTCATTAATTGATAGCGCATCTTGCGTCACTCCTAAATTTCAGCATCAGCCGTAGCGTGGATGTAATAAGACTGGGTGACGACTGCCACATCGGAGTTATCCACCCATACACCTCGCGTAGACACTGCATAGGGCCGAGCATTGGCGGATGAAACCTGATCGCTGCCCGATCGCCATTGACCCGGTGTTCCGTTCGATGTGGGCCTATATAGACTGATGCTCGGCGTTGTTCTTTTTTCAACCTTGAAGGACCACTGCGCCAACGGTTGGGAGGCAAAGCCGGTCTGGCCCATTTTGACGGTCGATATAAGGGCTCCGGCTATCAAGTTTGTTGCTTCTCCTGGCTGAATATCCTGGTTGAAGGTTTTTTCGTAATAGCGCTGACAAAGCATCAACTCGTCTGCCGGAGTACGAAACTCAAAGGGCGTGGACACTGGACCTTCTTCAAGTTGGACCTGAGCCAGATCGATTGTCTGCAACACATTCAATGGGAGATCGAACGCCAGCCTGAGACAATCATTACCTGCAGCCCCCAGTGTCTTGCCAGCAATGGAAGGAACCTGAACGGTCGCACTGTATCGAGCCCAGGAACTGCTTAATTGAAAACTCCCGACAGTTGTCACAACAGGTTCCGAGCCTCCGCCAAAAAACTGCGCCACCGTTACAGTTACCTGGCGTACGATATCGGCTTTTGCCCAGAACGTTACTGTCGCCAACTTTCCTGCCAACGTTCTAACCGACTCAATAGCTTGGGAAATCTTGTGCGTATTGGCTCCAGCACCCGCGGTAATTTGCTGCCAGCGCAGAAAATACCGAGGTTCATTGGGAACTTCTGTCTGCCCCAGCACAAAATTCTGGCGGGAAATATTGACACCCGCATTGCCGTTCCAATCACAGCGGAAACGGTCCGCAATAAAGGCACCCGAATTGGGGCCCAGATTGGTAATGCCACGCTGCCAGATATCAAAATTTCCGTTAATAATAAGGTTCTTACGATAAACCTGAGCCGGGAAACGCTGCTGTGGATCAAGTTTCGCCAGTTCCTTGATAGCCAGTGTCAGCTGATTAGTTTGATTTTCTGCAGGCACCATCCCTGCCGCGCTGATTGCACTCACAATCTCCTGCGTTACCGCATTCCCCCAACTTGCCGGAATCAACGATCCTGGTGTCCCGGCCACGGGGTTTTCATCGACAAACTTGCCATTCACCAGCCCAGCGCTGGGTACACTCTTTGGATAATCCACCGTTTAACTCCTGATCTTTTTTGTGAACCAACCCATCAGTTGGTGTGACCTGCGCATAAGCGTTGGGCTTGACGTTGTTCAGCGCAAAAACGAAAGCGCCCGTTGGAAGACGGTCGTAGAGGAGGATTGACCAGCACTTGTGGCAACTCCCATTTTCTTCTTGAATTCCGTGTACCGCTCATCATCTATCGAAACAACACCCTGGTTTTCCCAAAAGCTCACATCTTGCAAAACCGAAAACTCTGCAACAATCGTCTTTCGCTCTTCACTGTCGAACTGAACGTTGACCACTTCCATGCCTCACCCCTATCAGTTAAATGAATAGCTGCTGATATACACTTCGAACACAGGAGCCCCGGCAGTACTCTGGCAGTGCATATAGACAGTTTGATTGTTGATTACCGGCATCGAATAGTTACCCGCGATGCCAGCCCCCGAACCAAGCTGGCCGGCAATAATTTGCTGCCCCAACCCTATACCATTAGCATTCAAAACCAGATTGATATAAGACATCGTGGTGGAACCATTGGAAATCACCATTTCACCATTAACTTCAAAAGCGTTCGGCGGAACAATACCTGCCAATGACAACGGTGAAGCATTCAAGATCGCCGAACCCAAATAAGCCTGTGCCAGCGAGATATAAACTTTACGCCCGCGCTGCGCGCCCACCTTCAACTTGCCTGATGCATCGGTTGCCCAGACACTGATCAGCGCCGAAGCGTTATATCCAGCCGGCATCCTGCCGCCGTCATACACTCCCGATGCGATGGTCGACGTACTGTTAACCGCCAGAATCCCACTGTCCCCAGTGGCGGAGTTATAGATTGCGTACAGTGCAACAAAACCATTTATCGGAGCAGAGCCTGCATCCATGCCTCCGACACCAGTAGTGGCCAGGTTGATGGACTTATTAAAGTTCGCCAGCCGATAACCCGCCCCTCCCATTGCGGGTTGAACCGTCAACTCATCTGCTTTAAACGTTCCGCTTAAAGACGCTACCGGTATCGAAAAGCTCGCATTCCTCAGCATTCCGGAAATACTGCCAACCCGTTGCGAGGAAGCATCCACCAGCTTATTAATCGCTTCCAGCAACTGTTTATTGTTTGACTCGGAAGACGTCAGTCCAGCCGCACCAATAACCCCCAATATTTCTTCAGTTACCCCATTCCCCCAACTTGCCGGGATCAACGAGCCCGGTGTCCCGCCAACCGGGTTTTCATCGACAAACTTGCCATTGACCAGGCCAGCACCAGGCACACTCTTCGGATAATCCATTTCCTATCCCCTAGTCATAATTGATGTGCACCAACGTATGCGCCGGTGCGCTGCGATGTATCAGGCACTCCAGCGCCGAGCCCGGGTTCATGCCAAAGCGTTCGCCCCAGTAACTGGCACCGAAGCGCCGACCCAGCAGCAAGCGGCCGCCGGTGTTGAGGGTCCACATGAACTGCGCCTGCCAGGTGCCGAAGTGCGCCGCGCCGAAACGCGAGCGGCCCATACGCGGGGCTTCGAGTTCGGTGATGGTGGCGTTCGGGTAGCCCTGGGTGCGGGCGATTTCGACGAAATAGCTGATCGCCTGGCTGCCGACCGCGAGCAGCCGCCGACGTACAGCGAGGCGGCGGTCGTCGAACAGCGGGGTCAGGCCCAGGCACGGATCGGGCAGGTTCATCACCCGCTCCCAATCCGGCACCAGTTCGCTGACGCCGGCCGGGTCCATTTCGTTGAGCAGGTCGGCGGCGCGGGCGTCGAGGCGAGCCAGTTCCTGGGAGACACCTTCCAGCACTTGCTCCAGTTCCGGCACCCGCTCCGGGTCCCAGGCCGGGCCGCTGGGCAGCAGGCTGCGCAGTTGGGCCTGGTATTGCTCGGCCGTTCTTATTCCAGCCATACGCAACCTCCGAACGTCAGCAGCTGATTGCTCGCGGCAGCAACGTCGGCGGCCGGTTCGACCAGTTTGTGATCGCTCTCGCCGGTGGCGCTGCTGATGGCTTCGGCAATATGGGTCAACAGCAAGGTTTCCCCGAGCCCGGCCTCACGGTTGTGCAAGTCGCGCAACTGCGCTTCGACGGCAGCGCGCACGGCGCTGGTGTCGGGGGTCAGGCGCAGACGGTAGGTCACCGGCAACTGCACCGGCGCCAGCACATGCAGCTCGGCGGTGACCGGGCGCAAAGGCTCGATGTACGCCTGCACCAACGCCAGTTGAGTCGCGTCCGGCACCGGTTGCGGGTCGTCGTCACGCATGACGAACAAACCGACAGTGCCTGGCCCCAGATAGCTGCCACGACACCAGGCGCGGGTGATTCCCGGGCACTCCAGCGCCCAGGTTTCATAGTCTTGCGCCGAGCCGCCGTGAGGGATGATGCGGTACGAGCGGATCACCCGCGAGCGCAGCGATTCGAGGCTTTCGCGGGCAATGCCGCCGGTCAGGCCCGGCGCCAGCACGGTGAAGACTCCGCCGATGCCCTGGATCGGTTGCACCGGGAT
Organism: Pseudomonas sp. 05N431; assembly: GCF_056397005.1. Lineage (NCBI taxonomy): Bacteria > Pseudomonadati > Pseudomonadota > Gammaproteobacteria > Pseudomonadales > Pseudomonadaceae > Pseudomonas > Pseudomonas sp. 05N431. Next base: position 84,246 of record NZ_JBFTMN010000017.1, read on the forward strand.
CAGCGTCATGCCCGCATCGGCATTGCCGAGCGATCCGGCGTCCAGCGCGGCGACGGTGGTGCTGTTGAGGCCATTGCCGGTGGTGCTCGCAGCGGTCACTTTGTAGGTGCGACCGTCGCTCGATTGCAGCAGGGTGTCGACGTCCAGCACCGCGCCCGCCGTGGCGCTGAAGCTGACGCTGCCGCGGGCGGATTGCGCCGCTTTACGCGGCTGGTTGAGGCGTAGCGCGGCGATGCGTTCCAGGGTCGGTTCATCGGCCTTGTCCGGCAGAATCTGCTCGGCGATCCAGTCCAGATAGCCATACAGGCCAAAGGCTGCACCGCCGAGGGTTCGGGCCAGAACTTGCGCATCGGACTGGCGCAGCGAATCGCTGGCCAGGTCGCTTTGGGTGCGCTTGATCAGCACCGGCAGCGAAGGCGTTTCAAACGGCATAGGTCACCTGCCAACTGTGTTCAGGGTTGATGTCCAGACGCTCACCGTCGGCCAGGGTCAGGACCGTGCGCAGGTTCAAGCGCTGGTCGTCGAGGCGTTCGCTGAGAATCTCGATGGCGCTGCAATGGCCGTCGTCGATCAACCATTGCAGGGCTTCGCGGGCATAAAATTCGGCGTCAAGCTGGGTCTGCCGGGTGAGCTTGACCCGGCGCAACAACCACAGTCGCGAGCCGATTCGATCGTCGGCCACCGTGGGAAAACTGTCGCCCCACCAGCCGAAGCGTTCGTCGTCATCGAGGAAGTCATCGTCAGCTGCGCGGCGCCAGGTGAAGAGGCTGATCAGCACCGAGCGGGTCAGTGCGGTTTTGAGGTCATGACTGATAAACATCACTGGCCTCCTGCGGGTGCAGCGGTCTGGCCGTTGCCCGGCTGGACGCCCGGATGCACGTGTTTGATCTGGCTGATACCGCCAGCGACCTGGTCGCCCTGAGAGACGATCTTGCCGGTCTGGGTCAGGGTCGGCGTGTCGATGTTCACAGCGCTGCTGGCGCGGATGTTCAGCGTGGTGGTTTCGATGTCGATGATCCGTCCGCGCTTGAAGTGGACCTTGTCCCCTTCGTCGGTGTAGATCGCCACTTCACCGGGCGCCAGCGCCTTGAGGCGATAGCGGCGATCGGCGACCACCAGCACCACGGAGTGAGAGCGATCCCCGCCGAGAAAGGTCGCGATACCTTCGGCACCGGCCAGCGGGTTGCTGGTGAAACCGTAAGGTTCGAAGTGCTCCATGTCGTCGTTCACTTCGCCGGCAGTCAGGCGCATTTGCAGCGATTGCAGCTTGGTAGCCGAATTGGCGAGCACGACAGTGCCGCGCGCCAAGAGGCGTGTCAGTAGGCTCATTGGGTTTTCCTTGAATGGCGAGCGCGCTTTTTGTGGGAGCTGGCTTGCCTGCGAATGGGACGACGCGGTGTGTCAGGCAAGACGCTTTCGCGAGCAAGCCCGCTCCCACAGGTTCAGCGTCAACCTCAAGACTTCTTGGGTGGCACCGGGTTGGCGTCAAAGGTATGTGGCGGCGCCACTTGCAGGGTGGTAATGGAGCCCTGCTCAGAGAGCGAGTAAGTGACCTTCGAGATCAGCATGTCCTGATCAAAACCCAGCACCTTGTCGATCACCCGAACCAGCGTGTTGTGCCGCCACAAATCGCCGTTGGATTGCCGCCAGCCTTGCACGCGATAGGTCGTCGTCAGGGCCTTGCCGGTGCGGGTGGCGCTTTCCCAGTCGGCGCGTTGCTGCGCCAGTTCTGTCGTCAGTTGAGCGCTTTCGCTGATCACCGTGACCCGTTTGCGTTGGGCCGTAGCATCAGTCGCCACACCCGACACCTCGCTCACCGCGCTACCGCTTTTGCTGTCGCTGCCCTTGTGCTGGCCGATCACCCGGTACTCAGAAAAGACCTGGCTGAAATCCATCGGCGCGTTGGCCGAGAGAATGTTCTTGCCCAGTTCCAGCACATCACTGGCCCGCCCGCCGCTGCCGGGTTTCGCCAACAGCACACGGCCTTCGGCATCGTCGGTGGAGAACACCCGGTACAGGGTCAGCAAGCGGTCGATGGACTGAAACACCGTTTCTCCCGGGACGATGCTGTGTTTATTCAACTTGGCGGTTTGTGCAATCTCACTGACCACCCCCACGCCATAAGGCGACGCCAGGGCCTGGACGATGCTCAGCACGCTTTGTTCCTGCCATTGGCTCGGGCGGTTGATCGCCGCACAATCCACCAGGTCCCGGGTCAGCGAACTGCCCTCGATACTCAGGCTGATCTGCTTGCCGTCGTAACTGACCGGCGCCTTGTAGACATGCCCCGTGAGCACCAGATCGCAACCGATCCGCACTTGGCAACGCGAACCGGGTTTGATCGGCACCGCCAGGGTTTGCCCCGGCCATTGCCAGGTGATGTTGAGTGTGAAGGTGCGGAACTGACGCTCCAGGTCCGCACTGATTTCCACGCTTTTCCAGCCGCCATAATCCAGGCCGTTAACGGTCAGGCTGACGGCGTTTGCAAGGTCGGTCATGGTCTACTCCCGGGCGATTTGCAGGCCGCCCGGGGGCAGGAATCCAAAGTGAATCACCCCGTTGCGTTGCGTCACTTCACTCACCCGAGTGGCATCCCCCAGGTATTTGTAGGTAAGCACCAGTGCCGGCATGCTCTGATTGGGCGACAACGTGATCAGCCGCACACCGGAGGATGCCACCGCCGTCAGATGCCCGAACAGTTGCTGGCGCATTGCATTGAGCGCTTGATAATGCACGGCGTCCGCCTTGAGGGCGGCTTGCCAGATTGCTTCATTGAGCGCATCACGCAAGGTCAGCACATCATCGGCCACCGGCACGTCCACCCGCTGCACCGGCTGCACCGCTTGCTGCGCGAGGGACGGCGTGGAGTTCAATTTGACCACCGGTGTCGCCACCGGCATCCGCGCCACCTGATAACCGAGCTTCACCAACAACGCGTCCTGCACCAGATTGGCCATGGCCTGAGCCGCCGCCACCGTGTCCTTGCCAGTGGTGAGCTTGGGAGCGTCGATCTTTTTCACCGCTTCAACCTGCTGCGAAGCGCTGGCGAGCACGCCACGGTAACCCTCACGAGCGAAGTCCCCGAGCTCCTTGATGTCGCCCAGCAACCCCTTGAACTCCGCACTCACTTCACGAGGCAGTTCCTTGATCGCCTTGACCAGCAAACTGAGTTCCTTATAGGTCTCGATCACCTGCTTGAACTCGTGCTCGATGACCTCGTAGACGTCTTTGAGGCTGTCGCGCAGTTCCTTGATGCCGATCCGCGCTGCCTTGATGAGGCTCATGGCGTCTTCGAAACGCCGCACCATCGACCCCAACAAGCTGTCGGCCGACACCAGCAATTGCTCGCGAGTGTTGACCTGAGCGGTGGGGAACTGCAGCGGCTGGTCGGGGTAGAACTTCAGGGCGAACGTCACTAGCCCGCCGTCCTGACGGGTCTGGGTCATTTCGCATTCGCCGACCTTGACCTGCATCCGCCCCAGCCACGGGTGAACCAGTTCACCCGCGCCCTCCTCCAGCGCCTTGAGCAGTTTGTCACGCTGCTCCAGGCAATCCGGCCCGACGATAAAAGCCGTCAGGTCGTGGATCTTCGCCTGTTGGCCAAGGCCCTCGAAGAACGGCTGGTCACGCTGGGGATACTCATGCAACTGACCTTTCTGACCAACCGGGGTTTTCGCCTGATCGACCCAGAATCCGACGCCGCGAAACGACGCCGGTAACAAACGGTCACGCCAACTCATTGGAACCTCCTAGAGACAGTGAGCGATAGCCAATCTGCGACGTCACGGCCAGGCCAGGTTGATTAGTCTGTGGTTGATCGGTACGCATGCCGGCCGGTGCATTTTCAAAGCGCACCGTCAGGCCGCCCTCCAGTTGCGCACGGTTGTTGGCGGCGCTTTGTTGCACCAGGGCGTTGGAGCCTTTCGGCAAATCACTCGACAGCGACGATTGATCGTTACTGGCACCGAAAAACGCTGGCGCCAGTTCACCTTTGCCCTCGGCGTTGGTTTTCCGTTGCGCCTCGGTCAAGCCTTCGACCTTGCCGGTGATCTTCGCGATGAAGCCACTGACACTGCCGCCGAACAGGTCATTGATCGGTTCGATAATTGCCTTGAGCTTTTCCCACAGCCCACTGAACCACGCGATGATCGGCGTCCAGTGCTCGGTAATCATCGCCATCGGTGACCAGTCGAACAGCGTTTTGAACAGTTCCCCGACCGGGGCCGTGACACTGCTCAGCGAATCCCACAAGCCAGAGAAGAATTCACTCAGTGGCTCCCACGCCGCACTGACCTGCACCATCGGCGACCAATCGAACAGGCCTTTGAAGAAGTCCACCACCGGTTGAGCCATCACCTCCAGGGTTTGCCACAACCCCGAGAAGTAATTGCTCAACGGGTCCCAGGCTGCGCTGACCAGTGCCATCGGCGACCAGTCGAACAGGCCTTTAAAGAAATCGGCCACCGGTGCTGCCAGTGCCCGCAACACATCCCAGGTCGCCGAGAAAAAACCAACCAGTGGCTTCCAGTTGTTGAGCACCATGCCCAGCGGCGACCAGTCGAAAAGCTTCTTGAAAAAGCCCATCACTGGCACAGCCAAAGCCCGAAGCAAATCCCAGATCGCTGAAAACAATCCAACCAGCGGTTGCCAGTTGCTAACGATCATCCCCAACGGAGTCCAGGAAAACAGCGTCTTGAAGAAGTCGATCACCGGCACAGCAACGGCTTTGACCCCTTGCCAAAGCGAACTGAAGAAGCTGCTGATCGGACGCCAGTTGGCGATGATCATCCCCAATGGTGTCCAGCTGAAGATCACCTTGAACGCGTCGAACAGCAGTGAAGCCGCCGCTTTGATCACGTCCCAGAGCGCGGCGAACACCTGACTGATCGGCCCCCAGTTGTTGATGATCATCCCCAGTGGGGTGAAGGCGAACATCGTCTTGAAAAACTCGACCATCGGCATGACAACCGGTGCAATCTCTTGCCAGAGCCCGGCGAAAAACGCCGAGATCGGCTTCCAGTTCGCAACGATCACCCCGGCCACCAATGCAATGCCCATGGCAACCAGCATCAACGGGCTGGTCTTGAGCACCGTACTCATCAGGTCAAGCGCCTGCGTGGTAGCGGTGACCGCGGTTTGAATCGCCGAGAATGCAATAGCGCCCGCGGCAATTCCCTGGACCAGTTCCGGGTTGTCGTTGAGCAACGTCCCGACGCCATTGAGCAACGGTTCAAGACCGACCACCACCGCGCTGACCGCGGGCAACAACGCCGCATCAACCGCGACCGAGACCTTGTCCATCGAAGCGCTGAAAACGTTCAGGTTTTGTGCAGCACTTTTGGGCACGCTCGGCATATCGACGCTTTTTGCCGTCTCACCGACCTCAGCCAATTTGCCCTGAAACGCTGCGGCCGACTTGATACCTTCGACGAAGGGCGTGACCACGCTGCCGCCCTTGAACAAGCCGCTGATATCCAGCTTGCCCATGCCGGCCTGCTCAAGGTTGTTTTTGAAGCCATCGACTTTCGCCCGAAGGTCCTTGAGCTTGGGTGATAGTTCATCGATGCCTGTCAGCAAGACCGCTTTTTTCTCAATCTTTTCTGTCTCTGCCATCACTGCACCTGCTGCATCGCATTGATCCGTTGCGCGTGCTCCAGTGATTCGCGGAGCACGTCCAGTGGCCTGGCCATCATCTGTTCGGGGTCAACCTTCCAGAACCAGGCCAGGTCATAGGCGACAGCGATCAGGTCGGTGATGGCGCCGATGCCGCACTCATGAAAAAACTCGCGACAGCCCAGCTCAGCGCATTGAGGTCAGCCAGATCCAACTGGTTGACCGACGACGGCGGGATGCCGGCGCAGACTGCGATGTATTTGGCCGCGACATCCATGTCCAGGCTGACTTCTTCGCTCTTGTCGATCTTGTACGGCAGCGCCTTGATCGCCCGCACCTCCTGCACCGTCGGACGGCGCAGGGTCAGTTCGGTCAGCGGCTCGCCGTGGGCCTCGATGGCCACTTGCAGCTTCACGGCTTGAGTCATTGCCAGGTCCCCTTCACACCTTCGAAGACCAACGCGATAGACGCGTCATCGCCCTTGGAAATCGGCGCATCGACCAGGTAGGCACCGGCCAGCACGAAGACTTTGCCGTTGCTGAATTCGCAGGTGACGGTCATGTCGGTGCCGGCGATCAGCTGCTTGAGCGGGAAGTCCGGGGTGTGCAGCGCCGTGACCTTGAACGATGGGGTGATGTCGGTTTCCTTGTAGAAACCCGGCACCAGTGTTTCGCGTTTGGTGGACATCAGCGGCGCTTCGCAGCCACCGTTGATGGTCAGTTGAGCGCCGTCCACTTTGACGTAGCAGGTGCCCGCAATCAGTTGACCCATGGTGTTTCTCCCTTCAATAAAAAGCCCACGCGAGGTGGGCACAAATCACACAGTGAAACGCGGCACTCAGGCCGCGTTGTCGTACTGCAAACGGAATTGGTTGAGCAGTGCGAACACGCGCAGGCCGTTGATGTAATCCGGCGGGAACAGCACGTTGACGCGGCTCGGGTCCTGGCTGTCGCGCTCGACGATCAGGTGCTCGGCGAACAGCTCGGCGTTCTCGACGTGGCCTTCCAGTTCGAGCTTGGCGTACTGGGCGATCAGTTCACCGCGAATGGTGCTCGGGGTCACGATCGGTTGGCCGGCGCCGAAACGGGTGCCGTCGGCGGCCAGTTTGTGGCGGCCATACTTGCTGGTGATCACGCTTTGCAGGCGACGCACGATGAACGCCGACTGGTGCATGGTTTCGCTGTCCAGGTAGGAGTTGTCTGCCTGGCCATAAGCGTTTTTCTGATAGGTGGTGATCGCCCGCTGAATGCGCACGTAGCCGCCTTCGTAGTACGCGGTAGCGATGCCGTAGTTGAGCAGCGACTGGCGCTCGGTCAGGGTGAAACGCTCACTGGCCGGAGCCGGTTCGACACCCGGCAGGCTGCCGCTTTGAGTCGGACGGCTGGCGTCGGCAGAGATGAACACCGAAGTGCGCGCAGCCAGTGCGGCGGCCTGAACCCAGAACGGTTGAGGGACACCCAGCTCCAGCGCCTGAATGGTCATGTGCTGATCGTTACGGGTTTGACCGGCGGCGACCAGGGTGCCAACGGTGCCGCGTTTGGCGGTGTAGACGTGACCGAACAATTGCTTGGCCCACGACCAACGACCGACGCTGTCATCCATGACGGCTTGCCAGGTATTGAGGGTCGCAGTGTCAGTCCACGGCATGCAGATGAATTCGAACGGTTCATCGCCGAGCGCAGCGACTGCCGCCACCTGATCCGGCACGCCAGCGCCACCGGCCATTGGGGTGATGGCGGTGGTCAGGCCAGCCGGGGTATCTTCGCCATTGCTCTTGCCCAGGCGATTGAACTGCAGGCTGATGTCGTTGGCGCTGTCGCCGGTCCATTTCGCGGTCAGGGTAATCACGCCTTCGACCGCAGCGGCGGTAACCGGCAGATCGGCGCTGGCGTTGATTTTCAAGGCCAGTGCAGTTGCGGCCTGAGCCGCGGTTGCCGCATTAACGACAGCCGATTGAACACGCACGCCACCGACGTACAGGTTGAGCACACCGCTTTCGGTGGCGGTTCCGGTCAGGGTCAGCACGCCTTTGGCAATGCTACCTACGGTGTTGTGCACCGGCAGGCACCAGATTTCGCCAACCGGGTCGGTCTTGCGCCAGGTCTCGTACATCGAGGCCAGCATCGAGCCTTGGCCGCCGATGCTTTTGGCCAGCGCCACGCTGGACACCAGCACCAGTTTGCCGACTTCGGCGCTGGCAACGTTGTCATTGACCTGAGCGACGATCAACCGGCGCATGGCCGACGACGCGCTATTGGCTGCCGAATTGTCCATCTCGGCGTAGAACAGCGGAACACGAATGTCCGCAGGAATGTTGCTGAATCCGATCGCCATTATTTGGCTCCCTGTGGTTTTGCCGCTTCCACGGCGTTGGTAGTAATATCGCCATCGGCCAGACGTCGACGCCACCAGGCGTTGTCCAGCACTTCACGGCCTTCGAGAGGCAACAGATCGCCCGCTTCCGGGTCGGGCACGGCACGGCCTTCGGCCGGCAGCACAGTGATGCGTTTGCTCATTGCTTTACGTCTCCAGAGAAAGTCAGTTCCAGGCGCCCGTCAGGCCCCGGACGTTTCAGGTTGGGGTCCGCCGGGTCGATCGCATCGACCCGCACGGTCACCCCGGTAAAGGACGACAAGCCGTCCAGTTCACGCTCGTGCCAGCTCTCCGCAGGCTGACCTGGCAGATTGCGGCCGAGCTGAAACTCGGTAAAAAAGCGCAGGCGATAGAGCACACGACTGCTGTTGATGGAAACCAGTTCGCCACCGTCGTAGCCGATGGCGTCGTAACCATTACCGGGCTTGAAACCCACCAGTGCCCGCCAGAGTTCGGCGCGCAGGTCGTGCAACAGATCCAGCGCTTTTGTAGCGTCCGTGGTGTCGAGCACCAGGGTCACTTCGAAACGGTCGCGGATCGGTTGCAGCATCAGGTTTTGCGCCACGCTTTTGCTCGCCAGATCGGCAAGCGGCACGACGTAGGCGCAAGGGGTTTGCAGCGGTGCGTCGGTTTGCAGCGTGGCGAGGTCGATGCCGGCGGCCACGCGATTGGCCAGGGTTGGGCATTGCTCACGCAACTGCGTGAGGATCGGAGAGATCTTCATGGAGGCGCTCCAGAATTGAGTGAAAGGTGTGATTGAGGCCCAGGCGGCAACCACCCGATCAGATTCGGGCATACCTCAATACCGGCCAGTCAAATTGAGTTACCTGTGGGAGCGAGCTTGCTCGCGATAGCGGAGTAACCAACAACATCAACGTTGAGTATGAAATCGCTTTCGCGAGCAAGCTCGCTCCCACACGGGACTTGTGTTATGCCTTGGCGTCCAGGCAGGTCGCCTCGATCATGCAGCGATAACTCTTCTCGCGATCTCCGCTGGCGGTGACCTTATCGATAGACCAGCGACCGCGCATGAAATCGGGCCAAGTGCTATCCAGCAGCACCAGCCCTTCGGCGGACAATCCCGGATTACCAGGGCAGCCGATCTTCACCTTGAGTGCTTCGCGCATCATCCGACGGACCTCGCCTTCGCCGGCCGCCTGTGCATCGCTTGCGCTTTGGTAGCGCTGGCGCATCGTCTTGAACGGCGCGATGCCACTCTCGACCACACGTACTCTGCCGGCCGCCGCATCCCACCAGCTGGTCTTGCAACCCTGGTACTTCGCCCGGACGGTTTCATCCAGAGTGGCAGAAATAAAAGCCTGATCGCCTGGACGATTGTTGGTCGTTACCGACAGCTTTACGTCTGGCAAAACCTTGCCCGATAACGATTTCGCCTGACCCCGTCGTGCCAGCACATACAGCTCGTTGACCGGCTTGGCGACAGCGTCGTGAAGGTAGGCCAGTCGAGTCAGAAACCCCATATCGGTTTCGTTGGACTGATCGATGTGCTCGATTTTTATCAGCGACAGGTCCGGGGCCACGCGAGGGGAAAAACCGTGCCTGGACGTCAACTCACGAAACAGCGCCCCCAAGGTCGTCGGACCATGACTGACCGATCGGCGCTGCTTGAACCCGGTCTGATCCCCCGCACTGAACGGCGCCGCAGTGGCCACCAGCGTCAGACGCAATGGAAACAGGGTCGGCGTGAGCCGGGAAATGACGAACTCGCCTTTATCCACCAGCCCCGACTCCAGATAACCGACCAGCAGGCCGATTTTCCCACCGAGGCTGGGCAACCCTTCAAGACCTTCAAGATTGATCGTAAGCGTCAGTTGATCGGACTCTATTCCTGCCGCATCAACGTGCTGCCAGGAGATCAACCGTTCGTTGAGCAACGCAGCGTTCGCGCCGTAAATTTCCACCGCTGGCGTGAAACCAAGAGCCATAGATCCTCCTTAATCCCAGGCCGAAACCGCTGCGATCGCAACGGGTTTTGAGTCAAGCTCCGGCAGAACCACCCAGATACCCGCAGGTAATACCGGGCCCTGTTCGGCCAGCATCGGATTGAGGCGCCACAGCGCCTCTTCGGCCGCATCGTCGCAACGATTGAGCTCGCGGTAGAGCAACAGATTCACCGAATCACCGGCAATACTTCGAACCCTACGCATTGGCGAACTCCGTCAATTCGATCACCCAGCCAACCACCATCGCGGTGCCGTCATCAATGACGTCACTCTGGGTCTCCGAGACCTTGCTGATCTGCCACAGGCCCCAGTTGCGGCCGATGCCGTCAACCAACGGCACAGGGACGCGCAGCGCCTGCAATGCACGCAGCTCATCGAGCCGCTCCATGGCCGTCGCGTACATCGACTTGCCTGTTATCGTCAGACTTTGCAGGCCTTGGCCGATCTGACTGGATTTGGGTTTGCTGGTGAGGATGTCGATACTCTTCCAGCCGCCGTCCGAGGTGCGCACCAGGCTGTGGTAAGCGAAGTTTCTGGACAGGCCGAAAATGAAACTGCCCAACACCATTTGCTGGCGCATCAAGCCACCCCGTCGGTCAGGGCCGTGTCACGTCGCACGGCGAGTTGATTGGTCGTTGTCATCAGTCCGAACTGCCCGGAAATATGCTGCACCACCAGGTTTGCCAGTTGAGTGGCGCTGGCTTGATCCTGACCATTGATATAAATGTTCGCGGTCAGTGCGTTTTGCTGACTGGTTGTCTGGGTGTTGGTCAGGTCTTTGCTGACCTGGTCTGGAGCGGCAAGTTTGTCGGCGGGCGCTGCGAGTTTTTCACCCAACCAGGCACCTGACTCACTGCCCATCCAGCCGCCTACCAGCCCGCCAAGAACTCCACCGATGGCTGTACCCAGCAGCGGAACGACACTGCCCAAAGCGGCACCCGCGGCCGCACCGGCCGAAGCTCCCGCCCAGCCACCACCTGCAGCCCCCAGGCCTGCTCCCACCATCCGGGTGTTGCCGGCCAGTGCGCCCTCAGCCACATCAGCGACGGCAGCGACTCCTTTCAGTGGTCCGGGCAGTTTGCGGGTTATCGAACGCATCGAGGCCGTCACGCCGCCCCAGCGAGGAGTGCTCGCACGCGAGCCTCGCGGACTCACACGCACAGCCGGACCATTTCTGGGTTCTGGACTCCTGTTTGTCTCGCTGGCATTCGGCTTGTCCGTCCGACCTTTGTTTCTGAAATCGTCGGAAATCGCCTCACCCAATCGATCAGGGAGCCGTGCGGCCACCCCACCCAAGACTCGCTTGGCCATCCGATTGGTCAGCTCATCCGTTATGGCTTTGAACAGCGCCCCCACCAGCGGTTTGATCGCCGCTGCAACCAGCACAATTGCGGCGGTGGTTTTCGGAGATGCTTCAGCCAATTCACTCAAGCCGTCCACCAGCGAACCAAGCGAGTGGAGCGAACTATCCGTCACGGGCGCCAGAGCATTACCCGTGGCCACCGACAGACGATCATTGCTTGCACTCAAGACGTTCCACTGGCCTTGTCGGGTTTTCGACAGTGCAAGTGCGTCTTGCCGCACCGAGCCCTTGTCACCCAACTCCGATGTGGCGTACTGGGCTTTGTCTTTTACCTGCCAGAAGGCTCCATTCACATCGGTAAGGTTTTGCGCCATGTTCAGCGCTGCCTTATCACCATCGCCAAATAGCGTGGAGGCAAGCGTCGCGCGATTCTCGGCAGGTTGCGCGTTCAAGGCCGCAAGCACCGACATCACCGTGCCAGGCGCGGCGTCCTTGTCACGCAAGCCGCTCGCCACCGCTTTCGGCTCCAGACCCAGCTGCTTCCAGGCCGCTTGCTCGGTTACCGAGGCCTGATCACCCTTGCCCATGACCGTGGTGATGCTTTTTAGCGCTACGCCGGCATCAGATTTTTGCGTACCGGTATTGAGCAATGCTGCCGTCAACGCTGCGGCTAGCGCAGGGGAAAGGCCTGCCGCCGTAGCCGCTGCACCGTCACGCTGCAAGACGGCACCGATGTCAGCTGCTTTCGCACCATTGGGTATCTTGCCCAGATGGTTGGTTGCATCCGCCAAGTCAAAGGTTTCAGCACCGTTGAGCTTCATGGAGGTGCGCCAGCCGACCATCATCTCCGCGACATCCATGGCCGGCATTTTGAACGCCGATGCGGCGACGCCAGCGTCACTGGCGAAGCGCTGCAGCGCTAACTGTCGGTCCGAAGCATTGGGCAGATCGCTAACGATTCCTGCCCTGGCAACCAGACTTTCAATCTTCACCAAATCAACCGCCTTGGTCCCCCCGGCCGCCACCAGCGGAGCGCTGGCGATGTGCTGGGCTGACTGCGCCATCTCTTCGCTCTGACGCGGGGTAAATTGGGTTGCCTGCTTCAGATCGGCCATGGCCGAATCCATCGCTATTGCGGGTTTGAGCAAATCCGGCGGTTCGATACTGCTACCCGATTTTCCCGCACTCTTTTGCTCGCTGGCCGGCTCACTCTTGGCACCGGCTCCCATCGTTTGGGACAACAATCGTTGCGACGAAAGCTTCAAGGTCAACGACTCGATAGCCGTCGTCAGCAGACCGAGCTTGAGCCCGACGTTTTCCAGCGCCAGACCGAGGCCAGACATCTGATCCCTGGCGGACGTGCCCGTACCTTGTGCTGACACAACACTCGTGACTGCCGTAGTCAGGCTGGTATTACCGAACGCCAACCCACTGTCGTCGAGGGCCGCGTATTTGAGCGAATATCTATCGTCCGCCATCCCGCTCTACTCCTGTTTCACGCCAAGGCGAGTGATCGCGATGTCGTAGCGGCGCAATGCCTTGCCGGCGTCCCACTCCAGAATTTCCGCCTCACTTACCGGGTAAATGAGCGGCACCACATCGAGGATTACTTCGATGTCGCGTTCCGAAAGAAGTCCGCCGGTTTGTTTAAAAAATCGTCGATGCGCACCTGCAACTGGGTCCAGTCGGGCACGGTCAGCAGGTCCAGATCGGGAAGCATCAGCCCGGTGCAATGGGCGGTGATGAACTCGGCACGTTCCTTGGCCGTCTTCAGTTTTTTCATCGCCTTGGTCGCGCGCAGCACCGGCATTTCCAGGGTCAGCGAAGTCATGCTGCGGCCCGCCACAGTGAGCGGTTGCAGCAGTTGCACCTGATCGGGATCGTCGTCCGACGCTGCGTCAGCCTCGGTAGCCTGCTGTAGAAAGTATGACGTCGGGCGGGTCGACATTTCGTGCACGTACTGCGCAATGCTTACGTAGTCCGGGCGTTTGAGCTGATCCAGTTCCTTGACTGACAGGCCGGTGGCCAATTTGGCCAGTTCGAAGAACTGATCGTCCTCATCCTCGCCGGCGCGGGCCAGCGCCTCTTTCTGTGCGGCGTAGTACAGCGGCTTGAGTTGGATCTGCTCGATCTGCGACTCATCGTCACCGGTAATCGGCGACAACAGGACATGTTTAGGCGGCATCCAGGACATGAAATGAATTCCTTGCTCATACAAAAAAGCCGCCCGCAGCAAGCTGGAAAACCAGCAGGTGAAGACGGCGATACAGGAAGGTGTTGCAGTCGCTTAAGGCAGCAGCACGGCGCGGCGGGCATCGCCGAGAATGTCGACGCCATTGAGCACGAACTTCTGGGTGCGCACGTCGATGTCGATCACCGGGATGCCGTTTTCCAGACGGTTGTAGGTGCGGCAGGACAGCTCAAGGGTGGTCTTGGGCTTGTCGTTCATTTTCAGCGCGGTTTCCGCAAGGGATTTCAGCTTGCCGCCCACAGTGTGGTAGGTGAACCAGGTGTTACCGTCCTGATCCTGACCGGCTTCACGTACGTTCAGCAGAATGTCGTCGCCCAGTTTCACGCCCAGGGCGAGCATGATTTCCGGACCGGCGCCTTGCAGTACGAGGGTAGCGCCCAGCACTTTGCCACTCTTGGCCATTTCCTCGGCGATAAAGCGCCCGCCGGCCATTGCTTCCATTTCGAATTCGATTTTCGGCGGGGTGAACTCTTCAACAGTCGCCGACAACGGCAGGCCTTGCAGGGTGGCCGCGATGGCCTGTCTTACGCGGTTGGTAAACATTAGAGAACATCCTCCAGGAACTGCTCGATGATTTCATCGCGGGCGTTGAGTTGATAAACCATGTGTTCATTCGGCGCGTAGCGGCCGTAGTCGATGACGATGAACCAGGTGCCGTTCTTGTACTTCTCGACGCTGTTCAATTCCGGGTGCAGGTACACGCTGCCGCCGGGGATGGTTTCGTCGGCGACCAGGGTTTGCAGCCAGTCGTTGATGCGCTTGACCTCCTGATCCATGAACGACTTGGTCAGGTTCTTGGCCATGGCTTTCTGGCCGGCCTTGACCAGCTTGCGGCTGATGGCATCTTCCAGACCGACGTAGCTGATGAACTTGCCGGTGATGGAGCGGTTACCCAGCAGCGAGAAGCCGCCGAGGACGGTCCGTGCGTAGTAGCTGATGCCGTAGCGGTTCAGCAGATCGCCTTCGGTCGAGGTGTCGAGGATGTTGTATTCCACAACCCGCGAAACGTCTTCGGCGTAGGTCACCTGGTTGCCCGGGCTTTCCCACTGTTTGACTTTCGCCAGTGCCGCGATGGCCAGGCTGGAAGGCGCCAGAAACACGTTTTTCTTCGCTGCTTTGGAGTACACCGCCGGCATGTTGTGCACGACGAGGCAACGGTCGAAACCCAGATCCGCACCGCCCAGTTCGCCGCTGTAAGTCACCTGATCGGCAACCGAAGTGTCCTTGCCATCAAGCACCACACGGGCCTTGATGCGCTTGCCGAACGAGGCGAACTCGCTGGCCACCGCTTTGGTGCCGGTAAAGCCTGGAGCACCGATGATGGTCAGGTCTTCAGGCACACCGCTCAGCGCGGCCAGGCCCAGCTTGCGACCGGTCAGCGCTTCGTTGCCGCCGATCACGTTGTTCAGCGTATCGGCCGGGGTCGCGCCCTCTTCGACGATGACCACATACACCGGTACCTTGACCACTTTCAGGATCTGGTAAACCGCCTGATACAGCGTGCCCGCTTCGGCACCAGTCGGATCGAGCTGCGCGTGGGTGGTAAAGCTGTTGATGCGGAACGGGGTGTTTTTCGGGATCAGCGGATTGGCGTTCGGCGCCGTGCCGACCAGACCGATGACGTTGTCACCGAGGCCACCCATGGCCTCAGGGGATTCGGTGGCATTGACGGTAATGCCGTTGTGCTCGAAGTTCAAAACCTCAGCCATGGTTATTCAACCTTTTCGATGGTGGCCGTTTGGGCCGGATTGGTTGGGGAGGCCTCGGCCTCGAGGACGCTGGTCAGCTCCAGACGGCCAGCGCTGCGCAACGCGCTGGCCTCCACATCGAGCAGTTCGAGCTGTTGGCCGACACTCGACCAATGGCCACCACCGGTGGGGAACGGGAGGAGCACGGTGTACGTTTGGCGTTCTGCCATTTCAGGATCTCCAGAAGCGAAAAGCCCCGCATGAGCGGGGCTGTCAGGAATGTGCCGCGTTATGCGCAGCGGAAAAGAAAACGCCCCGTCAGTGCGGGGCGTTTATTGGAGCGGGTCTACCAACCAAAGAGGTGGCGGCGGACGATGATCAATCAACGGAAACTCTCCTGCTTCCGGCCAGTTGCGAAGGGCTCGCCGGAACCCTTGCAAACTCACGTACTGCACTGAGGTCAGGGTTGTTTCAATACCTTCCTCAAGTTCGTCACGGTGACGTGTAACAACTCCATCAGTCAGCGAAAGCTGCTTGTCTCGCCATACACGCTCAACGAGCGCTAACTCTTCTGCTGTGGGCAATGGTGGATCTTGCAATTCAGGACGGCCATCAGTCCCTATGCCTATGATCTTGCCCCCCCGCCCCGGCTCAAAGAGCACCGCATGCTCTTCGGCTGTTATCTCAATGCCCCCGTTATCAGTTTCATCGAAGGCAAACCGACTGTCTTCTTCAATCCATTTAGCGTACATATCCCCCCCTCAATAGCCGATGGCCAGCCAGTTGTAACCACCTGCAGTAACAGCAGCGTTATTGCCGGCCACATTGGTTAAATAGCCCGTGAACCCCGTACGGGTCGGAACTCCGCTCTGGCAAAGCGCCGGGTTGACCGCCGAACTGCCCCCGGCGTAGATGGCCCCCACAAACATGCAGGCGGTAGGAAATGCGACGGGGAACGTTACTTGCACCGTCCCTGTTGCGCCAATTGTTGATGCGTGCCCGATTTTAAATGTCCAGCCGCTTGGCAACACTTGATTGGCGTCGGCACCAAAGTTGGCGGCAAATAGCTGGGAAGTTCTCAAGCACTCAAGACTTGCATGGCCGCGCCACATAACCCCATCTGATACCAGGTACAAGTCCGACCCACTGGACATCGCGTATGGCGCCGCCACTGCGACGTTGTTCAGTGCGATCGAATCTCCAGCCTGAACAGCCAGGTAGACCGCCCCCGAACCAGTGGAGGTCGTAATCAGGATTGAGGCCCCTCTAGGCACCAAACTCGCTTTGGGTAGCGTGAGGGTGCCAGCTGCGTACATTTCAATCCGAGCGCCTATGTGCGCAGCAGTCAGCGTTACATTGCCCCCTGCAATTGCCACACTGTCAGAGAAGCTACCGATCGCTTTCTGCACGAACTCCGTCGTTGCTAACGCCTTGGTATTGCTGAACTGCGGCTGCGTTGTCCAATACGCGCCAGACATCATCGGCGAATACTTCAGCGAAGCGTCTCCAGCATCCAGGCTCCACCCGGGTGCTTGTAGCAAGCGCCGGAATACAGCAAAAGTGGCACTGGAAATTGTGAACGGACCATTCTGACCGCTCTGGGTGCCAAGGCTTTCCCCGCTCCTGGCTTTGACAGTGACCGGCGCACCACCCCCGCTAACGATGGTCAAGAGACCACCAGGAGGAACAGTTGCCCACTCTGGAAGCGTCACTGTCGCAGCAGTGGTTAATATTGAAAGTTTGCCGACATCAGCCGCGGTTAAAACAGTATCGCCCGCGTAGTTAGTTTGCCCCGCATAACTACCCAATGCGCGCTGAACATACTCAGTCGTCGCAATCGATTTATCACTACTGAACAAGCCTGGCGTTGGAGTCGTTGGATTTCCCAGCAAAGCCGGCGAATTGATTGGCGCAAACCCCTGAGTCACGTTCTGAAAAGTCAGCGCCGTAGTGCCCAGCACAATCGCTCCATCCGTGACCAATTGCCAGGTCGTATCGGCGAGCGTCGCCCCCTCCTCTACCGGAACACTCAATCCCGAGGTGACCTTGACGCTCGCATCGGCATCCTTAGCGCGAATCCATGCATCATTCGCGGCGACATAAATGCCGTTTTCTTTCGCGGAGGCTTGAGATTTAACAAGAACTCGATCACCTGCGACGACTGCGATTCCGTCAAGCGTTTGCGCACCACTTAAAACAATGTTGGCCGTCGTTGCCACTCGCACAGACTGCTTTCTGTCGAGCTTCGCGAGCTCGTCAGCGACATAGCTCGACACCCAGGCCCGAGTGGCCTTGACGACCGTATCGTCGATCAACAACGTCACCAACGCGGCATTACTGGTCTCGAAAATCGAGCGGATGTAGAACTCTTTCCCCGAACCCGACGTCGCTAATACCGGCTTGAACGACTCCGGGTATTTGACGATGGCGTACAGAATGCCGGTATCGGTCCAGAGCCCGGCTTCACGCACATACCAGCCGCCGACTTCGGGCGGGATGGTGACTTCGGCCAGCAACCAGCTGGGGTTTTTCTCGTCCTGGAACAGCGCGTTCAGTGGCCCGCGCCACACTTCGCGCTTGAGTGCTGTGTCGGTCGCGGCAGGGTTGTAAACCGCGCCACCGCCGTCACCGACCGAAATTTGTGACAACTTGATCGGTACGCCCGCCGCCTTGCAGGCAGTTTCGTAGGCGATCCCCGCATTCGTGAGCAGGGTGTAATAGTCGGCCATTTAGGACCCCTGAGGATAAATAGTGGATGTTTCGACGCTGTAGAGCCCGGCGGCCATAAAGACCTGACCCGAGGCTTCAAGCCCCTCGATCACGATCGGATAAACCGTGGTCAGCTCACCGCAAACGGTGGCTGCGCCGATGACGTGGTTGCCAAATGCGCTCAGGCCCACGGACACCGACAAGGTGTCGCGTTCGCTCTTTGCATCCGCCAGGCGTCGATCGAGACGCGCGTCGATTTCTTCGCTGTAGGGCTGCTGGGTAAAGGCCCTCACGGAAAAGCTATAGGGCTGGCCTGGCGGGGTCTGCTCGTACCAGGCGCGAATCTCGGGCACTAATTGCAAACCCTTGGCGGCGTTCTCCAGGGCCTTTCGCGTACCGGCCTGCCGCGCGGTTGACCACGCGAGTTCTACCGTTAAACGCTTTTCAGCCTCGGGTGCCTCAGAGCTCCACTCAGCAACCCCACGATCAGCCGCCAGATACGGCAGGAACGCCAACGGCGTGTTGACCGGGTCCATGAGCTCGGGGAACGGCAGCGCGATGCGATCGAGCAACTGGCCAAAACCGAGATCGAGGGCCTTTTCCAGTGGTGAGCTGTTTGCCGGCAAAAGGCTCGGGCGGTGCGTTTCATCACTCATAGCGTGAGCACCTCAACCTCGACACCCGTGCAGTACGGAGCCTGGAAGGCGGTGGTCACGATGGGCTCCACTGGTTCGAGGATCTCCAGCTGTACCGCGCCGGCGGTATGTATCGTGTAATCGATCCAGCTCGGATCGACCCGCCCTTCCAGCCGATGGCACGCATCGGCATACGCCTGCAACTGCTGCTCGGCAGCGACCTTGGTCAACCCCGAGTCCGGTCCGGCATTTATCTTCGCGACCACCCGGATTTTGTAGCGCTTGATTTCAGCGGCCTGCACCGTGACGAGATCCGTTTCGGGCCTCACGTCGGGACGGGCAAAGTGCCGGCGAACCCCGTCCAGCAGGTCCGCAGACGGCGTGCCGTCTGCCTCTCGCGACAGCACAGTAACCCTCACCTCGCCAGGCGCTGTTCGGCGCCCGTTGCCGTCCTTGATCTGCGCCGCGTAGCCATCCGGATCAAAGCTGTAGGTAACCGTCACCACGCCCGGGGCCGTGGTTTCGACCTTCACTGCGGGCCGTTCGCCCAAGGTGAATACCTCGCGGCGATACTGCATCCGCGAACCCGCTGCCGGTGCATGCGGCGCCAGGTAGTAGCGCAGTCGGGCATCGTCGTCGCTTTCATAAGTGGCTGGGATTGGCGGGAATGCCGCCGGGTCTCCCGGGTCCAGCAACTGGCGCTCAAGCCCCATGTCCGCGAGGCGGGCGTCGAGGTTACTGCCGGTCGCCCACCATGCAAGCATCTGCTTGATGCGGGCGTTGTATTTGCGTTCGTGGGTTTGCAGCCGCACACAAAAGGCCTCGAGCGCCAGGGTCAGCAGCTCGCTTTCGTTATCGAGGCTGATTTGCAGTTTGGCGGCAGTTTCCGGTGAACGGGCGGCCACGTAGTCGACGACAAACGCCTTGAACTCGGCGAGCAGCGCCTCGAACGCCTCGACCGTGACGATCGCCGGCTCAGCCAATTGGTTTTGACCGGGTATCAGCATGCTCATGTCACGACCTCGAATGTCTGTTTGCGGTTTTTCCAGGTGCCGGCGAAGCGCAACAGCAGCCCCGCCCCTCGACGACTGGCGACAATGACCTCAGGCTCAAAATCATCGATACCGTTTGCCTTGTTGTAAAACGCCTGTGCCGCATGGCTCTGCGCAAGGATCAACACATCGTCGCCGACGTTCTGCCCCAGCAAATCAGGGACCAGCGATCCATACAGCGGGCGCTTTTGACGAGTGCCCAGCGGCGTGGTCAGTGCGCGGGTTGCGCGCTGCACAAACTGGAGCCAGTCGTCGACCGCTGCTCCGGTGTTTCTATCGACTCCAATCATGGGAAGTCCCTTATGCCGTACTGATGACTCGCCCCTGGTGATCCACCAGAGGGCCGAGGAAGTGAACGCCAGAGGCGTCGAGCAACACGCCGACCGCGCCCAGTTTCAGCTCGATGGCCTCAGGGGTCAGCGCCAGCCGCGCCGGTCCGACAGTCAACTCGACCGACTCACGCGAGCCTTTGAACGTCGTCTGTCCATTGGTCCAGCTCAGGACATGGCTTGCGTCGTCGTAGCTGCTTTCGGTGCCATCCTTGTGGAGGCGACGTGTCAGCGTGGCGACGGTCGACACCGGCGGAAACCGGTTGCTGTTGAGGCCGAACAAGGCGACCGATTGCCCAGCGCCATCGCCACCGCCATAGTTCAACAGCAAGCACTGCTCACCCTCGGACGGGATGCGCGACTCACTCTGTTCGCCAGCACTCGGATTGAAGAACCTGATTGCCGGCGTCAGCAGATCCCCATGGCTGACCTTGCAGGTGTTGCTGGCGGCATCGACCTCTACACACACGCCGATGCGACAGAAGCTGTCGGCACGTCGGTGCAGGTCTTCGAACTCGGTCTCCATTTCGGCCAAACGCTCAATGATCGGACCAAGCTGCATACGTAGAAGAGCGTCAAACATGGGCTACTCCTGAGTGCTTGTTATGCAAGCGCTGTGTATTGATCCGGATCGTCGATGTTCGAGACCTGCGAGGTGAACGCGAACTTCGGTGTGCCCGTTGGCTCATCGAGCAACGACGGACCGAAATACAGCGTCTGGGAAAACGAAACCGTCCATGCGTCGTACACCTGCTCACCACTGGTGAAGGTCGACGGCACTGCCTCGATGCTCATCGGCAGGTCGCATTGCCCTCCCGATACGCCCCAACGGTTATCCGTGACGATGTCCTTCAGTGCGCTGGCGAGATTGCAGGCCTCAAACCCTGAATGCCCGCTCTTCCCGGCGACCACGCCTTGCAGCGAGATCGTCAGGACATGAGCGATACGCCCATCGTTGGCCCGGGTGCCTGCGGCATCGCGCTGAATCGCGATCAGGACCCAGGCATCATCGACAACCCCATCGAAATCCTGATATCCCCCAACCTTCAGGCCTGGATAAATCGGCCGAAGTGCCTCACCGATAGCGAGAATCAGCTCCGAGGGTTTGTTGATAACACTTGGAGACATAAGCGGGTTCCTGTTCGAGTGTCACAGTGTCAATTGTTGAGTTAAGGGAAGTTACCGCCGATGACCCGCATCCTTGCAGGTCGGGGTCGTTGTCTACGCCCCCCGTCAGCCAGTCCGTTGGACTTGTTCAGCGGTGATCCTCTTTGCTGCCAGTACCATTAGCGGTCCTGGCTGGAATCACGCGGCGCCATTTCATTGATCCCAATCCGCTTGGCTGCCCAGCGCTCATACAAGCCGATGGCGACATCGGCGCCGGCCATCGCAGTGAGGCAACCAAAAGCACCGGCGGTCCAGATCGACACGCCGGCGGCATACAGCAGCATGATGGTCGAGACGCCGCAGACCATGCAGGCCCCGGAGCGCAGCACCAGGCGCCGCAACAGTGGCCAGCCGCGAGCGCCCTCTTTGTCGGCGCGCCACATTTCGCCGGACACCCCGCCGACCACCGCCAGGGCGATGACCAGCCAGATAGGCATGTCCGCCAACGCTTGCTGCTCGTTTGTCATGTCACGCCTCCTGCGTTGATAAATAGGTGATGGGTTTGTGTGTTGTTCAAACGCTGTCTCTTGATGTGCCTGACGGTAGGTAGGCATTCCAAAAAGCCCGGCGCCTGCCGGGCTTTTCAGTAATGCGGTCCTGCTATCTGATCTTTCGGCGCTACTGGCGCGGTACGGATCCATTCAAATTGTTCCTCCGACCGCGACCCTGTCCGCCGGATAACTGCTTACGGTGCTTTACGCTGCACACCCGGGTCAGTTGCCAACCCTCTGAACCGTTGAGGCCGGTTCATCGCTGCCTTTGCTGTGGAACTAAAGAGCTTCGTTGCGAGCCGTTGTTGAGCGGCTTGAGACAAAGAATATGCATGGATGCATATACAGTCAATGCATAAATGCAATTATTTATGCATTGAAAATGCACAGGCGCATGAAAGCCCCGTAAACAAAGGGTGGGATGGTTTTCGTCAGGCGAAAAAAAACCCGCTTGATCGCGGGTTTTGTCTGGCAGCCAAGGGTTAGCGGGCGTACATGCCCCACCAGAAGACATGGCCGAGGATAACGATCTGCTCTTCCTGGATTTCCTGGAAGGTGTAGTCCTCATCCGGGTGTTCATCGCGATTGAAGCTACGCAGACGAATGCCGGTAGGCAGACGATAGAGCTGCTTCACCCGCAGCTGGCCGTTATGGTTGATGGCATACAGATCACCATCAACGATGTCGCCAATCCCGGACTTGCCGGCGTTGACCCCGACCGTGGCGCCGTCGCGCAGCACCGGCAACATGCTGTTGCCGCGCACGGTCACGCATTTGGCCTGGTCGAACTGCACACCGTTATGCCGCAAGCTGCGCTTGCCGAAGCGCAAGCTTGAGCGCTCGCTTTCTTCGATGACGAATCTTCCTGATCCAGCAGCCAATTCAACCTCGCGAAGAAAGGGGACCGAGACCTCGTCGTCATCGACGGGGGTATCGTCATCCCACAGGCTTATGTCCTTGAGTTCCGAATGCGACTCTTCGCGTGCAGGCGCGTTGGCCGACGCAACATCGGCGCGACCACGCAACAGGTCAGTGCTCACACGGAAGTACTCGGCGATCTTCGAGATGTGTTTATCCGAAGGATCGACGATCTTCCCGCTGAGAATCCGCGAGAGGGTGGATTGAGGCACGCCGGTGCGACGGTGAAGCTCCGTGGGGGAGATCCCGTGCTGATCGAGCAGCGCCCTTAAGACGGTAGAAACATTGCGTTTTTGCATAGCGTGCATAGTGCTTGTTCTTTTCGAAGATGACAAATGCTGTTTTGCATAACCAGTGCATAAACCGCTGAAATGCGCAGCTGGCCTTTCATCCCTGCGTAGGTCGGACTGCCCATGGTAACCTTGCGCCCATCGCGGAAAAGCCGGGCCGACGTCCCTCTTTTGCCCCACCCCTTTCAACGAATTCGCCTGATTACCTGATGAATAAAGCACTCTCCGATCTGTCTTCCCACACTCCGATGATGCAGCAGTACTGGCGTCTGAAGAATCAGCACCCTGACCAGTTGATGTTCTACCGCATGGGTGACTTCTACGAGATCTTCTATGAAGACGCGAAGAAGGCCGCCAAATTGCTGGACATCACCCTGACCGCTCGTGGGCAGTCGGCCGGGCAGGCGATTCCGATGTGTGGGATTCCTTACCATGCTGCGGAAGGTTACCTGGCGAAACTGGTCAAGCTCGGTGAATCGGTGGTGATCTGTGAACAGGTCGGCGACCCGGCGACCAGCAAAGGTCCGGTAGACCGTCAGGTTGTACGAATTATCACCCCCGGCACCGTCAGCGATGAAGCGCTACTGGATGAGCGCCGCGACAACCTGATCGCCGCCGTACTGGGTGACGAGCGCCTGTTCGGCCTGGCCGTGCTGGACATTACCAGCGGCAACTTCAGCGTGCTGGAGATCAAAGGCTGGGAAAACCTGCTCGCGGAGCTGGAGCGGGTCAATCCGGTCGAGCTGATGATTCCGGATGACTGGCCAAAAGACTTGCCGGCCGAGAAGCGCCGTGGCGTTCGTCGTCGCGCACCGTGGGATTTCGAGCGTGATTCGGCGCTGAAAAGTCTTTGCCAGCAATTTTCCACTCAGGACCTCAAAGGTTTCGGCTGCGAGAACCTGACCCTGGCCATCGGTGCCGCCGGTTGCCTGTTGAGCTACGCCAAGGAAACCCAGCGCACCGCCCTGCCGCATTTGCGCAGCCTGCGTCATGAGCGGCTGGACGATACCGTGGTGCTGGACGGTGCGAGCCGTCGCAATCTGGAGCTGGACACCAACCTTGCCGGTGGCCGTGAAAACACCCTGCAATCGGTGGTCGACCGTTGCCAGACCGCGATGGGCAGTCGCTTGCTGACCCGTTGGCTGAATCGCCCGCTGCGCGACTTGAGCGTGCTGCTGGCACGCCAGACCTCGATCACCTGCCTGCTCGACGGTTACCGCTTCGAGAAACTCCAACCGCAGTTGAAAGAGATCGGGGACATCGAGCGGATTCTGGCGCGTATAGGCCTGCGTAACGCTCGCCCTCGTGACCTGGCTCGCCTGCGCGACGCCCTCGGCGCCCTGCCAGAACTGCAAGTGGCGATGACCGAGCTTGAGGCGCCACACCTTCACCAACTGGCCGTGACTACCAGCACATATCCCGAGCTGGCCGCCCTGCTGGAAAAAGCCATCATCGACAACCCGCCGGCGGTGATCCGCGACGGTGGCGTGTTGAAAACCGGTTACGACGCCGAACTCGACGAGCTGCAATCGCTGAGCGAAAACGCCGGACAATTCCTGATCGACCTCGAAGCCCGCGAAAAGGCGCGTACCGGCCTGGCCAACCTGAAAGTCGGCTACAACCGGATTCACGGCTACTTCATCGAACTACCAAGCAAGCAAGCCGAGCAGGCGCCGGCCGATTACATCCGCCGCCAGACCCTCAAGGGTGCCGAGCGTTTCATCACGCCCGAGCTCAAAGCCTTCGAAGACAAGGCGCTGTCAGCCAAGAGCCGAGCGCTGGCCCGCGAGAAGATGCTTTACGAAGCCCTGCTCGAAGACCTGATCAGCCAACTGCCACCGCTGCAGGACACGGCCGCGGCACTGGCCGAGCTGGACGTCTTGAGCAACCTGGCCGAACGCGCGCTGAACCTGGACCTGAATTGCCCACGGTTTGTCAGCGAGCCGTGCATGCGCATCAGCCAAGGCCGTCACCCGGTGGTTGAACAAGTACTGACCACGCCGTTCGTGGCCAACGACCTGGACCTGGACGACAGCACGCGGATGCTGGTGATTACCGGTCCGAACATGGGCGGTAAATCCACTTACATGCGACAAACCGCACTGATCGTGCTGCTGGCGCATATCGGTAGCTTCGTGCCCGCCGCCAGTTGCGAATTGTCGCTGGTGGACCGGATTTTCACCCGGATCGGCTCCAGCGATGACCTGGCCGGTGGTCGTTCGACCTTCATGGTCGAGATGAGTGAAACCGCGAACATCCTGCACAACGCCACCGAACGCAGCCTGGTGCTGATGGACGAAGTCGGTCGCGGCACCAGCACTTTCGACGGTCTGTCGCTGGCTTGGGCTGCGGCCGAGCGTCTGGCTCAGCTGCGCGCTTATACGCTGTTCGCCACTCACTACTTCGAGCTGACGGTACTGCCGGAAAGCCAGCCGCTGGTGGCCAACGTCCACCTCAATGCCACCGAGCACAACGAGCGCATCGTATTCCTCCACCACGTACTGCCTGGCCCTGCCAGCCAGAGCTACGGATTGGCGGTAGCGCAACTGGCCGGCGTCCCCACCGAGGTGATCCTGCGGGCTCGCGAGCATCTGGGTCGACTGGAAGCCACCGCGCTGCCTCACGAAACGCCGCAGCCAAGCAAAGGCAAACCGGTCGCGCCGCAGCAGAGCGATATGTTCGCCAGCCTGCCGCATCCAGTGCTCGATGAACTTGCCAAGCTTGATCTGGATGACATGACCCCGCGTAAGGCGCTGGAAATGCTCTATACATTAAAGACACGGATCTAACGCACTTGCCTGCAAGCTGTTAGAATCTCGCGCGGTTTGGGATGCTGCAGGCAAATAGCCTGGCCTGCAGACTATCGCTCCCAAACCTGGCGACCCCACCGTGAAGGGGCGCAGCACGCCGCCGCCTGAGGAGAGAATTAGAATGACCTTCGTCGTCACCGACAACTGCATCAAGTGCAAGTACACCGACTGCGTAGAAGTGTGTCCGGTGGACTGCTTTTACGAAGGCCCGAACTTCCTGGTGATTCACCCGGATGAGTGCATCGACTGCGCCCTGTGCGAGCCAGAATGCCCTGCTGTGGCCATCTTCTCTGAAGACGAAGTGCCAAGTGAGATGCAAGAATTCATTCAGCTGAACGTTGAACTGGCCGAGATCTGGCCCAACATCACTGAGAAGAAAGATCCGCTGCCAGACGCGGCAGAGTTTGATGGCGTTAAAGGCAAGATCAAAGACCTCGTTCGCTGATCATCGCCGCGCTCTTGAAAAGGCCCCTTGCGGGCCTTTTTGCGTTTCAGGGGTTGCGATCCTTTTCTGCAGGCAAAAAAAAGGGGCGGTATGACCCGCCCACATTTTTTCCCTATTCCTTGTGTTCCTTTTCATCGTCCTGATGAATCACGTCCTTGCGATGTTCCTTGACCATCATCCTTGATGGCTGTGTCTATCCGTCGACACAGGGCTGATATTAAAGAGTTCCCCGGTAAGAGCAATCACCCGCCACGGGCAAATCCGGGTGAAACAGCCTGTTTAACTATAAAAAATATCATTATAAATCAATAAGTTATCTATTTTAGCCAACAAAGATAGATGACTACTACCGGGTAGAAAAACCGAACACTTACGAAAGAGTAAGCCATGGCTTACGTTAACCTGCGAAAGCGTCCGAATAGCTCTTACAAAGCTTGAACAGCACATTAATCGGCGAATAACAAAAAGCCCCGAAACAGACGGGGCTTATTGTTATCAGGCGAACGCGCTCCCGCTACTGGAACAGCGATTCGCTCGACAGGCCATTTTTCTCAAGGATTTCACGCAGACGTTTCAGACCTTCAACCTGAATCTGTCTGACCCGCTCACGGGTCAGGCCAATCTCCAGGCCTACGTCTTCCAGCGTACTGCTCTCGTGGCCGCGCAGGCCGAAGCGGCGGATCACCACCTCGCGCTGTTTGTCCGTCAGCTCCGAGAGCCACTGATCGATGCTCTGCGACAGGTCATCATCCTGAAGCAGCTCACAAGGATCGGTAGGGCGGTCATCGGTGAGGGTGTCCAGCAGGGTTTTATCCGAATCCGGACCCAGCGAGACGTCGACCGAAGAAACCCGCTCGTTCAGGCCCAGCATGCGCTTGACCTCTCCTACCGGTTTTTCCAGCAGGTTGGCGATTTCTTCGGGAGAGGGTTCATGATCGAGCTTTTGCGTCAGCTCCCGTGCTGCCCGAAGGTAGACGTTGAGCTCTTTGACCACATGAATCGGCAACCGGATGGTCCGGGTCTGGTTCATGATCGCACGCTCGATGGTCTGACGAATCCACCAGGTCGCGTAGGTCGAAAAGCGGAAGCCGCGCTCTGGATCAAACTTTTCCACCGCCCGGATCAGCCCGAGGTTGCCCTCTTCGATCAGGTCGAGCAGTGACAGCCCACGATTGACGTAGCGTCGGGCGATTTTCACCACCAGTCGCAGGTTGCTTTCAATCATGCGCTTGCGCCCAGCCGGATCGCCACTTTGCGACAGGCGCGCAAAATGAACTTCTTCTTCCGGTGACAACAAGGGGGAAAAGCCGATTTCGTTGAGGTACAGCTGAGTAGCATCGAGCGCTCGGGTGTAGTCGATGTACTTATGCTGCTTAAGTGTTGCGGAGTGTCTGGATTTGGCGCGAACTGAAGGTGTAGCGGATCCTTCATTCGACATCTCTTCCGATGCGACGTCGGTCTCCATAAGGAGAACCTCATCGTCGATGTCAAACTCCGGCACTTCTTTACTGAGAGCCATTGTTATAGTCCTTTGGTGAGTTCGACCTCAGGCTCAAGCGACGCCTTTATCCCTGGCAACGCTGGAGCCTGTTCCCTCTACGTGACGGAACAGGCTGGAAACAAATCAACGACGTGGCAGGAATTGCAGCGGATCTACAGGTTTACCTTGTCGGCGAATCTCAAAATGCAGTTTCACCCGGTCTGTACCCGTTGACCCCATTTCGGCAATTGTCTGTCCGACTTTGACCTGCTGCCCCTCCCGAACCAACAGCCTGCGGTTGTGACCGTAGGCACTGACGTAGGTATCGCTGTGTTTGATAATGACCAATTCGCCGTAGCCCCGCAAGCCACTCCCGGCGTAAACCACCGTCCCATCAGACGCAGCTAAAACAGGCTGTCCCAAATCCCCGGCGATATCAATTCCTTTATTCAAACTACCGTTTGAAGAGAATTTTCCAATCAAAATGCCGTTGGATGGCCATCCCCAGCCTGTCGGCGCAGGCCCTGCCGGAGGCATTGGCGCAGGTGCCGGCTTGTTTGCGACGGACGGTGCAGCCGTCTCTTTGGCCGGGCTCGCACCCGATGCCGGACGTCGGGTGACGGTAAATTTGCTCGAAGAAGAAGCGGCTGTTCCGGCCGGGGTCACCACCTCTGTCGGCGTTGAACCGGAACGCCCGTCGAAGCGAATCGTCTGACCTGGATGGATTGTGTAAGGCGTAGGAATGTTGTTGCGTGCCGCCAGGGCCTTGTAGTCCCAGCCGTAGCGAAAGGCGATCGAGAACAGGGTATCGCCGCGACGGACCACGTATTGACCGGTGGTTACTGCGGGGCGTTGGGCCGCCGCGTTATTACGATCGACCACTCGC
Organism: Pseudomonas sp. 05N431; assembly: GCF_056397005.1. NCBI lineage: Bacteria > Pseudomonadati > Pseudomonadota > Gammaproteobacteria > Pseudomonadales > Pseudomonadaceae > Pseudomonas > Pseudomonas sp. 05N431. Next base: position 112,650 of record NZ_JBFTMN010000017.1, read on the forward strand.
ACATCGCTTGAACGCGTGCTGGAGCAACCGACCAACAAGGAACTCAAGACAAGGCCAGTCACCAGGCGCTGAAAGCTTGTTGTACCGATACGCTGCGCAATGACTGTGAGACTCACCCGCCGCTCCCTTTGTGGTGGTTGAAGATAAAAATCGCCGTATTCAGGCATGAAATGTCGCAAGTATAACTGGCCCTTCGGGCTTTACCGCCGGCAAAACAAAATCGACACGCGCACACGTTTGCTGATCGCTGTTCAATCGCGTTTAACCGATCAATGCCGCTGTAAGACCAAGGTAATCAAACAGAATTCAGCGTCTTTAAATAAATGCTTAAACCAGTGGCCCATGGAGCAATGGCACGAAGCGCACGCTCCCCAAAACGCGCCTGGAAAAACCTTGTTCTTCACGGATGATCAACATCAATTGCTGAACCTCCCCTGAACCAACCGGAATCACCAACCGCCCACCCGGCGCTAATTGATCGAGCAACGCCTGAGGTACATCGGTCGCCACCGCAGTGACGATAATGCCGTTGTATGGCGCCAGCGCCGGCCAGCCTTCCCAACCGTCGCCCCAGCGAAACACCACGTTGCGCAGGTTCAACTCGACCAGGCGCTCCTTGGCACGATCCTGCAGGACCTTGATGCGCTCGACGGAAAACACCCGCTCGACCAATTGCGACAACACCGCCGTCTGGTAGCCGGACCCGGTGCCAATTTCCAGCACTTTATCCAGAGGACCGGCCTCCAGCAGCAGCTCGCTCATGCGAGCCACCATATAAGGCTGCGAAATGGTCTGGTTATGGCCGATCGGCAATGCCGTGTCTTCGTAGGCTCGATGCGCCAGGGCTTCATCGACAAACAGATGACGCGGTGTACGCCGAATGACCTCCAACACCTGGGCGTTGGACAGACCTTCCTCATACAGGCGCTGGATCAACCGTTCACGTGTGCGCTGGGAGGTCATCCCGATTCCACGACGCAGAATATCGTCTTGTTCACGAGCCATCAGCGCAGCCCCTCCAGCCAGCCATCGAGACTTTCAAAGGCATCATTGAAGGTGCGATCGAGTTGCAGCGGCGTGATCGAAACGTAGCCCTGCATCACTGCATGGAAATCCGTGCCCGGCCCGCCATCTTCCACATCACCGGCCGCGGCAATCCAGTAGCCGGACTTGCCACGCGGGTCGACTACCTTTATCGGCGCAGCAGCACGGGCGCGATGACCCAGGCGTGTCAGCTGAATGCCCCGAATGTGAGCCAGAGGCAGATTGGGAATGTTCACGTTCAGCACCGTGCGCGGTGGCAAATCAAGGTCGGCATGAGCCTCTACCAGCTTGCGCGCAAAGTAGGCCGCCGTCGGCAGGTGTTCCACTTGCCGCGATACCAGCGAAAAGGCAAACGATGGCAGCGCGAGGAAACGCCCTTCGAGTGCCGCCGCGACCGTGCCGGAATACAGCACATCGTCGCCCAGGTTGGCCCCCATATTAATCCCGGAAACCACCATATCCGGCTCACACTCCAGCAACCCGTTGAGGCCCAGGTGCACGCAATCGGTCGGCGTGCCATTAAGGCTGATAAAGCCATTGGCCAGGGTTTGCGGGTGCAACGGACGGTCGAGCGTCAACGAACTGCTGGCGCCGCTTTTGTCCTGGTCAGGGGCGATAACCACGCACTCGGTGTAATCCGCCAGCGCAGCATGAAGCGCGGCAAGACCGGGTGCTGTTACCCCATCGTCGTTAGAAATCAGAATACGCATGAGCTGTCCGTCTGCCCCACCGGCACCAGATCGACGAGTTCACGCACCAGTACGGTGGCGAAGCATCCGGCCGGAAGGACGAATTCCAGTTGCAGAATGTCAGTCTCGGGATAATGCCACGTCAACCCGCCAATGGGCAGCCGCAGGATGCGACGTTCATGGCTCATTCCAGCGTTTATCAACCAATCGCGCAAATCCGCTTCGCGTGCAGCGACCTGCTGCTCCAGCTCATGAGTCGCACCGGTCGCGGGTGACTCGCCTTCGCCCCACTGCGGCCCGGTCGGGTGCAGGTCGAGGATCGCCAGACGCGGGTCACTGCACTCGGCCTCACCTGCCGGGAAGAAGCTGCGGCTGTCGGTGAAAGCCAGCAAGTCGCCCACCTGGGCTCGCTGCCAGCTGCCGTCGGCAACTCGCGCCGCCAACACCTGATTGAACAGAAAGCTGCGCGCAGTGGAGAGCAAGCGTGAACGCACGTTGCGCTGCTCCGGCAAGGCTTTACGTGCCGCCCAGTCACGGGCATCCACCACGTTGCCGCCGTTATGGCCGAAACGCTGCGCGCCGAAGTAGTTCGGAACACCTTGTTTGGCGATCAGTTGCAGACGCGCGTCAATCGCCGCCTTGTCGCCGGTGAGCTGGGTCAGGCGCAAGGTGAAACCATTGGCCGAATGCGCACCGCGCTGCAGCTTGCGTTTATGGCGTGCGGTCTTGAGGATTTTCAGTGTGTCGTTTTCTGCCGCGGACAAGTCAGGATCGGCCTTACCCGGCAATTGCACGCTGAACCACTGGCGGGTCAGTGCCTGGCGATCTTTCAAGCCGGCATAGCTGACGGTACGCAGCGGCACGCCGGCAGCCTTGGCAATTCGCCGGGCCGCCTCTTCAGTGTTCAGGCCGCGTTTTTCCACCCAGATCCACAGGTGCTCACCTTCGCCGGTCAGCGGAATATCGAGGACTTCATCGACCTGAAAATCTTCCGCGATGGCTTTCAGTACGGCAGTGCCGAGGGCTTCACCGTAGGCGCGCGGGCCAAGCAGTTGCAGTTCATTCATGCGCGCAGCAACAAGGCAATGGAGTGCACGGCGATACCTTCTTCGCGACCGACAAAGCCGAGCTTTTCGGTGGTGGTAGCTTTCACGTTCACTTGATCCAACTCAACTTGAAGATCCGCGGCGATCAGCGCACGCATCGATTCGATATGCGGGGCCATTTTCGGCGCCTGGGCAACGATGGTGTTATCGACATTACCGACCTTCCAGCCCTTGGCATGGATCAGCGCGACAACGTGACGCAACAGTACGCGGCTGTCAGCACCTTTGAATTGCGGGTCGGTGTCTGGAAAGTGTTTACCGATATCACCCAGCGCCGCAGCGCCGAGCAAGGCATCGCTCAACGAATGCAGCAAGACGTCGCCGTCGGAATGGGCGAGCAGTCCGAAACCGTGTGCAATTCGCACGCCGCCCAGAGTGATGAAATCGCCTTCAGCGAAACGGTGCACATCATAGCCGTGGCCAATACGCATAAAAAAACGCCCCGATTTAGTCAGGGCGTGATTCTACCTGCTTTAGGCGCCTAGAGCGTGTGCGTGATGTCGCAAGTGTTCATCAATAAAGCTGGCGATAAAGAAATAGCTGTGGTCGTAGCCCGGTTGCAGGCGCAAGGTCAGCGGATGGCCGGCCAGTTTCGCCGCCTGCTGCAGCACTTCGGGTTTGAGCTGAGTGACCAGGAAATCATCCCTATCGCCCTGATCCACCAGCAACGGCAGCTTTTCGCCGGCTTCCGCGATCAGCACGCTGGCATCCCATTCGCGCCATTTCGAACGCTCTTCGCCCAAATAGCGCGAAAACGCCTTCTGACCCCAAGGGCAATCCATCGGATTGTTGATAGGCGCGAAGGCCGACACCGACTGATACCGCCCTGGGTTGCGCAAGGCACAGACCAGTGCGCCGTGCCCACCCATCGAGTGGCCGCTGACGCCACGTTTGTCCGAGGCCGGAAAATGCGCTTCGACCAACGCCGGCAATTCCTGCACCACGTAGTCGTGCATCCGATAGTGCTTGGCCCAAGGCTCCTGTGTGGCATTCAGATAGAACCCGGCACCCAGGCCGAAATCCCATGCGCCGTCCGGATCACCCGGAACATCGGCACCTCGCGGACTGGTGTCCGGCGCGACAATGATCAGCCCCAGCTCGGCCGCCATGCGCATCGCGCCGGCCTTGTGCATGAAGTTTTCGTCGGTGCAGGTCAATCCCGACAGCCAGTACAACACCGGCAGCTTACCGCCCTGCTCCGCTTGCGGTGGCAGGTACACGGCAAACACCATGTCGCAGCCCAGCACCTCGGAATGATGCTTGTAGCGTTTATGCCAGCCACCGAAGCTCTTCTGGCATGAGAGATTTTCCAGACTCATGGCCGACCTCAGAAATGGATGACAGAGCGGATGCTTTTGCCTTCATGCATCAGGTCGAATGCCTTGTTGATGTCTTCCAGACCCATGGTGTGGGTAATGAAAGTGTCCAACGGGATTTCGCCGGTCTGGGCCATTTCCACGTAGCTTGGCAACTCGGTGCGACCGCGCACGCCGCCGAATGCCGAACCGCGCCAGACGCGACCGGTCACCAACTGGAACGGACGGGTGGAGATTTCCTGGCCAGCACCGGCAACACCGATGATCACCGACTCACCCCAACCCTTGTGGCAGCACTCCAGTGCCGCACGCATCAGCTGTACATTGCCGATGCACTCGAAGGAGAAGTCGACGCCGCCGTCAGTCATGTCGACGATCACGTCCTGGATCGGACGATCGAAATCTTTCGGGTTCACACAATCGGTAGCGCCCAACTGCTTGGCGATTTCGAACTTGGCCGGGTTGATGTCGATGGCAATAATTCGCCCGGCTTTGGCTTTGACCGCACCGATGACCGCTGACAGGCCAATACCGCCCAGACCGAAGATGGCCACGGTGTCGCCCGGCTTGACCTTCGCAGTGTTGATGACCGCGCCGATCCCGGTGGTGACGCCGCAACCCAGCAGGCAGACTTTTTCCAGCGGCGCTTCTTTAGGAATCTTCGCGACGGAGATTTCCGGCAACACGGTGTATTCGGAGAAGGTCGACGTGCCCATGTAGTGGAAAATCGGCTGACCTTTGTAGGAGAAGCGCGTGGTGCCGTCTGGCATCAGGCCTTTGCCCTGGGTCGCACGAATGGCCTGGCAGAGGTTGGTCTTGCCCGACTTGCAGAATTTGCACTGGCCGCATTCCGGGGTGTACAGCGGAATCACGTGATCGCCGACCGCAACCGAAGTCACACCTTCGCCGATGGCTTCGACAATCGCGCCACCTTCGTGGCCGAGGATCGACGGGAAGATGCCTTCCGGGTCAGCGCCCGACAGGGTGTAGGCGTCGGTATGGCAAACACCGGAGGCGACCACACGCAACAGGACTTCACCCGCCTTGGGCATGGCGACATCGACTTCAACGATCTCAAGGGGTTTCTTGGCCTCGAAGGCAACGGCAGCGCGCGACTTGATCATCCTGTCTCTCCAGCGAATAAAAACGAGACAACGAGTGTAAAACACCACCAGACGATTAATAATCCAGCCAAAAGCAAAACATTATTGCTACACAGGGATAATCTTCATGTCCGAAAACCGCTGGGAAGGCATCGATGAGTTCGTCGCCGTCGCCGAATGCAACCAGTTCACGGCTGCCGCCGAACGCCTTGGGGTTTCGTCTTCGCACATCAGTCGACAAATCGTACGCCTTGAAGAGCGCCTGCAAACCCGCCTGCTTTACCGCAGTACCCGCCGGGTGACGCTGACCGAAGCCGGGCAAACGTTCTTGCAACACTGCCAACGCTTGCAGGACGGACGCGAAGAAGCCTTGCGCGCCGTCGGCGACCTGACCAGCGAACCCAAAGGCATGCTGCGCATGACCTGTGCAGTGGCATACGGCGAACGCTTCATCGTGCCGCTGGTGACCAGCTTCATGGGGCTTTATCCACAATTGCGGGTCGATATCGAACTGAGCAACCGCCCGCTCGACCTGGTGCACGAGGGCCTGGACCTGGCGATCCGGCTCGGTCGCCTGCAAGACTCACGACTGGTGGCCACGCGCCTGGCGCCACGACGCATGTACTTGTGCGCCTCGCCGTCCTATCTGGAACGTTATGGCCGACCGCACAGTTTGTCCGAGCTGAGTCGACACAACTGCCTGATCGGCAGTTCGGACATCTGGCAACTGGAGCAGGACGGCAGAGAATTTTCCCAGCGAGTACAAGGCAATTGGCGCTGTAACAGCGGGCAAGCAGTACTCGACGCAGCGCTACAAGGTGTCGGGCTGTGTCAGCTGCCGGACTACTACGTGCTGGAGCACCTGAACAGTGGCGCACTGGTGTCGTTGCTGGATGCTCATCAACCACCGAACACCGCCGTCTGGGCGCTGTATCCGCAACAACGGCATCTATCGCCGAAGGTGCGCAAATTGGTGGAGTATCTGAAGGAAGGATTGGCAAAAAGGCCGGAATACCAGGTTTGATCAAAAGATCAAAAGATCGCAGCCTGCGACAGCTCCAAAGATAACCAATGACACGCGCCCACCACTCAACAGGCCGAGCGTTAGCTCGCCTGCCGCTGTTGATCTTGATCTTGATCCACCCGCCCCTTCGGAAGGCCGAGTGGAGGTGTTCATCAGGGGGTGGGCGCGCAGCGCCGTACGGCGCAGCCGGACACATCGAGAGGAGGTCGTCGCGCAGCAGACCGTAGGCGATGCCCCCTGATGGACACCGGAGTGAGGGAACGCCGAGCCTAGGCGAGGTGCCGTACGCTTGGGGCGA